>MEOA01000044.1:6694-10928 GCA_001768515.1 Bacteroidetes bacterium GWE2_42_24 | reverse complement strand
GAATAACTACTCTATGGATTGGATTGAAACACTTTAAGCTTGTTTACGAAGGTTGGCGAATCCATCGAGATGTGTCCACACGGTAGGATCTTCCCCGGGGAATGGCTTCGGCAGCACTTCCCGCGACACCACAACTTCGGGCTGAGTGGCACGCCTTTTCACTGGCGCCTCCTTCAGCAATAATATCCGAAAAGCTCTCCGACCTGATCGTCTGTTGTGCCCCAAAGACAGCATCTGAACGGCTCCCATACCTCATCATGGGCTTCACCATTGAACGCATGCTGGCACATCTCGAATCGGTCGGCAAGAGTAATAACTTCGGGGAACTCTTCCAACTATATGCCCTCAGGTTAACCCACCGGCTGAATCAATACCATCACGACCTGGTTCCGATGGCCGCCGCCCATCAGGATTTTCTAACCACCATTATTCATTTCGATATGTTTGTCACCTTCGCCATACAGTTGATCTCCCTCTCCCTGCCGAAGGAGCAGAACCATATCGAAATGACAGATTCAGCAGACGTGGCATTCAAACGACTCTACATTTCAGATTATTGGCCGGCAGGAGTGGAAAATACCCGCAAAGCCCTCGCGGGACTACTCACCCTTATCACAGCTGCTAATAGCAGATTAAAAGAGGAAGACGAAATCTGTTCCACTGATGATTTTCTGACAATGGCCAATGAAGTCCAACTCGATTTGGTCAAACTGAAGGAAGGAATCATTGAACTCGGCAAGACTGGTAAGATACCGGAAACCGAACCAGGTTACCTGCGCCCCACTGAAGTCCGTCAACGTCACGGGATTGCCCGCACAACGCTCACATACTGGCGTAACCGGGGTCTGTTGGTGAAATGCCACCAGAAAGGACGCAGGTTCGAGTACAATGAAGAAGAGGTTATCGAATTGATCAGAAGAAAGAAAAAGAATTTGGATTTGCCCCGATAGCCAAAGTTAATGTCTCCCAGATAGCTATCAGGAGCCAAAGTGAAGTTACGCAGAGAAGACACAGAGTTACACAGAGAAGAAATTCTTAACTACGTGGTTTTCCGTATAACAATCACGCTTTCAATGCCTCGCATCAGCAGTCAAAGTTAAAGTCAAAATCTCCCAGACAGCTGTCTGGAGCCAACGCCAAAGCCAATGCCAACACCAATCCTCTTCAGCAATCAACTATCGTTCACCCACAGGCAACAGATGATCAAAGTAAACGTCTTTGATACTGAAAACAAGGATACTGTTCAATTACGCTATTCCTGCCTGCCTGATGAAATTTTAAAAGTATTCCCCAACCACCCTGAGGCCTCGCCTTTCATTTGGGTTAATTTTTCCGGTACACACGAGGGAGCTACCCTGATTGAGGTTGACCCTGCCCATCATCCTGTGCTGATGAGGTGCCTGTACCACTATAAAATCCATGAATACCTTGCCCCGCTGGTCAGGTTTTGCAAGATCGACATGAACCATGGCAACGAATACTGGATTGAAGAGGGCCAGGTACCTGGAGATGCAGATCTGCGCTGTTTTCTCAAATTCAGGTTACAGATCACAATTGACTTTGATCAGGAAAAACCCCGCCTCAGGGTGATCTTCACAGGACGGACGTGGTTAGTGCGCAAAAGTGTCGAAAGATTAGTGTGCGAGCGAAGGCTCGACCCATATTGTCTGACCGGGGTAGTCTTCAACCGCGAAGTCTGCCGTTACGATAAGTTGCCGGAAGAGGTACGCTACCGCCTCAGGAAGGTGTACCCGGTTTACAACCCCGGGTTGGGAGAAGCAATGGGGATCAGTCCAAACGACGTCCCGGAGGAATCTTCACCTGCCATTGCATTCACGCATCTTGATGCTTTCTTCAACACTTATCTCAACACTCAGGTCTTCAAACAGATCATCCCCCATACAGGACACTGGTTGCCTGTACCTGCATCCCGGCAATTTATCCTCCCGAACCGTGACCGGACATTATGTTTCGGGCAACACCATCACGACACCGATACCCTTCACGGGTTGCAGACGCATGGCCCGGCCAGCCTCCCGCCCTGCCGCCAGGTAAGGGTATTCGTCATTTATCACCAATCGGATACGATCAGGGCAGAGCGATTTATCAAAACAGGCTGCTGTCCCAAAGGGCAAAAGCAGATCACATCACTCACGCGGCTTCCCGTGATCTGGGACCTGTCGCTTAACCTCGTGCTGAACGACCTGCGGCCTCCGGTAATTCTTCCCATGGAGGAAATCCGGGCGATAGCCTTCGATCCCATGGAGACTTACGTCGCCCTCTATCTGGCGCCAGGCACTCCGGATAAGGGGCATCCCGATGAAATCTCCTTCCGCTACCGCCTGGCCGGACAACTCCTTACACGGGGCGTGGCCATGCACACCATCGACACCATATCGTATGACGACAACCATGCAGGAAAGGTTTTCATTGATCTGGCCATTGCCCTGATATCAAAGTCGGGAGGGATACCCTGGCACCTCCCCTATTCCACAGCAAGGGAATTGATCGTCGGGATGGCATCAGCCCCAACCTCACCGACGGCACCTGCCGGCACAACAGGGCAGGCACAAACTGCTGCCCCGGCTGGGACATCGGTCTTCACTTTCGACACGACGGGAATCTGCCGTTCGTTTGATGTTTGGCCCGACCCTCCCGACTGGTTGTTGCGCGCCACTCTGCTGGAAGCCATCACCAGTTACCGCCAGCAGCACCCACATTTGGACAGGGTGGTGATTCATTACCACGGTAAGATTAAAGGGCATATTTACGACCAACTCGATGATTTCCTTGGTGCCGTTGAACATGTTTTGCCCGTGGTGATGGCAGGCATCAGCCATCCCGGTATGAAAGAGCCGGTGATAATGAGCCCCACCCATGCACAACACCTGCCGCCAAACGGCACCTATGTGGAGATTAAACCCCACACCTATTTGCTGTTTATCAACGGGAACGATGATGATCACACCACTGCCACGACGCCCCCCTTTCAATTGAAGTTAAAACTCCATTCAAACAGGATTGGCTATCTTGATAACAAAAAGGTGGTTGAAGAGGTATTGCAGCAGGTGTATGGATTTTGCCTGATGAACTTTCACCTGGGGAATCAGGCCCGGCTGCCGGTGTCGGTGGTGCTGCCCGAGCTGTTAGCGCGTCTTTTCCCGCTACTCGACCGATTAGCGCTGGATGAGGAGATTGGCAGAAAGAGGTTGTGGTTTGTGTAGGGACAATGATTTAGGATTTGGAGGCCAATGGGGTTGGCTTTGACTTCTGACTTCTGGCTTTGACTTTGAAATATTATCATTAGAAATGATTTCTTATTTGGAGGTAAGCAGCCAAAGTAAAAATCAAAGTAGCCCGGGTAGAATTGATACCAGTGTTTTGGTTTAACCCACCTAACGGCTATCGGCAAAAGGCTATGAGCCAACAGGGATTTACACGGCCTAATCTATATTACGCCTCGGTGCGTAACGCTATAAAGGGTAATTTTGCAATTATCGTTTAAAGAAGGGGTCGCTTATGAACCAAGCGTTGTTAATTTTGTCAATAATGCCACTCTCCATCAACGATAGAACCGATTTTTAGGTGGTAGAGGCCGCCGATAAACGATGCTCCTTTGTATAGGCTGAAGAGAAAATGTTTTCGCCACCGCTAACTAAAGCCATCAATAATTTTTTCTGCATCACTGACTGCCTGTCAAATAGTTCATGGTAATAGTCTCCTTTCAATTCTACAATCCGCGTAACGGCACTATCAATAATTTCGCCGGTAACTTCGGTATAAGCGGTAATCATAGACTGCCATACCTCAGCGGCTAACAATTGGATGTAATAAGGTATATCGCCAGCCTGTTTTATCACATAAAGGGCTTCCTCATTTCCAATCGCCATACCTGATAATCTATACTTGCTCTGCAAATAAGCAATGGTATCGCTTTGTGGAAGTGGCCCCAATTGCAGATGAAAAGCTGAATTATAAAATGCCCTGTTCTTGTTGTTGAACATCTCGTTCAGCAAGTGGGTTTTGCTTCCCAGAAACAAATAATTCACCTGTTGTTGTTGAATTTTGCTCCTCAGTAAATTCTCAAACCCATATTTGTTCAATTTGGCTAATTCCTGGAATTCATCAAAGAACACAATCGTTCTTTTCTCTGAAGAGTTTAGAAACAATCGCGTGTTCGGCATCTCGCGCCAGCAAGTCACGGTCCGGATAGCCCCCCCCGGATAGCTATCGG
>MEOA01000044.1:0-6685 GCA_001768515.1 Bacteroidetes bacterium GWE2_42_24 | reverse complement strand
GGGGGGGGGCTTTCCGGGGGGAGTCAATGTCTGAGTCTTATTACACAAAGTTACACAGAGAAGACACAGAGTTACACAGAGAAGAAATTTTCCCACTCTGTGGTTCTCCGTAAAACAATTGCGCCGCTATCATCTCGCGCCAGCCTATTAATGTTTCCAATGGTTGGTCATCCATTCGGAATTTGTTGTTATTTAAGCCCGAAGGGCTGGTATTATTATAGATAGCATTATTCACCAATGTTATTTAACCCCGAAGGGGTGATATTATTCATCATCCATTTAAACGAATATTTCCTCCCACAAATGTCTATCCTTAGTAAAATTGTTCGATTTGTTTTAAATTTCTCGCACCACGTCCGAAATAGCCATTATCGGTTTTACCCATTAAGCTTTTCACATCTTTTACGGCAAAAACGATTTGAATTTGTATTTGTGAAAATGTGCCAGCTATCATTGGTTGTTTTATGTCACCCCTTTGGGGTTTTGGTTGTATCGGAAATATTTGTTCTACAATAATGTCACCCCTTCAGGGTTTCGGTTTGATTTATCAAACCTTTAACTCTGTGGTTCTCCGTGAAACAATCGCGTGTCCAACATCCCACGCCAGCAAGTCAAGGTCAGCTTCAACGCCAATGGATAGCGGGAGACTTTAAGTTTGGCGTTGGCCAATACCTAAAACCTTCCTTTAATTCACGCAAAAACTTTTTCCATATAGACCAGAAGCTTTTTAAAGTAGAAAGATTTCACATTCCGCTACGCGGCATTTGGAATGAGGATCAGGCGGGGTTAGGGTGGCGTGGAGAAGATGTAGTCCTTGTTTGAAAAAATGTACTAATCAGGGTAATCTGAGTTAATTGTTGCTTCAGGTGGCAATCGCTACCAATAGCCAAATTACCCCTCACTGAACTCAAGAGAATCCATCTTAATTGTGATTATATTACTGACTTTCAGAAGTTAATACTTGACTTTCTTTTGGAATTGCTTTACCTTTGGAAGTCACATCTAACATGTGGGATATTACCCGACGATAGCTTTTAGCTTTATCACTGAATATCAGATTATTTAATCTAAAACTATTACACTGCAACGGACAGATAGCTATTTATTGATGTCATACGCTTTGACGAAAGATGTTACTGAGTCTAGGGTTTCTTGACTAAATTTCTGACATCCAGGACTCCAATATCGGACATACTTAAGCTGGTTCTCAAAGCCAGATAAAAGACAATACCACACCTCTGTCGACTTGTGAATAACAACAATCCCGCACTTGATAAGCGGAAGAAGGCTGCACCATTCACCCTGACAGACCTGAATAATCCACTCTGAGAGAGCCAGTATTACACAGCAAAGCCTGCACTCACCCTTTTCACAAATGGAAGCACCGAATGCAGACTTTTAGATCAGCACTTAATATTACAAAGGCATTTCCTCATTAAACAACCATTCTAAATGTGGTTATCAATCAGACAACAATTGAATAATATATACACATCAACCTGACAACCATATAGATAACGGAAAACAAATCATTAAGAGAAAATCCATTGCAGCAAGCATTTACCAATAGCGCATGCGGAAACATCCGGCCAGGAATAGTTAAGCAATTCACTGATTGTTGATAAATAAAGCATTATGAAAATCAATCTGATAATTGTTTTTTCAATGATGATAAGTCTATCGACTAATTGTGTTGCCGATACGATACCCGACCTGAACGACATCAGAAATAAGCTGATAAAGATGGGATATGAAAATGTTTCGGCAGATTTTACAAACGACACGCTGTATCTCTGCTATGAAAACAGGGTTTACCGTTGGGAGGCCATCGCGATGGCTGAGATTACAAAGCAAACCATGCTGCAATTGGCGGATAACAAAATCTTATGTCTTATTTGCCTTAAAAGAGGGATCCCGATAATTTCCGGCATTATCAACAAAGCCATTTACCAGCAATACATCAAGGGTGAGATTTCCAAAGATGAGTTTTCACGGACAGTACATGTGAGTTATGGTTTATACCCTTTCAAAAAGGGAGCAGGGAGGAATCCATCTTTCAACAAATTTGATCTGGTTGTTCACCCGCAGATCCATGCACAGTTTGGAAACTATTCCGATCCCCTCGAATCACAGGTAAATGTCGCTCCGGCATTGAACATATCGCTCTGGCCGGGGATGAACCTGACCGCACAGGTCATTATTCCCCTGCAAAATGATCTGGAAAAAGCAGGCGATTATGTCCGGCCGGGATTATTGACCCTCAACCAGACTATACGGCTGCCATTCAACATCTTTACAACAGGAACAGCAGGGTATTTTACAAGAAATCGTTATGGAATTGATCTGGAAACGAGAAAGTTCACCAACAACGGGAAGTTCTCGTTGGGTATCCGTTGTGGATGCACGGGAGAGGCCAGCGTTGTGGATGGGAGATGGACCTATACAGAAGCCGATCTGTTGACATGGTTTGCCGATGCCAGCTATCGTTATGCCGGGTACGACCTGACAGTGAAAGCAGGATACGGCAGGTTTATAGATAAGGACAAAGGCTGGCGGTTTGATGTTTACAGGCAATTCGGGGAAATCAGCATTGGCTTTTACGCGATTCGGTCGGGAGATGTGCTGAACGGGGGTTTTAACTTCAGTGTCCCGCTTCCACCACGAAGGTATTCGACCAGACACTTCATCCGCATACGGCCTGCCGGCAGTTTTTCATGGGAATATCGCGGCAAGGGATTACCCGGAGAAGGTAAAATTTACGCAACGGAGAACGGAATAAATGAGTATTCAAACAGCCTCAATCCGGATTATATAAAGAAATTGATAGTAAATAGATTAGCTACAAAAATTAAAATTATGAATTGAGGGTGGTAAATAAAACGATATGGAAATAAACCAAATTACAGAAACAATAATTGGTTGTGCAATAGAGGTACATAAATATCTTGGTCCTGGTTTATTGGAATCAGCATATGAGGAGTGCCTGGTTTTCGAACTGAGGGACAAAGGATTAAAAACAGAAAGACAAGTAGCGGTTCCCGTGGTCTATAGAGATATCAAATTAGATTGTGGATACCGGATTGATATTCTGGTCGAAGATGCAGTGGTTATTGAATTAAAAACAGTAGATGGATTTAATCCGGTTCACGAAGCTCAGATTCTGACTTATATGAAGTTTGCCTCTAAGAAAACAGGACTGCTTATAAATTTCAATGTAACAATACTTAAAAATGGGATTAAAAGATACAGATATTAACCTCTGTGGTTCTCCGTGGTTCTCTGTGAAACAATCGCGTGTCCAATATCCCGTGCCAGCAGGTCAAGGTTAAAGTCTGATTTCACAGAGATGATTATAAATCTAAATCCAACATCAACAAAGCATTAACAACAATATCATCCAATAATCATTAACCCATGAAAGGAGGTCAACATGAGTCTTAAACACAATTCAAAATTTTATTATCTAAAACCTAAAGTTATGAAAACAAAAGCTTACCTAACGATCGCTTCGATTATACTGGTGGCCTTTGCAGCGGTATTCTGGGTACAAAGCTGCAGTAAATCAGTCGACCCGCTTGTAATTACCAATCCAACAACAAAACTATTTTTAAAAGGAAAGGTGATTGATAAAGCCACAAAACTCGGAATTGCCAATGCCATTGTCACTATTGGTGGGATAACAGAAATAACAACCAATAGAGAAGGTATTTATATGAAAGAAATAGACATAACAACCTATAATGAGGTGAAAATTTCCGCTAAAGCCCTTGGTTATGGATTAGGTTCCACAGAAGCACGCATAAATAATGGACAAATAACAGTCAATACAATAACGCTTAAGAAGCTTAATACCCCGGTAACCATTGGCCCGGATGGTGGAAAGATTGAATCTACTAATAACGAAGGATTTTTAAACAATAAGATTGAATTGACAATACCACCAAATGCATTTAGCTACAATGTTGATATTTCTGTGACCCCATACGAAGGAATCGAAGTTCCAGGTTTTGCACCTGTTGACTTTTTGAACCTGGTAACAGTAAACCTTGCCCCCCAGGGATTAACATCTAATCTCCCTATAAAACTTTCTTTTCCATTACCATTTATCAGTAAGGTATTTGACAGTTTACCTATATTCTACTTTAACGAAACTTTTAATACATGGGAGGTTTCGGACAATTATGCAAAGATTGATACGGAAATTAATATGGCCTCAACTGATATCAACCGTTTAGGTACTTATTCCTTAGGGATACCAGGTAGCTATACAGAAACACTTGAGGGATATAGTGAGTCAGGCAGCAGTTTACTGGATCCTGATCGATCATCGACTGAAGTTGGCTGGCTTGCAAAAGTTGAATATCCGGAAGGAATACCTGACAGTGTCTCTCCCGTTTGGTTAAAAAATGTAGTTTCACAGAATACTTATTTAGGTGGAGGTAGAGTAAGTTTTTTTGATTCCACTTATACCACTATCAATTACTTGGGCAGCAAACCAGATTCTATTGTCAACAATAAGTCATCGAAAGGATGTTTGATTTGGAAGTGGGTTCCTCAGTTATGTTGGCGCATTATTAAAATTCCTGAATGGGTTCGTGTAAAAATAATTACCCCTGATGGTTGTTTTTATATATGGGTAATTCCTAATTGGGTATGGAAATATGAATATTATGATTGTGGCTATTGGAAATGCACTCACGATCAGGGAGGAGGAAAATAATTATGAAAACTATAACAAAAATCAGTCTGACTGCAATATGCTTCATGGCTTGCAGCCTGTTTACATCGCTTCACGCTCAGAATGAAGATACGGCCCAAACAAGTTTTGGCATCCGCATGGCCGGGGTTACCGCCGGTTGGTATAACCCCTCGATGGATTACTGGAACGACACCTATTTTAAGGACAATGGCTGGGAAAACAGCTTTTCAGGTGCCGCTTATTACGGGGCCTTCATCGAGGTGAATGTCATAAAAGACCTCCGGGCAAGGGTTGGATATAATTACTGGAAAGAGACTGTGAAGTCAGGAGAAATACCGATAGGCGGCTATACAGGAAGTGAAAAACTTACAGTAACGCTCTCTACGTTAAGCATTGATGTGTTGTATGATCTTAACCTCCTGACTTTCTGGGGGTGTAAACCATACACAGGCATAGGAGGTAACTTCGTCTTTGTTCAGGCTGAATTGACCCGGACAATCACCAGCCTGCCCGACGAAGAAATCAAAAAGCAGGGACAGGACTATACCGCCAGTCTTATCATTGGAATAGAAAGGCCTATCCTTCGCCATCTCACGACAGGAATAGAATTTAACTATATCCTGGGAAAGTACATCCAGAAAGTAATTGATGTTTATGGCGTTACCCAGGAGAAAGACGTCCTGCTATCAGGTCCCAAAATCGGTATAAAAATATCGTATATGTTTTAATACAAACAGATGGCTGACCTGATAACGCGGGGATGATCCGCGCTTATCACCAACAGTGCTGGTGATACTATCAGGTTAGCCATCTGTATTATTAAACCGATGCTTTGACTCGAATTATTTCTATACTGCTATTGCTGGTACTATCCTTACCGTGTTATTCCCAGTCCAACACCGGGATACCAGGCTATGTGCACATTCCGACGGCAACCTTCAATCCCGATAGAACGCTATACCTGGGAACCAGCTTTCTGCCCAAAAAGTACCTGCCCTATTCCAAAGACCGCTACGATGCTGTCGCGTTTTATGCCGGCCTTACTTTTCTTCCTTTTCTGGAAGTAAATTTAAGGGCTACCAGGCTAATGAATATCCCTCTTCATGCCAATCATGTGGTAGACCGAATGCCAAGTTTACGAATAAGAATATCAAAAGAAGGTAAATATATTCCGGCAGTAGTCATTGGAGCCCACGACTTTATTACATCGCTGGAGAGTGGCGTTGCAAGACACTTCGGTGCAACCTATTTAGTTTTAACAAAAGGAACCTGCATCAACAAATTATCAACAACCATTGAGACCACAATAGGTTATGGCACCGACTGGTTAAGATCAGGACAAAATGAGTTTATAGGTTTCTGGGGGGGGATTTTAATAAAGAATAATGATTGGGACTTTCTTTCCCTTATGGTTGAATATGATGGGAAGACCACCAATGCAGGGATGCAATTGGTACTTTTAAAACATATTCACCTTACTGCCGGGATGCTGAATTTCGATTCATTGACGGGAAGTATCAGTTATCATGTCAGATTGTGAGTAGTGAGTAATGAGTTATGAATTGAGCGTCGAATTGGAGTTATTATCTATAGAATTTCATTGACATCTCTTTCATTTTCATCTCATAATTGACATTTGCTATGACATTGGCTTCTAAAGGCGATCGCGAAAAGTTAACGTTAATGACCCAGTCTAATTACACAGAGAAGACACAGAATTACACAGAGAAGACACAGAATTACACAGAGGAGAAATTCTCCCACTCTGGGGTTCTCTGTGGTTCTCCGTGAAACAATCGCGTGTCCGGCATCCCGCCATAGCAGGCCAAGGTTAGAGTCCGAGTCTTATTACACAGAGTTACACAGAGAAGACACAGAGTTGCACAGAGAAGAAATTTTACCACTTTGTGGTTCTCCGTGTAACTATCGCGCTGCAAACATCTCGCGCCAGCCTATCGATGTTTCCCAATGGTTGGTCATCCCTTC
>MEOA01000043.1 GCA_001768515.1 Bacteroidetes bacterium GWE2_42_24 | reverse complement strand
TATTACCAATCGACCATCATTTAGGTCGGTAAATTTTCTGTCTAGCATAATGGGATGCAAAAGTAGAAAAATTGTGTCCACACGAAAGGATAGCTCTGGGGAGGCTTTGGTTTTGACCTAAGTATAGCTTTTGTCTCTGGATTTCCTGATTATCAGTTCAATTACAATACGAATGTTATTGCTTAATAATCTTCGTCAGTATTTCGTCCGAAAAATGAGAATATGGGGTGGCAAAAAAAGACAACGTCCCACTTGTCCTGATTCGTTTGCAGTAGAACAGGAGCATATATTTCGAAAGCAGATAAGTTGCCCGGGTAATGTACAAGTTGAATGATGGTTACGGTTAACGTGCTTACTTGGCTGCTTCCTCTGAAAGGGTTATCCAGGATTCAATAACTGTCTGAAATCCCATTTTTATGCTGTCAGGCATCAGGATGATCCTCACACGCCTCACCACGACCAGACAGGTCACTGTAAGGCACCTATAATCTTTACCATATCTTCGATAGTTTTCAATCCGGGAAAATGTTCATTCCACTATCCGGTATTGTTGTTATATCTCAAACCTTTAGCAAGAACCTTTTCCTGGTTCTACGGGGTTTAATGTAGAAGAATATCGCCTACCCGATAAGACACAAACACGCTTATAATGGTACAACCATTTGTCATTCTGTGATATTGTAGTCAGGATAAGAATCAGAAGAATCTTCTATTTATCGAAAATCTGATCGTCTCTCAAACAAATCCCTGTAGAACCAGTTCCGATTGCTTATAGAGAACGGGGTCCTTATATGTAGTGACAATTCCAGGAAATTACTTCGCCACCAACGAAACAACCGGAATCAATATCTCTTCCATCGACACGCCGCCATGCTGGAAGGTATTCCGGTAATGATTGGCGTAGTAGTTATAGTTGTTGGGGTAAGCAAAGAAATCGTCATTACGGGCGAAGATAATGCTTGAACTCACGTTTTGCCGTGGCAACAGTATCTCTTCGGGTGTGCGCACAGCAAAGACCTCTTTTTTATTGAAATTAAGATTTTTTCCTGTTTTAAAACGGAGGTTAGTGTTGGTTTGCTTGTCACCTACTACTTTAACCGGCGACTGCACCCTGATGCTTCCATGATCGGTAGTGAGCAGAATATTCACCTTTTTGGAGGCAAGGTAGCGGATGATGTCGATCAGCGGAGAATGCTCAAACCAACTACGGGTAAGCGAGCGGTAGGCGGGTTCATCGTCAGCCAGTTCACGGATGATCTCCATCTCTGTACGGGCGTGCGAGAGCATATCAACAAAATTATAGACTACCACATTCAGCTTATTTTCCATCAGATTTGACAGGTTGTCGACAAGCTTCCGGCCTACACCAAGATTCAGTACCTTGGTAAAGCTAAATCGGATATCACGCCCGTGCCGTTTTAAAAACTCACCGAAGAGGTCACCTTCAAACTGATTCTTGGTTCCTTCATCCCATTCCTGAATCCAGTACTGTGGATATTTCTTCTCGATCTCGGCAGGCATCAATCCCGAAAAGAGGGCATTGCGTGCGAATTGGGTTACCGTGGGCAGAATGCTATAGTAAACATCATCGGTTTCGATCCGGAAACCCTCCTCGATCAGGGGTTGTATGGTCTTCCACTGGTCGTACCTCAGATTGTCGATCAGAATTAAAAAAACAGGTTCAGGTTTATCGAGCATAGGGAACAATTTGTCGCGAAGGAGGGTATGCGACATGAGCGGTTTCTCTTCAGAGCGATTCCATATCCAATCGATATAATTCTTCTCAACGAACCGTGCAAATACATGATTGGCTTCTTCTTTCTGCATCTGAAGTATCTGCATCATGCTTTCATCGCCCGAGAGGGTAAGCCTGAGTTCCCAATCGACGAGTTTCTTGTAAACGGTTTTCCATTCTGCAACTGTCAGATTATTTGAAATCTCCATCCCCAGTGATCTGAATTCCTGCTGATAAGTGAACGAGGTCTTTTGACTTACAAGTTCCTTAGTATCAAGATTTTTCTTCAGAGAGAGCAGTAACTGTTGTGGCTTCACCGGTTTAATAAGGTAATCACTGATATTAGAGCCGATTGCCTCTTCCATGATAGTTTCTTCCTCGCTTTTGGTAATCATCACCACCGGCATCCGGGGGTGAAGGCCTTTAATCAGTTGAAGTGTTTCAAGCCCTGAAAGGCCTGGCATATTCTCATCCAGAAATACAATATCGTAGATATTTTCTCTGATCAGGTCAATTGCTTCGTCGCCATTATTGGTGGTATCTACGGCATAACCTTTCTGTTCAAGAAAGATGATGTGTGCTTTGAGCATGTCGATTTCGTCATCGGCCCAGAGTATTTTAATCTTGTTTTCCATGAGAAGGTGGGGTTTAAGTGTAGCGACGATCATCCTGCCAATCAGTCAGTCCTTGATGTAAGTGAGGGATGCCGCTTTCAAAAGTAACAAATTCAAGGAGCAAACGTTTCGCCGCCTGATTAATTATCCGGAGAAGGGTTAAAGAATGTTAGGAAAAACAGAAAAGCCTCATGGCTAACCACAAGGCTTTTGAAAAATAACTGATGATGGCACTTATTCTTTAATGTTCTTTCCCAGCCCTTTCATGATACCCCGGCTTGAATTTTCAATAAACCTAAGTATTTCATCACGTTCAGGTGTAGCTGGCACATCGGCTTCAATCAGGTTAACAGCCTGTGAGACATTGAGCCCCTTCAGGTAGATGATCCGATAAACATTTTGAATCAGGCTGATTTGCTCGCTGGTGAAGCCGCGCCGGCGCAAACCGATTGAATTAATCCCAACGTATGAAAGCGGCTCACGGGCGGCCTTGGTATAAGGAGGTACATCTTTCCTGACCAGCGATCCCCCGCTGATCATGGTATGCGCGCCAATCTTGCAGAATTGATGAACAGCCGACAATCCGCCCACGATGGCATAATCATCAATGGTAATATGTCCTGCAAGTGTTGCAGCATTGGCCAGTATCACATTGTTTCCGACGATACAGTCATGAGCGATATGAACGTAGGCCATCAACAGACAGTTGTTCCCTACAATAGTCTCATAGCTTGCTTTGGTCCCTCGGTTGATGGTCACGAATTCACGGACAGTTGTATTATCGCCAATCTTCACGATGGTTTCCTCACCATTGAATTTCAAATCCTGAGGAATTGCTGAGACAACGGCTCCGGGGAAAATCTTACAATTTTTTCCAATCCGGGCACCCTCCATGATGGTTACATTGGAGCCGATCCAGGTACCTTCTCCGATTTCAACATTTTTTTCAATGTTCACAAACGGTTCAATCACCACATTTTTGGCCACTTTCGCCTGTGGGTGAACATATGCAAGGGGTTGGTTCATTTAAGAATAGTTTATATTTACTTCGCAGTATCATCAGGCTTCCGGGCAATTTGTGCAAGCATTTCAGCTTCCATTACCACTCTATCACCAACGTATGCCTGACCGGCCATATGGCACAATCCGCGACGGATGGGAGAAAGGAGCTTTAAAGAGAACAAGAGGGTATCGCCGGGTACAACTTTATGGCGGAACCGAACATTGTCAATCTTCATGAAAAGGGTAATATAATTCTCGGGATCGGGTACGCTGCTTAAAATGAGTATCCCCCCGGTCTGCGCCATGGCTTCAATCTGAAGCACACCAGGCATCACTGGTTCATCGGGAAAATGGCCAACAAAGAAACTCTCGTTCATCGTCACATTCTTCACACCTATTACATGCTCTGTACTCATCTCCAAAACCTTATCTACCAACAGGAAAGGAGGCCGATGAGGCAATAGTCGCTTAATGGCATTAATATCAAAAAGGGGCACCTGATTGGGATCATATTGCGGAACGCCGGCGTGTTTCTTTTCGGCGCGGATATGCTCACGCAGGATGCGGGCAAAAGCCACATTGGAGGCATGTCCCGGGCGGGTTGCAATGATATGTCCACGGACACGAATACCAAGAAGCGCCAGGTCACCTACTACATCGAGTAGTTTATGACGCGCCGGTTCATTTTGGTGGTTCAGGTCAATATTATTGAGAACTCCTTCTTTCAGCACTTCTATACGCGGTCTGTTGAAAAATGTAGATAACCGATCGAGTTCTGGTTGAGAAATCAACCGATTCACGAAGACAATTGCATTGTTCAGGTCACCGCCCTTTATCAGGTTATGATGAATCAGGTATTCAAGTTCATGTAGAAAGACAAAAGTGCGGCTGTTAGAAATTTCCTTTCTGAAATCATCGATATGATTGAGGGCAGCATGTTGGGTGTCGAGTACCTTCGACTCATAATCAATCATCACCGAAAAACGGAGTTCCGTTGACGGTATGGCGATGATTTCAACCTTGTTATCAGGGTTGCGAAAAGAGATGTTATCCTTCAATTCAAAATACACACGATCGGCATTCTGCTCAACGACCCCGGCCTTGTCGAGAGCTTCAACCCAATAACGGGAACTTCCATCCAGGATAGGTAACTCCACGCTGGTGGTTTCAATCATCAGGTTGTCGATTCCAAGGCCAAAAACAGCAGCTAGCAGATGCTCCGTAGTACTGATCCTGACATCATCCTTGACAAGGTTAGTACCCCGCTCTGTATCTTTCACATAATCAATATCGGCTTCAACCATTGGTGAACCTTCAAGGTCAGTACGGACAAATTTATAGCCGAAATTTTCCGGGGCAGGACGAAAGGTAACAGTCACCTGTTTACCCGTATGAAGGCCTGTACCTGATACAGATACAGGTTCAAGTATAGTTCTTTGTTTTTCGCTCATAATCAGTCGGCAAAAGTAAGAATAATTTCCAAAACAAAACGCCTTATACCACAGTGTAATATAAGGTGTTCGCTATGAGTAAAAAGTCATTCTTTTTCCAGCTCCTTAAGCCGCTTTTCCAAATCGCAGATGCGGGTATAAATATCTGGCAACTTCCTGAAGACCACGTAACTGCGCTGGTACTTCCCGAGATCAAAGGCCGGTGATCCCTGAATTTTAGTTCCCGGATTTGTAACTTTATTACCAACACCCGATTGTGCGGCTATCTGTGTTCCTTCGGCAATGTGTAAATGACCCACAATGCCCACCTGCCCTCCTATCATACAGTTCTGACCAATACTTGCTGATCCGCTGATTCCGGTCTGGGCAGCGATAACTGTATTGGAACCCACATCGACATTATGCGCTATCTGAATCAGGTTATCAAGCTTTACTCCTCTTCTGATGAAAGTACTCCCCATCGTAGCACGGTCGATGGTGGTGTTGGCCCCAACCTCAACATAATCCTCTATCACCACATTGCCGATCTGAGCCAGTTTGGCATAGGCGTTGTTCTTCAGGGGTGCGAATCCAAAGCCATCGGCCCCGATCACGGCGCCGCTGTGGAATGTACAGTGCGATCCGATGATGTTATCAGAATACACTTTAACACCCGAGAAGAAGGTGGTATTATCGCCAACCACTACATTGTCGCCGATGTACACGTGAGGATAAATCTTCACATTCGATCCGATCTGCACATGATCACCAATGCTGGCAAAATCACCTACATAAACATTTTCGCCCAGTGTTGCTGATACTGAAATGGTAGCATGTACCGAAACACCAGTCTTGTTGAGCTTTATCTCATTATAAAGCTCCAGCAACCGGCCAAAAGAAGAGTAGGCATCGGCCACCCGAACCATCGTACATGGCACCGGCTTATCGGCTACAAAATCTTCGTTTACAATGACAACCGAGGAGGTGGTAGAATAGATGAAGGGGGTATACTTCGGGTTGGCAAGAAAGGAGATGCAACCAGGGGCACCTTCTTCAATTCTTGCCAGCGACCAAACCGTAGCATCAGGATTACCTTCAACATGACCCTGAAGCATTTCCGCAACCTGCCGTGCAGTAAATTTCATCTGTATGGGTATCAAAATTAATCTTGCAAGTTTACGAATAATTTTCAGGCTTTTATCCTACCACAAATGGAGCGTTGAGTATTAACTTATTATCCAATTATTATCTACATGATGAATCGGACTGTCAGTAATAAAACTATCCTGCCAGTTACATAATTTCGATCACTCACTTAAAATTGAGGTTATAAGAAACAATACAACAATTAACATTTTTGCAGCAAAAACCAGTAAAGGAGTGCATGATTTCAGAAACCCCATTTAAAAGTGAGCATCAATGCCAGGTTATCGGATAAAGCGGGAAGGCTATATGGGCCAAATCGCCAGGCACCGCCTATACCCAGACTGTAGAACTGAAGGTTAAGCAGGTTGTTGATGTTAATACCAGCTTCATAATAACCAAGCCGGGGCACGTCGAAGACGACTCCCTGATGAAGCATGGGTTTTGTCATATCGCCCCATAATGCATTAAAAAGGAGTTCAGGGCGGGGTTGAAACCATCCGGCCTTAAAGAGGAGACTTTCAAAGTCATGGCTGAAAAACAAAGCCACATAGCGATCAGAATAAAACTCGTTCATCCGCATTGTACTGAACGACCCGTCACTCTGTACCGAAAAGCCGGCGTATGCAGCAGGAGCATTATAGAGTACCGCCAGCGGCACATCACCTTCGACAAGCCCGGCCTGTACCCGAAGGGTACTACGACCTGTAAAACGGAAATATTTAGATGCCACTAGATTGATATCCAGTTTATCGTAATTGAACCCACCGTTCAATACATCATCAAACCCGTGGGTATAATTAAATGTGACGATCGGATAATCGCTACCCAGACTAATCTTGTTGCGAACAGTTCTCACAAAACGTTCCCTGAAGGCGTACCTGAAACCGGCCTTCAGTTCAGTGAATCGAAAAGCAGGACCGGCCATATCCTTTAGAGGGGTAAACTGGTAATCGAAGCCGGATCTGTTGATGGTTGTACCTGCTGAAATACCAAACAGAAAATGACGCATGGCTCTGAACTTAAGCCTTACCTCATTCTGCTCGTAACGATCATACCTGCTGGTAAGAATCTCCCGAAAGAAGGTCTCGTCAATCATACTCTTCCGCGCAAAAGGAAATTCAGTGCTGCCATTCTCACGGATATCGAAATTATACTGATACCCCAGGGCAATTTCATGAATACGATCAACCACCACTTCGAACCCTCCACCATATTTGGCCGCTTTATCATGGAAACCATAACCCCAGAAACCATTCAGGTTAAACCTTCGCGAGATACGATCGTTGGTTATCAATCCCAATCCGGCATACCAGCCCTCATATTTACTATACCGAAACAGCCTGTTAAAATCGAGATCTACCAACCCTACAGGAATACGCCCACTCATGGCTGCATCCATTATCCGGCCTAATCGGTCGAAATTTGCCTTACGCCCAACGCTGTCGATAAAACGAAAAGTTTCCAATTCACGGGCAGACAGTGAATCGATTCTGTGTTGTTTCCAGAAATCAGTGCTTTGATTAGTGGCTTTGGGATCAACGTCGGTGCCCAGCATCGCCAGCTCACTTCCCTTAATTTCAGGGTTAATTTGAATTTCACTGATGTAGGTTCTGCCCCGTGCGATCATGTGGAACCTGTTGTTGGCTCCCTTTCCTGCCTGCACTTCCATGTTCCGAAACACGATGTCGGTATTCAACTGCTTGGGAAACCAGTGAATACTGTCGGGTTTGTAATACAGTTGCTGGATCTTCACCGACATGGTTTTTTCGGTAACGGCAGGTTCTGCAATTACATTCCGAATAGCCCAACCATCGGAGGTAATGGAAATAACCCCTTTCAGTCCATCGAAGTTAGTTCCTTTCCAGGGACGGAAAGAAATCACGAACGTCGAATCCGTCCGGGTGATAACGGTATCCTCAATCTGATAGAAATAACGATTGAGACTACCACTGCTGATTGGGTTGATATAGGTTCGATCGCCTATGCGGAACTCCTCTTTGTAAAAGGTACTTGTCTGAAGCTGCGAGAGCAGAAAGACGAAAACCGGATCACGGAATCCCGACATCCTTGTTGCGGCAACTTTCTCGACGCTCCTGTTGGGAGCCTTGAACAAACGCTCAAAGACGTTCTCGATCATGAAAAAATCGCGCTTTTCCACAAACTTTCGAAGCTTCAATGCCGAGGTATCAAGCAAAGCTGTATCGGCCAGCATGATGGAATCGGCATTAATGGCAAATACCATCTTTTCGTAAGCTTTATATTTAAAAGCGTCGAGTTTCTCGTAGTCGTTGATTCCCCGACTGGCAATTACATTACGGATGATCCTATGGGCGGGATTCTCACCCGGAACGATAATCACCTCGGCAAGTTCGATATTCCGGCGGCTCATCTTCAACAACAAACCCTGTGTCTTGTCAACAGGTATCCGGGCAGCCTGATAACCAACATAACTCAGGCTGATCGCTTTCACCGGCCTGTTCACTACTATTGAAAACTTGCCGTCAATATCGGTGGCACTACCTTCAGGACCGTCATCCAAAAGAAGATTCACAAAGGCTAAAGGTTCTCCGGAACGTGCATCAAGCACACTGCCGGTGATAGTGTTTTGCGCCTGAGTGGCAGATAGTCCTGTTAAAATGGACAGGATAAACAGAACAAAGATTTTCTTCATGAATCTGGCATATTGGGGATACAGAAGTTGCAGACAACTGCTTTCAGGCCACGGGGGCAAAAAACAGAACTATTCTATTATTCCAAAAAACTCGCTCAGAAGAAACCAATTATCCGGCAAAATATTGCTCAAGTACCTCCAGCGTAGAGTCATTGGTAGCCATATCATGAACGACAGCCCCCTTTTCCAGAACAACTATACGGTTACATACTTCTGTAACATGGTTCAGGTCGTGACTGGATATCAACATCGTCACATCGCGTTCGGCACGTTCGGCACGAAGCATGTTCTTCAGGCGTATCTGTGATGAGGGATCGAGGTTCGTGAATGGTTCATCCAGTACGAGAATGGCAGGCCGACTCATCATGGCAGCGGCGATGCCCACCTTCTTTTGGTTTCCCTTTGACAGATCCCGGATATATTTTTTCTTTCCCAGAATTTCGTCGTTAAAGATATCTGCAAAACGGGCCTTGAAATTATCAACATCTCCTTTCGACATACCATTAAGGGCTGCTACAAAATCGAAATACTCCTCAGGTGTCAGGAAATCGATAACAAATCCTTCGTCAAGGTACGATCCGGTATAATTCTTCCACAATTCAGATTTAGCCACGTTATTCCCATACGACAAAATTTCACCACTGTCGGCTCTGATAAGATCCAGAATGAGCCTGAAGAAGGTGGTCTTTCCGGCACCATTGTTTCCCACGAGGCCAAAGGTCTCTCCCCTGGGAATGTCGAGCTGTGGGAGCTCAAGAACCTTAACGCTGCTATATGTTTTGGAGAGGTTGGCAACCTTGATAACAGGGCCATTGTAATCGGTGATAAATTTGGTATCCATTTTTTTAGTTTTTACTGATTAATTTTGTCTGAAACCACTGGCAAGCTGGTATTTACGCGTAACGAAAAACATGACTATCTGCTTGAGTATCAGATTACGCAACAGCAATCCGAGTAAGCCAATTCCACCAACCACCAGCAAACCAACATCTTCGCCGAAGAAGAAGCCGAAAGGCAGGTAAATAAGTATCGGAAGTACCATCACAGGCAACGCCACCAGAAACTGTTTGGCACCTACGCCCTGATAGTTCATCATGCCACTTCTGCTCAAATCGATCCTTTTGCTATTATAGGCCGCGAAATACATGTAAACATATATGTTAAATCCGGCATTGAAAAGGAAAGCAGCCGTGTTGATTTTCAAAATATTCCAGCCTAAGAAAACATAAGGGATAGTGATTAGCCAGGCAGCCACGGTAGGCAGCAGAAGAATAAGGTATTTAGCCTTAAAATACTGGCTGAAATTGATGTTCTTGGTAAGGATTGTATCGAAATAACTACTCTCCCAGGCCACCAGAAACTGGCCATAGCTGATAAGAAAGCCCCCTGTAACAAACAGACCCGCGAAGATGAGCCAACCCGTTTTATCCTGATACATGGGCGTTCCGTAAAAGAAAAAACCATAAAGCAACAGCAGGGGAGCCATGAACAACACAGTACGTGTACGCTTATTCCGCATCATAAGCTTAAGCTCCACCAACAACAACTCACCGATCTCGCCAAAGCGTCGCAATCCTTCCATTCTACCTGCATTTACCTGATACGATTTGCGCCGGTCGATGTCTTCAAGGTAGAGGCGATTTACCACCATTTTCACATCAAGCATATAGAAAAGCACAGGCAGTGCAATGAAGGCAAGCGCGATCAGCGGATAGTCGAGCACCACACTAAATAGAATCTGCGAAACAGCGAAAAGAGAGATCAGGCCGGTACGTTCAAGGAAAAACAGGATTACCAGCAGTACCAGAATCAATATTAGCACCCAGGTCTTGTCGGCAAGGTAGCGCTTCAGCATGAAGGTGATGAAGTTATTGGCCAGAACCAAGCTCAGAATGGCCACAAGCCATGGCCAGGCTGCACCTCCCGGAAAATCGGCATAGGTGGTCACAAAGAAAGGAATAACAACAAGCAAAGGGAGCAGGTTAAGCGGCGAGAACAATGTCCTGAGCAGTACAAACCCTGCCATGCGTGATTTTCTGATGGGCATGTGAAGCAACGGGCGGGCCGACATCTCAGGCATCTTCTGAAGGAAGAAGCGCCACACGAGATCAAAACCTATGTAGTAGAGCAATCCGCCTCCAAAAACACGTATTACATCAGCCCCTTCAATCTCCATGCCTTCACCGATGGCCCGTGAGAGCATCAGGCCCATCACAAAAAAAATGAGCAGCATATACACCATGAAGAGACCCAGAAAAATGTTGAGGAATACATTTCGCTGCCATATCGACGAGCGCAGCGATTTTTTCCATTCAATCAGTAACAGCCATTTTATCATATCGTTGAAATTTGATTTTGCACCGTCTATCAAAAACCATGCAAGCAATGTGTTGTAATCGGACTATTTATATTTTAAACAGGTCAGGGTAATAGTTAAATATTTGGCTTTAAAGCACTAACAAATATTATCTTGACACGGTAATCAATTTCAGGTTTTAAAATTATAGCTCGTTATCCTTGTCCAAATGACTTCAGAATCTGCCGGAAGGAAGTAACTTGTCCACCGCCGTACATCCTCTGTCCGGAATTATTAAGGGTTTAGTTTTGGATTATTCAGGTGGCGGGTGGCATCACGTTGCGTCTTCTTTTGAAGGTTTTTCTTAAGGGCTTCGGTCAGGTCAACGCCGGTCTGGTTAGCCAGGCAGATAAGGACAAACAACACGTCAGCCATTTCATCAGCCAGATCGACTTCTTTATCAGATTCCTTGAACGACTGTTCACCATACTTTCTGGCAATAATCCGGGCAAGTTCTCCCACCTCCTCGGTAAGGAGCACCATGTTGGTGAGTTCACTGAAGTAGCGTACCCCGATGGTTTGAATCCATTGATCGACGGTCGACTGCGCTTCAGAGAGTGTCATGGTTAATCAGGTTTTGGAGGCAAAGATAGAATTTTCAGGAATGAAATCAGCCATTATCAACAATAAAGGGAAAAACAGCCCATATAAAGGGCGGAAGATATTGGGCGTACACTTTTCTTTTACCTTTACCATCCAAACTATACCCAAAGCCAATGAACCGCAGAAAATTCATTACCCGCGGCGGGCTGGCAGCGGCAGGAATATGCGCCGCTCAATCAGCCACACTTAAAGCAATGTCTTCGTTCTCTCCGGCTGGTTTTATCAGCCAAAGACCTGCCCCTTCGAAGAGGACATTTATTAGCGAAGCAGTGGAGAAATTAATTGCTGAATTGAAACCCGGGATCGCCGAACCAGAACTCGCCTGGTTATTTGAAAACTGTTATCCCAACACGCTCGACACAACCATTGATTTCGGGATCATCGACGGCAAACCTGACACCTTCGTGATAACCGGCGATATCGATGCCATGTGGCTGAGAGACAGCACAGCACAAGTCTGGCCGTATTTGCCCCTGATCACAAAAGAAGAGAAGCTTCGCATCATGATCGAAGGACTGATTAATCGTCAGGCAAAATGCGTCTTGAAAGATCCCTATGCCAACGCGTTTTACAAAGACCTTACAAAGGAGTCGGAATGGAAAAGCGACCGGCCTGAGCCCATACCCGGAGTTCATGAACGCAAATGGGAAATCGATTCATTGTGTTATGTGGTACGGCTGGCACATGAATACTACCACATCACGGGCAATACAACTCCCTTCGACAGCCAGTGGGATAAAGCCATGAGGCTCATTGTAAAAACCCTCCGCACCGAACAAAGAGCTGATGGTACCAGCCCTTACCGGTTTACCAGGCACACTTCCAGTGTTATTGATGCACCACCATACAACGGCACAGGACAACCTGTAAAATACACCGGGATGATCTGCTCTATGTTCAGACCCAGCGATGATAGCACGGTTTTACCTTACCTGATCCCATCGAACCTGATGGCCGTCCAGTCACTACGACAGCTCTCCGATATCTATACAGCCATCATTAACGACAAGATCTTTGCCGGCGAATGTAAAGATTTTGCAGATGAAGTAGAGGAAGCTATCAGAAAGTACGCGATTATTCATCACCCCGCCTTTGGTGAAATCTATGCCTATGAGGTTGACGGTTTCGGTGGACAATTACTCCTCGATGATGCCAATGTACCTTCACTGATGTCGCTGGCTTATCTGGGGGTTCATAAGACAGACGATCCATTGTACATCAACACCCGCCGGTTCCTGCTTAGCGACTCTAACCCATGGTACCTGAAAGGCAAAGCCGCCAACGGACAGGGAAGCCCGCATACAGGCAAACGAAGCATCTGGCCTATGGGGATCATCCTGCGGGCGATGACCTGCATCGATGGCGCAGAGATCAGCCATTGCCTCGCGATGCTCAGGAACACCCATGCCGGTACAGGCTTTATGCACGAAAGCTTCGACATGGACGATGCCACAAAATTCTCACGTAAATGGTTTGCCTGGGCCAATACGCTGTTTGGCGAACTCATCATCAGGGTTGCTGCAGAAAAACCGGAAATACTTTCTCATTAACAAAAGTCCCCCACAGGAAAGCAGGCTGATTATCAGGCATAAGAAAAAAGAAAAAGCGATGGTTGATTGATTCTGAATGGTTACAATTTGTAATCGCTACACGATAAAAAACCGTTGTATTCAATTCCATTACCTGTGGACACTCTGATACTATTCATTACCAGGTGTGGAAGCGTTTGCCATTGGCAGCACAGAACAAAAACTTCTGTCATTCACCCTACGGAAGTTCTTATGCTTAACCATTTACTGAATCAGCGCAAAAAATAAATTGACGGGCCTTGAAAGATAAGACTCGTGTCGGAGGCAGGTAAAGGGAAATACACAACATTAGCAGCTAATCCTGTTGATTTCTTTTATCGGGTAACGATACCGGCTCTGTTTGCCATACACCAACAATACTTTGTCAAGAGCTCCGGATCATGAGATGTCTCATCGTGGAAAGTCATGCCTGATTTGGCCAGACAACCATTAACGAAATGATACCCGATGAAGTAGTTTTATAATGCTGATGGCAGCGACACGGAACAATCAGCTATGCTCAAAACCAACTGTCAGTATGACCTCAAAAACTGGCAAAAACCCACATTATTCTACAACAAAGAAGAAATTGTCAAACTACTGACTTACAGAGATCAAACATATTACCGGTTCGAAGTAGCTTCGAAGTAGCTTCGAAGTCGGTTCGAAACGCGTTTGTAGCTCTTTCGTATTTTCACGAAACGATAACGAAGCTGCTATGAAGCGACTCCAAATGAGACATAACAAAGGTATACCTCATGTAATAAAAAGAGCGGAACAGTATTTCATTATTAAAAGCAAAACCAGCTACAGCCTGATATGCATCAGGCTTAGTTACAGACAGGCAGGCTCTATCAGGCAAAGGCTGATGATCGTATGGTTGGCAACTTAACGGGGAATGGAATTATCTCTCTCACCTCAAACAAAAACTTTGATCACATGAACATCTGATTGTCAGCACACATAAAATGCACCATTCAATTACTTATCCATCCATGGAAAGCCATTGTGCTGATTTTTTAGTCAAATAAAGTTGAGACGGCCATTTCAGGAACTTATTGAACAGAAGGGTCAGCAGGCGAGATTAATGAAAAGGATAGTAAAAAGATTTCCTCTATTGGTAAGGCACTGTATAATTATGGCTTAAAGGCAAAAACCATAAGAACAACTTACCCGGAAAAAGAGTATAATCTGAAGATGTTTCAGAAGCAGGAGAATAGTATGAAGAGAACGTTGATTTTGGCAAGGGCATAATATAAGGCTACCACATTCAAACTAAAGCTCAACAAGAGTTTATGGCATGGCATTAAATACCTGAAAATATGCCGTCACAAAGCAAGATTAGTTGATACTGATATAAACCCTGATCCGGCCACCCTTTGCTTTCAGAAAAGACCTGACAGTTATTGTTTCATCGAGCAAAGAAAGAACTTTCTGGTAGATTCCGAGAGGTATTGAAGTCCGAGGCGCCCTGACGCCTCAGTTACATCACGGGTTGCTCCGTTACGGTCCATGAGCCTGATGGAACTGAATGAAGGATCGTAGGCACGGTTCTCAACAGCACCTGTAAAGACAAAGTAATTGACAGCATCAGCGGGGATTCCCCGTTCAATAGCCTCCTTCCCGGCCTTCTCGATAATGGCTTCGCCGAAGGGCTCCTCCTGCATCACAATTTTGAACAGGCGCCGGTTAACAAGCTGTCCCGACAACTGACGAAGCACATAATCGCTGTGGGTACTCCACACCTTGATGGCACTAAATATATCGAAATCATCGAGCAAGGCAAACGATTCGATCAGTTCGGGGCGCTGATTAAAACCTGACCGTGTAAAATTCTCTTTAAGAAAAAGCTGCAGCGAAGGTGTTGCAAAGAGTTCGTTTCCTTCGGTTACCATTTCGCGGGCCCGTGCCAGGATGTTGACCAGGAGATACTCGGCCGACAAGACCGTTTTATGCAGATAAACCTGCCAGTACATCAGCCTCCGGGCAACGAGAAAATTCTCGATCGAATAGAGGGCTTTTGCTTCCAAAACCAACTCATCACCATCGACTTCCAACATTTTAATGATTCTGTCGGTACCTATTGAACCTTCTATTACACCGGTAAAATAACTGTCGCGTTTCAGGTAATCAAGCCTGTCGACATCCAACTGACCACTCACCAACTGATGCAGAAACCGTTTATGATAGCTGCCATTGAAAATTGAAATGGCAAGATCCAGATCTCCATTAAACTGCTCGTTCAGCCTGCGCATGAATACTTCTGACAAGGCCTCATGTGGCACATCGCTCACGATGGAATGCTCAAGTGCATGAGAAAAAGGGCCATGTCCGATGTCGTGAAGCAAGATGGCGGCAGCAGCAGCCCCGGCCTCTTCAGGTGTAATGACATGTCCTTTAGACCTCAGTACATCGATGGCCTCCTCCATCAGATGCATGGCACCCAGCGTATGATGAAATCTGGTATGCAAAGCACCAGGGTAAACAAGATGCGTCAGCCCGAGCTGTTTGATTCGCCGCAAACGTTGAAACCACGGATGTTCTACCAAATTAAACAGCAGCCCGTCAGGAATACTGATAAAACCATGTACCGGATCATTAAAAATTTTACGTCTGACCATGTTGAGCTGTTTTTCGGCAAAGATAGCTAATTGTGCTATTACCCTGTTAACCCGGTTCATTGAGGCAATATAGCAGGAATAGCCGATAGAAGATCAAAAAGCACAAACGAAGTTTAGTGGCTGATCACCTCATGATCTAAACCAACCATCCAGCCATTGCAGCACATTCATGAAGCGGCAGATCGCCGCCTTACAGGTACTATTTTTAATAAATTAAGCCTGCCAGTATGGAGGGGTTATAATTTACCGCCATTCATGTTTGGGATACCTCCCCTTCAACTCCTTTCGGATTTCAAGGTATGAACCCTTCCAGAATTGCTCAAGGTTACGGGTCAGTTGAACAGGCCTGCGAGCAGGTGAAAGCAGTTCATACATTACCTCAACACGCCCTTCGGCCACAGTGATTGGTGTCGGGCAGTCATAAAACGCCTGAATGGTTTCCGACAACACGACGTTTCCGTTAACGTCATAACGCAACCTGACAGGGCGATGCCTGTGGGGAAGGTCAATTGTTTCGGGAGCGACCACATCAACAGCCGACAACTGAAGAACACTGAGCCAGCCACGCAGGGCATGCCATGGATCTGCACGACCAACTTCTTTCAGGCTGCGGCATCCATATAATATTTGCTCCAGAATAAAGCGCCTCGCATCGGCATCTATCACCGGCAGGCCATATTGCGGGGCATTAGCTGCAGCAAAGTTGACCCTGTTGATAAAAGCCTCAACCCTATCATCCCACTGACTGAATTGGATTTCACCCGACAGAACGGCCCCGGCCAATACCGAGGCGATCTCCTCTGCTCCAACATCTTCGGTGATCTGCCGGTTAAAAATCATATCATTCAACACGAATTCGGTCTTTCGAATCACCCGGCCACTTTTTTTGTCATACGACACCGATTCATGCCGCATAAAACCTTCTTCACTTAATTTGATGATCCAGGACTCATCGACTATTGTTACCTTCCGAAGAGTCAGAACAGTACCTCCCCGTTGCTTTGTCTCCTCCAGATCGGTTACTACCACAATACGTGCCTGCTGAACAAGGCTGTCCGGACTCAGGCGGCCGACCCTTCCACCCGAAAGCCTAAAACTGCCGGCTGCATAATCAGGCCTGACGGCCACCCGATCAGCAAAAGCCAGAAAAATACACTTACGTAATATTTCAGTCTCTTCGACCGAGGGAGACTGGTCAGGCAATGTAATCCTGCTGCCCGACAGTTTCAATAACTGAGAAGCCGATTCCATAAGTTGCCTGGCCTGATTCGGATTGATCCCTGCCTGCCGGCAAAGGTTTAAGTCAAACCGGTTATTGGCGACATAGATTAAAAGATTAACCCCCGCTATAAGATCAGAGTCGGAAGTCCCACCATGATACAACCTCTCCTGCCTGATTACCTGATCGCCGGAGGCGATGAGCAGGGCATCCGATTCTGCTAATACAGCAGCAATAGCACCAAAATGGGCACAGTGTTCTTTTTCAGCTTCAACAAATAAGCGGGCATACCGTGGATGAAGAGGAAACTGCGCCATCTTTCGCCCTGTTTCGGTAATTTTTAAATCAGGCGACAAGGCTTTCAGACGCTGAAGCAAAGAGAATCCCGCGGCAACAGCATCCTTCTTTGGGGCCTCAATCCAATTAAAGGTTTCCAGATCAGTATCAGGGTTGTTGATCAGCCCAAGCAAAACGCCAGCCATATCGACCAGATAAATTCCGGGTGTATCGGTTTCAGCTAATTGTTGATGGTGAAATTCACTCCAGAGTCTGATACATGTTCCATCAGCTGTACGACCTGCACGCCCGGCCCGCTGGTCTGATGAGGAGCGACTTATAAATTCAGTATGCAGGGTGTCGATTTCACGCCGTGGATCAAAACGCGATACCCTTACCATTCCACTATCAACAACGAGTGTAACACCTGGAATAGTGATGGAAGTTTCGGCCACATTGGTACTTACAATAATCTTAGGTTTGCCGGCCCTGACTGCCGCTTCTTGTTCGTCTCCTGATAATGATCCGTATAGCGGGCATACATCAAATGCAGCCAGCGAAGAACGCCGGCTTATGGCTTCAATGGTTTTTCTGATCTCGAAGGCTCCCGGCATAAACACCAGTGCCGTCCCATTCTGTAACAGCTGCCGGAACGCTTCAATCTGTAAGGCAGCGGCCTCCCAAACCTGTTCGTCGCGACGGCCCGGTACATAGCGGATATTGACAGGAAACAGGCGGCCCTTAATTTCCAAAACGACAGCCCCGGGCATAAAACCAGTAAGCACCTGAGTATTGAGGGTGGCCGACATCACGATAATCTTCAGGTCGGGTCTAAAAGTCTGCTGAAGCTGAAGCGCCAATGCAAGCGTGATGTCCGTTTCAGCGTGACGTTCATGAAATTCATCGAAAACCACGGCACCTACCTCCAACAAATGATCGCCCGAAAGCAACCTGCGCATCAGGACACCTTCCGTCACGAATAAAATGCGCGTTGATGACCCGGCCTGCCGCTCATTTCTAACCAGATATCCAACCTCTTGTCCAAGCGGTCGTCCCCGAAGGCTTGCCACATAGCGGGCCAGCATCCTTGTGGCCATACGGCGTGGCTGCAATATCCATATCTGGGAAGGAGCTGAAATAACACTATCAAAAATAAACTGTGGTACCATGGTCGACTTCCCCGATCCCGGCGGAGCTTTAAGGATCAACTGATGGCCTTTTGCCAGCGTCTGGCAGATTTCTTCACGCAAACTTTCGATGGGAAGTAACGGGTTCATTATGCAAAGGTAGCAAGGCATTCTCAGCTTCGGGCAGTCCTTTTCCTAAAACAGTGAAATGAAATGAGGAATGGATTATGCTCCTCCTACCCGAACACCATAACCGAATATGAGCCTTGCAATAGCAAGAATGATACATGTTGCAATCAACAGTTGACAATGTAGGTGGAAATCGCGTACGCTTTCGTCGAACTGCAGGTCATTAAAACCACGCCCTTTTAGTATAACAGGTAATAACATAACAACGTTGGCCGGAAGAACAAGCTGAAGTCCGACAGGGGCAGGTATCCGCATGAATAACTGGATTACTGTTCCTGCCACTACAACCACTGTAACCTGAAAAAAAATGAACCGGGGAAACATATCTTCTTTTATTTCGGAGAAACAGATATTGGCCGACATTTGGAAAGAGCGACTTATCATGAATCCTCCAAGAAGCAGGAATACCATCGATAACAAAGATAGAAACAGCTTCATGGTATCAAACAAATACATCCAATCTGCGGCATAACCAAACCCCGTGTTGGTAAGCATTCCGGCAACCATACCCCCGAAACAGCCAGCCCAGCCATGTACAAAACCCCAGATGAAAAATAGTTTCAGTAAACCGCTATATTGGTTCACATAGTATAATACGAGCAGACATCCTGCAGCGTAGCTGAAGGAAACAACCTGAGGACTGATAAACAATAATTTAACGATATCGGCGGTCCACGAAGAAGGGGGAATTAGAAAATAACTTCTATGAAAGTGTAATTCCATAGGGATTCCTATGGAGAAAGAGAAGACTGCCATCATCAGGTTCAACAACAGAAACAGCATTATCCACGACAGTAAAAACATTGCCAGAGAATGAAGGCTCACAATCCATATTCGCTTTGTATTCATAAAATGAAAGCTGGGTTAACAGAGAAACAGTTGCAGAACGGCTGTTTGAAGTTCAGACAAATATCAAAAAAAAAGTACAATTTAGCAACCAACAGCTATTCAGACACAAAAAATTGTACTTTTGCAGCCATTAAATCACAAATTTTCAAAAAAATATACCATATGAAAATCCTTGATACTCTGAAGTACACCCCAAATCACGAGTGGTTACAACTTGAAGGTGACGAAGCATTGGTTGGGGTAACTGATTTTGCTCAAAGCCAACTCGGCGACATCGTTTTTGTTGAAGTTGAAACTGTTGGTGAAATCCTTGAGAAAGGTGAAAGTTTTGGCACCATCGAGGCTGTAAAAACAGTTGAAGACATTTACCTTCCAGTTTCGGGTGAAATTCTTGAGTTCAACGAAGCGCTCAACGCAAATCCTGAACTTATCAATAAAGAGCCATACGAAGGTGGATGGGTAGTCAGGATTAAAGTGACCAATCCATCTGAGGTTGCCTCACTGCTTGATGCTGTTGCCTATGAAAAACATGTAGCTGAATCGGCTCACTAAAATTCTGACCCGGGCTGACTTACTACAATAAAAGGGCTTTAACTTCGTTATAAGAGGAAGTATTAAGGCATGCTTTTAGGTTTATTAATGCCCATATTAAGATTTTTCAGGACTCAACACATTGCTCATTAACAGATTTTGTTGTATTTTAGCGCACTAGAGTATAGATGTAATTATCATTTAAAAACAAAGATATGGTTGACAAAAAAACGCCGAAAGCCGACTTGGAGAATAAAAAAGTATATTTTATTCAAATCGGGTTGATTCTGGCACTGGTCCTGGTGTTTTTAGGTTTTGAATGGAAGACTTACGACAAGAAAGTAGTCGAAACTTTTCAGCGTCAGGTGACCAATGTAGCAGAAGAAATTGTTCTCATCACTCAGCAGAAAGTTGAGGTTGCCGCTGCTCCCCCACCTGCTACTACTACCATTATCAACATCGTTGAAGATGACGTTGCGATTGATGATGAAATCGTTATTGATGCTGAAGCTACAGCTACCTCAGAGGTTCAGCAGTACGTCCCAGTAAAGCATGAAGAAGAAGAGATCGTTGAAGCCGAAATCTTCCAGATTGTTGAATCGATGCCTGATTTTCCAGGTGGTGATGAAGCCCGAATGACCTACCTGCGTGATAATATCAAGTATCCCCAGATTGCTCGCGAAAGCAGTATTTCAGGTACAGTTTATGTAACCTTTGTCGTTGAGAAAGACGGCCGGGTAACCGATATTAAAATTCTACGTGGTATTGGTGGTGGATGTGATGAAGAAGCCATGCGTGTTATTAAAGCCATGCCTCGTTGGAAACCCGGAAAACAACGTGGCAAGCCTGTTCGTGTTCAGTTTAACATGCCTATAAAATTTACCCTGCAGGGATAATTATACTGATAATTGTAATCCTTAAAAGCGCCATCCGGTATCGGGTGGCGCTTTTTTTTGCATTTCAGCGTTTGGACGTAAACGAAACGGATTGGATTATCCGTCTATACAATAATATCTGTTAAATCCGGCAAGTAGCTTACGGTTTTCTTCTCACCCGTCATAGCAGATGGGATTCACGGCCACCCACGGCATACGTTCATATCACATCGAATGTTTAATACCAGCAGCCATGAAACCAAAACACATCAAACAACAAAGGCTTGAATCGAACCGGTTCGCCTTTACACAAATTGGGCTAATTACAGCCCTGACGCTCGTCCTTCTGGCTTTTGAATGGGAAAGCCCGATAAAGCCTTTTACCCTCAAAGTGACTGAAAATCCAATCTTTGTTGATGAAGTTCCGGTTATTAATACAGGAGTAAAACCACCTGCACCTCCATTACCCCCCCCACCACCGACCACCATTTTTATATCAACAGATGATCCGTCGGCCAATACAATAGATCCTGTCATTGACGCAGAGACAACTCCTACCGCGTCCATTGATGTTTTTCAGCCAATCCCACCTCCGGCTTATTCCGAGCCTGATGAAACGATTCCATTCATCATCGTTGAAGCTATGCCGGAGTTTCCGGGGGGTGAGCAAGGACGTCTCGAATACCTGAGTAGTCATATAATATACCCACAGATAGCTCGTGAAACACACATCCAGGGGACAGTTTATATAGGATTTGTAATAGAAAAGGATGGCAGTATCAGCAACACAGAAATAAAACGTGGTATTGGAGGTGGCTGCGATGAAGAAGCTCTTCGGGTGATCAGATCCATGCCTAAATGGAAGCCTGGCCACCAGCTCAACAAACCCGTAAGGGTCAGCCTAACCATGACAGTCAAATTTATACTGAAGTAATCGAACAATAGTCGGTCAAAAAAGCCCCGGTCAACAATTGACCGGGGCTTTTTATAGTAAACATTTAGAAATCGAACTTCAGAGAACCATGAAAGTACAGCCAGGCTTCTGCTTTTCGTCGTCTGATGAGACCTTTCAGCTTCACCCCTTTAGCATAGACCCATTTATTAAACTCAATTTCAATGGAAGGGTCTTTCGGGTTCAGGTTTACTTTCTTCAGAAGAGTGCTTCCCTTCAGGGCGCCACAACCAAGGTTGTACGCGAAACTGACCAAACTATCGAATTGTTGTTGCGTTACAGAATCGGTGGTGAAAGAATCAACTCTGGATTCGGTCAATGTCAACTCATGACGCAGGTACTCATAGGCAAGGGCAACAGTGCAGGTATCGCCTGGCTTCACCTTCGACCCATCAGGGTAACAGGTCGTTCCGATACCGATAGTCCAAACACCTGCCGGGCATTTGTATGCTTTTAGAAAGCGAGTAACATCACCACTGCATTCGAAAAATTCAATCAACCTGATACATTGATCTGAGACCTTAGTGACTTTTTTTTGCATAATTGATACCTTTAATTAATTATTATCTTAAAATTGCAGCAACACCCAACCCCACCAGAATACCACCCAGACCCCATAACCATTTATCTGTTCTGGATCGTTTGACCTCCTGAATCGCTTTATCGAGTTGCTCCTTCGACTCGAGTATCGAATTATCAACCCGACTAAGTCTTTCATCTACCATTGAGAGTTGCGATGTGGTTTTAACAAGTGTTGAATCATATTGATAGCTCAACAGCCGGTAAGATTCCCGGAGTGAATCGTTCCAGTATGAATAGAGTTTGAGTTTATGCTCATACTGGCTTATCAGAGATTCAATATTCCCGGTATTCAGCGACATTACAAGCTGTCGAGCTTCTTCATACAATCCAAGCCTGAATGGGCTCACCAACCATATAGAATCACATTCGACATCCACCACCATCCCCCTGGTGATAAGTACCGGAGGTGCTACCTGTTCAATATCTGTGATCACAGTGTGTTGCCCGCTAACAGGAAGGGAACACAATAAGAGCATTGATATAAAAATGGTTAAATAATTATTCATGATATTCAAGGGTTGAGAGTTTCTTCTGGAGATCGACAATAGTTTTATTCTCTTTCCGAATGTCGGACAGGGTCGTATTCAGTCTTTTATCGACTGCAGCCAGACGGGTACGCATATCTATATCCAGTTGTTCAACTTGTGAATCAAGTGCATGCAGGTCGGCACGTGCACTATCAAGCTGCAGGGTAAGCATATTTATCGAAGAACGTGCTTCATCCAATGTTTCAATGGCTTTTCCAAGGCTCTCGCGGGCAGCCTTCATCTCCCTGATGGCACTGTTTGCATCTCCTCTGCTCAGGAGTGTAATCACAAACTGAACCACTACGATAAGCAGAATCAGAATTACGACAATTTTTACTGTACGATTGCTTTCCATGACTTAAGGTATTATGGCTTCTTTCCTTCGTTTTTTATTTTAACAACTTTATTCAGCAGATCAAACCAGAACGGTGCACCCAAAGAAATAGCAATAGCCGTTAACAAAAACCCAAACAGTGAGTAATTCCGTCTAACCCTGTTAAACACGAAAGTTATCCTGTCGTTGAAAGTGAGTTTATCAGAATAGGAAACAGCACGGCAGGGACCTTGATTTTTTGGACCTATGGACAACGCTGTTGTGCTGACCTTTGGTTCCAAGGCATTGCAACGTTTGTTATATACCTCCTGAAGACATTGCATCCACTCAACCGAATCACGCTTTGATGTAGTCACTTTTGTCGCCTGCACAGTATTGGTAATGGTATCTGTGTCCCCCGAACGTCTGGTCATGGCTTTTGGTGACAGGGCCATAAAATCATCGGGTATCCCGTAGCCTAAAGCAAGCAGATTATTGGGCGTCCTGATTTCATCATTCAGCATATTAATGACATTATCAGACAGTTGGTTGAGTGGAACCAATGAGTCAGCCGGGCTCTTAATGAAATCCGGATTACTACCGTTGGACTCAATCCATGAACCTGCTAACTGAACCAGGGCCTCCCGGGCATTATCATTCGTAGAAAGGCGTGACGCGATTTCAATGGTATTAACATTGAAAACCACAGCAATGGCAAACCCAAGAGCCAGTGTATTATACTGCATTCTCCGCTTATACCGGCCAGTAAGGAGTTCCATGGTCTCATTATACCATGCCACCAATTGCTGCCTGAATTGTTCCTCGTGCGTTTGATTTTCTACCGGCTTTTCTTTCCAAAGTGAACGCAAAAACCGTTGCGTTTCGGGATCAATACTACAGGAAAATTCACCGCAATTGATCTCGCCGCTTTCAAGAATCTCTGATATTGCTTCCTCGTCCTTCTTATCGCAAGATGAAGCCGACTCTTTAAGAATATCGCAAATCGTCTTCGAAAACCGGTCAGGATTGATATAGGAAGGCCGTTTAAACCAGTTGTTTAATCCAAGATACTTTATTCCTGGCATGTTATAAAACGTCCATGCCAATGATGGGTCATGTCTGAACCAGCACCAGCGGGGTGGAATGAAGAAACAGAAAAAACTGATGATCCCTTTTTTAAGCCGGATTAAAGACCACGGTTTCCCGGTCGGGTCATCATTCAGCATTCGATAGATAGTGCTGCGAAGCAGCCTAGCCCTTAATCCAAATATCGACGCAAGAAGTTCCATCAATGTTGTTGCAAGCAGGCTGTAAATCAAAAAAATGAACATAAGGCCAAGGGCAATGTCCAAAATAGGTGAACCAAACATAACATTAAGGATTTAGATAGACTTTAATTGGGTGCTATTGCACTGACGTAGCAAACTACAACAAAGTTAATTCAATCTTGGCAAAAAAATAATACAACACGCAAAAAATATAATCGAAAATCATTCATGGTCAGTAAACAATAACTAAAAAGCACTGATTTTAACAAGTAATCCAGCGCTATAGATCCATAAAACTTACAGTAACCCTCAGGTAAAGCATGAACCGACAGAATGGATTTTGAGCTTACAATATATACGATACAGGCTCAATTATCACAGGAAAGGCCAATGCAAGAAACACTGATCAGCAGCTATCCTGATCAGATGACCTCATACTCCTGCCATGACTTAATGCTCAACTCCGAGACAGGTTTCCGGCAGAAGGCAGCAATGAAGGCAGCCGCAAGACGGTCGTTTGTCAGCAGTGGAATGTTGTGGTCTATAGCCGCGCGCCGGATGATATAATCGTTCGACAATTCAGTCTTGCTATGGTCTTTGGGAATATTAATGATCAACTCAACCTGTTTGTTACGAATCAGGTCGAGTGCATTAGGAGACCCTTCCTCATCAGGCCAGTTTACACCGGTTACCTTCAGACCCTGATCTTTGAGAAACTTAGCAGTGCCATGTGTTGCAAAGAGATTGAAGCCACGATCGGCTAACAGGCGGCAGCCTTCCAGTAATTGGGTCTTTGATCGCGTGGGTCCCGAAGAAATCAGGACATTTTTTTTCGGCAAGCGATAACCAACAGCCAGCATGGCCTTTAATAACGCATCGTAAAAGTCTTCACCAATGCAGCCGACTTCGCCTGTTGAGGCCATTTCAACACCCAGAACCGGATCGGCTTTGGACAAACGAGAAAAGCTAAACTGAGAAGCCTTCACGCCAACGTACTCCAGATCGAAAAGTGTTTTATCCGGCTTGCCTACATGTTCACCCAGCATAACACGTGTAGCTGCTTCAATCATATTTATCTTCAGCACTTTCGACACAAACGGAAAGCTGCGGGAAGCCCTCAGGTTGCATTCAATCACCTTGATGTCATTGTCACGTGCCAAAAATTGGATGTTAAACGGCCCCGTGATATTGAGTTCACGGGCAATCTGTCGGGTAATTTTCTTGATGCGCCGTATGGTCCCCAGGTATATTTTCTGCGGAGGGAAAACCAGCGTCGCATCACCACTATGAACCCCGGCATACTCTACATGCTCTGAAACAGCATACAGAATCACCTCCCCATTGTTAGCTACTGCATCTATTTCGATCTCTTTTGCCTGCTCAATAAACTGGCTGATTACCACAGGATGTTCACCTGATACCCTTGCGGCAAGTGTAAGAAAATGGTCAAGTTCCTCGCTGTTTGATACCACATTCATCGCAGCACCCGATAACACATAAGAAGGCCTGATCAGAACTGGAAAGCCCGTTTCTTCAACAAACTGATGTACTTCCTTCAAATTATTTAGTTCTTTCCAGCGTGGCTGATCAACACCAAGGCGATCGAGCATAGAAGAAAACTTATGGCGGTCTTCGGCTGCATCAATCGATGAAGCACTTGTTCCGAGAATAATTACATGTTGTTCAGCCAGTCGCATGGCCAGATTATTGGGAATCTGACCGCCAACCGAAACAATGGTTCCTTTAGGATCCTCAAGCTCGATGATATCCATCACTCTTTCAAAAGTTAACTCATCAAAATAGAGCCTGTCGCACAAATCATAATCGGTACTCACCGTCTCAGGGTTAAAATTAATCATCACCTTACGGTAACCGCATCTCCCCGCCGTGGTGAGAGCATTCACTGCGCACCAGTCAAACTCAACAGAAGAACCAATACGATAGGCCCCGGAACCCAAAACGATGACTGATCGTTTATCGCCTTCATACTGAATATCATGTGCTGTTCCATTATAGGTAAGGTAAAGGTAATTTGTAGCAGCGGGATATTCTGCTGCCATAGTGTCTATCTGTTTTACCACAGGGACTATGCCAAGCCTTTTCCGATGCTCACGAACCAACTGTACCCCGGCTTTCAGTTCAGCACCCTGAAGCTTCAGGACACATCTGGCTACCTGAAAATCACTGAACCCAGCCTGTTTGACCTCCCACAATAAATCAGGCCGGAATTCAGCCAATGATGCTACGCGAAACAACTTGTGCTCGAGTCTGAAGATACGGTGCAGCTTTTCAAGAAACCAACGGTCTATTCCTGTCAGTTGATGTATCCTATCTACTGTAAAATTCTCAAGAAATGCCTGATAAATTACAAAAATCCGTTTGTCGGTCGGATGGGTAAGTTCAAATTCAATATCATCCGAAAACCATTCATGGTTGGCAACAAACCCATGCATTCCCTGCCCGATCATCCTGAGTCCTTTCTGAATGGCTTCTTCGAAAGACCGGCCAATGGCCATCACCTCGCCCACGCTTTTCATGCTGGAACCAATTTCTTTTGACACCCCGATAAACTTATCGAGATCCCAACGGGGAATCTTCACCACGATGTAATCGAGCGCTGGCTCAAAACAGGCGGTAGTGCACCGCGTAACGGCATTCTTTACTTCATGGAGTCCATACCCCAACCCTAGTTTGGCCGCCACGAAGGCCAGTGGGTAACCAGTTGCTTTGCTTGCCAGCGCAGAGGATCGTGATAGACGTGCATTCATCTCAATGACCCGGTAATCTTCAGATTGCGGATCGAGGGCAAATTGCACATTACACTCCCCTACAATTCCGACATGTCTTACAATCCTCATTGACAACTCACGAAGCTTATGATATTCCGTATTGCTCAACGTCTGGCTGGGCGCAACAACGATACTTTCTCCCGTATGAATTCCCAGCGGATCAAAGTTCTCCATATTACATACAGTAAGGCAGTTATCATAAATATCGCGCACCACCTCATACTCAACCTCTTTCCACCCTTTCAGCGATTCTTCTACCAACACCTGCTGCGCATATGCAAAGGCGTTGGCAGTAAGCGCCAGAAGTTCTTCATCATTATTACAGAAGCCACTGCCCAGGCCACCCAGCGCAAAAGCACTTCGGCAGATCACCGGGTAACCAAGACTATTGGCGGCATCCTGTGCTTCGCTAACAGAATTGCAGGCAAAACTGCGGGCAGTCTTTACATTAATCTCATCAAGCTTTCGGGCAAACAATTCGCGATCCTCGGTGTCAATAATGGATTGCACTGGTGTTCCCAGCACTTCAAGCCCATATTGTTCAAGCTTTCCGCTTCGGAAGAGATCAACCCCACAGTTCAGAGCCGTTTGTCCGCCAAAAGCCAGCATAATACCCTGAGGTCGCTCCTTCCGCACTACTTTTTCAACGAATTCAGGTGTCACAGGGAGAAAGTAAATATGGTCAGCAATGTCGGCCGATGTCTGTACGGTTGCAATGTTAGGGTTAATCAATACCGTTTCGATGCCTTCCTCACGTAGCGCTTTCAGTGCTTGCGATCCGGAATAGTCGAATTCACCAGCCTCACCAATCTTAAGTGCACCCGATCCGAGCACCAGCACTTTCTTTATATTAGTTTTCATAATAGCCGTTTTACTTTATTGGTTTGTAAAAGAAAAGATCCCCGGTTCCCCGATGCACCTAATAAAATGATCAAATAAGAATTCTGTATCAGCCGGGCCTCCGGCAGCTTCAGGATGGAATTGCACGGAGAAAAAAGGTTTTTCCGTATGACGGATTCCCTCGCAACTACCATCATTAATGTTCGAAAACAAGGGGGTCCATTGCGCTGGCAATGAGTCGGTATCAACCGCAAAGCCGTGATTCTGGGATGTTATAAAGCAACGATTGGTTCCAGCCAATCTGACAGGCTGGTTGTGTCCGCGATGCCCATATTTTAACTTATACGTTTCGGCTCCGGCCGCCAATGCCATCAACTGTGAGCCTAAACAGATGCCAAAGATGGGTTTATCTCGTTCAAGAGCTACTTTCAGATGAGTAATGGTTCTTTCACATTGCCGAGGATCGCCAGGCCCATTAGTCAAAAAAAGACCATCAAATTCTTCACCGGTGAAGTCATAATTCCATGGAACACGAATCACGGTAGTATCACGTCGTAGCAGGCAACGAAGTATGTTTGTCTTTACACCTGTATCGACAAGCATGATACGGTGGCGACCTGTGCCATAAACCACAGGTTCAGGAATAGAAACCTCAGCCACCAGATTACGTTGATTGGGGTCATCCCAGTCGACTGTCTGATCCGAAGTTACCAACCGTGCTTTCATGGCACCCGATTCACGAATTAGCGGAGCAAGTGAACGGGTATCGACCCCGTACATAGCAGGTATTCTGTGCTGTTGAAGCCATTCACCCAGACTCCGTTGAGCATTCCAGTGACTATACTCAAACGAGTAATCGGCAATAACCAATCCGCTGATATGGATTTGCTCTGATTCAAAAAAGGCCGACAAACCATCGATGATCGTGTCGGCCGGCACCCCGTAATTACCAATCAGGGGATAGGTGGCGATTAATATTTGCCCACGGTAAGAAGGGTCGGTGAGGCTCTCGGGGTAGCCGTTCATAGCGGTATTAAACACAGCCTCCCCGGCGGCGGGCGCATGATAACCAAAAGAAAAGCCCTCAAACCGGCTGCCGTTCTCAAGTTCCAGTGTCATGCTGGATAATTGGCTCATAATTCAAAGAGTTGATAAGTGAATAAAAAAATTCAGGCAAAAAAAAAGAACAACGAAACGTTGTTCTTTTTGAATGGGTTTATATGATCGCTTTGAAGCGTTAGTAATGCCATCTGATAAAATAGTCTATCGACCAGGCTGAATGCTTAGGTCGCACAAAGATACTAAAAGTTCGCACGAGAGCTGTAATTGCTACCAAACTTTCCTCAGAGAAGCAATCATAAATACAGTAAAATTACTCAAAATTTAAATTTCTGAACTCCTGATCTGGTGGTTAAAGATCAGGATGTTAGTGTGATTTAATCGTAAGCCAAAAAGTCGAATTTTTCATAAAAGAAATAATTTATACAGATGCGATTTCTGATTTTTCCGCAAACCACCAAATTAATAAACGCGAGTGTTGGTGAAGCGATAGTTACACAGAGAACCACAGAGGAACACAGCGCTAAAGATTAAACAAAAAGGCCACAACCCCGAAAGGGTGGCATGAAAACAATCAATTATGCCTGGTTTATTTACACAAAAAAAAATCAAACCGTCTTTACTATGAAAGGACATGAAAACCTTGTTGGTAAAACCGTTAATGGCTAACCAAGGCATGGTGGGAGAGATTAAAACAAATCGGGCCGTTTTATAAAAGATAAATAATAGTTGGAGAAAATAATCGTCAGATGGTTGATTAATAATATCACCACTTCGGGGTTAAAACAAAACAAATCCCGAAGGAATGACCAGCTATCAGGAGAGTCCCGATAGCTAAAGTGAGCCATTGACTTTAGCTTTGCCCCACCAGGCATCGGTGCAAAATTCTTCTGACAGAATATATTACTGAAACTGAAACTATTCTGGCCTTTTCTTAAAGATATGCCAAGACGGGCAAAAATTCGCGTTTATTACCTTCATGCCGTTACAACACGAACCCAGGTGATGCTATGGGGTGGCTATCAGGGTTGTTGCGATGCAGAATGCCATACCCGCTGTTAAATCTATAACGATATCACCGATGACCGTCAGGGGTTCTGCACCGATCATTCATCAGAATAATGTGGCTCTAATATAGCTCCTGCTAAAATCGTGCCAAAAAATTTATATAGTTATGATCTCTTCATATAAAACATACTCCATAATTACTACAGCAATAGGCGATTCATAAGAGAAACATAACTTTGCCCTAACTTTGGTATGACTTTGGGGTAAAGCAGAGTTGCAAATAACGCGTAATCAATTTATTAAACAATTGACTTATGTGATTATTTTCGCATAAAAAAAAATTAAAAATTTTAAAAAGCGGGTGAAATCAGGTGTGAAAACATGCCTGTAAAATAGGAAATGATTGAAAATTTGGAAGGGATACGAGAGCAAATTTGCTACTGAGAAAGATTGCATCGGGACAGGCCGGCTAATTAGTTATTTTCACATAAGCCGTAAGATTTGTTTTCTTTGGCGCGCTCTGCCAGGAAGTTACTCCCCCCAAGTAAAACAACCATTGCTGGTTCGTGTTTCAGCAGGAATTTCTATATTTCACGAATTGTTTTTCGTGCTAATTCGCGTAAATCATGCGACCCGGGGACGTTTCTTTTTTATCCACGAATTTCTTCTTCATCCTTATTCGTGTTAATTCGAGTAATTCGTGAACGCTTTTTTCTTATCCACGAATCTCTTCTTCGTCCTTATTCGTGCTAATTCGTGTAATTCGTGGACAACTCCGGTAGCCCTGGCTTCCCAAAAAGACAACGAAACCATGGCCAAAATTTGTGCCCGGTTAAATGATTGCGAAACTGAATCCCTACGCACTAACCTCAGGCTAAATATATAAAACCGCAACAATTGATTCTTCGCCAGGTCAGGGGGTCAGATATTGGGTAAAGCCCGGCTACTAAACAATGGAGATCACTCCCGGAGGGCAAGTACTGCCTCTATGCTCCTTTCAAATCTGTTTCTACTGGAAATATTCAAAAGTAATACAACTACAAAAACGACACAATAAGCAATTCAGCCGGCAACCATCAGGCTGCCGGCAAAGTATGAATACCTGCTATGCAAACAGGACTATTGTGCAAGCGAGAAGCGAAGGCTTATGCCTCCCTTCGTCAGACTGGTTGCATATTGATTCGACACATAGGGATTGTTGAGGCTTTTCTCGAAGAAGGCCCTGACTGTTAATCGCTGATTCATCTGATAATCGGCTGAAAGACTCAATGAAATGACACGCATACCAGACGACACCTGATCAATCCCTTCTTCGATGCGGCGCAATACCGTTTTATTATCCTTGATGGAGAAGTCGGCTTTCAAATTCAAGTCGCTCTTGAATTTCTGGGGAGAGCCACCACCCTTGAAGATCAATTGAAGATCCTTAATGCGATACCCCATACCAAGGACAATCTCGTTACTGGCTACTTCGGTCACCTGACCATTGCTGAAACTCAGTGACAGGTTACGGGTCTTTTTAAACTCTATGCGCGTCAACATACTGTTTTTCCATGTCATATCAACACCGAACAGCGGAACAAACTGTTCAGTAATAGTAATCTGTGTAATCTGCAGTTCAGGGATATAGTTGTTTGAAGCATCACGGGCGGCAGGAGCCCCATTGACTTCACTATATAAGACATTGGAGCTGAACGACCCGACATTATAGGTTGACCTGTAAGTGTGCGACAGAGTAATGTCTTTCAGATATTCCTTGATGAAGTCGATCGACATAAGCCCTTTGTAAGTAATTCGCCAGTTAGGAAGCGGAATTTTGGGGAATGCATTAGTGGCTACATCTCGTGCTGACTTATTGCCATAAGCAGCTAAAAAGGCATAATGCAAAACTTCTTGTTGGTTCTGTCCGTAGCCCAGTGGAAAGCCAAGGCTATCCCATTGCGGATCGGCTAACCAGTTAGGATTGGCCTCGGCCAGACGTCGGGCGATATCGAGGCGGTACTCTTTCATCCGTTCATATACCTCAGAAGTGTTATCGTCACGAATGCCACTGAAGGCGGTTCCTATTGTTATATAACTGATGCTAAAACTACCGCGGTCAACTTCACTGTATGTTTCCAGAAGCCCATCAGAAGCCCTGAAATATTCAGAATGATCGAGCGAATAGGTACGCGTTCCTGTCAGGTCAATCTTCAGGTCACGAATAGGCTCAAGCGTTAGACCCAGATTAAGCGAAGTAGTATACTTGGTGGAAAAGGCACCATTAAACAGAGTGTCCTCGGTAAGCCAATGGCCTTCGGCAGCTCTGGTGCGGATGTCATCCTGTAATCCAAAGGCAAAACCTACGCCCGGAGCACTCAGGTTGAAGTCATTACCAATCATACCGGGAGTAAAAGTGACACCAGGAAGCAGGGTTCCGTTTGTTTCGGTATAGGATATTCTCCCGTCACGGATCAGCATAGCAAACCTCAAAATCCCGTCACCGATAACGCGGGCAACACTCGGACCTTCATCCTGTTTTGTTGAATCGGCAACCTTTTGCTGGTTCTTTATCTGAGCATTCGAAGTCCTTGTAGCAGGCGTTTTCTTTGAAGAAGGTCGTTTGGGCTGGTTGAGTTTCTTCAGGTAACCTATCTTGTTGTATAGTGTTGTGAATTTAAATTGTCCGTTGATCTGTTTCGAATTGGAGTTTTCGATTGTATTACCCATGATATCCTGAATTGATCTTGCCGATGCAGTCCACGTATAGGTGCCCTGATAACGGGCACTGGCAGTCACCCAATCGAGCAGTGGTATCTTGTTGACGGGGATTGTATAGTTTAAATTCACTTGCTGATTATATCGGTTCATACGACCGAAACCGGTGATATTACTCCATATCTCACTATTCTTCTCCTCAACGGTATAATAGTCATCCTTGTCAATCGAACCAGGCAATTCATCTATCAGGGCATTTGCAGAAGCATTGAATTCGAACTTCAGCGACTGCGTCAGATCAAACTTCAGATCATAGGTACGATTCCACACAAATGACTTCAGGTAGCTTGGCGTCAGGATTACATCGGCTGTACTCTTGTTACGGAGCTTTCGTTCGGTATAATCCCGATTCATTTCAGTCCGGAAGCTAAAGGTCCGGGGGAGGTAATAAAAATTAAAATCACGGATCAACTGCAACGATTTCGACTTTGAGATAAAACCAATCTTCTCGAAAGGCTTCACTAATGGTGGTTGTATCTGGTAATTATACCCAAGTCCACCACGATAGGTTCTTTTGTTATCGTATTCTAAATCGATATTATGAATGTTCGTTTCGCTATAGGAATAACTAACATCAAAATTCTCAACATCCCATGGCATCGGTGTGCCGGTATTTCCAACGCGTTCCTTCCTTACATTAAGAAAGCTGAAATTTTTACGAACTACAAGGTCTTCTGCAATTCTCGAAAGAGAGTCTCTTTGCTCATCGGTAGCCAAGGATGCCAGCGCATCTTCCATCTTTACATCGGGGTCAAGTGGATTGTATTCAGGTGTTTTGGCAGTGCGGGAATAGTCGAAATGAAAAGGAACTCTAATTCCAGAGGTTTCGGGAAAGAACTTTCCAAACTGAAGATTTGTACTAAAATCAAATGCCTGAACAGTTTCTTTCTGGCGTTCATTGGCTTTCTTTTCAATTGACCCAAAACCAGGCGTAGAGTATGTCCCGGCAAAGGCTACATTGCCCAGATCAGCAAGAGTTGCTGTAAATCGTGCAGTTGCAGCCCATCCCTGTTCATCAACAAAATCACTCAGCCTAAGTTCGTTAACCCAGATTTCTGCACTCTTGGGATTCCCGTCATCAATACTTTGAATACTCTGACGTTTTGGATTTCTCACACCAATCATGATGGAGCGTACATCACTGAGACTCGGACTACCAACCACCGAAATCTTGTTCTTTCCATCATAAGCAATATACGGTATTGTCATTGAAACCCCAGCAAGAGAGGCTACCAGATCAACATTTCGTTGCTGTTTAATACTAACGATATTCTCGAGATCAATATCGAATCGATTGGCTTCAGGCCAAATTTCCTCATCATTTTTTGTTCCCCATAGAGTAAAAGTCAACGGAATTTCGTACTCATAATAGTTTTGCGTAAAGTCGGATCCCAGCCTGATAAAGACAGTCATGTCGCCATAATTATTTGGCTGTGATTCATACATATCTTCCGCGTGGACAAACATCTTCAACCGCTTGTATTGTCGGAAATCAAAACTGCTGGTTTTATAGGCAGCTCTGGCATCACCATCAACCAAATCCTGTACGCGAAGCACCATTGCCTGCTCATTCAAACGCGTGTTGTTGGTTGACCCATAATTAATTTCACGCTCTATCCCTGGAGGAATTACATAAGGTATGGGCTGTTTACTCCCGTTTTCCTCAACGTTTACTGTACTAATCTCGAATTTCGCACCCCACTGATCATCATTAGGTATGTATTCACCGGCAGACAACAGGTCGTATTTATAACGACGCCACTCTCCTCTTACCAACTCAAGTGTCGCAAATCTGGTGATAATCGGGCGGCTGAAATTTTTAAAAAACATCCTGATAAACCTGATGGACTTAAAATCTTTGATATCGCCTACAATTTTTGTAGGATCATTTACCGGTATTTTAAACTGGTACCACTTCACAGTGGTGTAGTCGCCGTTTTCTAGTGCAATCGACTTTGTGGTATAGATGTCGGTAATAAAGTTTTGCCCAATGACCATATCCTTTGGGCGCAAACTTACCTTATATTGAAAATATCGCTCATCCTCCCAAAGCGTATTATCAAAATTAATGTCTTCGACATTAGGGGCATCTGTAGCTGAAGTAATATAGCTTTCGTTTACATCCTCCGTTGCTGGAGAATTACCCTGAACACCATTGTATTTTTTGTAGCGTTCAAGTACACTGTTAAATGTAACATTATCATTATCGTAATCAGTTCCTCTGAAATAATGATAATTGTCACCTGAAGGATCATTAAAAGCCAGATTGTAAGCTCCGGATCCGGAACCATACATATTGAGTATCTTTTGCAGATATGACTGGTCAAAGAATGACCTTTCATCCTCATCATTGAGGCCATCATAACCTATGTCCTGAAAAAGTCGGGTTCCCGTATTATTATCAAATGCATTTACCAGAGCCTGCTGCTTTGGAACCCGTCCCCAAATGGTTGTATCCACGTCAACCTGAACGGCGGATGTTGGCAGGCCATTCTCAAAGCTCTTCCGCGAATCGCGCAGGATGTCTTCGCTGATATCTCCAAGGTTAAAAAAGAGATCCCCGCCCATTTGATCAGGATCTTCAGTAAAGGGATCCATCATCCAGAACTCGAGGTATTCAATATTAGTAGCTTCAAAATCGGTTGATTCGATCTTCCGCATGATTCCACCCCATCGGGAAGAAGGACTCCTGAGCTTTCCATACTCGTCAATACCTTGTGATATACCAGGCAAACCCTCCACATCATAATTATTTGGGCCACGTTCATCGGGATAATAGGCGAGGTTGAGTACCGAAATACTGGTTGCCTGTCCATTGGCTATTTCTTTATTCGGAAACACCTCATTTTCGAGTACCTGACGAACAGAGTTTTTCGACAGATCATCTTTCGAAATATTATCAGGGCGTGTGCCACCTGTCCTGTCGTAGAAGATTGGATCAATGACGTACCAGCCAATTTTTGCCCGGTTAAATCCGTAAGATAGCCCGGTTCCAAGAGCAGCCTCTGGGAACATGCCCTGCTGGGTCTGTCCCTGAGGGGTACTGGCCATGAACCACCAATAGGGCTCGGAAAGTCGAATGGTCGTTTGCGCCCCTTCGAAATCATCAATGTAAGACGTTCCTTCGCTGCCAATGGCGCTCGAATGACCGGGGATAAAATGAGCAAACTCAGCATTCACGGTAATCTTGGAGGGCGCTTTTGTTTCAATACCGGGGAGCTTATCAATCAACTTTGTGATGAGCTGCGATTCTTGCTGGTATGAAAGATTAAGACCCCAAAGGGTATTGCTGATGGGGTCATCTCCTAAGATCGTCTTTTGTGTGAGCGGCCGCTCGGTCAGGTTGATGATGGTAGCGCCCATCACGAAATCCTTATTAAACTCATGATCAACATGCATGCCAAGATAAGTCTTCGACTGAATGCTGAACATTGAATTGTTCTCAAGCGAGATATTGATTGGCGTTCCAGAACTCAGCAAAGCCTCATTGATAATCTTTACCCGCCCTAAGGTATAATCTACAGTATAATCAACGTTCTCGTTAAGTTTCACCCCTCCCATCATCACCGTCACGGATCCCTGTGGCACATTAAGCGCATTGAGGGAAATCTCACTACTCGAAGATGACTTGTAGAAACCATCAATTAAGAATTTATTCTTCTCCGGATACTGCTGTGCACCAACTTTGGTCATGGTATAAAGCGAATCATAACAATAACGGTCGGCTTCCTGATCATTACCGATTTTCTTTCTAAGGTAACTACCGAAAGGCTCGAGTACAGGAAAATAGACACGTCCGTTCTTGGAATTGATGGTCCCGCCCTGTAAGGCAGCATTGTCGAGGAAATCGAAGATTCCATCCGGAATCAGAATACTGTCGCCATCTTTTACAATATAGGTCTTATTAAGCTGAGCATCAAGATTATCAACATTCATCACCTGAATCAGGGGTAACCCTTTAATTTTACCGGCATTGATATAACCTGTTGGGACACCATTAGTATTACCCGAATAGAGTATGTTGAGTATGAAATCCTGGGAATTTATCTGGTATGAGCCAAGAGAATACACGTTTTTCATCATCAGTTTCCAGATAGGAATCCCGGGATTAAGAGAAGTGCTCTTCAACAACTTTACCATCAAACACTTGGGAGCACTTATTCCACCATCTGAGAATTCTCCTACCTGAAAGACACCTGTATCACCTACTACTGTATACTGAAATGCAACTGCAAGGGTCTGATCGCTATTGAGGGTAGTATTCAGTGAAATGAAACCGAGCTTACTGTTGTAGCTATATTCTGAAGTATTGAGCTTACGGGCACTCTCTACTTTCTCAAAATCTGTTCCTGCAGTAAACAAAAACGGCCCCCCTTTCAAATAATTCGATACCTGATTTACATCGCGTACAATACTCATGTCAAGCTGATTGAGCAACCGGTTTGATTTGTTGTCAGGAAAAGCCGGCCTCCCAACAACAGGCTGTATGACAGGACTATATGGATCTGCCTCTCCAAGATCCTGAAAAGCAACGATGTTACGGTTATCGGTCACAGCAGCACCAATGTTGGTAACCCACACCTCCATCTTGGTGATGTTGACATTGGAGATCACCAAGGGTAAACGCGAAAGGCCTCCTTCGTAATTATCTCTGAAATATTGGGCGAGAAAAAAGTGCTTATTCTCCTCATATTGATCAGCCTTAAGCGAGAAAGTATTCGTCTGGGCACCTCCCTGAACAGTTATTGAAGAAGTTTGGCTCTCCTGCTGTGAAACGACAGCAGTGACTGTTGTTTTCCCGAATTTCATCTTTGACTTTACGCCAAACAGGCTCTGGCTACCCTGAATAAGGGTAGAGTTGAGCGGAAGATTCACATTACCGACCTCGATTAATTTGATGATCTCATCTTCATCACCTTCGTACTTAAGTTGCAGCTTGTTTTCAAAATTGAAACTGGTTTCGGTGTTATAGTTTGCTTTGAATTCAATTTTCTTACCAATCTTGGCTACGACATTCATCTGGATCTTTTCCTGAAAGTCAAAGTTAAGGGTTGATCGCTGTCTTTCACTTATGGTAGGATCATCACGGGTGTTGCCTGTCAGACCAAAGATCAGTTCGGCCGATCCTGTAGGTCTGATGTCAATGGTGCTGCCGCCAAAAATACGGTCAAATGTTTGACCTCCGATATAGATTGAAGGAATGATCCCATCGCCTGTTCCACCCGCAGATGTTTTGGCTTTTTCGCGGAAATATTTACGAACCGACTGATTGGCATCAAGCTCCTGGTACTCCTTAAAATCGTACACCTTCGGATTTCTGTAGTTAAACGAACCTACCTTATCGGTTACTACATAGGAATTGGTTGTCGGATCGTACTCCACCTCCGACTTGATATTGGCAGGCTGACTCAGATGCATGGCACTCGGTACTGGCACTAAGTCACCCTGAAGAACGGGCGCATCAAAAAACGGATAACGTAATCCCCCTGTAGTATCGGGAGTGGAATCAGGAGGTGTGATTGTTTCCATCTGTCGCTTACCAACACCGGTAGATGATGCAAGAGCACCTAGTGTCAGAAGGGTAGACGCGATGATTGACAACTGAAAAAGGGGTAGGAGATATTTTTTCAACGGTACCCGGATTTATAAGGTTTTACAATACTTTCAGGGCCAAACGGATAAGTTGCTCAACGGGAATAGTCATACCATGTTCACGCAGCAAACCGTCGAGTGCCTTTTCGACTGCCGGCCGGGCAAAACCAAGTATGACCAAGGCTGATAACGCTTCTTCACGGTTTGTATTGTTATACAGGGAACCAAAATCTCCCGGACGAACATCCTTTGACACTTTATCCTTAAGTTCAAGGATGAGACGTTGGGCTGTTTTGGCTCCGATTCCCTTTACTTTCTTTAACAGTGGCTCATTGCCTGCCAGAATTGCCAGTATGAGTTCTTGTGGCGCCATAGATGACAAGATCATTCGCGCAGTATTGGAACCAATCCCCGAAACACTGATCAGCAATCTGAATATACGACGCTCTTCCTCAGTAAAAAAGCCGTATAAAAGATGAGCATCCTCCCTCACGATCAGATGAGTAAGCAGCCTGACCCTCGAAAGGTCTTTGATCTGCGTATAGGTATGTAATGAGATATGTACCTGATAACCCACACCTGTGCAGTCAACAACAGCATAAGCCGGATTCTTTTCGGTGAGTATACCTTCAACGTATGCGAACATATCAACTTGATTCTATATATTTTAGGCCGGATTCATCTGGAAACTCTGAAAACGTGTGTGCAGCAACTTAAACTGGCAAAAGTACAATTTTTAATCAACTAAAGGTTCGTCATCCTTTGGTTTCATGATAATTCGATGAGTGGATCGGGTTCAACCCTGAAAGATGAACACGGATAAAAAAAAATACTTTCAGACCACCCAAATCTTGCTTATATTTACGTTAGAAATATTCCGGAATCTTTGAACTCCGGCTCATGTTTTTCTTTATTCAACAAATCACATCTTAGTCTCAGTAGCTTATGAAAAGAAATTGCAGTGAATGAGAATACCCTCAACACCGCCGTCCGTCAGGATATGAATTAAGAATCTTAGTCCAGAACTATCGTAAGAAAATAAAATCACATTAACAATGGAAACCAAACCAGATAAATCAAGCATTACCAAAGATGCCCTGACCTACCACTCAGCCTGGCGCCCGGGCAAAATTGAAGTCAAGCCCACCAAACCATACAACACGCAACGCGAACTTTCGCTGGCCTACACCCCCGGAGTGGCCCTCCCCTGTCTTGAAATTGAAAAGAATCCGGAGGATGTTTACAAGTACACCGCCAAAGGAAACCTCGTTGCAGTAATCAGCAATGGAACCGCTGTTCTGGGGTTGGGTGATATTGGTGCTGCAGCAGGGAAACCGGTAATGGAAGGAAAAGGGTTGCTGTTTAAAATCTACGCCGACATTGATGTGTTCGACATAGAAGTAGACGAGAAAGACCCCGACAAACTCATTGAAATTGTTAAGGCAATAAGTCCTACTTTCGGGGGTATTAACCTCGAAGATATTAAAGCGCCCGAATGCTTTGAAATTGAGGAGCGGCTAAAAGAGATGCTTGATATCCCAATCATGCACGACGATCAGCATGGCACTGCCATCATAACCTCAGCAGGATTACTCAATGCACTACAAATCAATGACAAAAAGATTGATGAGATAAAAATTGTCGTAAGTGGAGCAGGGGCAGCAGCTGTTTCATGTACCAAGCTCTACATAATGCTGGGGGCCAAACCCGAAAACATTATCATGCTTGACAGCAAAGGAGTGTTACGTGCAGATCGAACTGACCTCAATTCCAGAAAACAACAGTTTGTAACAACCCGTGACCTTTTCACCCTTGAGGATGCTTTAAAGGGTGCCGATATGTTTCTTGGGTTGAGCAAAGGTGGCGCCCTGAAAAAAGAATGGCTCCACCACATGAACCCAAACGCGATTGTATTCGCTTTGGCTAATCCCGTTCCGGAAATAGGTTATGAGGAAGCCCTTGAAACCCGCCCTGATCTGATCATGGCCACCGGCCGCAGCGACTTCCCTAACCAGATAAACAACGTACTGGGATTTCCATACATCTTCAGGGGTGCACTCGATGTCAGAGCCACTAAAATCAATGATGCCATGAAGCTTGCGGCCGCACATGCTTTGGCAGCATTGGCCAAAGAACCTGTTCCGGAAGAAGTGCACCTTGCTTATGGCATCTCTAACCTAAAGTTCGGTACCGATTATATCATTCCGAAACCCAACGACCACCGTTTAATCGAACGGGTGGCCCCGGCAGTTGCACTGGCAGCCATGGAAACCGGGGTAGCACGCCATAAGATAACCGATTGGGATGCATACCGTGAATCACTTATCCGCAGGATGGGATTTGGTAATCCGCTCATCCGTCAGATCAAGGTCAAAGCACAGAAAAACCCTAAGCGCATCATTTTTGCCGAAGCCGACCAATACAAGGTGTTGAAAGCGGCCGAAATCAGCAGAATGGAACAGATTGCCGATCCCATTTTAATGGGAAATCATGCTACCATCGCCCGTATAGCTCTCGAACACGACATTGAAATCGACGGGATGGAAATCATTGATCCATTCGCAATGGATCAAACCGAACGCAGGAAAGAGTTTGCCAGAGAGTTTTACGAAAAAAGAAAACGTAAAGGAATCACGATGCAACAAGCACTCGACTTCATGACCCATCGAAACTACTTTGCAGCTTTCATGGTGGAAAAGGGATTTGCTGATGGCATGGTCTCCGGAATAACTACCAGCTACCCTGAAACCATACGGCCTGCCTTACAAATCATTGGTAAACAGGATCGCTGGAACATCGTGAGCGGTATGTATATTCTCAGCACGATCAAAGGAATGCTCTTCTTTGCCGATACTACAGTCAACATGAACCCAACTGCCGATCAATTGGTTGAGATTACGCTTCAAACTTCAGAAGCCGTCAGAAAATTCGGTATTATACCACGGGTAGCCATGCTGTCGTATTCCAATTTCGGATCAGTAAAAGGAAGAATCCCGGAGCTTGTACAACAAGCAGTTCATCGTCTCCATAAAGAAAACCCGGACCTGATTGTTGATGGTGATATACAGGCCGACTTTGCCATCAATACCGAAAAGATGAAAGAGTATTTCCCTTTTTCACGGTTGGTGGGCGGTGCTGCCAACACATTCATCTTCCCCTATCTTACGGCCAGCAATACTGCTTACAAGCTGGTCCAGGAAGTCATCGATCAAGAACCGATCGGACCAGTCCTGAATGGCCTGAGGAAATCGGTTCATGTACTTCAACTCGCAAGTTCAGTAACAGAAATTGTCAATATGGTAACTATTGCCGTAGTGGATGCTCAAAACAAGGCGGACGACATACACTAGAACCATTAGACAGGTATTATATATAATTGAATCAGTTAACTGCTTAAGCCCGGAATTATCATCCGGGCTTTTTTTCATACCAATTTATTTACGACCCAAACATTTTTCGTAAACGTTTGTTTCAACCCGCAATACATCCACAAAATCGGGGTAAGTTACATACGACAATTATTATATGTAATTTTGACCCAACAATAAATTTCTCCGTTTATCACGGAACAAAAAATTAACCCGTTCAATTCTAAAAGACAAAAAGCATGACAGAACGAACGAACAAACTCAGAACAGCCCTCAATAAGTACGGTTTCGGCGACCTAACTGAGATTTATCACAATCTCTCGTACGATGAACTGTTTGCCCATGAGACCAATCCTTCGCTCGAAGGATTTGAAAAAGGCTTCGTAACGAATACCGGAGCTGTGGCCGTTGATACCGGTATCTTCACCGGCCGATCACCTAAGGACAAATACATTGTGGAGGAAGAGACCTCACATGAAAACATCTGGTGGAAAACCTCTGGTCGCAAATCGTCGGACAACAAGCCCGTTTCGGAGGGCACGTGGAAGGAACTCTACGGGCTGGCAGTACAGCAGTTGAACGGCAAGAAGATCTATGTTATGGATGGTTATGCAGGAGCTAACCCCGACACACGCATTAAGATCCGCGTAGTTACTGAAGTGGCCTGGATGGCTCACTTCGTCAAAAACATGTTCATTCGTCCCGAAGACCATGAACTCGATAACTTCGAGCCTGACTTCGTTATGCTAAACGCATGCAAAACCAACGATCCGGAATGGCAGAAGCACAATCTGAACAGTGAAGTATTCGTGGTGTTCAACCTGAAAGAACGCCTGGCTGTTGTCGGTGGTACATGGTATGGCGGTGAAATCAAGAAGGGGTTCTTCAGTATCATGAATTACTACCTTCCCCTGAAAGGGATTGCAGCCATGCATTGCTCGGCCAACGTAGGCAAAGACGGTGATGTTGCCATTTTCTTTGGTCTGTCGGGAACCGGAAAAACAACCCTCTCAGCCGACCCTAAACGTTACCTTATTGGTGATGATGAACACGGCTGGGATGATAATGGCGTGTTCAACTTTGAAGGCGGATGCTATGCAAAGTGCATCAACCTGAGCAAAGAAAACGAACCAGATATCTACAATGCTATCAAGCGCGATGCATTGCTCGAAAACGTGGTATACAATGCCGATGGCAGCATCGACTTTGCAAGTAATGCAAAGACCGAGAATACCCGTGTTTCATACCCCATTTACCACATCCACAACATCGTGAAACCGGTCTCTAAAGCCGGCCATGCCAAACGGGTAATTTTCCTCACGGCAGATGCATTTGGCGTGCTGCCTCCCGTTTCACGTCTGACGAAAGAACAGACCATGTATTACTTCCTCAGTGGTTATACAGCTAAAGTTGCAGGCACCGAACGCGGCATCAAAGAACCGTCACCTGCTTTCTCAAGCTGCTTTGGAGCCGCATTCCTGTTGCTCCATCCAACGGCCTATGCCCGTGAACTTGCCCGAAAAATGGAAGAACATGGCAGCACTGCCTACCTTGTGAACACCGGTTGGATCGGTGGACCATACGGCACCGGAAAACGTATCGACATACCTTCGACCCGTGCAATCATTGATGCCATCCTCGATGGCAGCATCGACAATGCCGGGTTCGAAAACATCCCTTACTTCAACCTGGCCATACCAAAACACGTCAATGGCGTTGAAAGTAAGCTGCTGAACCAACGTAACCTCTGGCCCGACGCAACCGGCTGGGATAAAGCTGCTCAGGATCTCGCCGCTAAGTTTGTTGCCAACTTTAATAGCTTCACCGATAACGAAGAGGGTAAACGACTCGTTTCGGCTGGTCCCGTACTATAGGAAATTCGTTTTCTCATGTAACCGGACCGAATCGATCTCATCGTCACCGGGCAGCATATTGTCTGCCCGGTTTTTTCAACATCGGGTCGCTATAAATTGAACAATTTCAACCCTGAGCGCTTTTGTATAACAGTTAAAAACTTTTTCTTCGTATGAACAAAATCACAGTAATTGGCGCCGGGAATGTTGGCGCAACCGTGGCAAACGTAATTGCCCACAAAGACCTCGCTCGTGAAGTGGTGTTGGTCGACATCAAAGAAGGAACTGCCGAAGGGAAAGCCCTCGATATCTGGCAAACCGGTCCGATCAACAATTTCAATACCCACGTCATCGGCGTTACCAACGACTACCTGCGTACCAAAGGCTCAGGCGTCGTAGTCATCACCTCTGGTCTCCCCCGGAAACCCGGTATGAGCCGCGATGACCTCATTAAAACCAATGCCGCCATCGTCAAGGAGGTGACCGAGAAAGTGATCAAATATTCGCCAGAGGCTATCATCATCGTGGTTTCCAATCCCCTAGACGTAATGACTTATGCCGCTTACAAGGCTGCCCGTAAACACTCACGCAAAGTATTTGGAATGGCCGGCATTCTGGATACCGGACGCTATAAAACATTCATCTCAAATGCACTGAACGTTTCAGCCAAAGATGTTCATGGCCTGCTGCTCGGTGGTCATGGCGACACCATGGTACCACTGCCACGCTATACATCAATTAATGGAATCCCTGTGACCGACCTCCTCGGCAAAGAAGAACTTGACAAAATCGTTGAACGTACGCGTAAAGGTGGCGGTGAACTCGTAAATCTGATGGGCACTTCGGCATGGTATGCCCCGGGCGCCGCTGCTGCCCAAATGGTTGAAGCCATCGTTGATGACCAGCAACGTGTGTTCCCCGTATGCGCGTACCTTACAGGTGAATTTGGACTAAATGATATTTACCTTGGCGTTCCCGTTAAACTCGGCAAAAACGGTATCGAAGAAATTATCGAAATCAAACTGAACGAAGACGAAATGAAGATGCTACACGAGTCGGCTGCTTCGGTAAAGGAAACCATGAATGCTCTCGATGCTCTTGGCCTTTTCGAAGACTAAGCCTGAACAATTTATTCCATCCTGAAAAGGCTGTCTCTACCGAGACAGCCTTTTTTATTAATCTCAGTAAATAGGTATTCCTGAGAAACCATAGTCCACCCGTCATGCAGGGCGCTCACCAATTTACAGCTCTGAATCACCTAATCTTTAAACTCCTGCTATTACAAACACTTCATACATGTTTGATAGTCTGCCTGTTTTCATACATGCATCATTAATGAATAACAGACCAAAGTTGCATTTTTTCATGCAGCTACTCCCCGATATTCATCACTAAGTTACTAACAATCAACGTATCAGACTTTTCCTGATGGAGTCGGTCTGTTTGCTTCTAAGCATGAAGCATTAACCTCACTTACCGATTTTACTTTTCATGCTGAAAAACTGTTCCTCTCATTTTATTACATGAGTTATACCAAAGTTGTGCTTCATTTGAAGCCGTTTCGTTGTCGTTTCGTAAAAATACGAAAGAGCTACAAACGCGTTTCGAACCGACTTCGAAGCGACTTCGAAGCGACTTCGAACCGGTACTATGTTTGCCCCCTGTGTGTCAGTAGTTTGGCAATTCTCCCTTTTGTGGTAGAATAATGTGGGATTTTGCCAGTATTTGAGTTCATACTGGCAGTTGATTTTGAATATAAATGATCGGTTCATGCCGCTGTCTGCCGAATAGATATAACTCCATCATTCGGCAATATTCCCTTAATAATTGTCTGGCCAAACCAGACAAGACTTCATACAACGGCATGTTTCAGTATCCGGAACTTTCATCAACGTAATGTTGAAGTATGGCAATAAGGGCCGATAAAGTTATCCGGCAAAAGAATCAACAGGGCTAAGTATCAAGGCTGTTTACTTTTATTTACCCGCTAACGACAAGTATCTTATCTTTTATGGCTTGTCAGGTATCCCTACGTTTATTCTGTGAGACAGCCAACAGGTATTCGTGCATGAATCTTTGGTTAATAATTGTCTGTCAACGCTCAATAAACATATCAACCGGCTCTCTTAACGTTACTGCAATTATTGATATCTGGGAGTCGCACAGTTCTTCAGGCAAATCGATATAGAGAATTCCAGGCACTTCACTCCACCATACCTTCCCGTTAATATTATAGTTGAGCGAATTACCATCACCAACAAGCCTGACATGGGCAATATTGCTTTTCAATCCTTTCAGGGCAACAGGACCATTTGGCCGACCACTGATAAAGAGATAAAGGGTTCGATGGTCTTTCGACAAAGTGGTGGGCCCATTGAAATAGCCAGGTGCAATGCCTGCTGTTGTCCCGAAGATGGCACGTTTGTGCTTTTTTGTCCAACGGCCCAACTCTTTCAACAAGGCAACCTGCTCATCAGGAATCGTCCCGTCAGGTTTCGGGCCGATGTCGAGTAAAAGATTACCTCCCATACCTATACAATCAGCAAAAATGTTGATGATCTGATTGGCCGACTTATAATTATGGTCGGTTTTCTGATAACCCCAAGAGTCATTCATTGTCAGGCAAAGCTCCCAGTATGGTGCCTCAGGTCTGGTAATCGGGACACCCTGTTCGGGTGTGGCATAGTCGCCATAACCCTGCAAACGTGAATTTACAATCAGATTCGGATTGATGTTTAATAAATGCATTTTGATTTCAGGAGACTTCCATTCGGCAGCACTATGCTCCCAGTCACCATCAAACCAAATCAGATCGGGTTCATAACGCTTCATCAGCTCATCGAGTTGATCACGTTGAACAGCCAAAAACTTATTAAAGCGTACAGAGTCCTTTTGGTACCGAAACTGATCACGGGCTTTCAACGGGTAGTCGGGATGAGACCAATCGGGAAGTGAATAATACAGCCCAACGCGGACACCCTCCTTACGCAAAGCATTCACCAACGGGCCAACCATATCTGTTGCCGCCGGTGTGTGCTGTGCGACATTCAGGGCATTAGTCCTGGTGTCCCATAAGGCGACACCATCATGATGTTTCGTAGTAAGTACAGCATAGCGGGCGCCACTCCCTTTAATCAGAGCCGCCCACCCATCAGGATTGTAACGATCAGCCGTGAATCCTTTCAATTGTTCCAGATAGTTTTCATGGCTTGTATACCCGTTAAAAAACGACCATGACTCATCAATTCCTTTCACCGAATAAATTCCCCAATGAATAAAAATCCCAAGCTTAGCATCAGCAAACCATTGCATTCGGGCAGAATCTTCGTTTCCGGCTTTACCCTGCCAGGGATAAGCCAACAGCATCACCATGATAAAAACTGCTAATAATCGGGCTCCAGATTTCATATTGTTAAGGTTATAGATTGCAGAGTCCCTGCCATAAAACACAAAAAACTATCAAGACAGACGTTAATCACCCTGATAATGACAACATATCACTTCTCGTTGAGCAGTAGCTCAATTTTCTGCTTCACATCCGCAATCGTTTCATCGTAATGCTTCCCTGTTCCAGGCCCACTGAATCCGGTTTCGACAAAGCGGGCATTTCCCTTCCTGTCGAGATAAATCGTTGTCGGGAAGGCCATCTTCCCGTCAACCATGAAAATGAGAGAATCACGCTCCTGCCGGCCTCTTTTCCCTGCCCATAAAAGCGTATAATTCAAATTAGTATGGTCGGCAAACCGTTTTATGCGTGCTGCGGACTCATCAAAATTGGCTGTTTCAAAGAAAAGGCTAACCACTTCAAGTCCGCGGTCCTTATACTCACCGTACAATATGGAAAATAGACGGGCTTCATCCATGCAATTGGGGCACCAGGTACCTGAAACCTGCATAACAACAACCTTATTGGCGAACTTTTCATCCGACAGACTAATCATTTTTCCGTCAATGTTTTTCAAACTAAAGAAGGGCTTGGGTGAGTCAGGTTTAATTCGAACCAATGATTGCTGAGAGGGTAACTGAATAGTATCATTACGCTCAGCCACCCAATGGCTTTTCCAACTGGAACTTCCGGCAAAACGTCCTTCGGTAAGAGTACCATCTTTATCGATGCGGGAAGTCAAAACAACGGCATGACAACCATCAAATCCTGAAAGCGTCATCAATGAACCCGAGACAACACCCTCCAGAAAACGGTAATCACCAAACGGCGAAAGAATTGTACCTGTAAGCCTGTTGTTTTCCTGTTTAAATTCGCCTATAAGAATTGCCTCCTCAGGCGTCCCGGGATTCTCCGTAATTTTCCACCGGCCTGTCAGATCGGCCTCTGCATTTTGTGTCAGATGCGGAAATCTTAAGGTCTGGTTCTCTACGGCTGCGAAGGGAAAAGCGCCCCCATTGCCTGTTCCTTTGGGGTAATACCAACCCATTAGCCCCTTGGATTTATAGCCTGCCCTGATTACACTCTGAAATACTGGCATACGCCATTCGATTGTATCGCCGTCAAAGGTCGTCTCCGTAACACGAATTCTTTCACCGGCATTGATCACGGTAATCAGATACGCTCCAGCGGAATCGCGGCTGACTTCAAAATTGAAGGGTACCTGATCAAGACTATCAAAAGCAATTGTCCCCAACCAGGGGCCTTCGGTTAATCGGTCCGAAAGTTTCTTTTTACAACTCCAGCATGCAAGGATTGATATAAAGATCAAAAATCCAAGGACTAATGATTTAAACATAACAACGAATTTTTTCGGGCGAAAGATAGCTTTTTTCCAACAGATGTCGGCCTCTACCCCAGCCATTCATCGAGTACCATCGCTCTTAAGTGCACCATCAATCTGGGAAAAAACTTCTTCAGCCAGCCTGCCTGAAATTAACAAATTCTGAATCAAATATCAGACACACTACATCTTAATAACTGAGTTGGATATCCGGAATTTTTGAATCGTTGATCCTTGAATAGTCATGAAGCCTAAGGCCCGGAAATGACTCTGCAATAATGCTGAATTTTATCCGGCCTTGTTCTTTTTTAAGATTTTACCGGGGCTAATTTCACTTATAGTTTCTTTAAAACGATAAGGTAATCTAATTCAAAAACGAAAGATACCCGACCCTAAGTCGAAAGTATACATATCTTTTCTCAGCGTTAAAAAAAAGTTACAGACAGCGTATTGGCGCAAACAGCCATAGTAAAACAACCTATGAAAATTGATTCATTTCCTAAGCTGAACGTTGTAAATCGGCCAATACCCAGTCTCAATAATTTGATGACCAGAAGGGCAATCAGTCTATGCAAATTCCCTACATTTGCCTCATCAACCCATACGTAAACTCAAAACATCACCCGGAATGAAAATAATTAAATACTGTACACTTCTTTGGTTACTCTTAGCCGGAATAATGGCCTCAGCCCAGAAGCCTGAATCGGATGCCCGATACCTGAACATTACCCGTGAATACCAGCTTATGCCCGACGGAAGTCAGGTATACCGCTACACGCATCAATTAAAGTATCTCACGCATCGCGCCTTCCACAGCCTTTATGGTGAAACATTTATCGTTTATAACCCCGATTTTCAGAAGTTAAAAATAGAGAAATCGGTCACAACGATGCGTGACGGCAAAAAGACTCCCTCACCAGCCAATGCATTTAATGAAGTACTTCCCCGTTTTGCCGCCGGCTCTGCACGCGTTAATCAGATGAAGGAAATGGTTGTCACCCATACTGGACTGGAAGTTGGTTGTACTGTTGATCTTGAATACAGTATTATAACTGCACCCGGCATATACCCTGGTCTGTTTGATGAACTGACACTGGCTGAAGACGAACCTGCCGACTCTTACACTGTAATTGTCAAAGTACCTTCGGGAACAACCCTTAACCATCAGCTCTCAAAACTGCGCTTAGCGCCTGCTATTACGCATCAGGGGCCTTATGATGTATACACGTGGGCTGTAGGTGCCACCAAGGCCATCCCTCATGAAAACTTTATGCCGGAAAATTCAGAATGGCTACCAGTATTACGCTTCAGCACGATGCCATCAATGTATTCGGGATATGACTGGTTTGTAAACCAACCATTGTTTATCGATACACAACTCCCGAAAGGCGCCGTAGAATGGGTTGAATCAGTGAAGAAAACCGAAAAAACTGACATGGCTGTCATTATAAAAATCCGTGATATGGTAAGCCAGCAGATAGCAGTTCTGAACATCCCAGCCCGTTACATTGGCTATCGATACCAGCCTGTTTCAAGGGTTTGGAGTGATAATGCAGGAACCCCAGATGAAAAAGTTGTACTGTTGGCAGCATTGCTCAGACAGGCTGGATTTAATGCTGAGCCAGTAGCAGTATTGAAAAGTGACAGGTTTGAGCAGAACATAGGCAATCCAGGTTTGTTTGACCAATTTGTGGTTAGCATCATGGGGGCTGAAGGACAGAATTTTTGTCTTACGGCGGGTCAATATCAAGGCGATGCACGTTATCTTTTCCCCGGAGAGATGCTCGTAAAACTTGAACCAGCAGCCGAGAGCATCCCTAAAACTGAAACCGGTCTCAGCACAGGTACCTTAAAACTTAAAGGACAAATCAGGCTTACAGCCGACGGAAAGGCTACCGGCGACTTTACAATGAATATGTTATGGGCAGCCAACCCTTGGTTTAAGGTGAGTGCCGATGGTCAGGCCATGAAAAACTACATCTCGGGGATTCCAGCCAAGGGAATCAGCGAGTTCCAACCTATCAGGGTAAATCCGGAACAATCAGAAGCTATCCTGAAGATTGAAGCCGATAAAATGCTTAATGAGATTGCTCCCGGCATTTATTCGATGGACATCCCGGGATTTACCAACGGCGTGAGTACATGGGGTTTGTCGGCCCTGCCGTCTGAACGTATTGCCCCATTTGCTTTCCCTTCCGTTCTTGCTGAATCAACCATAATCACCATCACCATTCCGGAAGGGTTCGTATTACTCACCCCGGTTGTTAACCTGACTGAGAAAACAGCATGGGGAAACCTGATGCTGGACATTCGTCAGCGAGGAAACATCATCACAGTACAGCGCGGCCTCGAATCAATCTGCAGAATTGTTGAATCAAAAGACTACGAGGCATTACGTGAAATGACAAACCGCTGGAACAACGAATTGTACCAGCGGCTCATATTTACAAAGAAATAAAATTACTCAGGAATCAACCCAGCTTTAACCTCCGTCCTACTTTCAGGATGGAGGTTTTTTTCAATCCATTGAGGGCACATAATTGTTTGACGGATGTTCTGTATTGTCGTGCAATACTACCAAGTGTATCACCCTTTTTGATCACGTGATAGCCTTCAGATCCAGTAGCGTTTTTCCCGTTTTTGGCCAGCATCTTTCTCGAAGGGGGCGTAAAGAAATTGCGATCAAGCCATACTTTCTCAGTAATCAGTTGGGCTGAATCGAAATTTATAACTTTAGCCGGATCAAATGGCTTGTCAAACAGACGCATTTCAAAATGCAAATGGCTTCCACGGGCACGACCGGTACGACCGCCAGTACCAATCAACTCACCTGCCTTAATCGCCTGATAGGGTTTTACGTCAATCTTATTCAGATGGGCATAATAGGTCTCAAGTCCATTAAAATGCCTGATAACAACAAGATTTCCAAAGCCATGCCGGTTTCGTTTAGCGTAACGAACCACACCATCGAAAACAGATTTTACCGGATCGCCTGTATTTAATTTAATATCGACTCCTTTATGCTGGCGGCGGCGCCGAGGTCCGAACTTGCTAATAATCTTTCCATTCGAAGGCATAGAAAAAGAATGGGAAGAATCGACCAATGTAAGGAGCATGGAATCACCGATGCTCGGTGTGTTGATACGGTATGCAAACACCTGTTCGACATCAAAAAAAGAAGAAACCAACGAGTCGATGCCTTCAGAATCAAAGTCTTCCTCATCGGCAAGATCCTTATCAAGTGTATCCGAGGATGCGGTCAGGCAAGAAGTGGTTTTGTTCTGTACAGGTAAAACAATATTTGTCTTTTGTGCTTCAACCTGGGAAGTAAAGAAAAATAACAGTCCTCCACAGAGAACATGAGAAATGAAAACGGGGATTCTAAGTGAGTTCATCGTAAACGGTTTGGGTTACGGAAGTCCGGAGGCAATACCCTTCACAGGGGCGTGCGTCAGCCGTTAGACGCAGGGCGGAAACCAAAAAGAACTTCATTGAGTCCAAAGATATATACATTGATTGAAAACAGGATGTAAAAAATGGTTAAAGTTCGCAAAAAAATCATACAATATTGATAATGAAAACATTTAAAATAAAAGAAAGAAAAATTGACCAAGATACAAGGACGATTAAATCAAAACAAACTAAGGCCAAACAACAGAATATGAACAACTAATACCGGGAACAAATTGGCAAATGGTCAGGTTGGCTCACATTGTATTGCGAAATAAGCATTACTATTTCAATTACAGCATCATAACAACCAATTTGACAGAATACCATGATGAAATCAAATCACAAACCAGAGGCCAATTTCCAATATTTGTGAATAATTCAAGTGCATAATGATTTAGCTAACCAAAATCTGTGTAATTTGCACCCTTAAAATTAATCCCCCTCACAGGCAACCTTTTTTAATTAAGGTGTTAAATTAAGTAGAATATCGATGGCTCAGGATTACGACCTGATCAGACAATGCATTAAAGGCCAGACGGAAGCGTTTGGAAAACTCTATGATCGGTATGCACCGGTTTTGTTGAGTGTCTGCTTGCGTTATCTGCCAGTCAGAGCTGAAGCTGAAGATATTTTGCAGGAATGTTTTATTCGCATATTTGAAAAGATTGGTGAGTTCAAGGTTCGACCTGAAGCCTCATTCGAAGGCTGGATGAAACGGATTGTCGTGAACAAAGCGCTGAATCATATACGCGATAAAAACCGTAACCGCTTGTTCGTTGAAGGTAGTGATCCGGGGATGTGGCCTGATGTGCCGGATGATGAACCGGGTTCGGGTTTTCCGAACGTAACAGCTGATGAAGTTCATCAAATGATTCAAAAACTTCCCGATGGTTATCGTACTGTTTTTAACCTGTATGTCATGGAAGAATACGGTCACAAAGAGATTGCAGCGATGTTGGGATGTTCTGAAAACACTTCTAAAACCCAGCTTCTCAAAGCCCGGAATATGCTTAAGAAACGTATAGTGGAACTGCAAAACACAAAGGAGCATGTCTAGTATGAAACAAGATAGTACCATATTTGACAATCAGATAAATCAGATGCTTAGCGGGCATACAACAAACCCGTCACCAGCATTACGTGATGTACTGATGTCGAAGCTGGCTGCGACAACACCACGAAAAAAAGCGTGGTACATGCGTCGCAGTTCATTATGGCTTGCAGCAGCATTTCTGCTACTCCCTGCCTCTATCTATCTGTTCTCAATACACCCCCTTATACCTGTTGAAGTGCCTGTTGAAATAACCGGTGTTCAACCTGCTGCCACAGTTCCAACTCAGGCAGTAACTGCCAAATCCTCTGATTCCAAACCAGTAATAACCAACGAGAGAGTTGGAAGTAGTATTCAGGATCAGGGGAATGTACAGGTTGATTACAAGAAGACCAACTCCCAGGTTACAGCCCATTTAGAAAATACAACGACCAAGACGGATGTACAGGATGACGAGATACTTTTTAAACCGCAGAAAGATGAACAGCAGCTTGTGGTAACTAAAACAGATGCTGTCATTTCCGCTGGCCCTGAGATATCTGAAACCAGTCAATTAAACGATTGCAAACCTTTTAACTTTTCACTCCATCCGATTGAATTCACTCCCGTATTTTATAAAGGAAGCAACCCAGAAGTTCCAGCCCTGATTTCGGTAAGAAAACCCGTACGATCACGTCTTCTTCAGGATGATATTCCTCAATCAGATAACTTTTCACGTCATATTGGTAAGTTTTCGCTTGGGGTTAGTTATACACCAGAGATTATGTTTAATGTTCTGGATGGCGATCAGAAATTTGTTCACAATGCTGCCCTTGAATTACTTTTTCATTATCATGACTTCACAATCAGAACTGGTGCAGGACTTGCTTTTGCGAAGGGGACTTCGGCCATTGGAGTAAAGTATAATTCATTCAAAGGGTCATACCAACACCTTGACTCACTTGACTTTTATTACGATAATGAAACCGGACAGGTTGTCGGCATCTACCATCTTTCTGAGAGAAATGTTTACGACTCTGTCTCGCAGAATGTTATTAATGAGATAGATAAAAGATACACGTACCTTCAGATTCCATTACTTTTCGGTTATCGCTTTTTTGAGCAGAACAGATTTGGCATTTCAGTCAATGCCGGACCTACACTTTCAATCTTGCTTAGCACAAAAGAAACAAGCAATTATGATCCGGGAAGAAACCTCATTATTAATACAACTACGCTAAGCCCCGACAGGATAAAAACCAATTGGCAATTCAGTGCAGGGCTTGGATTCAGTTATCACCTCACACCAAAACTCTATATCGAGATGGAGCCGCGTGTGAAATATTATTTCAATTCAGTATATGAAAAGGCATCAGCCACACGAAAACCCTGGTCTTTCGAACTCCGCAGCGGTTTGCTTTATACGCTTTAAGAAATTGATATCATGATAAAAAATATACTTTTCTTTATTTTTTTACTGGTCAATTCTCACCTGATTGCTTCCAGCTACACAGTACATATTAGAGGCAGTATAACTGATACTACCGGAAATCCTGTTCCTGGTGCTAATGTAGAAATTACAGCAAAAACTTTCTGGGGATCCCTGATATATGCTAACATAACCACAACAGACAGATTAGGAGGGTTTTCTGATTCCTTCATTACTGATGTTCCTGGTTTCATTAAAATAACAGCCTCAGACACAAGCTTTGGTACTGTTGACACCCTGATGGCCTTTTCCATTATGCATCCATCAGTTTCTGCACAAATAAAGGTAATTAGAGGTCTTGATCCTTGTGTTGCCTCATTCAACTGGTTTAACGACCCGGCAGTTTCAGGTAAAGTAGAGTTCACCAATACTTCGACGGGTAACTATGATCGTATCGTTTATGACTTTGGAGATGGGACCTTCGACTCGACAGCCAACCCGATCCATTATTTTGACCCCGGAAATCATGAGGTATGCCTCACAATTAGTAGTCCGACCGGATGTTTCGATAAACGATGCGAAACGATCAGCATTGCTGATCCTGTAACCTGTGAGGTAGCTTTCACTTATAGTCAGACATCGGGGCTTGAAATTGAATTTCAAGCAACAACAACCAGTTCACTTTCCACAGAATTTACCTGGTTCCTAGGCGACGGGATGCAGGCTTCCGGCAAGAATGTCACTCACAATTTTAATGCTCCGGGCATATATACCATCACGGTTCAAGCCGTTGACCTCTCGGGTTGTGAGGATACCCATACAGGTCAAATACAGGTCTCAGAGGTCATACAGCCCTGTAAGGCTGCCTTCAGGTACATCCCCGATCCTCAAAATCCACAATTGTTTCACTTTACTGATGCCTCAACAGGTGAAATTGCGACCTGGAGCTGGGAATTCGGAGACGGAAACCAATCGGATTTAACCAATCCGCACAACCTATACCAGCAAAACGGGCAGTATAAGGTAATGCTAAAAATTGGGAATCAAGACACAGGATGTAACGATTCTGTATCCACACTAATTGATGTAGGTCTAGGCTATTATTTTAATTTAGCGGGACAGATATTTGCTGGCGGCTTCCCTGCTGATTCTTCAGAGGTTGAAGTCTACCGCTTAAATAATGGATTACCAGTTTTTGCAGGATCATTTACTTCAGGACCATATGGCATCTTCCATTTTTATGCCTTGACACAAGGTATCTACATTCTTAAAGCCGGGCTAAAAATCACGTCACCTGATTATGGGAAATATCTTACAACATATTATAGGAATGTTGCATTCTGGGAAGATGCACAGACGTTTAACCTCACCACTGATTCTACAACTCTTGATTTCCATTTGATTCCCAACCCTACTATGCTCGACGGCCCAGGCAGCATCAACGGTCATATATATTATCAGCTAAGCGGGAACATGCGTTCAGATGTTCCGGCAGGCTATATGCCGATACTACTTTTTAACCAGGGCAGAGAACCAATTCATGGGGTCTACAGCCTTGAAGATGGTTATTTTGAATTTTTAGATGTCCCTACCGGCGACTGGAAATTACAACCTGAAATTACTGGTTTGACCATAGATCCATACGAAATTCAAATCAGTACCCAAAATCAAAATCAAAGCAATCTGGTTGTTAAGGTCATTGAATCTGGTGTGACTTTCGGAATCGGGATCAACGATCAACAAACCGTGGTTAAAACTGATCTTCTATACCCTAATCCGGCCAGAGAATGCTGGCACCTCTCAGTCGAATCAGATGCCTCCACCAATGTCACTATCATGGTTTATTCATCTGATAGTCGTCTGGTAGCAACATACAATAAACCGGTATCTACTGGCTCCAACGACTTTACGTTTACATCGGGGCAGTTGACCAGAGGGGCCTACTACGTTATAGTACAAAACAATAACAGTATTATTAGCACCCATAAACTTTTTCTGGAATAATATTAAGATCTCAGGCAACCTTTCTTTTTGTCGGTGTTTAATTGTCAGATAACCGATCCGGAAAGCCACCAGGCAAGTGGCCTACGGGGTCTGACGTCGAAACCTAACATACCGGTATGAGAACAATGAGCAGTAATTTCCGCCAAAATATTTCTCTTGGGGAGAATATTGGAAATGCTTATCTGTACCGGGATTGCAGACATCAGATTTGTGGCATCAGCAATGGTGTCGGGGAAAATGAAACCAGAAAAAATCCGGAACAGACTTTTGAAAGAATTTATTCGAAAAGTCCATTTACGATTAATTACAACTGTGGCTTTAATCGTAAGGTATACGAAACCTATTGTCGCTTAATCAAGGCGGATTCCGTTCAGTTCCATCACATCAACTCCACTTTTTCCATTTCACATGCTTCTACAATTGTTGAGAATGGATCCGCCTTTTTTCATATTTTAATTGATAGCATTTCTGTCAAATGCAATTGAAACTGCGTTTTATTAATCTTAACTTTAGTTCTTTTGTAAAAAGAATTCCGCAATTTTAGTATTTACACAAATGCTAATGGCTTAAAATTTTAACCACCGGAGTCATTTTTTTGTTTGGAATAGTGTATTTACGGTTAACGGCGATTCCGGTGGTTTTTCACTCAAACTGATGTGCAGGTATCTTCATAAAAACCTTCACCAACTTTTTCCGCTGTGTATTTTGGTTAATATCAAGTAGAAGGCTGGCCTCCTGGGTCAGCCTTCGGTTTTATACTATCTTACAACAGGAAGGATTACCATCGCCCCAGACATAGCGGATGCAGAAGACAGTATCAAAAATTTTGAGGCAGTTTCAATAATATAATGCGTTATAAAACAAGTTGATGACGCATTATATTAATTGACAATCACATTTTATATTAAACGCTCAACTTTTATTTGACCTGAACCCTATGCTATTACTCGCCCCACTGGAATTTGCAGGCAGTTTAAGAACCTCTTTGGTATCTTCTTCAGTGATGGTCACCAGATCGGTGTCGGTAAGGTCGGCCAGCTGTGAGATTCGGTGAGATTGTACCTGTACCAGTTTTTCAAGTACATTACGAACCATCCGTCCGTTCCCGAATGATTTATCACGATTGATAAACTGGTATTCCAGATAATTTTTAACATCTATTTCAGCAACAGACGTTAGGGTATAAGAGCGCTTCATAGCTAAATTACTAAAAATCTGCCAAAGTTCCGCAGGTTCGTAGTCTTTAAAATAGAAGAACCGGTTAAAACGACTTTTCAAGCCAGGATTTGACTCAATAAGGGCTTGCATCTCTCCCGTATAGCCGGCAAGTATTACAGCTAATTTATCGCGGTCATCCTCCATTCTCTTCAGGATCGTATCGATGGCTTCCTGTCCAAAATCATTTCCCACTCCCTGAGGTTTCAGGGTATAAGCCTCATCAATAAAGAGAACCCCGTGCAGTGCCTTTTCAACAGCCTTTTGAGTCTTGGGAGCTGTATGCCCTATGTACTCACCCACAAGATCTGAGCGGCTGACTTCAACTACATGCCCCTGGCTAAGCAACCCCAAGGCTTTGTATATACGTCCGATTATACGAGCCACAGTTGTCTTCCCTGTACCGGGAGGGCCATAAAACACGGTATGTAGCGCAGGGGGCTGAGTTGAAAGACCTTTTTCCAATCGCATCTTCTCAACCTTGATATAGTTAAGTAACATACGAACATCGTCTTTCACTTTTTCAAGTCCGACTAATGTGTTCAACTCCGCCATGATGTTTTCAAGCGATTCCGTAACATCATCAACGAATTCATCGTTGATGGAATTTTCGATATCGGCCAGGGAGATGGTCACTAACACTTCATCTGTAAGATCGTCAACTTCCGCAATTCGTGCCGATTGATTGCGAATAATTTCCTCGAATATGTTTCGAATTTTCCTGGCATTGCCAAAGGTCTTGGATCGGCTACGATATATATAGGCAAAATACCGTTTCAACTTTTCAGCAGCAGGTTCTTCCAGTTGGTATTTCCCAGCCTTGTATGTTCGGCAGAAGATTTCATTTAATTCCTCGGGGGTATAGTCTATAAATTTAAAAGTTCGGTTAAAACGAGAAGTGAGCCCGGGATTTGATTTGATGAAACGATCCATCTCATCCGTATAGCCGGCCACAATGACAATCAGACGATCACGGTCGTCTTCCATCCTCTTGAGAAGAGTATCTATGGCTTCACGCCCAAAATCACGTGTGGAGTCTTCTGGAATGAGTGTATAGGCTTCATCGATAAACAAGATGCCATCGAGGGCTGAATCGATTAGTTTATTTGTTTTGATGGCAGTTTCGCCAATGAATTCGGCAACAAGAGAACTGCGGTCAACTTCTACCACATGTCCCCTCTTCAGGATTCCCAGTGAACGGTAGATCTTTCCAAGCAACCTTGCCACAGTTGTCTTCCCGGTACCCGGAGGGCCAGAGAAAACAGCATGTAGCGACATCGGATTGGAGGTCAGGCCACGATCAGCCCTCATCTTTTCAACACGAATATACTTCATCAGCGCATCGATGTCGGAACGGATTTCCTTCAGCCCAACCAGATTATCGAATTGCGACATAATCTCCTCCACTGGCAGAAGGGGCTCCTCAACCCCCGGCTTCGAGGGTTCAGTCTTAGGCTGGGCAGCCCCGGGGCCTTCCTTAACAGCTGCCTTCGCATTAGCAAGTCGTTCCTTATATGTCTCATTATCGGGCTCTTCCTTCACCACCTTCTTGTAGCACTTAACAGCCTTCTCAAGGTCATTCTTTTGAAGGAAATGATCACCCACGATACACAGGGCATAGGGTGAAGTTTCTTTTAAGACATCTGGTTTCGCTTTGTCGATGACATCAGCCAGTTCATCATCAAGATCCTGATCAAAGAGCGAGGAAATAATGTTTCCGAGAATAGTCGAGTCAGTTTTATCAAGATCATAAGCTTTTCTATAATATTCTACCGCCTTGACATTGTCATCAAGCCAGGAATAGGCTGCACCCATGCCATTGATTGCATCAGCATAATCAGGTTCAATCTTTACAGCTTTCTGGTAGTATTCAAGAGCCTTTTGATACTTTTTTTCGTTCATAAGCTTCAGCCCTTTTTCGTAAAAGGCTACTGCATCTGGGTCAAGATCTGAATCGACAGGAGCAGCTTTTTCTTCGGTCTCTCCGCTCTCATCATCCTCTTTCTCATCATCTGCTGAACCTTCCTCACCATCGCTCAATACCCCCATTACGACGACCCACACATCAGCGCCATAGCTTACATGGGTTATTTCATAGCCTTCACGAAGTTTAGCTTTTATTTCCGTTTCGGGAAATGATGCGTTCCACATATAATATTGCGTATCAAAACCACAATCCTTGGTCATGACGAGCACCCACTTCCCTTTACCATAAGACAGACCGGTGATATAATAATCTTTATCCCAACCTTTCTTTACAGCTTCAGCAGGAAATGCCGAAGATATTTCAACAAATTGATCTGAATAACCGGTGTCTTTGCTCATTATCACAGCCCACCTGTCAAGACCAAACTCAGCACTGGTAATAAAGTATCCCAATTTTCGATGCTTCGCAATATCACTCTCAGGAAACTTACTGTTGGTAAACCATTTCTGATCGGAATAGCCGTTTCCACCACTCATAACCAATGCCCAGACGTCAGGGCCATAGACAATCTGCGTAACATCCAGATTTCCCTTCCAACCTTCACTAATGGACTCTGAAGGAAATTCAGTTCGTGTCCACCAGCTTTGACCACTCATTTTACTCTTGGAGTCAGTCACGAGTAACCATTGACCATTCCCATACGCCAGGTTATGAACCAGATGTCCCTTATCCCAAATCTTGGAGATGGTTTCATCGGGAAACTTCCCCGAAAAAAAATATTCTTTTCCAGCCATGCTTAAAGCGTTATGAGGGGAAAAGTAATCGTTTCCCCTTTTGTTATTCAATAATTATCCACAATTAGGGCAACTGGAACCATAGAAAACTCTTCCACATCGTGTACAACGATACTTATTCCCGGTACCAGCAGCCGACAACAAAAACAATCCGAACATCACTGCTAAAATGATCAATACAAGAATGAACAGATAAAATGTAACGATCATCATAATCAAGTTCACCAATAGCAGGTAGACAACACGTACGGCTCCCCATACCGGACCTGCTATGGTAAAACTTTCCAATAGCAGAGTAATAAGCATGAGCAGGATGAAAACCATACCACCCCAGAGTATCCAATGAACAGTGGCGTCATAATTTTTAGGAAAGATTGAAATCCCTTTGTTCAGAAACCATTCAGCTTCGTGCTGATCTAATAAAACAGATCCGAGCACAAGTGTTGCAATAATAGCCCCCATATACAAAGGCCATTTTCGAAAACGGTTTAGCGGAAATAATCTTGCCAGGACAGATGGCTTATGCTCAATCACTGTTGCATCGGCTTTCCCCCCACTGGCCTGAGCTGTATTGTCCTTCTTCATACGCATGAAGAAGTCGTCAATCTTATAATAAAACTTAAAGGCAAGAAATAAAAGTACCAGCAAAAATCCGACGAATATCCATGATCTTAGCTTCGTGAAATTAAACAAATCAGAAAGGGTATTGGAAATTCTACGTGCAATTCCGGATTCATTCTCTGCTCGTGTATAATCATACAGATTGCCAAAACTTACCGAACCCCGCCTTGCGTCTTTAAATTCAACTATGGCCCAGTCATCGCGCATCTCAACGATTCTTATAGTGTCACCATTGGTTAGAAAATCAATTTTGGACTTCTTTGTTTCTGGGTCATAAATACTCAATTCTTCGGTGACAACAATTCTCGTCCTGAGGCTATCGAGTTCTACCCGTTCAGCCAATGCCTTTTCTTTTTTAAAATCACCTCGTAGGATAATGGCATATTCATCAGCATCCTGATCAATCAGAGCCCCGCTGAGCGCCTCAAGCTCCACTAGTGAAAGAATCCGCTTGTAGATTCTTATATCATCTACAGCCCCCTGAAAACCGCCAAAAACAGCTTTCTGCCGACTACTCTTTACTGAGGCTCTGCCTGCAAATACACTATTGTTTACAACCAGACGTGCAGCTTCATTTGTTTGATCATAAACCATAGCAATAAAAGTCCAGCCGGCAGTAACTCTTGAACCAAGGATTTCCCCCTTTTTGCCACAACCAAGCCGCCAAACCAAATTATCATCTTCGCGGGTTGTTGAAAGCGAACGGTACAATTTTTTATCCCCCATGGTTAATATGTCAGATACCGATGACAACTGATCAGGTTTCACCCAGAAAGTTATCGTGAGCTCAGTATACTCACTTGGGTTAAGATCCAAAGGAATCGTTAAACTGCCATAGCCTCCTTTTTTGGCTTCAAAATGCGTGGCCTTTCTGGCTTCCCCAAAACGGTTGGCCATGGACGCTACTGCAACAAAAGAACCATTATGATTCTTTCCGCCAACATCACGCGCATCGCTTCCCAGCGGATAGTTGGCGACTAAACCAATCTGGAGGCTGTCAGATTGACTTTTCACTGCCCCTAAGCTAATCAGCAGGATACAAAGAAAGGAAACAATACTTTTCATCATGGAATAAAGATTTTGGTCACCTATCGGCAACAAATAAAGAGAAATTACAAATGAGATGTAAAATCAAATTATCAAGTCGTTGCATTAGTTGCAACGACTTGATAATTCACCGTTGAAGAATTATCCGCGATGGATGATTGCTTCGTTCAACGCATCAACCACACGGCCGATGAAAGCACTGTCTCTGTCAGTAAGTGCATCTTCATTTCCGGATGAAGAACTCAACACAACCTGATATTCATCTTTCAGGCTTAAAAACCAGCCCACCCCTGCAGCAATGAGAATTATCCCCAGCCACCATTTAATCGCAAGGGCAATCAGTCCGAGAACTGCAACGATAATTGGTCCTTTTTTGCTTGGAGAAACTGTGAAGGTACTTACAGAAGTAATACCCGACAGGGCATGAGTTTTTGAGTAAGTAACAAAACGGGCATTCGTAACTTTCACACCGCGTTCATCAAGAAATACTTTTTCTTCAGCCATTTGATTTTAGTGAATTAGTTTAACATATAAAAATATATCGTCTTCCGGAAAGGCCGGCACTCTGATATCATAAGTTGATTGGTTCCTGTATTCCATTATTCCGCACAAAGTATATATGGACTTTGCAAAAATCGCTTTATAATGTTTGTTCAGTACTGCTAAATTAATTGAATCTGCTTGAAACAGTTTGTTTTGGTCGATTGAATGTTGTAAAAATTTATAAATCACAACAAACAAATCATTAAGCCATTGTCTATCTTCTACTTATGCCTTATCTGATCAACAAAGATTCCAGGTGTCAGACCTGTCACCCGTTTAAATGCCGTGTGAAAAGAGGCTCTGGAATTAAATCCTACCTGCTGACCTAGGGCCTCCAATGTACGGCTATCAGCAGCACCATCCTGAAGTAGACGACATGCCTCCCGTACCCGGTAAGCATTAATAAATGCATTAAAATTAGTTTGGTACTCGACATTGATAAGCCTGCTCAGGTAAGACGTATTTGTACCGAGATGCTGCGCGAGGCCGGGGAGTGTCATGTTTGAATCTCTGTAGATTTTTTCTGCCTCCATAGCTTTCTGGAGACGCCGCATGATCCCCTGAGCATCAACAATAACCTTTTGTGGTTCACCGGCATGCTTACCCGCAACACCGGAACCTAAAGAACCTGAGCTGGGGACGCCGATCGATGGCTTGTTTATCTCCATTATTTCCAAATTCTTCTGAAGTAGTACAGCATAAGCCTGATCTCTTCTGCGAACTTGAATCCCGAGCATAACAGCAAGTATCAGGATAAGAAAAAAAGCAATCCCAACAGTCACCAGATAATTGGTCTTGCGATCAAGAAGCTTTGCCTGCAGTACCATCTCCTGATTCAGGTAATTGATGGTTTCTTTTCCAAGCCGTACATCATATTCGATCTGAAGTGCGGCAATGGCTGTAGCCGTAAGCCCTTTATTCAGGGAATCGGAAATCACTTTCCATTGATCAAGAGCCAGAATGGCCTCTTGAAGGTTACCTCCCAAACGAAGGTACTTTGCCAGATCCTCATAAGCTTCCAGGGCCAGACTAAGGACACCTATACTTAAAAATCGTTCACCAGCAGCCCGTGCAAAAATAACAGCACTATCTGTTTGATGAATAGCCTCATGATATTTACTCTTGGTATGAAGAAGAACTGCCGATTGAATATCCTTGCTCAAATTTCCATTCAATCGGAAAGCTGTTGCCAGTAAACCTTCTGCCTCATCCATTTTACCTTTCGCGATGGCGATATTCGCCATATTATCTACTGCGAATACCTGATTTTTAACATCGCCTATCTTCGCCCATGTTTGAAAAGCTTCAAGATAACCTTGTCGGGCTGCCTCTACGTTGCCAAGAAATGACTGGGACATTCCAACTGCATTAAGCGCATAGCCGAGCAGACGTTGCTGATGTACACTGACCGGCAATTTGCGATATAATTCAACGGCCTGATTGTCATATCCCAGCGCGGCCTTGTACAATCCTGCCTCCGAAAGAATTGCTCCCAGTGCAATATTAACCATGGCTTGATTCTTCTTATCTCCCTCCTGCCCGAACAACGAAGATGATTCAGTTAATGATCGTGCTGCCAAAGCGATATCACCCATATCACGACTAATAATTCCCATCTGATGCAGAATCGTAGCATGTTCCCTTTTCAGGTTGCTCTCTGACGTAATATGGGCGGCCTCACGTAATAAAGGCCAAGCCAAGCCACCATCGCTCCTCCGCTGATAAACAGAAGCCAATGCAATCATTGCTTGAGCCTGTCGGCCAGGGTCCCTCTCGCGCACCCCCTTATTAATCAATAACTCCAGGGTTCTCTCAGAACCAGAAGTATTCCCTGAGAAAAGGTCAACCTTGGCTGCAAGCAGCATAAAGTCACTGGTAAGAGAATAGTCACCCAAATATCGCGCAACCTTTATGGATTTTTTAACTAATTGATTTACAATTGACCATCGCTGATTACGGGCATAATAGCCAGCGAGTTCAAACCGAGCCATTGTCATCTGATATAAATCCCCGTTTTTTTTTGATGAAACCAGTTTCTCTCCTATTTGCATAAGTTCCGGCAACAAAATGCACTCCGACCCGGATAATCTATCCTTGCCTTGTTCACTGGATACCTCACCTCCCATAACAAGAACTGGCAGAAAAAAAAAACAGAAAAAAAATATCCTCCGGTAAGAATACTTACCAGAATAAAAAAGCGGATAATATAGGGTATTATGTACCAACATCGGTCAATAGCTGCACAAAGATGCAAATTTTACAACGATTTCAAGAAATTAAAACATGTTGATTCGCGCGAACAACTGTTTCTTTACCTTCGGCCTCCGCTAAAAAGTGGTAAATTTGCACCCTTTACTAAAAACTTTTAAACATAATGCTAACCTCTATTTATGAGTGACGCCATAAAACACGAATGCGGAATCGCCATGATAAGGCTGCGACAGCCGTTGGAGTATTATCTCGGCAAATATGGAACTGCCTTTTATGGCCTTAATAAACTTCACCTTCTGATGGAGAAGCAGCACAACCGTGGCCAGGATGGAGCCGGGATTGCCTGCATTAAACTTGATCCTCCGCAGGGCTTTCATTACATTAACAGGTTACGCTCTAACACCGGAACACCTATTAAAGATGTTTTCAACAAGGTTTATGACTCACTGTCGTATTTGAAGGACAATCACCCTGCAAGGCTAAAAGACGTAAACTGGCTAAAACAAAATATTGAATTTACAGGTGAATTGTTTCTGGGACATCTTCGCTATGGCACTTTCGGAAAAAACAATATCCTGAACATTCACCCCTTTCTTCGCGAGAATAATTGGATTACCCGGAACCTGGTATTGGCTGGCAATTTCAATCTGACAAATGTCGATGAACTCTTCGGAAAGCTTTTAGAACTCGGACAATATCCGGTTGAAACATCTGATACTGTAACCATCCTCGAGAAGATTGGACATTTCCTCGACAATGAAAACGAGTTGCTTTTCAGGCAGTTTAAAGATCAGGGATATACCAACAGGGAAATTAGCCATAAAATAGCCGAGTATCTTGATGTACAGCGTATTCTTACGCAATCCTCCGAGCACTGGGATGGCGGTTATGTAATGGCCGGCATGTTCGGCCATGGCGACGCTTTTGTACTGCGCGATCCTGCTGGTATACGACCAGCCTATTATTATGCTGATGATGAAGTGATCGTCGCAGCTTCTGAGCGGCCAGTAATTCAAACCACACTAAATGTCGATGTAAAGCAAATAAAAGAAATCGACCCCGGAAAAGCATTAATTATTAAAAAAAACGGATCATTCTCCTGCCAAATAGTTAAAGAACCTGCTCCTCGTCGCTCCTGCTCATTCGAAAGGATTTATTTTTCTCGTGGTACAGATACTGATATCTATACTGAACGCAAAGCTCTCGGCAGACTCCTTGTACCGGAAATTCTAAAAATCGTTGAATTCGATTTAGAAAACACTGTCTTTTCATATATTCCGAACACAGCAGCTGTTGCTTACCAGGGGATGATTGAGGGATTAAACGATTTTTGCACCAAGGTTAAAATTGAAAAAATAACCGCTCTAGGAGCAAACCTCACCTCAGAGACACTGGCTCCAATCATGGCCTTACACCCACGATCAGAAAAAGTAGCCGTCAAAGACATCAAGTTAAGAACATTTATTACTGAAGATAAGCAGCGTGATGATCTTGTTGCACATGTCTACGATGTAACCTATGGAAGTATACGCCGTGATAAGGATCGGCTGGTAGTAATTGACGACAGCATTGTACGCGGCACCACCCTGCGGCAAAGTATTCTTAGAATCCTTGACAGATTGGGGCCTGTACAAATTGTTGTTGTTTCTTCTGCCCCTCAGATTCGTTATCCCGACTGTTATGGCATCGATATGTCTCGTCTTGGCGATTTTGTAGCATTCAGGGCTGCAATGGCTCTTTTGAAGGAAAAGAAAATGGAGAGTATCATCAACGAAGTCTATCGCAAAAGCAAGGCCCAGGAAAAATTGCACAGGACTGAAGTGATAAATTACGTACAGGAAATTTATCTCCCTTTCACACCTCAGCAGATTAGTCAGAAAATTGCAGAGATTCTTACACCACCCGAACTAAAAGCTAACCTGCACATCGTTTATCAATCGATCGAAAACCTTCATCAAGCTATTCCTAATCATAAGGGCGATTGGTACTTTACAGGGGAATACCCCACCCCGGGAGGGAACAAAGTAGTTAATAAGGCCTTTATTAACTTCATAGAAGGGCGTGACGAACGGGCTTACTAACTACCAGAATATGCTTAAAAAAAGCGTTTTCTGCAAGCAGAAAACGCTTTTTTACTGTTCAAATCCTATAACGCCTCCTGAACTGCTTTTTGAAGTTCAATAAAGCGTTCGGGTGCAAGTTTAAGCTTAGGCCTGCTGAAATCAATATCGCTTACATGATTGATTGGAATCAGATGAATGTGAGCATGGGGAACTTCAAGACCTAACACGGCGACGCCAATTCTTTTACAGGGGACAACCTTCTCAATGGCCAGAGCCACTTTTTTGGCAAAAACTACCATGTCAGCTAATACCACATCGTCGATTGCAAACAAGTATCCAATTTCAACTTTCGGGATTACAAGCGTATGACCTTCTGCAAGGGGTGAAATATCAAAAAATGCCAAAAAACGTTCGTCCTCAGCAACTTTATATGACGGAATATCGCCGGCAACAATTTTCGAAAATATAGAAGACATCAGAAAAAAATTATCGGTTAATCTCTACGATTTCAAAAGGAATACTGCCAGCCGGGGCTGCAACCTCAACTTTATCACCCACTTTTCGGCCAAGCAAACTCTTAGCTATGGGTGAACTTACAGATATCTTCCCACTTTTCAAATTGGCTTCACTTTCAGGAACAATCGTATAAGTCATCTCGGCTCCATTTTTCAGGTTACGGATTTTGACGATAGTAAACAGAAGAACCTTGGAAGCATCGAGTTTTGATTCATCAATAATTCGTGCATTCATGATCAACTCCTGCATTCTTGCAATTTTCAGCTCAAGCATTCCTTGTTGTTCTTTGGCTGCATCGTATTCTGCATTCTCCGACAAATCACCTTTATCACGAGCTTCGGCAATCATTTGAGAAACGCGGGGACGTTCAACAGTCATCAGCTGATTAAGCTGGTCTTTAAGTGCCTGGAGGCCTTCTTTTGTATAATACTTAACTTCTGCCATTTTAAGACCAATTAGAAAAAAAAAGATATAAAGAAAAGAAGACCCTGAGTCCAGGGTCCTCTTTAGTTTTATGCAAAGATAGTAAAACTTACAATGAAATGCGTACTCCAAAGGAATGGGTTCCACTGAAATGTTCAGTAGCCCGGTAAGAATAATCTATGGCAAGAATACTTCCTTTTTCCTTATTCATAGGTACTTGTATACTAGCACCAGCACTAAGTCCATTGTCAAGCGTGTACCTCTCGTCACTTTCGATGTCATTTGTTTGTCCCTCTTCATAAGAATACCCGGCGCGTAAAACAACAAGGTTACGGAACGAATACTCACCACCTACTTTAAATTGGTCATTCGTAAATGAATTCGACTGAAAGCTGCCAGCAAGGGTAAACCTTGATTTCTCAAATAAAAAATCATAAGCCGCACCCATCGACAATGTAGCAGGTAATTCGAAGTCAGATTGACGTTGATTAACTGAGAAAACAACGTCTTCATCAGTCAACCATACCCGGTTGGTAAGACCATCACCCGAGAAAGAAAGCCGTGGGCCAATATTCTTCAATGTGATCCCAAATTTGATATTTTCCTGTTCACCTGTAACATACTGGATACCGGCATCAAGTCCAACACCATTTGCTGATAAATCGGAGATAGATTCACTGATCATCCGTAAGGTAAGCCCCCCCGTGATACTATTGGAAAAAGTCTTGGCATATGAAAGGGCAACATTCATCAAAGCAGGAGCGTATGTACCAATACCGCCCTCAGGAAGAGTAGTAGTAGTAATCATAATATCTCCGGCACTCATACTGGTGATTGAGACACCTAATACTCCAGATTCTCCGACGCGCTGTGTAAAACCGAAGGAAATAATATTAACATCGGAACCTTTCAGCCACTGTGTGTGGGAAAATATCAGTTCAGTAGATTTGGTATAGGCAATACCTGCTACGTTGCCATACATAGCTTCTAAACCACGTACATTGGCAATATTGACACCACCCCAGCCACTACTGGAGGCCCATGGATTGATCAACAATTCCGAAACACCGGCCTGACCCGACCTGTCCTTATTACCAGCTTTAACGCTTTGTTCGGGAACAATAAGAAGCCCTGTGATTGCGACTGCGATCAAGTATTTATATATGTTTTTCATACTCAATTTTTTATAAATTTTGCTCTGTATAATCGCCATTTTAATCAGGTTAGAACGTGTTAAGATCAACAGGTCTCATAGCGCCGAACCATTTCAGAATACGTTCACCATCATCAGATTTAACATGAATCAGGTACATCCCACCAGAAATTGGCACACCGGCGAAATTGGTCAAATTCCATTCAATGTATGTCACATCGCTATCCTTGGTGAACTGCTTGAGAAGCGTACCGTTAATCGCATAAATGGTTACAGTACACTTACGGGGAAGGTTTGTAAACTTCACTAAATTAGTAAGTGCATTCGTTTCGTATTCATTCCAAGCATAATATGGGTTGGGGACGATGTTAATCAGATCCAAATCACTTTGAACCTTGGTAATATCGCGATCAACAGTTTCAATTCCTTCAGTTGTGAAATTATAGAGCGGGAAGTTCTGGTTTATAGTATCGGTAGAACCATTAGCCATGGCGGTCGAATAATGTCGCTGGTATGGTTTTCCCACACGCATTCTATACCTCATATCAGTACCTAACCACTGTTTTCCGGCAACTGCAACAGGCAGCCATACCCAGTCGGCCGAGCTGTACACTATTTCGCGAACCTGTCTGGGAATAGTACCGCTCCCGGAATTTGCGTTCAACTGCTGACCCAGCATCTTGCCGCCATCGTAGGCAGGGAAATAGACGGTCTTGTTAAGCTTGAAAATTGAGTCCTGATGACGCATGATATAAACATAATGTTTACCACCAAATACAGGAGCTCCATTGGGTGATGAGAAGATGGTGGATGAAGGATTCCATAACATATCACGACCATTTTCGCCAACAAGCCAGCTATCTTCACCAAACATCAGGTTGAGACGTTCTCCGGTTTCAATATTGATAGCGTATCCAGGGAACCAGCCATAACCGGTAGCACTGATATAATTCGGGGCATCTGGATCATCACTAGCAGTATCTGTAGCCAATGCCCTGTTTCCGTATTTGTCAATTGAGGGCGCTTTGCGCAGGTCGAACCTTGAAGCACCACCTTCAGATAAGGCGATGTCATTACCCATCTCGATTACAGGACAGCGGGTCCATTTTGCTTTGTCAGCAGTCAGGACTAGATCCACACTACCAATTCTATCTAATGAAATATAATCAATCAGTGAAATGGTCTTATTAAAACAAGGACCAATGCCGGGTATCTCTGTATTGGTAGCTGTCAATCCATAAGGAGACCAGGTACCACTCAGAATCTTTTCATAAAACTCACTAGGATCCCAGGGATCGGCAACTGCAGCACCCATATTCCAGTCGTTATTGAGTGCGTTTTCACCCTTATAGGTACCAGACCTGATCCAGTTATCATCACCGGCAGGTAATGTTCCATCAGGAATACCGGTAACCCATTGGTCTACCAGATTGCCTATAACCAAATTCCCTTCAACAAATCCATTATTGTAGGAATTATCAGTACCAGCACTGGCAACCTGAAATATCTTGACAGATAGTCCCAGATCCAGAATCAACTGTTCATAACCAACCTGAATAGTTGTATCAGAATAGTAAGTGGTTCCGTCGGTGTTATCAATCAATTTCCATTTTGCCTTTGTAATCTGATTACCGGTCTCTTCGCAGTCGAAGAACTGAACGGTAAAATTACCCTTCTTAACGCGTAATGGATCGACAACCTTAATATCAAGTGGCCCATAACCAATCTCATAGGTAGGATTATAAACTATAGGATATTCGGGATCACCGAGCTTTATATTTCCTGAAATAGGTCCCTTAGTGAGGACATTGTCAACAGACTGTGAAGTAAACTCAAGGTTCATTCCACCGTTACCCTGACCTTGCAGACGGGTGATCTGTGGACGATCGCCATAATTTCCATTTGAAACAGTTCCATTCAACGTTCTGTGAGGAATACCAGTATAAACTGAAATATTACGGCGCCCGGCGAGATATGGTTTTTTCTGACCATCAAGAGCGCTGGGGTCATTAGGATCGTATGTCTTGTAATTATTGTATGCGTAAGCAACTACTAAAAAGTAATATTGTTTGTAATTAATCAATGCGCGGTCGCCCGTGGCAAACTGATCTTCACTTACGATAAACGAATGGTCTATACCATTGTCACCACCATCAACCTCCACGGCAGGAACTGAATAACCAATGGCATCGTCCTGATTAAAATTAACAATTTTGGAAACACCGTTAACAATGTCATACTGTGCAACAAGACGAGTTAATGCAGCGTCATCAAGGCTTTCAACACCTACAGCTGCATTCTTGAGCTGATATATCTGATAACCTTCAAAACGGTATAGAGAGTCACCTACCTTGATGGTAGGATCCATTTCGGCATATTTTTCTTTGTAGTTATTGCTTGTCTTTGTATTGGTCAGATAAATAATAAGCTGTTTGTCTAGCTCCTGTATAGTAATCTCAGGAGCATCAGGTCCGTCAAGTACCTTGAAACAGTTATCGAATAAAGCCTGACATTTATCATCGACTACACGAAGCAATTCAACAGAAGCCCACGGTCCGCCAGATTGAGCACGAGCCCAGGGAACACCGAAGGTAATGTAGTTAACAGCACCAGGTGACAAAGTAAATGGACCGGCAGATTGCATGATACGACGGTCACCTGGCTGGTTACCAGCCTGTTCCTCCGTCCAGTACAAGCCACCCTGATTGAAACCTCCATTGGGAGGAGTACCATTGGTACCCCAGTTACAAGGATCGGAGTCGCCAGGGAACATAAAGTAACATGCAGGACCTACAGCACCGGTAGATACATGTCCATTGCCACCATATAGCATAAGTGTATTATCATTCCAGATACCACGAAGCAGGTTGTAATATTTGGCAGCTACATCAGGGTCGGTCCAATAAGGGGCACCACCATTATTATGATAGTCGAATCGGGCCATACCAAAACGTTCATCATCAACGATACCATTACCAAAGTTTACTCCATTGATGGCCTCTGCCCTTACAAGGAATTGAGCTGTGCTATCTTCACCGTTAATAGTCTTAAAGGTCATGTCAGTCACAGTACCGCTAAGGTTCACAATCGAACACTCGTTGGGGTACTGATCGTTGGGAAATGTAGGTCCGCTAACACCGGTCCCTCTGAAAGAGGGGTTATCGTATCCGTCAGGATCCATATAAGGTCCCTGAAAGAAGTCAATACCTGTAGCCGGGGGTTGTGCTCCATAAGCCCAAGCCTGACCAGTTCCGTCAACAGACTTGCCATTATAACCATAACCCATACCGCGAACTACATCACAACCAATATAGTCATCATCAGCAAAACCAAGATCGATGTCATTCCAGGGTGAGAAGTAGGTTTGATATAGTGTAAAGGTAGATCTATTGATAATTTCATAACTGTAAAAAGTCATGTTGTTTATCTCATCATTGGTCGTAAAACCAAATGCCTGCGCACGGATTTCCAAACCAATGGCAGCACCTCCGGTTTCAGTGTGTGAGTTTCCCTTATCGTTAAACACCCACCAGAAAGTCTTATCACCCTTCAAAACCTGATCGGCCAGAAGGCCTCCATTAATGTATCCATTAAGGGATTCCATGGTCGGGGTGTTGGTGTGGCAAAGTTCATTGGGTATATCATAATAAGGATAATCCCCATTATCCGGCTGGTAATTTTCATCACCATCGACATCTTTAAACGGAGCCAGAAAGCGGCTCTGTTTCAAAGTTTGATCACCATGGGCTGGCCATTCTTCAATGGACTTGGGAACGGTATAACCGGGGAATTCATTTGTACGGTCAGTGCTGTTGAACCATGCAAGGAAAAGGTCAACCTCTTCCCGGCTAATCGGAAAGAATTTATCATATTCATTGCAAACATCGGGTGAAATTGAAGCAGTTTGGTCGGTAGTTAAAGGACCGGGCCAGTAGTCAATACCAACCTGACGATAACGGTGTGCTGCCAGTTTCAACTGGTCGTTAACATCGGTACCGCCGATCCATAGGGCGCCCGCATACAAAGAAGTTTTGGTAGTATTAGCCGGGATATAGTATTGTGCACCTACACCTCCGCCTAAGTCCCACCACATATCACCACCAGTATTTATACGTGCACGGACATTATTAACATCCAGAAACTGATAACCAGCTCCGGCTGTACAACCAGCGGCATTAACAGCCTTCGTGCTCTTAGTCTTCTTTACATCACCAATGTACTCTCGCGAAAAAACTGAGCCTCCAAGGGTAATTAAGACGATCGTGAGTAAAAGGGAACTATATTTTTTCATATGATGAATTATTTTTATTTATTCTATGCGATCATTTCAGTTTACGATATCACACTGATTAGAAATTAAAGATAGCTCCGACACGAATTGTACGGGGGCTGCTATAGTTATCCGGATTGTTCACGTAGATGCTGTACATATCGCGAAAAGCCGAAGGAGAAAGCTGCTGATTGATCTGACGTTGCCATTCGGCAGCTGCCAGATACCCATCATCATCTGGATTGCCCGTTGCAGCCCATACACCCATCACGTTTTCAGTTCCCAGAACGTTGTTAATCTGGAAGTAAATATTGAGGGTAGTGACACGTTTCTTGTTTTCATCCTTCCCCCAGCTAATTTGAATATCCTTGTCAATCTTGGCATCTACGCGGAACTGCCAGGGTAAACGTGAACCATAGTAAGTTCCTTTCAACTGGTTACCGGTACTGACAATCCGGCTGGTGATATTTGAACTGCGTGTATATGGAGTTCCGGATCCACCTGTGACAATGAAGTTAATACCGGTGTTTTTCAGCAACTGTATTGGCGCTTTTGTCTCATGATTCTTTCTCAAGGTAGGGCCATCATATTCTTTACCTTCTCCAAAACGATAGTCAACACTCAGGTTCAGTGCATGACGCCGGTCCCATGCTACCGGGTTAGTTGAACGAAGATTGGGAACACCCGATGCTATAAGAGCCTGGGCAGTAGTTGTACTTGAACCGGTTGCATCAGCAAATTGAAGAGTATAGCTGGCTCTAAGGGTTACATTCCCAGTTCTGCGCAAGTCATAAGAAACGGTAAAACCTTTAACAGTACCAAAGTCGATGTTATTATAGGAAGTATACTCACGCGGATAGGCTCCAGTGAAACGATACACCTGAATATCATCACGCAACTCCTTGTAGTAAGCCGTTAGTGTTAAAGCCGAAGACTGACTTATCTTCTGTTTGAAACCAAGCTCATAGTCAATGGTTTTAGTTGGCTTCAAATTAGGATTGTTAATGCTTGAACTCACCTCATTAAAGTAATAGTAGTCAAGGATATTAAAACGTGCATCACTGGTAGGACGCTGAGTCAGGATATCATAGTGAGCATAAAAAAGTGCTTCTTCTGAAATTGGGAATGAAAAGGAGATACGGGGCATTATTGACAATTGTGGATCGTAGTCCTTCACGCTATTTCTGGTAAGCTTTAAATTCGTTGGATCTTTAAGCATCGGAGTTACGCCCGAACCTCCATCAAGTATAGTCGGATTGGAGATAGCAACGCCATTTGCATTGTACCACTGGTCTTCAAAACGATAACCCATAATTCTCGATGCATTTGTTGCATTATCAACGTACACTACATAGCCTTCACCCATATTACCAGGATGCGTAACCGGTACATTATTAATTTCAGTTACTTCCGAAACGGTCTTTGTTTCATAGAGTGAATAGGGGTCTTTCAGTACAAACTGATTGGCATCATAACGGTCAACACGAACACCAACATTAAAAAGAAGGTCATTGAAGGAGAACTTATCCTGTATGTAACCAGCCATGTAGATAGGCTCGAAAGCACCTATCTCACGCAGATAGACTCCATCATCATCTGTCTTGGTAAGGAAATCCTCGAGTGAAGGTTTCCCGCTAAGCTTCTGACCAGTATAGTCATAACCGTAATAGCTGACATAACTATTACCAGCATTCAACAGGTCATCAGCACTGAACAGACTCAGGTCATAAAGATCCTCACCAAGTGTGATGGTCTTCATCTTCCCGGCATTGTCATAATAACTAATGGTACGGGCACTGAAATCGTAAGAGTCAATGTTTATAAAATCAGTTCCATCAACCGGGAGACCGAGCTTCTTACGCAGTCTGACATCGAAAGTCCTCTGAGCATCTTCATTATAACGACGATCGTAATAAACCGTATCCATGAATACATTGCCGTTATAGACCAAATGCGGATTAGTCAAATCAAGTTCACTGATGTGGAAATTGGTAAGGTCTCTCATGTGGGTCCACAGACCGGTAGCAGCCAGTGAGTAGCCACTTTCTTTACGCTGTTCATACTGCAATCCGAACTGAATTTCGTGATTTCCAATGTCGGCCGAGAAGGTAGCATTCACCCCCAACTGGTCAACTTCATATTTATTGTAGCTTCCATACTGAACGCCAGGAGCTGTCCAAAGACTGTTTACAGCATCGGGCGTCTGACCGTTCAGCAGACCACCACCCAACTGGATGAAGTCAAAATTCTGATGGTAATCAGTTCCTGGATAAAGTTCATAATATTGACTGGTGTAACGCGCAACATCTGGGTTAAACTCCGAAGCAGTAAAATTAACAAGGGTATCACGGTATCCATTATGAACCCAAACATTATTATACGTTTTGCCGTTAATCTCAACATTGTCCTTTAGCTCGTATGACTTGGTAGTATAAGTATCATATTTACCTAAATGACCATATTTGAAAAAATCTTCTTTATGGTTGTCATTCTGTGTAAAACCATTTCTACGGGAATAGTCGGCCTGAATAGAATAGTAAACATTCTTTATCAACGACTTGCTCGAGGTATCGCCTGGAAAACGTTGGGTGAAACGTCCGTAAACACGCCAGGTCTGATCCTTGCTGAAAGGATTGTTGTCGGAATTAAACAGAGAGTAATTATAAATAAAATTATTACCCTGACTTAAATTGTAAGTACCCCCCAGCGTAATATTGGTCGTCTTACTCGGCTTGATGTCGATCTTTCCAGAAAGGTTGACCGATAGGTATTTGTTATTCTGAGTGGCATCAACATTTTCCATATCCGATAAACGAATAAAGTTGGCCGTATTAAACGTTCCAAATCCTATTCCTGAATACATCAACGGGTTCTGTTGTAGCTGAGTAAGCACATCATCTTTCACTTTCCAACGCCCAATGCTCGAACGATTGTTATCGGCTGTGCGTGCTACTTCACCGGCAAAAAAGAAACCGGCAACTGAAGTCCTGTTAAGACTATCACCACGCTTCCAGATAGGTCCCTGAGCATTGAAGCCTACCCGGTTGTAACCATAAGGATCAAGAAGCTCTGATGTCTGCAATTCTATACCTCCGCCGAATTCACTACTGGGGCCCTTCGTAGTCACGTTGATAACTCCCGATGTAACATCCCCGTACTGAGCCGGCAGCCCTGAGATAATCACCGAAACTTCTTCGATAGCTGATGGCGGCAGACTTGAGGAACCGATGACTTTAATACCATCAACGTATGTAGTCGTAGCACCTGAGCGCGCACCACGAACACTGCCTTTCTCACCATCGCGCGAAAACACACCGCCAGTTGACGCTGCAACTGCATCCGCCGACCGGTTAGGCATTTTTTGAATCTGCTCACCAGTGAGAACCTGTCCGGAACTAAGTTCATCCTTCTTGATGAGAGGCACTTTATACACGGTTATTTCAACTCCTGTCAGAGAGGTAGCCGAAGCAAGCATCTGAATAGTTAAAAATTCAATCTTTCCAGAACCAACTATAAAGTCTGTTATTTCCCGACCCTGATAGCTTACACACGAAGACTTAACGGTGTACTTACCGGGATTGATGGGTTTGATGGTATAATTACCATCAATGTCGGAGGAAGTGCCTCCTGCCTGAACGCCATTCTGTTCTATAACAACATTGGCGAACGGAATAGGCTCTTTCGTCTCCTTGTCAATGATTTTCCCTTTTAGGGTACCAGTTGACTGAGAAAACACCAACAGATTGGCTGTCAGCATGATTCCAAGGGTGAAGAGTAGTTTTCTGATCATACCAGATTAATTTATTAGGATATACGATGTGCGTAAAAAGTGCGTAAAGATAAAAACAATTTCCAGTAAACTCCAAAAACAACGGACAGAGTAATTATTTGAAATTGCTTCAGAAATAAGGACGGTTTAAAATAGCCTGATGTATTACGGCCTGCCTTAAATCAAATGAAATAATTTCTTCTGACAATATTTCCGGAACACCATTTTCAGCTTTCTTTCTATCATCCTCTGCGATGGGGGCTTGTCGGCCTGAGTATTCAATAGATTGATATTCAACATTTATATCATCGATCATCGATTCGGGTTTCAATTCATCAGCCATAGGTTCCGGAGAATTCAAATCTCCATACATATTCCCTGTATTGCTTCGATAAACTTTATTCTCTTGCACAAAACTGTCGGAAAACAGACGCCCGACAAAATCAATTGTGTTAGTTGACTCATCTGCCTCATTCTCATATTTGTCTTGATTAACAATCGATTGCGGCTGAGAAAATTTTGCAAGATTTTTTGCAGTTTTTTTTTGATTAGCTTTATAGGCACTATAACCAATCCATGCTAGTCCAAGAAGTACATATATTAAGTCATCCATGGTTTCCGTCTTAAGCTTTTAATTTGCTAAGGTACAATTTACATCGGAAAAAAAAATGATAGTGAATTAATTTCAATGAATCATACCATTCTGAAACAATCAATTCCTGCAGGGAGCCTGATTTGAGTCATCCTTAAAGAGCCACCGCCAAAGAAAAAAACGCTTTTTACGCCCCTGCCGCTTGTCAAGCGATTGACTATGCCTATCCGATTCAGACAACAGTTGTTTGCCCCCGGCCGATTGTATCTTCCGGTGCCGCTCCTTTGCATTTTTATAAGCCACCACCTGTTTCTCCTGCTTTTCCGCCATCCTCTTTTCAATGGTCTTTTTTTGCTTCGCTGCCTTGCTCCCATGTGTCCTGCAACCGGTCGCCACACCTGACATAATGATTATAAACAATATAAAGCATACGGGTTTAAAATATCCTAAACGCGAGTCCCTCTCCCCAAAAAACAATGTACTCAAAAAATGCGATTTACAACTTAACATAATTAAAACGGTTTTAGAACCATAATTTCTGAAGACCTTCTCTTTCCCCGCGATTAGAACAATCGAAAAGAGAACCCTGAGGCAATTTTTTACCTTTGTATTCGTTCACCTCATTGTATGAGGACAAAAATACATTTTTAATGAAAGCCCGCCTATTCCCCATCACTACCGCTATGGTGGCGCTCCTGCTGGTTGCACCCTCATGTGGAAAAGAAAATACAGATACGACCGAGATACCCTATGTGTACGTAAACTTCTCGATTGACCCCTCATCCATCGAATACGGAAACCTGAACATTCCGGGAAACTATGCTTGTATCAATGGCGGTTACCGTGGAATCATCGTGTATCATTTTACCCAGGACGAATATCTGGCCTTCGAGCGAACCTGTACTTACGATCCGACTGTCACATGTTCAAAACTTGTGGTCGAAGAATCCGGGCTGATTGCCCGTGACACCTGCTGTGGATCCGGCTTCCTGCTGCTCGATGGCACACCGGTTGAGGGAAGCAAGGCCTCCAAGTCGCTAAGGGTATACCGTACAACCTACGACACATATTATCGCCGATTGCACATATACAACTAGCACCTTATCCTCTATTATATATTAGGAAGACTTCTTTTGACATTCCTCTCTGCTGCCGCGTTGACAATCATTTCATAAGAAATATTTTTCCTTCCAACTTTGCAAGACAGAGTTGGTACGGCATTACCCAAGATCAAGTGTCAGCGCTTTGGGGCTACTGTTGCATCCAACATTAGTCTTATAACCCCGGTCCAAAGTCTGGGGACTATCTTCCTCAATAAACATAACTAAACCAACATTCCGGACGAATCGGACTTCAATTTCCTTTAATTCGATACGGCCTGTATTCTCAGAAAACGCTAATTCCGAACTCGCAATCGTAAGCACCAGCTTAACTGAAAATTTCAAACATTACTCGTTATTTCCCCGGTTTTCTTCATTCTCCATCAACAACAAATCCGGACGAATCGGACAATAAAACTTTTATTCCGCCCTGTTTTCTCAAACTTCCAGACGAATACCAGACGAAAATTACTAAGTACCTATAAATTATAGCTAAAAAGTACTGACAATCATATCCTATATAGACTAAGACTATACCAAAAAGGGATCAAAACCTCTTTTGAAATATCTTTTTAAGTGTAAATACAGTATGTTGGTGGAGGCTGTGGCTTTGACTTTGACATTAACCTTTCACTTATAAATTTGGTCACAGGCTGATGCTGAAAATGGCTCGATGAATTTGGTTTGGGTACCAGAAAACAACTACCCACAATTATCAGAATTGACTCAAAAACCCCCAAAAAAAGCGTTTGGAGACATTATACTAAGCTACTGACTAACAGCAGCCTTAGTCGAAACCCGATCGTTCTCCCTTCGTTCTCGCTTCGAAGTGGCTTCGAAGGCGCTTCGTAAATTTTCGAACGAAAAACGAAGCGCTATCGAATCAGATCAAACTTTGGTACGACCTATACTCCTCTCTCCTCTTTTCTACATTCTGCATCTTCCCAGCAATCGCCGCCTGGCGGCTATACTCCATTTGCACTATATGTGGTAAAATGGTGTGTTAAACCAGAAATCCTACGAAGCCCTAATAAACAATTGATGAATTAGCCTGATCTGGCAAGCCGGCCTAAGCGGATTCTTTTGTAGAAGACCATTATTGCTTTCTACAAGGACCAGGCAAATACCCCTGCTAATTCCTGCAACAAAAACAGGTATCAATATATGCCAATCCGTTATGATTCAAAAGGACAATCAGCAACCTATATCTACTCAAATTAGGGGATTCGGGCACCCTGTCTTCTAAAATGATGGGTTCCATACGACAATATTCAGATGTCTTTCTGAAATGCCAGGTTGATGAGCGTTAAACCGGCATTTCCCTCCCCATCATTGAGGAACCTGTTTGGGGATGAAATGTCAGGGTTAGGAATTGCCGCCCAATATAACAAGGTACATCGCAGGATAAAAATCCGGCCATGACGGATCGCTCCCTCATGGCCGGTAATATTTACAGCAAAAGAAAATCGATTTAATAACGATAATGATCAGCCTTGTAAGGGCCATCCTTATCAACACCGATGTAAGCTGCCTGCTCTGTGGTGAGTTTGGTCAGTTTAACACCAATCTGTTCGAGGTGTAGCCGGGCTACTTCTTCGTCGAGTTTCTTAGGCAGACGGTAAACGTCAACTGCCAGTTCATTTTGCCATAACTCCAGTTGCGCCAGCGTTTGATTTGAGAACGAATTGCTCATCACGAAGGAGGGATGTCCGGTTGCACAGCCAAGATTAACCAACCTTCCTTCGGCGAGGAGGAAAATAGATTGCCCGTCGGGGAAGAAATACTGATCAACCTGAGGTTTGATGTTTACCTTTTTGATTCCGGGGAAACTGTCAAGGGCATCAACTTGAATTTCATTGTCGAAATGCCCAATATTGCAAACGATCGCCTGATCCTTCATTGCTTTCATGTGATCGATGGTGATGACATCACGGTTACCGGTAGTGGTGACATAGACATTACCTTCGCGAAGGGCATCTTCAATCGTGGTGACCTCGAAACCTTCCATTGCAGCCTGAAGTGCGCAGATCGGGTCAATTTCCGTTACAATGACCCGGGCACCATATGAACGCATCGAGTGAGCACAACCTTTACCGACATCGCCATATCCCAGAACAACCACCACTTTTCCGGCAAGCATTACATCAGTGGCCCGTTTAATACCATCAGCCAACGATTCACGACAACCATACAGGTTATCAAATTTTGATTTAGTAACAGAGTCATTGACGTTGATGGCAGGGATCAATAGTGATCCATTTTCCTTCATCTGGTAGAGCCTGTGGACACCTGTGGTAGTTTCTTCCGACACGCCTTTCAGTTCGGCTACGGTACGATGCCAACGCTGAGGATCTTCTGCCAGAATATTTTTCAGGCGGGCCAAAACGACAGCCTCTTCACGGCTTGAGGGAGTAACATCCAGAACAGAGGCATCTTTTTCGGCAGTATAGCCTTTATGAACCAACAAAGTAGCGTCTCCGCCATCATCTACAATCAGGTTCGGCCCTTTACCACCTGGGAATTGGAGTGCCATTGAGGTCGTCCACCAATATTCCTCGAGGGTTTCACCTTTCCAGGCAAAGACAGGAACCTTGCTATCGCGCACAACCGCAGCAGCAGCATGATCCTGAGTTGAAAAAATGTTACAACTTGCCCAGCGAACATCGGCACCCAGGGCAACAAGTGTTTCGATCAAAACAGCAGTCTGAATGGTCATGTGAAGCGATCCGGTAATACGGGCTCCTTTCAGAGGCTTAGCTTCAGCATATTTCCGACGGATCGCCATCAACCCGGGCATTTCCTTCTCGGCAATTGAAATTTCCTTACGACCCCAGTCGGCAAGTGACATATCGGCCACTTTATAATCAAAATTTAAAGACGTCATAAATAATTAGTAATTTTTGTGCAAAGATAAGGACTCTGATCATACCACGCTTGTCTAAAGGTTCAATTTTCCAGACAAGCACAAATGTGATAACTTTGCAGCCACATGCCAATCATCAGAGAAGAACATACCAAATGTGGCGCTACTGTGGCGGTCTGGGAAATCTCAGAGCCGGAACCATTGCTTCTTTCTTTGCTTGTCCCAAATGAAAAAGAGCAACAACATCTCGACAGGATAAAGGCCCCCCAACGACGGCTTCACTGGCTTGCCGCCCGTTTACTTGCCACAAGGTATCTGCCCGGGGCAAGGGAAATCGAATATTCCAACACCGGTCAGCCGCGCATACCAGGTTCGGCGACCTACTTCTCCATAGCCCATTCAGCCGGCCATGCCGCATTCATAATGGATCAAAAACCGGCAGGTATCGATCTCGAACAGATAACTCCCCGAATCCGCAAGGTTATCCGTCGATTCATGCATCCCGACGAGTTGGCTCATGCTACTCAGTCGGGTAGCGACGACACATTATATATATACTGGTGTGCCAAAGAAGCCGTTGTTAAATGGCTGGGCGATCCTTCCATAGATTTCCAAAACAAGATCAGAATCAATCCTTTTATTATAGAAAGAAAGGGCGAAATCACAGCCGCTGTGGTTACAGCACAGGGTATACTGACCTTGCCGATGGTGTACGAAAATTTCGAACAATATATGCTGGTTTACACGATTTAAATATTATGACAAGACTACGATTTTCACTAAAGTTTCGCCTGTTTACAGGATTAATACTTACGCTTCTGATTCTGAACGGATGTAAATCCAGAGATAATACATCTGACAAAGTCTTTAAGATGGACATCAGACTGAATGCCTATCCCGATGCAGAATTAATACTGAACGAGGTTCAGCCTGAGGCAATCGTTCCTCTTGATACCATTAATACTGATGTAGCGGGAAAAGCACTCATTACAATCGACAACACTGAGGCAGGAATTTACATGGTATCGGTCGGGAAGAAACGGATCATCGTTCTTTCGGTACCTGGCGAAACGGCCGTATTTAAAGCCGACCGGGAAGATTTGACTGACCTGATCGTTGAAGGTTCTGTTCAAAACACCAACCTTCAACTATACCACTCGGCTTTTGAGGTAATGCGGAGAGAAGTTGACAGTCTGAGTATTTACCTTGACCGGTCAAAAGACAGAGCTGATTATCCGGCTGTAAGAGACTCAGTAGGAATGCGCTACGCCACTATTTTTGATGCGCAGCAAAAACTGACCATCGACTATCTGAAATCAAACCTTACTTCACTGGGAACCCTCATTGCCCTAAATCAAAAGAGCGGACCCAGACCATTACTGACAGTCAACGATCACTTTGGCCTTATCATGGAAATAGATAGTAACCTGCGCAAACATCATGGTAACAACATACACGTTGCATATTTACACAAGAATCTGGCAGAACAGGTGGCCCGGTATAAAGAAGCTAATGCTATGGAATCACGACTGCAGCCAGGGAATCCGGCTCCTGAAATCGTAATGTCAGGCCATGAAGACGAAAATTTTAGATTATCTGAACTGAAGGGGAAGGTCGTAGTTCTTCACTTCTGGGCATCCTGGTTGGCAAACTATCGGCGTGACTTCAACACTTTACATCTGATAGCCAACCGTTATGGAAGATATAATTTCGACATGGTTTCGATCTCGTTTGACAATAAACGCTTCCAATGGATGCAAGCTATTCAGTCGGATTTTATGCAGTGGACGCAGGTCTGCGATTTGCTTTACCCCTCATCGCCCCTTCAGAAACTCTATGCCATAGGCGACAATCTTCCCACCTATTATATCATCGACCGTAACGGACTCATTCAAGGCCGATATAACTCAGCCGACGATGTGTTGATTGAGCTGAAAAAAATGGAATGGTAAATAAAACGAGGCTGTCCTAATTCATAGGACAGCCTCGTTTTATTTAAAGGGAATCTAGTACCGTTCAACTTTTAAATCCGAGATAGCTGCTTCGGCGTCGATGTATATCTTCTTTTTTGCAGTATCAAATCCATTGGTTCTGTAGAGTCCGGTGGAAATCTTCTCAAATCCGGTTATCCTTCGCCCCGACAAGACTGCATCGGTACGTAATTCACAACCACTGGCTTGTGGTACAGCAATGCTAAGTGATGAAACGCCAACCTCAAGGTCAACGTCAACAGTATCCATAAGCGAACCAACAATAATATCAACACTTGAAGCACCACCATCAAGTTCGAGCCGTCGAACCATAAAGTTCTTCAGGTCCATATCTACTTTAGAGGCACCGGCTTCAACCTTGATGTTCCAGATAACAGAGGGGTTAAGCTTCATGATCACTTCATTCTTAACCTGACCGCTATTTACGCTTACATTGTCGAGCTTAATGTCAACCGTTGTAATTTGCTCGCCCTCGCCCGGCTCCATCATATATGGGCCAATATTGCCATGGCTTTCAAAACTAATCAACTGGTTGGTCGTATCCATTAGTTCAAATCTTCCGGCTGCGGCTTCAAGATTGAGTGCTACCCTTGCTCCTGCTTTAGCAACAGGTAACGAGAATGCCTGATCCCGATAAGTATCAGTATCGGAATCATTATCCTGATTCCAATGGCTGTTACTACTCCAGTTACGATGACCGATTTGAAAATCAAAGCCATCGCCTGTCGGACGAATCAGCACCAATATCACGGCCAGAACAATCACACCAAAGGAGCCCAATAACTTGTAAAGCGGCTTTGCCGGTATGAGGGAGATACCCCAGAGGAGCAGCAACAGAGGCCATAAGTCAGCTACCGATGACCAACTAAACCAGATGACATCGAAATTGCGTAACGCATAAAGTAAACCAATGGTGAGCAACAAAACGCCCCAGAATACATTCTTAAAGCTCATGACTTCTGACTTTTATTGTTAATAAAATAATTACGCAGCAGAATTCCACCGGCAACAATCAAGACGAAAGGCCAGAGATCACTGAAATTAATATGCGGTATATACTCGGTAAGAAGAAACAAAGCACCAAATGAGATCAGGACGGCTCCGGCGATCAGATTTCCATTCTCCTTCTTCCGCTTATGTTTTTCCTGATAGGCTTTGTAAGGGTCTTCGGTTCCGGCAGTTGACGGTTCGCTATAAGTTTTTTGATAGGTACCGGCATCTTTGTAGTTCAGGTCTTCGTTTTCCATTGCAGGTTCATTTTGAGGATTTGAATTAATAAAAGGTCTTCTGGAAACTTCGGGCAGAATAATCCAAAGAACAACGTAAACCCATAGACCTGTCCCCCAGATTATAACGCCTAAAACGAATAAAAATCTTACGATAGAACTATCGATATCGAAGTAGGAAGCAAGCCCTCCGGCGACACCACCAAGCATCCGATCCGACCGACTTCGTTCCAGTTTTTTGTATGTAGCCATGTTTGTATAACTATTTAATGGGTTTCTATGCCATTTTTGACGCCATACCCCCTACGAGGTTACAAACAGAAAAAGATACATACATAAATGAACAAAAGTTACCTTTTTAGCATATTAATAAGTGTACTCTCTTTCGAAGAATTCATATCGAACCCATGAAGAAAATTAAAGTTACAAACCCCGTAGTTGAACTCGATGGTGATGAAATGACCCGCATCATCTGGCAAATGATAAAAAATAAGCTCATTTTCCCCTACCTTGATCTTGACATTAAGTACTATGACCTTGGAATTGAACACCGCGATGCCACCAATGATCAGGTGACCATCGATGCTGCCGGAGCCATTCAGAAGTACAACGTAGGCATAAAATGCGCAACCATCACCCCTGATGAGAACAGGGTAAAAGAATTTGGTTTAAAGGCCATGTACAAGTCGCCAAATGGAACCATCCGCAACATCCTGAACGGGACAGTATTCAGAGAACCTATACTGATAAGCAATATTCCCAGGCTTGTACCCGGATGGACGCAACCCATGGTTATCGGGCGTCATGCCTTCGGCGACCAGTATCGTGCAACCGACTTCCGTACCAAAGGAAAAGGAAAACTCACCATCTCTTTCACCCCCGAGAACGGGGAACCCCAGACCTACACCGTGTACAACTTTGATGATGATGGTGTAGCCATGGCTATGTTCAATACTGATGAGTCGATCCGTGGATTTGCGCATGCCTGCTTTAACATGGCACTCGACAAAGGGTGGCCGCTCTACCTTTCGACCAAGAACACAATACTTAAACAATACGACGGTCGCTTTAAAGATATCTTCCAGGAAATATTTGAGCAGAACTATATGACTGCTTTCAGGGATAAAGGCATCGTGTACGAACACCGGCTGATTGACGACATGGTGGCCTCAGCGTTGAAGTGGAATGGCGGTTTCGTATGGGCCTGTAAAAACTACGATGGCGATGTCCAGTCCGACACCCTCGCTCAGGGATTTGGTTCATTGGGACTAATGACCTCAGTGCTCATCACACCCGATGGGAAAACTGTAGAGGCTGAAGCCGCCCATGGCACTGTAACGCGTCATTACCGTGAACATCAGAAGGGAAACGCCACCTCGACAAACCCCATTGCCAGCATCTTTGCATGGACCCGCGGATTGACACACCGTGGAAAGCTTGACAACAACGCGGAGCTTATCAGGTTTTGCCATTCACTCGAAGAAGCCTGTATCGAAACGGTTGAAAACGGCATGATGACCAAAGACCTTGCCTTGCTGGTTCATGATGAAACACCAAAACACGGCCAATACCTCTATACAGAAGAATTTATAGACGCCATCGCAGTAAATCTCGGGAAGAAACTCGGTGGCGAAAAGTTTCAGCCCGTTAATTGATTAATAATTCGAATCCCACAATACCATGTCAAAACTTAAGGAAAAACTTTATGAAAAAATTCTGGAGCAACGTCCAAGAACTCAGCGTCTGCTTCAGGAATTTGGCGATGTAGTGGTCGATAAGATCACCATCGCTCAGGTTATCGGTGGCATGAGGGGTGTGAAAAGCCTCGTTACCGACATCTCCTATCTTGATCCAAATGAAGGGATCCGCTACCGGGGGTACACCTTACCCGAAGTCTTCGGGAAATTGCCCAAACCCAAAGGCGCAGAAATGCCATACGTAGAGGGTTTGTTTTACCTGCTCCTCACTGGTGATATACCTAATGAAGAAGAAGTTGCTGATGTGGTAGATGAGTTCAATAAACGGAGAATCCTTCCCCGCTATGTTTACGATGTGATTGACTCTTTCCCCTGTTGTAGCCACCCTATGTCGGTATTTTCAGCGGCCGTGACCACAATGCAGCGCGAATCGTTCTTCGCCAAGAAATATGCTACCGGCCTCAACAAACACGACTATTGGGATCCCACTTATGAAGATGCGCTGAACCTTCTGGCCAAACTTCCCGAAGTGGCCACCTATATCTACGCCAAGCTATACCGCGATGGCAAAAGAATTCAATCGAACCCTTTCCTCGATTTCGGTGCCAACTTTGCTCACATGATGGGCCAACCCAAGGCTTACGAAGATGTATCGCGCATGAACTTCATCATCCATGCTGACCATGAAAGCGGAAATGTGAGTGCTCACACCGGTCACCTTGTTTCAAGCACACTCGCCGATATTTACCTTTCTATCGCCTCAATGGTCAACGGCCTCGCAGGTCCGCTGCACGGATTGGCCAATCAGGAAGTGCTGCGCTGGATACTGGAATTTATGGATAAAATGAATGGAGCCGAACCCACCGATGATGAAGTACGCCAGTATGTATGGGATACCCTCCATTCAGGAATGGTAATTCCCGGATACGGGCACGCTGTTCTGCGTAAAACCGATCCCCGCTATACTGTCCAGCGTGAGTTCTGCCAGAAGCACATGCCTGATGATCCCGTTTTTGCCTTCGTCGATAAACTCTATAAAATCGTTCCGGCCATCCTCATGGAACAGGGTAAAGCCAAAAATCCATGGCCTAACCTTGATGCCCAGACAGGCGTTATTCAGTGGCACTATGGCATAAGGGAATTCGATTTTTATACCGTGCTCTTCAGCATCGGTCGTAGCATAGGTATAGCCGCCAACATCATCTGGGATCGGGCGCTGAGTTATCCGCTCGAGCGTCCAAAATCACTCACCACCGATCTGCTCGAGAAAATCGCTTTCGGTACATTAAATGAAGATGAGATTCCCTCAGAATAAAGTAATTGTTACCAACAAAAACCCGGTGACCTATAACGGCACCGGGTTTCGTATTTTTGTGAAAAAACAAACCAATGACAATTCAAAAGACAATCGATCTGTCGCCCTCGCCAAGAGGATTTCACCTGATAACACAACTGGTTGAAAAAGAGTTAGGCAAGTTACCAACCGAAGGTATCCTCCACCTATTTATCCAGCATACTTCCGCCGGCCTCACGATTAATGAAAATGCCGATCCTTCAGTAAGAAAAGATTTCGAACAAATCTTCAACAAACTGGTACCGGAAAACCAGCTCTGGTACAGCCATGATGATGAGGGGAGCGACGATATGCCTGCCCATCTGAAAAGCTCACTGACCGGCACTTCGGTTACCATTCCCATAAGCCATGGAAGGCTGAACCTCGGTATATGGCAGGGGATCTACCTTTGTGAATTCAGAAACCATGGAGGACGCCGACGACTTATTGCTACTGTTATCTCCTGATCAACGAAGAAAAATTCCATGGTCGTCTATGTCGATCAAACCCTGTTTCAGCAAATTACCAACTGCTGCTTTATAGGTTCGCTTACTGATACCCAGCGCCTTTTTAATCTCCTCGGGCGTCGATTTATCATGAAGCTGTAACCTGCCGCCCATTTTATGCATCTGGGTGATAATCAGGTCGGCTGCAAAGGCAAATTCGTCCAATCCCGGACGCCTCAATGTAATATCAAGTTTGCCGTCGGCTCTGACAAATTTCACCCACCCGGTCACTTTCTTTCCGGGAACCACAGTACTAAATATCTCATTCATGTATACCATTCCCCTGAACTGCTGGTTGACGATCACCTTAAACCCGAGGCTCGTCTGATCGGCAATCAAAACATCAACCTCCTCACCCTGCGATAGCTCACCCGCCACATCATGTAAATATTTATCGTAATAGGTGGTTCCGGTCAATCGTTTTGATTGTTCATCAACCATCACGTGCACAATGGGATTTTCGCCGGTATTTAACGGTTGCCTCATCTGTCGGTAAGGAATAAGCAAATCTTTAGCCAATCCCATAAAAACAAAGGCACCGAACCGCCCAACCTGCCTTACTTCCATCGCTGCAAAACCTCCGGCAACGGCTGTCGGAAGATCGGTAGTAGCGATGGGACGGTCGTCGGAATCGGTATAAATGAACACCCTTACCATATCGCCCTCTACAGCTCCTTCGGGAATTTGCTTACCGGGCAGCAACAATTCCTGACCATCACCTGAATCGAGGATTGCCCCGGGTGCTACGATCCTGAGAATCGGCAAAACCTGAAATTGACCAACTTGTATCATTGTTATCGAAATTAATTAACCCGGAAATCCGGGAAGGAAACTTTTTGCTGCATTCTTCATAGTCTCGGCCTGTGCAGCCGACGCCTCCTGCTGGGCACCTACAACAGCTTCTTTCACCAGCGACTGAATATCATCTGCATTGCCTGACAGGCATGATGGATCAATGATTATATCTATCAACCGACTGTTTCCGTCTACAATCGCCAATACCCTTCCATCGGCCGATTTACCCTCAAAACGTCCAGCAGCCAACAAAGCTTTTGCTTCTTCAGCCTTCTGCTGCACCTCCTGCAGCTTGCCCATCAGATTCCCGAACATATTTCCAATTTTTTATGCAAAGTAACCATTTTTTTTACTACCAGCTATATCAGGACACAAAGTCATATATATCAATATTTTACTAAACGTATACAGTTTATTACCCCTATAAAAATGAAATGATGCCGGTCTCATTTAATAAAAGTATCTACTTTTGCCTCAACCCCTAACTTTTTTATATTAATACATTAAAAACCAGAATTTATGCAAAAAAAATTAAGTAATTTACTAATCTTAAGTCTATTAGCAAGCATGTCGATGATGTTCAGTTGTCAATCGGGCAGCAAGGTTGAGCCTGCACCAACCATCCCGTTGAAAGATTTCTTTAAAAACCCGGAGAAATCGAGGTATCAGATTTCCCCTGATGGCAAGTACTTCAGTTACATGGCTCCTTATGAAAGCCGTATGAACGTCTATGTTCAGGAAGTCGGACAGGATTCTGCCAAACGCCTCACCAGTGAAACCGACCGCAATGTAGCCGGATATTTCTGGGCCAACAACAACCGGATCCTCTTTCTCAAAGACAAAGGCGGTGATGAAAACTTCAAACTGTACGGCGTAAACATTGATGGATCAAACGCCATCTGCTTCACCGATTTTGATGGTGTTCGTACGCAAATAATCGACGACCTTGAGGATATTCCCAATGAAGTGATCATCGGCCTTAACAAACGTAATCCGCAGGTCTTTGATGCCTACCGCCTGAATATCGAAACAGGTGAAATGAAACTGATTGCCGAGAACCCGGGCAATATTCAGGGCTGGATGACCGACCATGATGGAAAACTCCGCATTGCAACAGCCATCGCCGAAGATGGAATCAGTACACAGTTACTCTATCGCGCCACCGAAGAGGAACCTTTCAAAGTAGTACTTACCACCAGTTTCAAGGATCAGGTAAGTCCGCAATTCTTTACCTTCGACAACAAAGCCGTATACGCCAGTTCAAATCTGGGTCGTGACAAATCAGCCATCGTTGAGTTCGATATCGTCAACGGTAAAGAAATCAAAGTACTTTATGAGAATCCCGATTATGACGTTGAAGGTCTCAGCTATTCGCGCAAACGGAAAGTGATCACATCTGCTTCTTATGAATCATGGAAAAACGAGAAACACTTCTTCGATGCTGAATCAGAAGGCATCTTCAAGAAAATCTCCGAAAAGCTTCAGGGTTATGAAATCGGACTCTCCTCATCAACGAAAGCCGAAGATAAATACATCGTCCGCACATACAGCGACCGTTCGCTTGGATCATATTACCTCTATGATGTTAATAGCGACAAACTCGACAAGATTGCCGATGTTAGTCCCTGGATTAACGAAAATGACATGGCTACCATCACACCAGTAGAATATCAATCGCGTGATGGTCTCACCATCCATGCATACCTCACCTTACCGAAAGGCTATACCCTTGAAAACGCCAAAAACCTGCCTGTGGTGATCAATCCTCACGGCGGTCCATGGGCACGTGATTCATGGGGATTCAATCCCGAAGTGCAGTTCCTGGCCAATCGTGGCTATGCAATACTCCAGATGAATTTCCGTGGCTCAACCGGATACGGAAAAAGTTTCTGGCAGGCTTCATTCAAACAATGGGGTCTTACTATGCAGGAAGACATCACCGATGGTGTAAACTGGCTCATCGAGAAGGGTATCGCCGATCCTAAACACGTGGCTATCTATGGTGCCAGCTACGGTGGTTATGCCACACTGCAGGGTATCGTGAAAGATCCTGCCCTCTACGCAGCAGCCGTTGACTATGTTGGCGTTTCAAACCTCTTTACCTTTATGAATACCATTCCCCCGTACTGGAAACCCATGCTCGACATGATGTACGAAATGGTAGGCAATCCCAAAGCCGATTCCATTCAGCTTGCCCAGACATCACCGGCACTCAATGCCGATAAGATCGTCACACCGCTGTTTGTTGCTCAGGGAGCTAACGATCCCCGCGTAAACAAAGATGAATCGGATCAGATGGTCGCCGCGCTTAAAGCCAAAGGCGTCGTCATTGAATACATGGTGAAAGACAACGAAGGACACGGTTTCCATAACGAAGAAAATCAGTTTGATTTCTACGAAGCCATGGAAAAATTCCTTGCAGCTCACCTCAAGGTTGAGCCAACAAAATAACCAATCATCAAATTAATTAAAAGCCGGATATGAACAATCCGGCTTTTTTATTGGGTTTCTAAACCGTAATCCTTCCACTCCGGATCAACATAGCTTTGATCTGAAAAAATTTGTTGCGACAGGCGTGCACCACTAACATCAACCGCTTCAATGCGGGTAATTATAACAAAGTGTACTCGACTATTATATGCATTTATTGGAGATCTGCCATTAATATCCTTTATCCACGACAAAAGAAATACATAATTTTACGGCCTGAAAAGTCAGAAAAATACCAAATCAATTGTAGTGAGTTGCAGTATTACCCAGGATACAGTTTATACCTTCAGTATAGAAAATACCCCTGCCACCCTTTCTACTGTTGTTCAGACTGCGGGGGGCCGGTTTGTTAAGCTGACTAACGGCACCTGGCAACCTCAATATTACTATACCGACCATCGCGGCGATATTAGGGTTGTTTATCGTCCTAATCCCACCACGCGCACAGCTGAAGTAGTGCAGGAAGACCACCTGACTCCTTTTGGCGTCCGGATGGTTGGCCTGGGAAGAACATCCTGGCCCGACAACCAATATCATTATCAGGGCAAGGAACTTAACGCCACGGGTTTCGACAAGAATGGTGATGGTGTTATCGACTCCCGCCTGTATCAATATGACTTCAATTCCCGACAATATGACCCTTTAATCGGGAGATGGCATTCTCTTGACCCTGCTACTCAATTTTCTTCACCCTACCTTGCAATGGGAAATGATTGGGCGAACAGAACTGACCCTGATGGACAATTTCTGGATAGAATGAAAGGACATCAGGTAACCGGACGTAATGTGTATTATTATTGGTCGTGGATGAATACCCATCTGAAGACATGGTTCAACTATTCGAGCGGGACTTATGTCAGAGGAGCTTTTTATATTGACTACGAAGCCATACAGGCTGCCAATGGCCCACAGAGGAGTGAATCAATAGACAATATTATCCGGGGTGTTTCGAGCTATGCAAATTGGGATGCTATTCGATCCACTGCTCTTAAAGAAAAAATTGCAGCCTGGGAGAAATCTAAAGAAATGTACAAGCTATCGCAGGAGCTTATGAACTTTGGCTATGTTGCCGATGCTCAACAGCTAAAGCATAACCGGTATGATGAATCGGACATGGAAGCGGCCGAAGATGCGCTTGATGAGGAAATGGCAATTATTGACCAACTAACAAAAGAAAAGGGCTATGGGATGTCATTCGATGGGGCTGTTGGCTTATCTTTAACTGCAGGCCCAGGAGGTATGGCCAATGGCAGCTATACGGCAGAACAAACAATCAGATACTTAATGCGAACCATGAAACCGGGAATGAAAGTGTCATCAGACGAATTACTCAAGATTCAACCACGAGTTAGTGGTATTTCTTATGTCGCAAAGGGCCTAGAGCGAACAGAAACAGGCTTTAAAATAGACAGGACACTGTTAGGTCGTGCTGTTCTACTTAAAAATGCAGAAGTTACCATAAGTGATATGACATGGGCTACAAGTATCGATAAAGCTTTAAAAATTACTGCCAATTTTACAATAAATGGCTACAATACTATTGTTATTAATAATAATGCTTATCGAGGAATGTATTTGCCGGGCCATTATACAAATCCAATTGGCTTTGGCAATGATGGATAATGGTAGAATATAAAAATATGAAAATGAAAAGTAGTTTTTCTATCGTTGCAATTTATGTAATTGGCTCATCATTTTTGTGGTCTTTAGTGATTGGTGTATGTTGGGGTGTTTATTATTTAAAGGGCCCTTATAATGAATTTAATGAACAACTAAAGATTTTTAAGTGGATTTACCATGCAACAGATGTTTATCTCCCTTTAATGGCATTTGCTGTCTTTTTTTTAACAACTGTTTCGTATAAGAAGAAAGAAAGATTTATTTACAAAGGTTTTTTATTTTCTTCTATCTACGGTGTATTAATTTGTATCTTATATTTTTTATTTATACATGTATAAATGATTCTTTTCTTACAAGAACTGGTAATTCTCTCTTAGATTCTTCGAATAACAGCTAATAAACAGACTGTTAATCATTTATTGACAAATGACTGAGAGGAGCAAGGTGCCGCCAGGCTTACTTGTTGGTAGTGGAGATGATATCCGCCGCAATTCTCATCAGAATTGCCGACAGATCATTCCCCCTTCTCATGGTCAATTCAACCAATTCTACTGCACGTTTTCGCACACCACCTGTAACAAGTCGAACACCCTGTGCGTCTCAATGGCGCTGCATTTGCTTTAAAACAGTGGTTAACAGCCGATAAAAATAATTGGCATAAATAATGAGTAATACCCGTGTGCTTCAAACCTAACTTATGATACATATAAAAGGATTACATAAATCATATATCACAGGCAATAACAGCCTGCATGTACTCAAGGGGATCGATCTCACCATTGCCCCCGGAGAGTTTGTATCAATCATGGGATCGTCAGGATCAGGCAAATCTACTTTACTCAACATACTAGGGATTCTTGACAATTACGATAATGGCGATTACCGGCTCGATGGCAACCTGATTGCCAAAATGAGCGAAAAGAAAGCAGCTGCCTTTAGGAATCAGCTTATCGGATTCGTCTTTCAGTCGTTCAACCTCATTTCGTTCAAGAACGCACTCGAAAATGTTGCCCTTCCGCTGTATTACCAGCAGGTCAGCCGACGGAAGCGCAACCTGATCGCCATGGAATACCTCGATAGGATGGGCCTTGCCGAATGGGCTCATCACATGCCCAACGAGCTTTCGGGCGGACAGAAACAACGCGTGGCTATTGCCAGGGCGCTTATCTCAAAACCAAAAGTCATCCTGGCCGATGAGCCTACCGGAGCCCTTGACACCCAAACCAGCTACGAAGTAATGGATATTCTCAAGGAGGTAAATGAACAGGGAATCACCATCCTGATTGTTACCCATGAACACGATATTGCCGCCATGACCAACCGCATAATCAGGCTGCGCGACGGTGTGATTGCAGAAGATATCCGCAACGGGGAGGTCAAAAAGATGAAAGAACTGGCCTTTGCAGCCGCCAATTAACATTAAAAAACCGACTGTATGTTCGATCTTGATAAATGGCAGGAGATTTTCAGCACCATCAGTCAAAACAAGCTGCGCACTTTTCTGACGGCATTTAGTGTAGCGTGGGGTATCATCATGCTGGTGATACTGCTCGGATCGGGTTATGGTCTTGAAAATGGCGTTCGGAAAGAGTTTGCCGGTGATGCAGTAAACTACCTGAGCGTCAATCCGGGCATGACATCAAAAGCCTATAAAGGAACAAAACCGGGCAAACCCATAAGTTTCACCAATGATGACCGTGACCTGCTGATGAGGATGCCCGGCGTGACGGCTTCCTCGGCGCGTACACGTATCTTCGGAAGCGGCGTCATCTCCTACAAAAATGAATATGGAGCTTTCGACATCTTCTGTTGTCACCCGGAATATGCACAGGTAGAATCGCTCAGGATGATTGAAGGTCGCTTTCTGAACCAGGCCGATATTCAGCACACCCGGAAAGTGGTCAGTCTTGGTAAAGTGGTTGCCGATGCACTCTTTAAAAACGGAGAAAAACCGTTAGGGAAATATATCAGGGTAAACGATGTGCTGTTTATGGTTGTCGGGGTATTTGATGATCCGGGCGGTGACCGCGATATGAGTCGCATTTACATCCCCATTTCGACAGCCCAGAAAGCTTTTAACCGCGGAAATTCCATCAACAACGTGTGCGTGATTATGGATGGCGCAACACCTGAAGATAGTCGCAGAGCCGAAGAAGAAATCAAGCAGAGCCTATCGGTGCGTCATCATTTCGATCCTTCCGACACCCGTGCCCTTTTCATCTACAATACAATCAACGAATACCAGCGTTTCATTCAACTTTTTGCAGGCATCAGGACCTTCATCTGGATTATTGGCATCGGCACCATCATTGCCGGTATTGTCGGGGTGAGCAACATCATGATGATCGTGGTGAAGGAACGTACAAAAGAAATCGGTATCCGCAAATCAATGGGAGCCACACCATCCAGTATCGTTGGGCTGATCCTCCAGGAGTCGGTATTAATCACTGCACTCGCGGGATATGCCGGACTGGTTATCGGGGTGGTGCTACTCGAAGTGGTCGGTAATAACATGCCCAACGTTGACTATTTTTCAAATCCGGAAATCAAACTCGATGTGGCCATCAGCGCCACCGTTTTGCTGGTTGTAGCCGGAATGATTGCCGGGTTTGTGCCTGCCCGGAGGGCTGCTTCGGTTAAGCCTGTTGATGCACTTCGTGATGAATAACCTTTAAACTAAAACGTTATGTTTGATCGTGACCGTTGGCAGGAAATATTCGACACCCTGAAGAAAAACAAAATGCGTACATTTTTCACGGCTTTTGGGGTGTTCTGGGGCATCTTCATGCTCATGGTACTCCTGGGTTCAGGAGAAGGACTGCGCAAGGGGGTCAGCAGTGGCATGGGCGATATGGCCACCAACAGTATGTTCATGTGGACACAACGTACTACCATGCCCTTCAAGGGGTTTCCCCGTGGAAGATTTTACAATTTCAACAATGGCGATACACGTGCCATGATTGACAATATCGCCGGAATTGAGTACATCGCTCCCCGTATTCAGGGCTATAGTGAAGAAGGCAACAATAACGTGGTAAGGGGTGAACGGACAGGAGCTTTCACTATCCAGGGCGATTATCCGGCCTATAATCTGATCGACCCGATGAATGTTGATCGGGGAAGGTTTGTCAATGACAACGACATAGCGCAGAACCGGAAGGTTGCTGTAATTGGAAGACGGGTACAGGAAGAGATGTTTAAAACCGAAGAAAACCCGATAGGCGAATACCTCAGAATCAACGGCGTCTATTTCCAGATTGTCGGGGTGGTCAGTTCGCGCAAGAATGACAACGAGGCTATCCGCGACAATCAAAGCATCTACCTGCCATTTACCACAGTTCAGAAGACCTACAACTATGGCGATATCGTGGGGTGGTACTCGCTCACCGCGAAAAAGGGTTACAGCGTTTCCGACATCGAAACGCAGGCCAAAGCCCTTATGCGCAAACGACACAGCATCGACCCTGCCGATACCAGAGCAGTGGGTTCGTTCAATGTAGAAAACGAGTTTCTGAAGATGACGCGATTGTTCGCCGGGATTGCAGGCCTGATCTGGATTGTAGGAATCGGGACGCTCCTGGCCGGAGTTATCGGCATCAGCAATATCATGCTGGTGGTGATTAAAGAAAGGACAAAAGAAATTGGCATCCAACGAGCCATCGGTGCACGACCGTGGACCATTGTAAGTCAGATTATTACCGAGTCGGTATTTCTTACCACATTTGCAGGTTACCTTGGACTTGTGGCAGGTGTCGGCGTAATTGAACTGGTAAACAATGTAATGAAAAAGATGGGCGATTCAGCGGGTATGTTTAAAGACCCGTCGGTAAGTTTCCATGTAGCTGTATCAGCCCTCATCATTCTTATCATCGCCGGCGTGATTGCAGGCATTATTCCTGCCCGCAAAGCGGTAAAAATAAAACCTATCGAAGCCTTACGTTACGAATAAACAATCTCTTAATCGAGTCATATCCATGAAAACATTCTTTAAAATTCTGATCGGCGCTATCATCGTCATCGTATTGGTGGGAACCTTTGTCTTCCTGTACCAGAAATCGCAGAAAAAACCGGAGGTATTTGAAACCAGGACGCCGGAAATTACCAATATCATCAAGAAAACTGTTGCTACAGGCTCGGTGGTACCCCGTCGCGAAATTGAAATAAAGCCAAAGGTCTCTGGTATCATCGAAGAACTGTACGTTGAACCGGGCCAGATGATTAAACGGGGTGAAAAGATTGCCCGTGTAAGGATTATTCCCAATATGGTGAGCATGAATGCCGCTGAATCGCGCGTGAACAGAGCTAAAATAAATCTCGAAAATGCCAGGACAGAATATGACCGTTATTCAGATTTGCTAAAGAACAAGGTGATCGCCGTCTCGGAGTTTCAGAAATATGAGCTCACCTATAAAACTGCCCGGGAGGAGCTTTCCGATGCCGAAAACAATCTGGCGCTCATTAAAGAGGGGCAGACCCGTAAGTCGGGTGAAACCACCAACACCCTGGTTACCTCGACGCTCGACGGCATGATTCTGGCCGTTCCTGTTGAAGTAGGTAAATCGGTGATAGAAAGCAACACTTTTAACGATGGCACCACGGTGGCCACCATAGCCGATATGGGTGAGATGATCTTCAAAGGAAAACTCGATGAAACCGAAGTTGGAAAAATCAGGGAGGGAATGCCGCTCATTCTAACCATCGGGGCCATTGACAACGATAAATTTGATGCCATATTGGAACATATCTCCCCGAAAGGGGTGCTGGAAAACGGAGCCATCCAGTTTGAGATCAAGGCAGAGGTAAGGCTAAAAGTCGGGCAGTTTATCCGTTCAGGTTACAGTGCCAACGCCGACATCGTGCTGGAGCGGCGCGACAGTGTAATGGCCATATCAGAAAGCCTCCTTCAGTTTAAAGGTGATTCGTCGTTTGTAGAAGTTGAAACCCAACCGGGCATATTTGAGCAACGGTTTATCAAAACCGGCCTTTCCGACGGGCTCAACATAGAAGTACTTTCGGGGTTGAATAAAGACGATAAAATCAAACTGATTAAGACATTCAGCACCCAATAACAAAAACCTATGTTATAACTGAAAGCCTGCCGATAGCTATCGGCAGGCTTTGGCGTTGGTTACCGGGAGCATTTTTTTAGCAGGGAATCATTTCAAAAAGCTTACTTGAATTTAAATTCGGGTTGAAAATTTCAGCGGAGGGGTATGTGCGGAGTTATACCTTCTTTGGTTAGTATTTGAGGCCTGTTTTGAGAGTCTGTTGAAGTTTCAGCTCACTTGGGACGTTATGGTCTGCTGTAATAATTATATCGTTCCCGGTTGTTAAATTTCCATCAATTTCAGAGAATATCACAAAAGCCGGATGCAGTGCATTCCGGCTTTTGCAGGTTTGATGAAAATGTATCATTTTAGACCTTCAACCGTAGATTAACCGTAGATCAACCGTAGATCAACCGTAGATCAACCGTAGATCAACCGTAGTTTAAGCGTAGGTCTATCGCACGGCCAGGGTCGATTCACGATTAATATTAGTCTGATGTCCGATTTGTATTCTTTTAAAAGCATACCTATATCACACAAAGATTGTACCACGACAGGTTCTAATTTTTGATGGAGAGAAAAAAATAATTTTTTCTATGGCAATTACGTCGGGAAATGACAATGCGAACAACCAAAGTCTCCTGATAGCTATCAGAACGATAGTCATCGGGAGCTAAAGTTTTTCAATTACCGCGTTAATCTGTGAAAAACCGGGGCAATCTGCCTGTTTGAAAGGTGCGATTGAGAGATTTCAGGGCATCGCACCTCTTTTACCTGTGCCGCGCACAAATCACCATGAAGAATACAGGGCTAACCGCCTTATTATAAAAGGAAAATCAGGGGCATAGCCCCGGCATCTTCGCAGAAATGCCCTAACGGCAAGGTATTATCCAACCAATTCGTTGTAAACCCTCAGGATAAGCCGTTCTTCCTCTTCGGTCATTGCCACGCCGCTTCGCTTCATCTCTCGGCGGGCTACCTCGATACCCTTATCGGCTCTGTAGACCTCGAAACCTTCAGCTCCTCCCCACGAAAAATCGGGAACATTAGCAGGCGGAAATCCGGCACCAAACAGATTACACATGATACCGATCACGGTACCGGCATTAAACATGCTGTTGATCCCCGTTTTGGAGTGGTCGGCTATGGTAATTCCGACGAACTGAAGACCCGTATTAACAGGTTCGCCATTGGCAAAGCTGCGGACTTTGCCGTAGTTGTTTTTCATATCGCTGTTGCTGGTACCGGCACCAAGGTTCACCCACCTGCCGATGACTGCGTGCCCCAGGAAGCCCTCGTGTAGTTTGTTGCTGTTGGAATGAAACACGGCGCCTGATACTTCGCCTCCCACCTTACATTCAGGGCCTATGGTTGTGCCTCCATAGATACGCGCACCGGCAGTAATCACGCTATTAGCCCCAAGCGTCAGGGGGCCTTCGAGCGAACAGTTCGGCATCACCACTGAGCCGGGACCCAGAAAGACAGGGCCATTTGAAGCATCAACAACGACCCCAGGCATCATTTCGACACCCGGGGAAACAAAGATATCATCAGCATTTAAAAGGTAAACACCGAGGAAATCCCTGCGTCCTTTCTCAGGTTTCAGGAGGTCGAGATCTGCCTGAATCTGTGAGGGGTTTAACCTGCCGATATCCCAACTGAATTCCAATAACAACAGGCCTTCATCCATTTCAATGATCTGCCATGTCTCGTCGGGATAGAAGTCCCAGCCCGCGGCACCCGGCATAAACTGTTCGCCATGTGTATCGTCGATGCAAGCAGCAATCACGGTACCCTGACAAAGAACCATACTGCCGGGAGTCAACTCCTTCAACTGCTCCAGTGTAGCGGCATCGGGAATCCAGCGGCCGTTGAGGAGCAACAGCGGGGCGATGGGCAGTTCATTCACAGGGATTACCGGATTTTGTATGGCGGTGAGCGGGGCAAGCAACGGGCGGGTAAACAGCGAAGCTGCAGGGCCATCCATTAAAAGTTCAAACTTATGACGAAGGGTCAGTACACCACATCGCAACTCAAAAACCGGCATCAGGCGAACCAGCGGATTCAGTCTTACAGAGAAGGGATCTTCAAACAGGGCGTATTGCATAGAATGGAAGATAAAGAGATGAAAACAAAGATACACATTTCGGCAGGTACACGCGAATTAACCTGCCGTGGAGGCATGTTTTGATCATCCATGTTTAAAGAGTATTTCATACCTTTGGCGCCAAATCACCGTACAATTAAATTTGACCATGAGCAAGAATACATCGATGAACCCCAACCCGCTGGTTCAGTATTTGAACAAGCCAGCAGAGGAGTTTACCAAAGCCGACATTATTAAATACATTGAGGACAACAACGTTGAGATGATCAACTTCAGGTATGCCAGCATCGATGGCCGTTTGAAAACGCTGAATTTTGTCATTACCAGCCGCGAACACCTCGAAACCATCCTCACTTGTGGTGAGCGGGTAGACGGATCAAGCCTGTTCAAGCACATCGAAGCCGGTTCAAGCGATCTGTATGTGATTCCCCGCTTCAAGACAGCCTTTCTGAATCCTTTCACCAAGATTCCCAGTATCGATATTTTATGTGCTTTTTACAACAAGGATGGGGCACCTCTTGACAGTGCCCCCGCATATATCCTCCAGAAAGCTCACAACGTGTTGAAAGAACGGACCGGTTATTCGTTCGAAGTTATGGGCGAACTTGAGTATTATATCATCAGCAAGAAGGACGACCTGTTCCTGGCCGACGATCAACGGGGTTACCACGAATCGGAGCCATTCGCGAAATGGGCAGAATTCAGGCGTGATGCCATGCTCTACATTGCCCAGACAGGTGGTCTGATCAAATATGGACATTCCGAGGTGGGAAACTTTACCCTCGGCGACATGGTTTATGAGCAGAATGAGATCGAGTTCCTTCCGACTACACTGGAAGATGCAGCCGATCAGCTATTGATTGCAAAATGGATACTCCGTCAGCTCGCATACAGGCATGGTGTTACCGTAACCTTTGCGCCCAAGATTACCGTTGGCAAAGCAGGCAGCGGGATGCACATCCACACCCGCCTGATGAAAGACGGCAGGAATGCCATGATCGACAACCGTAAGCTCAGCGATGTGGCTAAAAAGGCCATTGCCGGCTATCTTGATCTGGCTCCTTCGCTGACCGCCTTTGGCAATATGAATCCGACGAGTTACTTCCGGCTGGTTCCACATCAGGAAGCGCCCACGAATATCTGCTGGGGCGACCGCAACCGCTCGGTATTGGTACGCGTTCCATTGGGATGGACCGGCAAAGCCAACATGATCAAAGATGTGAACCCATTGGAATCGGACGAACAATTCGACCACAGCATGAAGCAGACTGTTGAATTCCGTTGTCCCGATGGCTCGGCTGATGTTTATCTGCTGCTTGCAGGGCTTACCGTGGCAGCCCGTCATGGTATCGAAATGACCAATGCACTCGAATATGCCGAAAAACGTTATGTTGATGTAAACATCTTCGATGAAGCCTATAAAGAAAGGCTGAGTTCGCTGGAACAACTTCCGGTATGTTGCGCCGATTCAGCCGATCAACTCGAACGTCAGGCAAATATCTATATGGAATACGATGTTTTCCCGAAAAGCATGATAGATGGCGTGATAAAGTTATTGAAGTCGTTCGGCGATTCCAACCTCCGCCAGGAGATAGCCGGGAATAACGAGGCCATTCTTTCGCTGGTGAACAAATATTTCCACTGCGGTTGATGCAACCGTCCATGAAGTAATGAAAAAAAGCCGGATTTCTCCGGCTTTTTTTCATTCTGATCGAACGAAATCGCTTCAATTTTGTTACTTTTCCAGCACGAACACAAAAATTCAATAGCAATGACTCATCAATTACCGTCACTTCCATGGGCACCCGACGCCCTTGAGCCGCACATCTCCTCAAAAACCATCGAATTTCACTATGGCAAACACCATCAGGCATACGTGACCAACCTCAATAACCTGATACCGGGAACACCTTTCGAAAATGCCACCCTCGAAGAAATCGTCAAAAAAGCCGAAGGCGGAATCTATAACAATGGTGCCCAAGTGTGGAATCACACCTTTTACTGGAACTGTCTTTCACCCAATGGTGGAGGAGAGCCAACCGGTAAACTTGCTGAGGCCATCAAAGCCCAGTTTGGTTCATTTGAAACATTCAAAGAAAAATTCTCGGCTGCAGCCGCCACGCTGTTTGGCTCAGGCTGGGCATGGCTGGTAAAGAACGCCGAAGGCAAACTGGAAATCATTCAGGAGAGCAACGCCGGAAACCCAATGCGTCAGGGCAAGACACCCATACTCACCTGTGATGTTTGGGAACATGCTTATTACATTGACAAGAAAAACCTGCGTCCAGCCTATATCACTGCATTCTGGAACCTTGTGGACTGGAAAGCTGCAGGATCACGCTTCTGACCCGAAGAGAATCTTTAAAAGAAACGCCGCCATTCCTAACGGAATGGCGGCGTTTCTTTTAACATACACAATTTCATTGTATATTTGCGCCCCCATAACTGACCTATGCGACCGATTCAAAATCCGGAAAGAGACTCAGCCGATTACAATTGCTACGGGTGCGCTCCGCATAACCCGAGGGGTTTACAGATGGAATTTCATGAAGATGGCAACGAAATTGTCAGTTTTTGGAAACCACATCCCGATTTTCAAAGTTACAACAACATCCTTCATGGAGGCATTCAGGCTGCCCTGTTCGATGAACTTGCCTGTTGGATTCTGATGGTAAAAGCCGGATCGGCAGGACTCACGCAAAAGCTGGAGATAACGTATCACTGTCCCGTCTTCCTCACGAATGGTGAGATAACCCTGCGGGGCAGAATTGCCTCCCATGAAGGGCATCACGTTACGGTTACGGCCGAAATGACAGATGCAGCAGGACATCAGCGATCATCGGCATTAGTATCATTCTTGCTATATCCCGAAAAAATGGCCCGGCAGCGCTTACACTACCCGGGCCATGAAAAGTTTTCAGAGCAACCTGTTGATGGTTCTACTCCACAGTAACCGATTTTGCAAGGTTACGGGGTTGATCTACGTTACACTCGCGGTTTACGGCAATGTAATACGCCAGTAATTGCAAGGGAATAGTAGCCAGCAACGGGACGAGCATCTCCTCAGTTTCAGGAATTTCAAGACAGAAATCAGCAAGGCCCTTCACCGTTGTATCACCTTCGGTAACAATCGCGATGATACGCCCCTTGCGTGCTTTAACCTCCTGAATATTCGAGACAACTTTATCGTAAGTGCCCTTATTGGTAGCAATAACAACCACAGGCATTTCACGATCAATCAATGCAATAGGGCCATGTTTCATTTCTGCAGCAGGATATCCTTCGGCATGGATGTATGAAATCTCCTTCAGTTTCAGGGCACCCTCGAGTGCTACCGGGAAATTGTAACCACGCCCCAGGTAAAGGAAATTACGCGAGTAGGTAAATATTTTTGATATCTCTTTTACCTGCATATCGAGCTTCAGGGTTTGTTCCACTTTCTGCGGAATCATTTGAAGCTCGGCAATAAGCCTGTGGAAGGAAGCGGTATCGATGGTACCTCTGCGTCGTCCGATGGCCAGAGCCATCAGTGCAAGCACCGTAACCTGAGCCGTAAATGCCTTGGTTGAGGCTACACCAATCTCAGGACCTGCGTGGGTATAAGAACCTGCATGAGTAGCCCTGGCAATGGAAGAACCAACCACATTGCAGATTCCATAGATGAAAGCCCCTTTTGATTTGGCCAGTTCGATGGCGGCAAGGGTATCGGCAGTTTCGCCCGATTGGCTGATGGCGATCAGTATATCATTTTCGTTAATGATCGGATTACGATACCTGAACTCAGAGGCATACTCAACTTCAACCGGGATGCGGGCAATGTCTTCAAACATATATTCACCAACAAGCCCGGCATGCCAGGAGGTCCCGGCAGCAGTGATAATGATCCGGCGTGCATTAAGGAAACGGTCGAGGTGGTCGATAATGCCGGCCATGGAAATTATATCGTTGTTGTCGTTTACACGACCCCTTAGACTATCGCGGATGGTTTTAGGCTGCTCAAATATTTCCTTCAGCATGAAGTGGTCATAACCCTCCTTTTCAAGTTGGCTAAGGCTCATCTCAAGCCGCTGAATTTCGGGGTGTTTTTCCACATCGCGAATGGTTTTGACTTTTAGTGGCTTACCCCGCTCAAGTATGGCGATTTCCTCATCATCGAGATAGACCACATCCTTGGTGTATTCAACGATTGGAGAAGCATCGGAAGCAATCAAAAATTCATCCTTGCCGATACCAATTACCAAAGGACTTCCTTTCCGGGCGGCAATCATAAGGTTGCGGTCAGTTTTTGACAAGATCACGATGGCATAAGCCCCGATTACCTGACATAGTGCTGACTGAACTGCTTCCAACAAACCAATCCCAGAAGTCTTTTTGATATATTCGATCAATTGGATCAGGACTTCTGTATCAGTATTGCTTTGAAAAGAATAGCCATGTTGAATCAACTCCTCCTTTAGAATCGCATAATTCTCGATAATTCCATTGTGAATCAGCGCCAGTTCCTCCGATTGCGAAAAGTGGGGATGAGCATTCACATTATTTGGCTCGCCATGCGTAGCCCATCGGGTATGTGCCATCCCTATGGTTCCGCTGACGTCTTTATCCTTGATAAATTCCTCAAGATCGCTAACCTTTCCCTTCGTTTTATAAACCTTTAGCGTGCTGTTCAGAACAGCAATACCCGCGCTATCATACCCACGGTATTCAAGCCGTCTGAGTCCTTTGATAAGGATCGGATGAGCCTCACGCGGACCAATATATCCTACAATACCACACATAATTAATTGCTTTTTGTTATAATAGAAGAACTCCGGGCTTTGCAGTTTTGGAACGACACCTTACTGCATAAGCTTTGACAGTATCAGAAGTAAGGAAGTTGTTTGGTTATCAGGGAATTTTGGTAAAGAGGACCTGAATCTGCAACTTACTGCCGCTTATGGAGGGGTCAGAAGGATTTGCGCCGGCAAAAACCAGCCTGTTTCCCCTGACAGCTGCACTGGTAGCATAGAAAGCAAGGTGAGTGCTGGTATCTATTTCTCCGTTAACAATCGCCTGAACATAATGGGATATACGGAAAGAATAAGTACCATTTGAGAGATAGTCACCTCCAAAATAAGATGTCCCTTCATATTGGTCATCGAGATAGGTAATCGAGGAATCCGCTTCAACCTGCACCAATACCAATTTTTCAGGAGGACTGTATTTAGAAGATTTATCAAGGTTGGTAACTACAAGCCGTGCTTCGTTAATTGCATATCCTTTGGCACGAATGGCTGAGATGGCATCGGGGTCAATCCAGACATCTGTTCTGATACCTCCCATCGATTGCACATAAAGTTGGTCGTTACCAAGCGTAGTATCTTTGTTAATCACCTGTTGCCGTATAATTGGATCGGCTTCCAGGTAATTGTTGTGATCAAAATAATTATACCGTGCACAATAGCCATCAATGTCGAGTTGAAACACGAGACTATCTTCATCATCATTGTGGTAGTATATTTTCATGAAGGTCAGATCATCATCCATGTTTATGTACATGATTGACCCCAGTGAAGGAGCGGCAGGGGCTTCACAATCGATCATGATTCCGTTGATGTAGGCAGTAAATTTATCATTTGCCGAAAGATCATCAGCGCTGGTTGCAAGTATCTTGTCCATGAAGGCTTGGTCGGTAATGGCCATTCTGAAGTGAGGGGCATACTTCACAGTATCGATAGTAACACTATCAGTCGGGCGGGCGATGAAGGTTTTGGTACCCAACAATGCAGTCCCATGCGGGGTCATAGTGCTTGAATAATAGGCACTGTCGGTATAAAGCTGCTTATTCAGTTCGTATACATTAATAGTTTGTAATGCACTGCTATCGCCATACACACCATTGAATGCCATGGACATAACGATTGAATCTATGTGGGGATTAGTACCAAAGCTGTGACCCGTAGCCGACAACCGAAGCTGGGTAAAAATAGAAGCGCGGGTAATACCAAATTTGGGATCCCAGTAACTTCCCAGCAGACTTTGTGTAGTCTCATCGGTACGCAGTGAGCTTTCGACAACAGAATAAGCTCTGATTTTAAGCGTTGTATCGTAATGAAAGGTAAGGCGTTCAGATTCGGGTTGAATATCTGTTCCAATCTCTTCGGGTTTTTTGTTGCAGGCTATGGCAACGATAACCAGTGAAACAAGAGCGATTGATTTAAGACGCAGAATGACCGGGATGGTTTTGAGATTGTGCACGTTTAATCGATTGAGTCGTTAGTAAAAATGAGCGGACAAATGTAGTCAGGCTTCCTGATTTCCCAAAATACTATCGTAAAAATCATTGTATGCATCAACATAAGTTTCTTTCGACTGAAGACCAAGCACAGGCTTCTTCACTTCGTTGAGGTATTCAAGGATTTCCGGATTAACATTTTCGGTGGCAATAACCACACCATCGGAGAAATCAATGGCACCACACATCAGACTAACGTAGGTTCCCTTTTTATAGTGTTTCAAATCTTTATCAGTTATTCCCGGCATCTTCAATTTAGCACCGAACTCCCTGGCAAACTTAGCTGTAAATTCATCATCATAGATTGAAACAATAACTTTTGTCTGTCCGAACAAGGGATTATCGCGGAAAGCCCGCTTGATGTAAAGTGGTGTGAGTGAAGCAAACCAGCCGTGACAATGAATCAGGTCAGGGCTCCAACCCAGCTTTTTCACGGTCTCTATAGTACCACGGGCAAAGAAGATAGCGCGCTCGTCGTTATCTTTATAGAACCTGCCATTTTTATCAGTTATTTGAAATTTACGCTGGAAATAGTCATCGTTATCGATGAAATAAATCTGCATACGGGCTTGTTGAATAGAGGCTACCTTAATAATCAGCGGATGATCGGAATCGTTGATGATCAGGTTCATACCCGAGAGACGAATCACTTCATGAAGTTGGTTGCGCCGCTCATTAATCATACCGTAGCGTGGCATAAACGTGCGGATGTCTTTCCCTTTTTCCTGAATTCCCTGAGGAAGGTAACGTCCCATGGTGGCGATGGGGCTCTCTTTCAGGTAAGGTTCAATCTCTGATGCCACAAAAAGCACCTTAGCTTTGCTCATTTCTTAAGTTATTATGGGGAAGACATCGCCCGGACTAGTATTACAAATCCGTTATCTGAGGCTTTAGTCTACAATATACGCTCATTAACATCAGGTTAGTGTCAGCCGATAGGCATCCCCGTATTACAAGTCATGCAAATTTACTGATTTTTGACGACATAGCCGAAGCTTTTGGTCCTATAACCTTAATATTTATTAATTTACAAAACAAATTTTTAGGAATATTTTCGGATAAAATCTGTAGCTAAACTCCGTTAACAACTCATAAACAGACGACTAAACCGAAAGCACTTCACGCAGCACCCGATGAGACTTTATTTCACCTATCCCTGAAACCTGCAACTGAAAATACTCTATCATAAAGGCCAGGAGTGTACTACGTGTTCCTGATGGCAGCGAAAGTTCTGAAATTTCTCCCCGACAGCGTTCAGTAAGCATCTGAAATCCTTCAGCCCATTCGGCGGGGATGTAGTATCCATGTATTGCATGCGAGGTAAACCGGCCTTCCATCAGGTCAAACAGACGTTTGTCGGGGCTATAATTCATCAAGGGCGCAAAGCCCATCAGGTCGGCAAGCTGCATCATAAAAATCAGCGGCAAATCGGTCAGTAATTCATTGCCGGCTACCATCACCTTCGCGATGAAGTTTTCCACAAATTGGTAGAGGGGTAAATCGGCCTCCTGATGCCTGATGGTCTGGTTAAGCACGTCGGCTACAAAAAGTGCGACACTGCTTCGCAAAACCCCCGGAGCAGCAAGCAGCGGCGATGTAAGCAGTCGCGCTTCACGCATAGCATCCAATCCACTGTTTCCCTTTCCCCGGAAAGTCAGAAACTCCAGATGTGTCAAAGGTTGAAAGAGAACCCCGCCGGAGCTTTTCCGCCTTTGGCCACTCTGCCGTACCATAAAGCTATGCAAACCGTGCTGCCGGGTAAAGACCCTTACAACAAGACTTGTCTCCCCGTAGCGAAGCGCATGAAGCACAATCCCATCCTGTTTTTCAATTCGCTTTGTAGCCATTCTTCAAGATCAGGGGACAAATTTAGTGCTTTACGGCCATATCGAAGGGAAAGAATAACTGACCGGTAACTTGTGGTAAAACTAAAGCATATAAAAAGTCCGTTGCATTCTCAGCAACAGCCGTCATAACAGCTTTTACCCGGTCAGATGTACACCAAAGGCTTCACCTCTCCACGCATCACCATCAGGCCATTCATGGCCAGGGCTTCCATTTCATCTTCACCCGGGTAAACTGTCACCGGGGCAATGAATGAGACCATCTCCTTGATATAATTCACCAGATCAGAATTATGGGCGATCCCACCCGTCAGAAGAATTCCGTCAACATGTCCTTTCAAAACGGCAGCCAGACTGCCAATCTCCTTGCCAATCTGGTAGGCCATGGCATCCTGAATCAGCTTCGCCTTTTCATCACCATTGCGGGCCGACATCTCGACATCATAAGCGCTGTTGGTTTGCAGATGAGCCACCAGTCCGCCCTGACCCGTGATCATCTTCTTTACTTCATCAAGAGTAACTTTACCACTAAAGCAAATTTTGGCCAGCAAACCGGCAGGGAGGGTTCCGCTTCTTTCAGGCGAGAAGGGGCCTTCTCCATCGAGGGCATTGTTTACATCCACAACTTTCCCCTGCTTATGCACACCTACCGAGATACCACCTCCAAGGTGTGCTACAATCAGGTTCAGATCTTCATACTTCCGGTTGAGCGACCGGGCATGTGTCCGGGCAATGGCCTTCTGGTTGAGTGCATGAAAAATTGAAAGACGGGGCATTTCAGGCTGACCCGAAATACGGGCTACGTCCTGAAGTTCATCAACTACGACGGGATCGGCAATGAAAGCACGGGCTCCGGATATCGTTTTGGCAATATCGAGTGCAATCAGCCCCCCCAGATTGCTGGCATGCTCACCCAACACTGGATGAATAAGGTCGTTGACCAGGGAATCGTTTACCTCATACACACCCGAAGGAATCGGTTTTACGAGACCACCACGCCCCACAATGATGCCAATGGTATCAACCTCAATACCGGCATTTTTCAGTTCCGACATGATAATCTCTTTGCGAAACTGAAACTGCCCGGCAATGTTTGAAAATGGCTTCAACTCATCGGTAGAATGGCGCAGGGTCTTGAGAAATACATTCTTCGTTCCTTCATAAACGGCAATTTTGGTACTTGTTGAACCGGGATTGATTGCCAGGATTCTTTTTTCTGACATGGAATTGGTAGTTTATTCGTCGGCCATCAGGCACGACAATGCAATACAATAATATTTTGAATTTTCACTTTCAGAACGCGACATCACGACAACAGGCTTATCGGGACCACAGATCATACCTGCCAGTTCACCACCGGCAAAAAGCATCAGACCCTTGTAAAACGCATTACATGCTTCCAATGATGGAAACAACAAGACATCAGCCTGCCCGGCTATTGGTGTCGGGACCCCCTTAATGGCCGCGCTGGCGGGATCACAAGCCAGAAAAATATCAAGCGGCCCATCGACCAAACACTTCCCAAATTGCCCACGTTCTGCCATTTTACTCAGCAAAGCATAATCAATCGAATTGGGAAAATTGGGGCTGACCTTCTCAGAAGCACTAATCAGCGCCACTTTAGGTTCAGCAATACCAAACCGCCTTGCCATGGAGAGAGCATAGCGAAGCATCGCCTCTTTCTGATTCAGATCGGGAAAAGGCAACACAGCGGTATCAGTTATAAACATCAACTTTGGATAATCAGGAACCTCCACAGCACAAACATAACTCATCACCCGTCCCTTGGGCAAAAGCCCGGTTTCGGTATTCAAAACAGCTTTAAGAAACAGATCGGTATTCACCAACCCTTTCATCAAGACATCGGCCTTACCAGTCCTCACCATCTGCACGGCACAAGCTACCGCACAAGCATGGTCGCCGGCATCAACAATCCACGCAGGGTTGATATGGATACCCGCTGCAGAAGCTGTTTGTTCTATCGCACGACGATCACCTATGAGAATGGCTTCAGCAAATCCATCGTTTACAGCCCGCACAACAGCACCAAGCGTATTGGCATCTTCGGCTGCCGCAACGGCAATACGACGGGGGGCATCCTGTTTCAGGCGCTCGGGGATCTGGTTCAGGCGGGTGATCGGTTGCATGTTTGGGGTTTCTGGGTTACCTCCGGTGAGATCGCTTTTCTAAGACAATGTCGGCGTAATAGTAGTGCTTTCCGTCTGCATCAACCCTTACGAATAGCCAAAGGTGTTGGTTAATAATCAAAGGAGTCGGCTGATCAGGACAAATATAACCAATGTGAAATATAACCGGTAAATCAGCCTTAAAATGACATTTTCAACCTGTTCATATGCTGATAATCATCATGAAAAGGAAACCTTCAGTTACATATCATTCCAGGGGCAGGGAATTGGTTTACAGTTGACCTGAATCGGCCGGAATTATTTTGCAACGAGAGCTGCCAATGCGATTGAATATGTTTTCGTGAGAGCAGAATCGCCACGTGAAGAAAGGACGGCGGGGCATCTGGCTCCCATCACAACAGCTCCGAGTTCGCCTTTCGACAACTTGGTATGCGATTTATAGAAGACATTACCTGATTCAATATTGGGGAACAGCAAACAATCGGCATCGCCGGCTACATTTCCTCCAATTTTTTTAATCTGGGCACTCTCTCTGTCGAGGGCTACATCGAGAGCTAAAGGACCATCAACAAAGGCACCTTTGATTTGTCCACGGTCGGCCATCTTGGAGATGATTCCGGCATCGACACAGGCCTGCATTCCTGGAAGCATCTGTTCAGTGGCAGCAATCACTGCCACCTTGGGCTGCTCGATTCCGAGCGCTTTGGCTACCTGAATCAGAAAATTAGTAATAGCCACTTTTTGGCTAAGATCAGGTTGCGGAATGATAGCAACATCGCCAACAACCAACAACTTGTGGTAGCCTGCACTTTCGATTACCGTAACATGTGTGAGCACTGCTTTGGGAGGCAACATTCCGGCATCTTTGTTCAGGATGGCTCGCATATACTTGTCGGTGCTCACCAGACCTTTCATCAAAATATCACCCTCACCTTTCATGATCATTTCGACGGCCTTATGGGCGGCTTTCTGTTCGTCCGCTTCCTGAACGATCTTAAACTTTAAAGAATCAATACCTTCATGAGCGCAGACCTGAAGAATGGCAGCCTCATCGCCTACAAGGATACCTTCAACGATCCCAAGATCGATAGCATTACTGACAGCCTGAATGGTGTGACTGTCATTCGCAAAGGCAGCAATCAGACGCTTACGCGGTTTGGTCTTAACGACCTCAACCAATTGCTGGAGATTTATTATGGACATGGTGTGATTTTTGAATGATTAAGTTTTCAAATTACTGAATTGCTGACTCTAAGGAATCTCAGAATGCGACTGCAAAAATAGAGAATTTTGTGAAACGGATAACTATCAGCCAATCATCAAATCACCTTTATGCTTCATCACGCCTCTTCGCCCTTCGCTATTCAGTTAACGCACAACCATCACCTTCTCCACCAAAAAAAGTCCGGAATTATCGGAGGTGAATTTTACGAGGTAATTTCCCTGAACTGAGGCCTGCCACCTGATGGTGGCATCACCCGAGGTGGTACGCTGACTGAAAATCCGCTCACCGCCAAGGGTAAAAATCTCGGCCACACCCTGCTGTCCACCAGTTTCGATTACAACTATTCCATGTGATGGATTGGGATAAATCCTCAACCGGCCTGTTTCTGATGGATGGGGTGTATCGATACCTGTTCCGAATTTTTTTATCGCCAGGGTGTAGTCACCTGGCTTCAGATTACTTACCATAATGTTTCCGGCGAAGGACGTACCCTGCTTTGTAGCCGGGATCATCTGCCAGTCATGCCCTGCATCCGGACGGTAAAGGATCATCAGGGAATCGGTAGCAGAAACCAGCAGACTGTCGTCAAGATGAAGAGTCTTTGAATAAGAAAAGCGTCCGGTGGCATCAAAGCTTGGAGGGAAATATCCTTTTACCTGCCAAAACCTGAAATCGCTCAAAACCAAACCGTCGACTGGCACCTTTAGCGAATCGGGCGCAACCCTGTAATGGGTTACGTGTACTACAGCAGAATCAGGATTGGTGTTTGTAATAAGCCGGAAATAAGTGCCGGAAAAATCAGTATTTCCGGTTCCCTTGATCAAATGCTGATCGACAGTCATGGCTCCTGGAATGCGGATATCGGGATCAACTACTGTCCAACATGGTTTTGAAACCAGCGTAGCTTCAAAAGAAGCATATTCGCCATTCACCTCAACCGAAACGAGAGCAATCCTCCGACCCAATGAGTCATATAAGGCTACCGGCAGACGGTTTTGTGTAAAGAACCCCGGGGCATTGCGCAATTTCTGGTGGATAAATCCCTTCACGCCGTAGGCATTTCCATCAGGAATAATCTGCAGTGAATCGATCACGAAGGCAGGGAAGCCAGCATTGAAAACCCAGCTATCGAAGAACCCGGTCATATCAGTTCCTGTGTATTGAGTAAGAAAATCGCGCAATTCAGCCGATGAGGCATGCTGAAACTTTTTATTCTGCAACCATGTACGTATAGCCGGAAAAAACACTTCATCGCCCAGGTATGAACGTAGGGCATGGACAACCAATCCGCCTTTCTGATAAACAGTTTCGCCATAGGTGTATTCATTGGGAATTCCCACCAGCGCACGATAGCCATCATCAATGAGGTGGCACTGGCTGATCACGTCGCGGTGTTTCAGCTTCATATACTCAATATATGCTTCATCACCGTAAAGAATCTCCTGAGTAAGGTATTCATTAAAAACAGCCCATCCTTCATTAAGCCACATCTCCTCGGCGTTGATGCAGGTGACCATATCGCCAAACCACATGTGCGATAACTCATGGGCCCAAAGCCATTCATTTTCGGCACCCATGCTCCCGACCGGATAGGCTACATTGGCAGCATGTTCCATTGCCCCCTGGTTTGTTCCGCAAAAGCCAACGCGATCGAAAGGATAAGGCCCCCAGGCCTCCTCGAACCCGGAGAGAACACCCTTTAGGTTGACAAATAGATTTTTGACCTTTGTTGAATCAGAAGCCTTAAAATACAGCCCAATGGGGATATTACGCTCCGCTCCGTTGAAGGTATCATTCCGTGGCAGGTATTTCGAGACAGCCACTGAGGCCAGATAAGCCGGAATTGACTGCATCATGCTCCAATGGTGAGTTAGGGTAAAATCAGGATTCGTGTCAGTGGAAAGATGGATGCCACCACACACAGCGACCATATTGGTATCGGTGGTGATGTGATAGACATAGGTAGCGCGTTCATGAAATTCATCGATGCATGGAAACATTGCACGCCCATAGTTGTGCGGATTGGCCTCGAAAGCAATCCCAAGATTATAGGCCAGCCCATTGTCGAAATGAAAGCCGCCCCAGTTGTATGGCTCAATGGCAGGTGTACCATGGTACCAAAGGGTGACCTCACCCCATCCGTTGAGAAAAAGTGGTTCAGGCAGTTGGATTCTTATCGTATCACCCGAACGCTCTACCGACACCAATTGCCCATTGGTTTTAGCGGAGTCGACAGACATATTCAGCAGGTTAAGCTGAACAAGCTGAACGTTATCTTCGCGCGACTTCAGGGTTAGAACAGCCTTACCGTAGAGGATCTTAGAAGCGAAATTTCGCACATCAAGCGTAAGATCATAATGGGTAACCGTAATAGGCAACAGGGTTTGCGAGAAGGCGGAAGAATGACTGCCTGTCACGACAAAGGCAGACATAATGACACAAAGCAGGCGACTAATCTTCATGGTACCAGTTTTGGATGGTAATTATTCCCGATTAAAGTGCAAACGTAATAAAAAAGAGCCGATAACTCAATGGGTTGACTTGCATCATCCTGTTGTTCGATAGCGGACACATTCTGTTCGGTGCGGCACACAATATTACAATAAATGATTTGCGCGGGAGTTATAATAGGTTGTTAAACTGCAAAATATAAATATGGCATGTTTTTTAGAGGGGGAGTTGTAGCAAAACCAATAATCGCTGGAGAAACAAAATGTCGGTTGAGGTGTAATCTTTCATGATAAACTTCGTCACATGAGGGTAACAACTCAATCTGGACACAGAAATTTGAAGGCATATCAGGGTTTTCTCATACCGATTCATAAACTGGGAAATACTGTAATAAACATGAATTTCAACACATTATCTATTTTTCGTCGCAGCCTGACACTAATGATTGCAGGCACACTGCTCATTGCATTACCTGCCGTAGCACAGGAGAAAAAAACCTGGTCGCTGGAAGATTGCATCAATTATGCCCGCCAGAACAACCTCAACGTACGTAAACAGATGCTCAGCATCAGGGTAGCACAAGCCGATCTGTTGTCGAGTAAAGCCTCTTTACTTCCTAGCATTAACGGTAGTGCTAACCATGTTTACAATTGGGGACAGACCATTGACATGTACACGAACCAGTTTGCAACAGAACGGGTACAGTCGAACAACTTTTATATTCAGGGCAACGTCACCATTTTTAATGGTTTTCAAAAACTGAATCAGATCAGGAACAGTCAGCTAAATCTGCAGATAAGTAAGCTGAATGTTGAAAAGACCATGAACGACATTTCGCTCAATGTGGTCACATTTTATCTTCAGACGCTGTTCTATATCGAACTGGAAAAGACCACAAAAGAACAATGGGAGGTAACCAAACAGCAGGTTGAAAAAACCAGACGCATGGTTGAGGCCGGCACTATGGCTCAGGGTGAACTGTTTAACACTGAATCACAGGCTGCCACTGAAGAACTTGCCTGGGTCGAGGCACGGAACAACCTCAACATCTCATATCTTACACTGTCACAATTGCTCGACTTAAACAACATGCCCGATTTCACCATCGATATTCCTGAAATATTGCGTATTAATCTTACCGCGAACGTTCCGGAGCCTAAAGAAGTTTATGATTACGCCATCGAAAACCAGCCCGACGTCAAAGCAAGCAAAATTAACGTCGCCATGGCTAACCGATCATTAAGCATTGCCCGTGGTCAGCATAGCCCTACCCTCTCAATCGGGGGCAGTTGGGGTACTGGCTATTCGGGTGCCGCAAAGGAAGGATACAACGCCAAAGATGTTCTCGTTCCAATCGGTGAGACTGCAATCGGGAAAGAAACAGTGCTTGGATACGGTACCAGTTATGAATACCGTACCAAGAGTTTCAGTGATCAGATTCGCGATAATGAAAATAAGTCACTTGGACTATATCTTAGTATACCTATCCTGAATGGACTGTCGACACGCACCGCCATCTCAAAGGCTAAAATCGGAGTTGAGAATGCCAACCTCGACCTCGAGATCCAAAGCAACAACCTCAACAAAATTATACAACAGGCTCATGCTGACGCACTGGCTGCATTGCAAAAATTTACTGCTTCGCAGAAAAAACTGACTGCTGCAACAGAGAGTTTTCACTATGCCGAAAAGAAATTCAATGTGGGGATGCTAACAAGCATCGAATACAACGAAAATAAAAAGAACCTGAGCAAGGCTGAATCTGATCTGTTACAAGCCCGCTTCGATTATATCTTTAAAACTAAGATCCTCGACTTCTATCTCGGAAAAGAATTAACCCTGAATAAATAATTAACCCCTACGACCGTGCACGATGTGCCAAGCCATAAACCACACCGTGTCAAGTTATATCACAAATCCTCAGCTACCATGAAAAAATCAAGTAAGCGTAATTACATCATCATCGGCGCCATTGTCCTGATCGGACTAATCGTTCTCGCCCTGGTGAAACGCAATAACAAGGAGTTCACAAAGGTGGCCACCGAGAAATCGGCACTTCGCACCATCATTGAAACTGTGACCGCCAATGGTAAAATCCAACCTGAAACCGATGTTAAGATCAGCCCATATATCTCAGGCGAAATCGTCGAATTACTGGTTAAAGAAGGTGAAATCGTTACCCAGGGTCAGTTATTGGTAAAGATAGATCCCCAGATATACAAATCAACCCTGGAACAGAATGAGGCTCAACTGAATAGCCAGCGGGCCAATCTGGCGAACAGCCGCGCACAGATGGTACAGGTTCAGGCAAGACTTACCAATGCCGAAGTGACTTATAACCGCCAGAAAAAGCTATGGGATCAGAGAGTCATCAGCGACTCTGAATTTGAAACAGCCAAGACAAACTACGATGTGGCCAAAGCCGATCTGGAAGCTGCCAGGCAAAACGTAAAATCTTCTGAATTTTCAGTTACCAGTCTTGAAGCGGTTCTCCGGAAAGCCAGCGACGATTTCAAGAAAACGGCTGTATATGCACCAGCCGATGGAAAAGTTTCTCAGCTAAGTGTCGAAAAAGGCGAACGTGTAACTGGTGCTTCGCAGTTCTCGGCAGGAACCGAGCTCATGCGTATCGCCAACCTCAACAGCATGGAAGCCAGAGTTGAGGTAAATGAAAACGACATCGTGAGAGTAAAAATGGGCGACACCTGTCTGATTGAAGTGGATGCTTATCTTAACCGTAAATTCCGCGGGATAGTAACACAAATTGCCACCTCCGCTAATTCATCAACATCTTCTGGTGTAGATCAGGTAACCAATTTTGAAGTACGCATTCACATAGATAAGAATTCATATAAAGATCTTCTCTCAGCTGATCAACCCGATTTTTCACCCTTCAGACCGGGAATGTCGGCAAGTGTGGAAATCCAGACACAAACTGTTAAAAATGTGGTGGCAGTACCTATCCAGGCTGTTACCACCCGCGAGGACACAACTGGAAAAAGGGTTCGCCGGGCTATAAAAGAGGATGGAAACTCTGAGAATGAAGATTCCAAAAAAGTGTCGACTGAGACATTCAAAGAATATGTGTTCGTTTATGAAAACGGTACCGTAAAACTACAGGAAGTTAAAACCGGCGTTCAGGATAACATCTGGATCGAAGTTATAACAGGTCTCAAATCCGACGTAGAAGTTGTTTCTGCTCCTTATCTGGCTATTTCAAAAGACCTGAAAAACAACGACAAGGTTGAAAAGGTCGAAAAAGACAAACTCTTCGAAAAAGACAACAAATAAACTTAATTGCCTGATATTAAAAAGCCGCTGAAGTCCTCAGCGGCTTTTTGTTTTATTGCTATCCGGCACATCACAAAAACCCCGGCAAAAAGTTAATGGCCAAAAAAGAATGAAGTATTGAGCTATTGAGATGGAGACATAAACATAAACAGCCAGCGACAAATGATCATGAATCAATAATACGCCTATATCCGTTGAAGTCTTCGGGGCGATATGGCAGACTGTCAACTGCTATCACACTATTAATCACTACACATCAACTATATATAAGTTCATCCGATAGTTTTATCTACCTTTGCCGCGTTTTTAAAATCCAATTACAACAATGCCCGAAATATCTATTTGGCTGCGTACCACGTGGTTGGTTGTCGTTGTGGCAGCCCTCATCATTGGTGTAACAGCAGAGAGATACAAGTCACTGGTTGCAACTGCGGCGCTATTTATCAACGGAATCATCACCACAATCCCGGCTGTTATGGCACTGGCTGGTCAGGGAAGTGATGCATCCCTGAATGCAGGCCTGCTGGTTGGCGAGATCGGATTGCGCATCGACGGATTATCCGCATGGTTTATCCTGATTGTGAACTTCACTACGCTGATGGGGGCCATTTATGGCATTGGTTACATGAGAAGTTATGCGGGTGAATCCCGGAAATTATCGCTTCACTGGATTCTTTTCGTGGTGTTCCATCTGTCGATGGTATGGGTATGCATAATTCAGAACAGCCTGGCCTTTCTTATCGTGTGGGAGATCATGTCGCTGAGTTCGATGTTGCTGGTTATCTTTGAACACCACAAGGCCGAAACCATCAAAGCCGGAATCAATTACCTTATTCAAATGCACATTGGAGTTACACTGCTCACTGTCGCCTTCCTTTGGGTGTACTTCAATCAGCATTCTTTCGATTTCAACGCCATAGGTATCTTCTTCCGCAACAAACCATCAATCTGGCTCTTCCTGCTCTTTTTCGCAGGTTTCGGTATCAAGGCAGGCTTTATCCCCTTCCATACCTGGCTCCCCCATGCACATCCTGCAGCACCTTCACACGTTTCGGGTGTCATGTCAGGCGTGATTGTCAAAATGGGTATCTACGGTATCCTGCGGATCGTGACCCAAATTGACGCTGCACTTATGCTTCCGGGTGGCGAGGTCGTTCTTACCTTATCGGTTATAACTGCACTCTATGGCATCATCAATTCAGCCATCCACCGCGACATCAAAAAGATGCTGGCCTTCTGTACCATCGAAAACATTGGAATTATCGGAATTGGTATTGGCGTCGGCATGATTGGTCAGGCAATACCTAACCCCTGGATGATGATGGCAGGTTACGGCGGTGCACTCATTCATACGCTTAACCACTCACTTTTCAAGTCGCTGCTATTCTTTAGTGCAGGCAGCATATACTCCGTGACCCATACACGCAACATGGAGCATCTGGGCGGCCTGATCAGGAAAATGCCCATTACGGCTATTATCTTCCTTGTCGGTGCAATGGCCATAGGCGGGTTACCCCCTTTCAATGGTTTTGTCTCCGAATTTATCATCTATATGGGACTCATTGAAGGAATTCAGGCCCAGGCCCCCGAAATCAGCACCCTAATGATGGTAGGGTTAGCCGGGATGGTAATGGCTGGTGGCCTTTCAATCATCACCTTCACGAAGACTTATGGTATTGTATTTCTTGGTACTGCCCGACGCGAGTTGCCTCATGAGCCGAAAGAAGTGTCACCGGTTATGTGGCTCCCCGCCATGGTGATCATCAGCGTAATGCTGGCCATCGGACTCTTCCCGGTTTTCCTGTGGAAGCCGGTAATCGTTGTTGTCGGCTCTTTTGGTCCGGTAAGTATGTTCGTTCCCGGGCTCAGTCTCCTGACCAGTCTTTCCCAGATAATGTTCGCATCGGGCGGATTTATTTTGCTGGTAGTGATTATCCATTTCCTTAGAAAAATTTTAACCGCAAATGTTACTAAAGAGGTTTCCCCGACCTGGGGATGCGGCTATGTAGCACCCGAATCACGGTTGCAATACACCGGCAAATCCTATTCAAAAAGCCTGGCCAAGCTATTCAGTTTCATTGCTATCGAAGAAAAGACCTACAAAGAAATATCTCAAAAAAACATCTTCCCTCGTCAGCGGGTGTTCTCATCTCGCTATCCGGAATTCTTTGAGACCCATGTTATCGAAAAGGGAATCAACCTATTGCTTAGGTTTTTCAACCTCTTTCTGTTCATTCACAACGGCCGGGTGCAATCGTATATCCTCTATGGAATTCTATTCATCGTCGTTGTGCTGGTCAGTACGATGTTTAATATGTTTTAACCATGCTGATCATAATTATCATATTGCTGGCTCCTCTTTTAGCCTCATTCACCCTTGTCTCAGCCAGAGAAAAGTACAAGGGATGGATTGCGGCCTGTGGCGTAGCGGTAAGCGCGGCAATGACTTCCTTTCTTGCCGTGAAGTCGCTGATGGGCGAAACATTTCAGTACATTATCGACGGTGGAACTGTTTTTGGTTATATCAGGCTCGAGGTTGACCCTCTCTCTGCCTGGTTTCTTCTTCTGATGAACTTCACCATGCTCACGGCAGTCCTCTATGGACATGGTTACATGAAGGCGTATAGTGGGCAGAAAGCCAATCTAAACCTTCATTGGATCAGTTTTCTGTTTAATCATGCTGCGATGAGTAGTATCTACCTTATGCGTAACAGCCTCGCCTTTCTGGTAGTGTGGGAGGTGCTGGCTCTCACAGCTTTTCTTCTCATTATCTTCGAACACCACAAGATGGAAACCCTGAAGGCAGGCATTAACTATCTTATCCAGTCACATGTCAGCATCGTGTTTCTCATGGTAGGCTTTCTGTGGGTATCAGGCAGCCAGGACAACTACGATTTCAATGCAATCACGATATACTGCAAACACACGACCTCTGCTGCAGGGGTCTTGCTCTTCATCATATTTTTGATTGGCTTTGGACTAAAAGCGGGATTTATCCCGTTACACACATGGTTACCCTACGCCCACCCCGCTGCCCCGGCACATATATCGGGGATGATGTCGGGGGTGATCATTAAATTGGGTATTTATGGCATAATGCGGGTGATGCTCCTCGAAAGCACCACCTGGCTTACCATCGGCTCCATCATGCTCATCCTTGGCGTATTGTCGGGACTCTATGGCGTGATGCTCGCCATCATTCAGCATAACCTGAAACGACTGCTTGCTTACCATAGTATCGAAAACATCGGGATCATCGGAATCGGAATGGGCATCGGATCGATCGGCGTGGCTAACGGAAATGCACTGGTGGGGCTTGCCGGCTTCAGCGGTGCCTTGCTCCATGTATTAAACCACTCGCTATTCAAATCATTGCTGTTCTATGGTTCGGGAATCGTGTACCAGGCAACTCACACGTTGAACATCGACAGCATGGGCGGGCTCATCAGACGGTTACCCAAAACAGCCTTTCTTTTTCTGCTGGCCGCTCTGGCCATCACCGGATTGCCACCCTTTAATGGATTTATCAGCGAATTTCTAATCTACACAGGCCTTTTTCAGGCTATTCACTCTGGCGAATTCAGCTATACTACCCTTTATATTCTCTCTGTTGTTGGACTCGTCCTGATTGGAGGACTCGCCCTTCTGTGTTTCACCAAGGCGTTCGGGATCATCTTTCTGGGCGAACCACGCAGCCACTATCACCAAGATTCTACAGACCCCCGCGATGGACGTCTCATCCCGCTGTATGCCATAGCTGTGTTGATTATCCTCATCGGACTGGCACCCCAATACTTTCTCATGGCGCTGATGAGACCGGTGATGCAATTCACAGGACCGTTGGCACTCCCCACCTCCATTCCATTGGTTAACGTGATGCAGCATGTAAGTATGGCGGTCTGGGGTTTCATTATACTGACAGCCATCATCTGGTTCATCAGAAAACTGGTGACCCGTTATGCCCCATTGTCCAAAGTGCCAACATGGGGATGCGCTTATCCGACCGCGAGTCCAAAGTTGCAATACACCGCCTCATCATATGTAAGGAGTTACCGCAAACTTGTTGAGGCAGTCCTCATGATTACCCGCCATCGTCCGCATATCGACACTGTCGTACCAGAAACTGCTCACTTCTCGACCCATTCATACGACCGTCTGGAGAACTCCATCATCGACATCCCCATCCGTAAGGTGAAAGGATTTATTGGCAAGTTTAACTTCCTGCAGAATGGCAGTGTACAATTCTATGTACTTTATGGTATTATTTTCATTTTTATTATTATCGCCATTCCCCTCCTCATCGAAGGTCTGGTGTTCGTGTATGAATTGATTAAACAATTATAGTCATCTGTTATGCTGAGTCTGATATTAATTATAGCGGCCAGTTTCGTGTTCACGGGCATCATCATCCGCACCAAGAGCCTCGCCTCAGGGCGAATGGGACCCGGAATCATGCAGCCCATGAAAGACATCTGGAAACTGCTTCGCAAGGGGAGTGTATATAGCGAGACCACCAGTTTCATATTCAAACTGGCGCCTTTGGTCTATTTCGCCTCTGTTGTAATGGCCATCCTGTTTATCCCGTTTGGTAACCAGCGCGGCGTGCTCTCGTTCGACGGCGACTTCGTGTTCTTTGCTTATGTGCTGGCTCTTGGAAAATTCTTCAGTATCATTGGAGCACTTGATACGGGCAGTAGCTTTGAAGGGATGGGCGCCGCACGCGAAGCCCTCTATTCAATGCTTGTCGAACCTGCCTTCTTCCTGGTTATGGGATCCTTTGCCCTTCTAACCGGATACACCTCTTTTTCCGGTATCTTTAGTGCTTTACACTTCGGATCGTACATCTCCTACGCCATCGGAGTTCTGGCCTCCGGGATACTAATGGCGCTCGCACTTATCGAAAACAGCCGCATGCCAGTAGACGACCCTAAAACCCATCTTGAACTTACGATGGTTCATGAGGTAATGATCCTCGACAACAGCGGTTTCGATCTGGGGCTTATCATGCAGGCAGTCAACCTAAAGTTCGCTATGTATGGAGCACTGGTAGCCAACCTATTTCTCACCAGGGGCTACGAAATCTACTACTCTATTCCTATCTTCATCGGGGTACAAATCCTCATGGCTTTTGCCATCGGTGTCCTTGAATCGTTTTGGGCTCGTTTCAGGATGAACCACAACCCCCAGTTTATTTTGATGATCACATCGGTATCGCTCTTTATCTTCCTGGGTGTACTGCTGATGCTTGGTAAAATTGTCTAACGAATTACCCAATAAGCCATGTCAGATATTCTACTAATCTTGTTCTTAATCACACTTATCTATATCGGCGTTGCCAACCGGTTATTCACCTATATCTCGGTATTGGCCATCCAGGGGATATTGCTCTTCGGCATTGCCTTCATCGAACTCATCGAGATCAATACCCTGAACCTTATCTTCGTGCTGCTCGAAACCATTGTTTTTAAAACCATCGCCATCCCCTTCTTCATGCGCCGGGTGATTAAACGTAACAATATCAAACGCGAAGCAGAGCCCTTCATCTCGAATTTCGTCTCGGTGGTCATCATCACCGCCATCATTCTGAGCTCCTTCCTGTTATCGAACACACTTCACGACAAGCACCTGCAAAAGATGTTCTTTGTTGTGGCCATTTCAGCATTATTTACAGGCATGTACATCATCGCCAGCCGACGCAAAGTCATTACGCACGTGATGGGGTTTCTTATCATCGAAAACGGTGTCTTCATCCTCTCTCTGGCTGTTGGCAATGAGATGCCTATGCTGGTTAATACCGGCATTCTGCTCGACATCTTCGTCAGCGTACTGTTGCTTGGCATCTTCGTCAACAAAATCGGCGACGTGATCAAGGACCATGATGTTGATTTTCTTACTAACCTGAAAGATTAGCGATTATGATTGGAATATACTTACTTTCAGCCCTGATCATTGCCACCCTGCTATACCTGATTGATAGCATTGCTGTCAAACACATCCTCATATCGTTCTTCGTGGTCATACAAGCTGCTTACGCGTTGTATGCATACACCCACATGAACATAGCCGAACTGGAGTACTTCACCCCCGATGCACTCGGTGTCCTCTTTCTGTCGGTTGTTTCGATTATTACCATTCCGGCACTTATCCATTCCAGAATATACTTCATATACCACCCTTACCTGCCTCGTGAACAAGGGATGTACTATGCTGCAATGGTAATCCTTATTGCCGCCCTGAGTGCAGCATATCTGGCCAACCACATAGCCGTAACGTGGGTCTTCGTGGAATTAACCACCCTGAGTGCTTCGGCCCTGATCTATCATCGCCGTAATAATCTAACACTCGAAGGCACATGGAAATACATCTTCGTCTGCTCAATCAGTATTACACTGGTATTTATAGGAATACTGTTCCTAAGTATTGCCATTCAGGAAGAGGGACTTAAAGACCTCAGCTATACCGCCCTGTTGCAGCAGGCTCCTCACCTCAATGTCTTCTGGCTCAAGTTGGCTTTCCTATTCATCTTCACCGGATTCACCTCCAAAGTTGGCCTTGTACCAATGTACACCGCCGGCATTGACGCCAAAGACAAGTCGCCTCATCCGGCCGGTGCCTTGCTGAGCAGTGTGCTCATGAATATGGGATTCATAGGAATTTTCAGATTCTACGAAATCATCAGCCACACCTCTATCCATGCATGGAGCAACAACATCATGTTCATTTCGGCAGGAGCATCGGTATTCGTAGCTACCGTTTATATGCTGAAAGTTAAAAATTTCAAACGTCTGATGGCATACTCCAGCGTTGAACACATGGGACTTGTATTTCTTGGACTGGCGGCAGGTGGCATAGGCGCCTATGCCGCTATCCTCCATCTTGTACTGCACTCGTTTGCCAAATCTTCCCTATTCTTACAGTTCGGGCAAATGAACCGTACCTTCAATAGCAAGAACATCTATGATATGGGTGACTATTTCCGCCTCAACCCATCAGGTGCCATCCTGTTGTTGCTCTCGTTTATCACCGTAACCGCCATGCCGCCCTCGGGCATGTTTATCAGCGAATTTCTGCTTTTCAGGTCGCTGTTTGAAGCCCATCTTATCTGGCTGATGGTCGCTGTGCTCATCCTTCTGACATTCATCATCTGGTCGTTCGGACGGAATGTCTTCAAGATACTATTCATCAAACCGGTATCATTCGATGAATCAAAATTCAAACGAATTCCCCCAGCCGAATCATTATCACAATACCTCTTACTGGCTGTAGTCCTCTGGTTTGGGTACTACCCCCCGGCGCAGCTCATCGATCTCATCCAGACCGCCATTATCAATCTTCCACAGTTGCCATGAAGAAATCTATTGAAATAAGAAATAACCAGCCAGTGGCGCTGGATGCCATTCCGGTTCTCGGCTATACCGATTTTCTGGAACATAACACGGCATTGATGGCTCATAAAGACTGGCACTGCATCAACTATTTCGGTCAACCGGTCAATGGCCTCATCAGGCTGATCTGCTGCATGGCTAACGATAACGCCCGCACCATCCATGTGAATGTTGCCTTAGTCAATCAGTCCGACCAGCTTCCGTCGTTTACCCGCCGCCATTTCTCTTTTCATATATTCGAACGCGAAATACACGAAAGCCTCGGAATACATTACACCGACCACCCCTGGCTGAAACCGGTACGCTATCCCTGGTACCGCGCAGACCTGAATCAAAAAATTGAAAACTACCCTTTCTATCATATCGAAAGCGAAGAACTGCACGAAGTGGGTGTCGGGCCTATTCATGCCGGCGTGATAGAACCCGGACACTTCCGATTCATCTGCAATGGCGAACAGATACTCCACCTCGAGATCCATCTGGGATTTCAGCATCGCGGCATCGAGAAGCTAATGATCGAAAAGAAAGACCTCCTCAGCCGCACCATTCTGGCTGAATCTATTGCCGGAGATACAGTAGTCGGACACACAACGGCATTTGTCAACCTTTGGGAGAGTCTCAGCGGCTTCACGCCTTCGCCCGATCTCGTACAGGCACGTACTCTGGCGCTGGAGTGGGAACGCATTGCCATCCATTCGGGCGACCTCAGTGCAATCGCCACCGACATCGCATACCAGCTTGGGAGCAGTGTCTTTGGAAGATTACGAACACCCATCATCAACGCCTTCCAGACATGGGGCGGCAACAGACTCGCCAAAGGCCTCATCCGGCCTTTCCGCAGCAGATTTCCTTTCGACGATACTCTGGCTGAAAACTTCTCAAATGTCCTCAACGCTTACTGGCCCGACTATACAGAGATGTTCGACCGCATGATCGATCTCCCTTCGGTGCTGTCGCGTCTGGAAAAAACCGGGGTGGTAACACGAGAGCAGAATCTTCAGATCGGCGCTGTAGGGATGGCGGCACGATCGGCAAACCTTGAACGCGATGTAAGGAAGAGCCATCCGTATCTCGGTTACCACAACATTAATCATACACCGGTATTAATGCCCCAGGGTGACGTTTATGCCCGAACACAAATACGGGACTCGGAGATCAGGCAATCGATAGGTTATGCCCGCACTTTGATGCAGGAAATGCCCAAACCCTCTCCTCAGAACACAACAATTAATCCACCGGCTCCCAACACGCTCATTGTTTCTTTGGTTGAAGGATGGCGTGGTGAAATCTGCCATGCCGCCATCATCGGCGATGACGGTGATCTGGCCCTCTACAAGATCAAAGATCCCTCAATGCATAACTGGACCGCACTGGCACTGGCCGTACGCAACAACGAGATATCGGACTTTCCTATTTGCAACAAAAGCTATAACCTTAGCTATTGTGGCTTCGACCTGTAAAAGATTAAATCGACTTACCAATGATTCCGGAACTCAAAATATTATTCCATCAGGGGAAACAATATATCCCCGATGTCACCACAGTGGAAGTGCCTGGCATCTTCAGCGGACGCCCCGTCATCAGCACCTTGCCAGTTGATATTACTGCACTATGTGCCGTCTGCCCCACGCATGCCATTAACGCCGATCCTGCAGTAAGCATTGATCTGGGAAAATGCTTGTTTTGTGGCGAATGTGCCGATCGCTTTCCCGAAAAAATCAGGTTCACAAAGGACTACAAGTTAGGCTCCAATTCTCGTGAAAAGCTAATCGTCCACGAAGGTATTGACCAGCCTGTTGGCTTCGACCCTGCTAAGATTCGCGGGGAGATTACACGCCTGTACGCAGGTTCACTCAAACTAAGGCAGGTATCTGCAGGAGGCGATAACAGTTGTGAATGGGAACTGGGTGCAGCCGGTAACGTCAACTTTGATATGGGCAGGTTTGGAATAGAATTCGTGGCTTCGCCACGCCATGCCGATGGCATCGTCATCACCGGCCCTATCAGTCAAAACATGGCCGAACCACTGCAAATATGTTACGATGCAACACCTTCCCCAAAAATCATCATTCTGGCAGGCGTTGATGCCATCAGCGGTGGCATCTTTGATAACAGTCCCGCTTTAGATCGTACTTTTCTGAGTAAATATCCCATCGACCTGTACATTCCCGGCAATCCAATCCACCCCCTCAGCTTTATCAATGGCGTGCTGGGGTTACTAAGAGCAGGAAAGAAAAAATGACTGTGATTAGTCAAAAAAGGAATCGGGTAACCGGCTCTCCTATAAAAGAAAGCCAACATGTAAGTCCATAAACAATCTATGTTTCCGGGCTCCGGCTTCTTCTTACGCAGAGTCATTATTCAACCATCGGCACCCAGTAGCTTTACCCAATATCCCCACTTGTACAGGCTGCCCCGAAAAATCAGACAGCAAACAGTAAATAGCAAACGGCCGCCCTACAAAATCTGGACGGATACATTACTAAACGTCCCTTCGGAGAAAGTAATTTTATTACCGTTGATGTCTTGAACAACAAATGAGAACGTTCCACTGACAAGACTATTGGTCAGATTAAATTCAGAGATGGTGACCGATCCTTGTGGTTCTTCCAGAAAAATGGTATTGTATGAAGCAGTTGTACCAATGCTGTATCCGCATGCAGCAGATTTATCGCTATTATCAACCGGATAGGTGCGGGCTGTGTGTCCATAAAAAGTGATGGTAATCATTTTTAACGCGGCATCAGTCGCGCTGACCACAACAACATCCTCCGTTTCATTATAGAAAGCTGAAATTATGTTAGGGGTCCACACTATTCCGTCAGTCTTCACTGAAAAACTTGTTGTTGGGACTTCAGGGGTTTCTGTTTTTTCATCCTTACTGCAGGCAGTTGTTATAATGATCGCAGCGGCCATAAAGGCCATAATCAAGATTCTCCTCATTGGTAACTGTTTTAATGTTGAGACGAAATGAACCAATTATACCCAACAAATATAATGACTAATTACACACAATCCTCAACAAATAATAAAACCATGGCAAGTTAAAAACAATTCCAGATTTATCACACAGATAATCAACTGAAGGATCAAAAAATGTCACTCCTGCAATCGCAATAATCCCCAAAAAGTCAATCTCGGGACATTACCCTGTTTACAAATAATATGCTTTTCACTCAAATTCCGGCTAAACCCAGAATGGCACAGGCAGCAATCTGATCTTGAATGCCGTTATAATCGTCACAGTTCAATAGCCGATAAACACGAATCACGATCACAACTAACTACAAGTCAAACAACTATACAGGCTGAAATCATATTGATCAGTTAAATAATTAACTAATATAGTGTTTCCGAATGCCGGAGCCATACAGTTTGTACCGACAGCGGTAAGAGCCTATAGATTATGTTCAGGTTCAACAGTAAATATGAGAGCAGATTCACACAAATCCCACATTATTCTAAAACAAAAATAGGAATTACCAAGACACTGACATACAGGCCTCAAACATAGCATCGGTTCGAAGTCGCTTCGAAGCGGCTTCGTAGCGCGTTCGTAGCTTTTTCGTTAATTTTCGAAACGACAACGAAGCGAAAACGAACCAGCCTCAAATGAAGTATTACTTTGGTATAACTCATGTAATAAAATGAGAGAAACAGATTTACTACCCGGAAAGCCAAATCAGTTTCGACCTAACATGATTCTTGCTTAGATGTATGCAGGCTGGTTTTGTCAAGCAAATACTATTGCGTTAATTAACTATATATTGTTAATGAGTACAGGAAAAGAGCTGTATGAAAAGACCATAGAGGAGGATGAAGGCTCCCGCGAAACAATAGTAATACAAGTGAACACAATCACCCGACTAATCAACAGACACCATCTATTGTAAAATGCCCAATTCTGATTCCCACTAAAAAAGCACATACATCAACCACTTGTATTACGATGAAGTCGTTGTGATTTTCAAGGAAAACGATGACAGAAATCAGACCGCTAAAGACTGATATTTTGATCTTCAACTGCGGCCAATGTGGAAGTATGTAATAAAAAAGGAATTCCCTGCAATTTATATGTGAAATTATTTACTTTTGTAGCCAGAACATCAACCCTATTTGCGATACGCCCTGAATAGACATCTATATCTCAAATAATCAGTTCAATACACGAAGTACATTTTTCAGATCTCTTTGAATGACAAGCCGTGAATAATGAATCCCATATTCAACAAAAACCAGATATCAGAAACTATGAGAACAATGACCAGACTCCTGCTACTCTCTGCATTTTTCATACTTCTTCTGCCCCGCTTAAACGCTCAGCATCGCGGGCAATTAAAATTAGGTATTACCGGGGGTGTAAGCTTACCCGGAGGTGATTTGCGCGATGAATGCAGCCAAGGCTTCGATGGGATGGCCACTTTCCGATATTTCTTCACCGATCGGTTTGCCCTTGGCATCCAATCGGGATTTGTGACGATGCCGGTAAACGAAATGTGGATCGAGTATTTCAGCCGTAATGAGTATCCTGAAAAAGAAGCATTAAGCATCAACTACCACTTCATACCCGTCATGATAACTGCCGACCACTTCTTTGCTCAGGAGGGAGTAAGGCCGTATATTGGTGCCGGCTTGGGTATGACTTTTTGGTCTGCCACTACCGACTATTTAGGAACCAAAACCCGTTCAGCTTTATGGTCTGATTTTGCCATTTGTGCCCACATGGGTAGTTTGTTCAAGTTGTCCAAAAAGTTTGACCTTGGCTTCAGTGCTGAATATCAAGCTGTGATTAAAAGCAGAGTTGACCTTGGATACATCACCCTGAATGGTGGCGTAATCTGGAATATGTAACATCAACATTTTGAATTCCGGCACCTGTCCCCCGAACACAATTACAAGGGGGTCTTCTGTTAAGCAATTATGGATATGAATTGGTCTGCAAGCGATAAAATAATTCATCCAACACTACCATTAACTAATCAACCTTATTCTTAAAACTAATCATTTATGAAAACAAAACTTACGCTATTGCTATTAGTTCTACACTCTCTGGTGATGCAAGGACAATCATGGGAATTTATTAACAAACTCTATCTCATCGATGCACAGGGTACCACCGATTCGGTGCTATTCGGCAACAACTATTCAGCGACAATTGGACTTGATACTGAATGGAATGAGCAGGACATATCCAATGTACCATGGAATAAACCGGAGATCAGATCAATTCATCGCACAAACGACTCTGTTGATTGCGTTTTTCGATACAATTTTTTGATCGATTTGTTTCCGGCAAATTATGATTTAAAATTCGATATGCGTCCAAGCGGACCCTATGTTCAGGAAGGTACCAATTTCGTTTTCAAATTAGAAGCCGAACACTACCCTGTTGAGATTTACTCAGACTTTAGTGATATGTACGAGAATAGTGAGTATAACTCATGGACATCAATTCTATTGCATAAAGACACATGTGGGTATAATACTCCTGCATTATGCTTGCCCGGGTACAATCATCTCTACACTATTACCGATTCAACTGAAAATTACATCACTATTCATCTTGATTTTGAGACTGGTATAAACGCATCAGAAGTTACAAATACCATTCTGCGAAGCGGGAACCCAACCTGTTCAACGCTCTTACTCGATTATAGCGGACGATTACAGATGTTTGACCTGAGTGGCCGAAAGGTATTTGACCAACAGGTTGAGCGATTGAAACCTGTCAATATAGCTCATCTCCCAAAAGGATGTTACCTGATTACAACCAACAAGATGAACTTCAAAATTATTAAGGCAGATCAACCGGAATAATGCCGCTCAGCCGTTAAAAATAATAGCTGCGAAGACTTCTCCCCGGCAATTATTATTTGTGCCTCAACGACAGAGAAGTAATCCCTGTTTTCTGAAATTGAACGATTGAGTCCATAACAAAGTGCTCCTTTTAAATTATTTTCCATTCAATAAAAATGAACCAATTCATCAGAGAAAGTGTTAGAAAAGTCCAAAAATGCATGGTGCCATTCAAAATTCTATCCAAAATGGTAAATTAAGCGGCTGGTAAATTACATTACCTTTGCGCTGCGCAGAAACAGTAAATACCTGAAGAATAAAAATTGTAACACAACACTCTTAGAGGTTTAATGATCAGAAAGATTAAACATACCTTGCCGGTACTGCTTCTGGTGGTATTCCTGATCCCTTCTGTCGTTAAACTTGGGCATCACCATCATCACGACAAGTGTAGCCACCACAGCAGCAGGGGCCACATGGAGTTTAAGGAAATCTGCGCGGTCTGCGACTTTGAGTTTTCGGTTTTTTCGTCAACCTTTGAAACCGTTGTTTTACCCGACGAACAACCTGTAGACAGCTACTTCAACAACTATAGGTTAAAACACTATTTCAACCACCCCCACTATTCCTTTTTATTACGTGCACCCCCATCTATACAGATTTAAATTGCGGCAAACCCATTGCTGACCATTCAAATTTGTTAAATCTTAATACGTAATAAAATGAAAAGAATAATTATCTTTTTCGTTATCCTATTGTCATACCCGCTCGTAAATGCACAAAACCAAATTACAGGCAGAATTACTGACCAGGATAACAAACCATTAATTGGGGCTACAGTATTTATCCATGAATTATATAAAGGAACAGTCTCCGGATCTGATGGAACCTATGAGCTATTGAACCTGCCGGATGGAAAGGTAAAAATCCAATTTTCCTTTATAGGCTATACCAACCGTATCGAAACGGTAGAACTAAGCGGACAGCATATAAAATTAGATATATCGCTTGTGGAAACAGCCATTGAAGCAGAAGAAATTGTTATTTCCGGTGGCTACAGCTCCACACAACATGATAACGCTGTAAAGATTGATGTTTTAAAGCTCAATATGGAAGGCACAAAAAGCACTCCTAACTTTACCGAAGTACTCACAAAAGTGCCGGGTGTTGATATGATCTCGAAGGGTAGCGGGATTTCCAAACCTGTTATCCGTGGTCTTTCCATGAACGACATACTGGTACTGAACAATGGTGTACGATTTGAAAACTACCAGTACTCAAGTCATCATCCGCTCGGAATTGACGAGTTCGGAATTGCTGATGTTGAGATCATCAAAGGCCCTGCTTCCCTGCTATATGGCTCAGATGCAATCGGAGGTGTAATCAACTTCATCAAAGAAAAGCCTGCCCCGATAGGAACCATCGTTGGTGATTATAACCTGCAGTTGTTTTCCAATACATTAGGAGTAACGAACAACCTGGGGATAAAAGGTGCATCAAAAAAGTTTTATGGAGGCATAAGGGTAGGACAAAAAACAAATTCTGATTTTCTTCAGGGAGGCGGCAGCTATGTCCCTAATTCAAGGTTTAACGAATTGTCGGTAAAAGCAGATGCTGGTTTTACAGATAAAATCGGAACATTTAAACTGATTTACAGTTTTAATAATCAAAAACTTGGACTCGTTGAGGATGAGGCAATCCTGGAAATCAAAGAGCGGGGAAGAACAAATGAGATCTTCTATCAGGAATTGAACACGCATCTGCTGTCCGCTCAAAACAAGTTGTACCTGGGAAATTACAAGCTTGACCTTAATCTGGCTTATCAGAATACCGATCTCATTCATTTCGGCGATGTCGGTGTTTATGAGATTCAAATGCAGCTCGCCACCCTTACCTATGATGTCAAACTACACCTGCCTTCACCTGAAAATTCGGAATATATCATTGGTTTCCAGGGATTCAATCAGGAAAACAAGAACCTCAACGACCGGGAGGTGAAACTCTTACCCGATGCAAAGACCGATAACTACTCGGCATTTGGATTAATACAGTTCAAAGCACTAAAGAAATTAATGTTACAGGCTGGCATTCGTTACGACAATAAATCCATTTCAACCCAGGCAATTGGATCGGTAACCGATACAGCGGCTTACCGGGCATCTTTGAACAAGTCGTACGGGAGTTTTAGTGGTTCACTGGGGGCAACCTGTAATCTTTCCGAAAACCTGCTTCTGAGGACTAATATTGCTGCAGCTTACCGCACGCCTAACCTGGCAGAACTTACCTCAAACGGGCAGCATGAACTGCGATACGAAACAGGTGACCAGAATCTGGTGCCAGAGAACGCCTATGAGGCAGACCTGAGTCTGCACTACCACAAAAACAACTTTACAGCCGATATTGCCGGCTTTTACAACATTGTAAATAACTACATTTTCATCGCTCCTACAGGAGAGATGACTTCAACTGGTATTCCGGTATTCAGGTACAAACAATCGAATGCTACCCTGTTTGGTGGTGAAGCAGGTATTCATTTACATCCCGAGGCTTTAAAATGGCTCCATACCGAAGCAACGTTCTCATCGGTCATTGGCAGGCAACAGAACGGCGACTACCTGCCCTTTGTTCCCGCCCATAAGTTTCGATTGGAGTTAAGGGGAGAAAAAGAGAAATTTCTGCAGTTGCACAAGGCATTTGCATCGGTAAACAGCACCACAGCATTTAATCAAAACAATGCCGCACCTGATGAGACAACTACGCCGGGCTATACACTGTTTGACTTCGGAATTGGTGCCAACCTAAAGATACAGAACCAGGAAATTTCATTCAAAATCAGTATCAATAACCTCTTAGATACAAAGTATATTGACCATTTATCAACGCTCAAGGAGGTGAACTACAATAATGCCGGCAGAAACATCACCTTCAGTATAAAAATTCCCTTTGGAATTGCAGATCAGTATAGAAACTAATCTGAAATAAAAAACCGGTTCACTTACCGGTTGACAGCACAGATGATTTACAGCATCATCCGGTTATCAGGGGTACCAGCATTTTGACGCATCACATCGGAGAATAACCATACCGACAGTTCCTTCGCTGACCATAGCAACATTCCCGATAGAAAACAAAGCTGGTATTCCTGACAACAGGATAATAATACCTTCATAAAAACAAATAAATAATAGTAGTGATCACTATGCCACACTATCATTGCCACCCGACTAACTGACCATTACCGGTCAGTATTTTCTTTCCACCAGGCCCAGAGTTACTCTGTGTAATTCGTCGGATTGACTGATTCCGGCAGGCAAGTTATCGAAGAAAGATTCAGAAATCTGGTGGAGTCGTTGAATTTCGGCCAGCGTAGCCTCCCGAACCCCCAGATCATCATACAAAGCACGTACTGTAGTAACCTTTTCAACAGGGCTGCTGATTGCGAAGGCCTGTTCCAACTCGTGCTGCTGCTTAGAATCAGCCAATTCAAAGGCCTTCAGGTAGAGGAAAGTTTTCTTGTTGGTAACAATGTCATTGCCGGTTTTTTTCCCAAAGAGAGCTTCTTCAGAATAAACGTCGAGCAGATCATCCATAAGCTGAAAAGCCAATCCGATGTTGATGCCGAAATCGTAAATACGTTCGGCTTCATTGGTATTGACATCAGCAATCAGTGCGCCTGTCTTCAAACTGGCAGCAAGCAGTACAGCCGTCTTCAGCCTTATCATCTTCATGTATTCATCAATGTCAACTACCTTCTGTAACTCGAAATCCATATCGAGTTGTTGACCTTCACACACCTCAATGGCGGTGCGGTTGAAAAGGTGAAGAATCTCCCTGATATGGGGTGAATCACAACGGATCAGCAGATCATAGGCAAGGGCAAACATAGTATCACCCGAAAGGATGGCCACGCTCGATGTCCATTTTTTATAAACAGTCTCTACACCACGGCGAATGGGAGATTGATCCATAATGTCGTCGTGTACCAGGGTGAAGTTATGAAACACTTCAAGACCAATGGCAGGCCATACAGCGCTTTGGATATCGGCACCATACATTTCAGCAGCCAGCATTAATAAAGTCGGGCGCAACCTCTTCCCTCCCTGCGACATAGCGTACCGTATAGGCTGATACAGCAAGGGGGGGGCTCCGTCAAGCGGTAATCGGGCTATGGTTTCTTCAATTGTCCGGCGGATCTGATCGGCGGTGTGTTTCATTTAAATAAATTTGCTGTTTACAAAAATACAAAAAACCGGTAATGACACCGGTTTTCACAACACCTAGCAACCCGTAAATCTAATCGTCGGTGGCAAGTTTCATCAGGTAGGTGCCATAACCACTCTTCATCAGGGGTTGAGCAAGTGCATGCAACTGCGCCTTGCTGATAAAACCATGTCTGAAAGCGATCTCTTCGATACAGCCTATCATAAGGCCCTGGCGGTTCTGAATTACTTCTACAAACTGTGAGGCCTGAATCAGTGAACTGAATGTACCTGTATCGAGCCATGCTGTTCCTCGGCTCAGTATTCCTACCTTCAACAGTCCGCGCTCCAGATACCACTTGTTCACATCAGTGATCTCGTATTCACCTCTTGCCGAGGGTTTGAGGTTACGGGCAACTTCTATGACCGAATTGTCGTAAAAATAAAGTCCGGGGACTGCATAATTAGAGCGGGGTTTGTCCGGTTTTTCCTCGATGGTGAGAGCTTTCAGGTTCTCATCGAACTCAACTACACCATATCGTTCAGGATCACCTACATGATAAGCAAACACCACACCACCTTCCGGATCGTTACATTCCATCAGCAACTCTTGTAGACCGCGTCCAAAGAAGATATTGTCGCCCAATACGAGGGCCACCTTGTCGTTACCGATAAAGTCGGCACCTATCACGAAGGCTTGCGCCAATCCGTTAGGGACAGCCTGTTCGGCATAGCAGAACCTACAGCCCAATGCACTGCCATCGCCCAAAAGCTTCCTGAAGTGAGGAAGGTCATGGGGAGTCGAAATGATCAATATCTCACGGATATCAGCCATCATCAGCACCGATAACGGATAATAAATCATCGGTTTGTCGTAGATTGGCATCAATTGCTTGCTCACAGCCAGAGTAAGGGGATGGAGCCTGGTTCCGGATCCTCCGGCGAGAATGATTCCTTTCATGGCGCTTCTTTTTTGTGGATTATCAGTATTTGAATAACTACTTTCGGTATACGGCTAAAAGCAAAGATAACTGTTTTCGGAAAGGTGCCCTTCTCTTTTACAAAGAGATCAGGCCCCTCCCCTTGTATCGGTTTCCAATTCAATGGAATCAATCTCCTCGTCAAATTCCTCATCGAGAATCTGCAACAACGGCTCCCTGAAACGGCGTGTTGTGACGATATGATCGAGCCACAACAACAGTGACGGGATCAGGAAAAGATTAGAGAGAAGTGCCGTGAGCAATGTAAAGGAGATAAGGTAACCCATGGCCTCGGTGCCACCAAAGGTCGATAGCACAAAGACAAGAAAGCCAAAAAACAACACTGAAGAACTATAGATCATGCTATAGCCTGTCTCACTCAATGCTTTCAACACACTGGGGCGGATATTCCAGTCGTTCAGCCGCAACTGTAACCTATATCGCGACAGGAACTGGATGGTGTTATCGACCGAGATGCCAAGTGCCACACTGAATATGAGAATGGTGCTGGGTTTAATCGGAATGCCGGCATAGCCCATAAGCGCGGCAGTGAGTAACTGGGGAATCAGATTGGGGATGAGCGAGATGGCAATCATTCGCCAGGAACTGAACAACAGGGCCATTAAGCCTGAAATAAGAATGACAGCCAGCACCAGACTCTGGAACAGGTTGTTTACCATGTAGTCTGTCCCTTTAAGAAACACCACCGAAGTTCCGGTAATCTTTACATCATACTTATCGGGTGAGAAAATCGAGTCAATACGTGGTCTCAGGCTTTCGGTTATCCTGTCGATGTCGTCGGTACCCACATTTTCCATTTGCACGCTGATACGTGTTTTCTGAAGAGTACTATCGGCAAAGGCATCCATGATGGTGCGACCTCCTTTCTTCTTCGTGTTCTTAGGCATATAGCCCAGAATAAAGTTACGTTCGTGGCTGGTTGGAAGGGAATATTGTAATGGGTCACCACCAAAGAAGGCCTGACGTGAAAGTTTGGCCACCTCCACTACCGAGAGTGGCTTTGACAACTCCGGATACTCAGCCAAAACCTGCTGAAGCTTATCAATTCGGGCAAGGTTATCGGCGCGTATCACCCCCCGCTTCTTACGGGTATCAATGCTTATTTCAAGTGGCATCACACCATTGTAATGTTTCTCAAGGAAAACAAGATCCTTATACATAGGATCGCGATGTGGCATATCGTCGACAATTTTACCGCTGGTACCAAGCCGGGTAACCCCGACAACGCCGATGATTACCATTACGAAAGTGACCAGGTAAATCACGGGCCTGCGCTTCTCAACGATGATTACAATCCAGCGTATAATACCGCTGATCAGACCTTTTTCGAGATGCTTGGTGTGCCTGACTTCGGGATTGGGCAAGAAGCTGAAAAAGATAGGAATCAGAAACAGGGTGAGTAGGAATACTGTCAGAATGCTGAGCGATGCCACCAATCCAAACTCAGTAAGCATAGCATTACCAGTGATGATAAAAGAGGCAAATCCTGCCGCTGTAGTGGCATTGGTGAGCATATTGGCACTACCTATCCGCTCTACTACATGCGAGAGAGCTCTTACCTTTCCTCCATGATCCCGATATTCGGAATGATACTTATTGAGAAGGAAGATACAGTTCTCGATCCCGATGACGATGATCAATGGTGGCAGCACCCCGGTAAGAATGGTTATCTTGTAGCCAAGCAGGGAGATGAATCCCATCGTCCAGATTACACTGATGAAAACAATGATTACCGGGAAAAACACCGCTTTGCCCGACCTAAACAATAGTAGCAGGATCACAGAGGTTATCAGCAACGAGAAAAGCACAAAAAGTTTCAGTTCCTGTTCTATCTTACGGCTGGTGATCGTGCGGATATATGGCAACCCGCTGAAACTCACCTTTACCCCGGTAGCATGCCCAAAAGTTTCTACCCGGGATTTCAGCGAATCAATCAGGGCAACGCGAGCCCGATTATTGAGCATCTTCTTATCGAGGGTGATGGTCATAAGGGCCACTTCCCCGTCGACACTAAAGATTAACCCTTGATAAAACGGCAGGTTGTAAAGGCAGGTGCGAAACGAATCGACCTCTGCCTGTGTCTGCGGCAGCCGCTTCATCAATGGCATAAGTGTAAACTGCTTCCTGACCGTATCTTTCACCAAATTAAAAAGCCTCGTGGGACTCAGTACCTCTTCGATCCCTTCGGTAGCCTTGATGCGCATTGTTAGCTGATCAAGCTTTTCGATGGCGGAAGGAGTAAAGAGACTGTCGGTTGTGAGTCCTGCCAACACAACGGCGCCATCCTGACCAAATGTAGCCTTGAAATGCTCATATTCCATACTAACGCTGTCGGATTTGGGCAACATCCTGGCCATTTCATACGACATCTGAACGCGGGTGGCCATAAATGCCATCCCGATGGTAAGCAACCCTATAACGATTAGGTTGGCGACCCTATACCGTAGGATCAGACGGATGATGTATTTCCACATGAACTAATAGTTTTGCAGTAAGGGTCTGAATTCATCAGGAAACCAGATGTTAAAACTTCAAACATCGGCCAGCCTCAGGCTATTTTGCTTCCCTGGTCATTAAACCTATGCTGCTTATGACCATCACTCAACGGTAGCTTGAGGATCGGGCCAATCAAGGATTTTAAAAAAGTCGTATTCTTCAGGATTGGGTAAAATCAGGCGAGCCTCCTCATAATCCTCAGGAGCAAGAAACTGAAGATTATACTGGAATACAAGTTCCGATTTCTGAGAGTTGATGTTAACCATACGAGGCTTTACTTTGCCATCAGCATCGGTCACATCTTTCAGGAATAGGGGATGGATGTCGCCATTAGGCTCTGAGGTAACCATACACTCTGTATAGCCTTCATCGAACAGCTTCTTTACACCCAGCCCAAGCAGATTGCAATAGAGCAGGTCGAAGCCAATGGGGCGTACACAGCGCAACTCATACCCCAACTCTACGGGACGACTCTTTACATCAAGGTTAAGTTCCTTCAGCCGATGCTGAATCAGTACGTTAAATATGTGAGCTTTGCTGACATTGCCCAACTCTGGATGACCGTGATCATCATAAGTGAAATTGATTCCTGAGTTGATAATCTCTTCGATAGGAAGAAAATGAAAGACCCCTTCAGAGATCACCGCAACACCATGCATGATCCCATGAATCTGACGCTTGACGATGGAACTGATCACCAGTCGGATGATTTTCTCCAGCGATATCTGAGCCTTTGAAAACATTTCAGGGATGATAATCATCGGAAAGTGGCAGGCAGCCCCGATACCGAAGGCCAGGTGACCCGCTTCACGTCCCATAGCCGACATCACAAACCAATTACCGCTCGTGCGGGCATCCTCATAAACGGTCTGAGCAATACGGACGCCCTCCTCCTTGGCACTCTGATAACCAAAAGTCGGCTGACCTTCGGGAAGAGGCAAGTCGTTATCGATAGTTTTCGGAACGTGGATATTCTGAATTTTAATATTTTGCGATTTAAGGAATCTTGCGATCCTGTTGGCCGTTCCTGCAGTATCGTCACCACCAATGGTGACAAGCAGGCGGATATTGTTATCAGCAAAAAACTTAGTGTTAAACTCGCTGTCTTTTGGCTTATAACGGCTCATGCGTAATGCTGAACCTCCCCGTTTGTAAATTTCATCAGCCATTTCAAAGCTGATCTCCTGAAAACAGGGCTTATCAGTGAAAATCGTCTTGTAAGCTTCATGAATCCCCAGAACGCGATAGCCGCTCTGTAGGAATACCTTTACCAAGGTACCTATCACGGTGTTAATCCCGGGGGCAGGACCACCTCCGCATAAGATTGCAATGCTTCCTTTGTTGATCATTTATTGATAAATTTTGAAAGTCAGGCAAAAGCTTTTTAGCCTTTTTGCTTGTCGTATTGTAGAATTTCATTGTGAACAAAGTCCAGCTTAACAGCTGCTTCTGCAAACATCTGTTCTGATTCTCCGCCTGAGTGATATCGGTATTCGCATACTACCCGCTTAATGCCGCAGTTAATAATCAGCATGGCACACGTCCTGCAGGGAGTCATCCTGCAATACAGGGTAGCCCCTTCAAGTGCAATTCCGAGCCGGGCAGCCTGACAAATGGCATTTTGCTCAGCATGTACCGTACGAACGCAATGATTGGTTACGGAACCATCTTCATGAATGGTCTTTTTAAACAAATGCCCCACTTCGTCACAGTGCTTCAATCCACGTGGTGATCCAACGTAACCGGTAACCAGAATCTGTTTATTACGGGCAATGACACATCCACTCCGCCCTCTGTCACAAGTAGCTCTTTTAGCAATGGTATTGGCCACTTCCATGAAATATTCATCCCAGGTGGGCCTGATATAAGGTGTTTTGTCCATCAGCACTCAGTTACAATTAGTGTATGGGCAAAGATATAATAATGGTGCTAACCCTCGAAAAAAAAGATAGGTATTGATAGTCTGTTAACTTATAAACAATAATTTACAGACACATGGAATCGTAAATGCTTACCATTTTCTACTCTCAAGCGACACTCTGGTAAATACCAAAAATATTGCAATCAGACTCAGGAAGTAAAGCATATCACGCGTGTCAACCACTCCACGGCTGATGCTGGTATAATGCTCATTAATGCCCAACGACTTGATAAACAAATCGAACGATCCAAAAAGCGAAAGCGAATGGATAAAGTCAAATCCAATGTACACAAAGCCACAAATTACGACTGACAGCAGGAAAGCGACGATCTGATTGTCTGTAATAGAGCTGACAAATACACCAATGGCTACAAACGATGCCCCCAGAAAGAGCAATCCGATGTATGACCCCCAGGTAGCTCCCATATCGATGTTACCCTTAGGCATACCCAACTGATAAACAGCGTAGAAATAAATTAAAGAAGGGAGTACCGAGAACACGACAAGAACAACGCCTGCAAGGTATTTGGCCATCACGATCTGCATATCAGTGATAGGACGAGTAAGCAGAAGTTCGATGGTTCCGCTCCTTCTTTCATCGGCAAAGGAACGCATGGTGATGGCAGGTATAAGAAAAAGGAAGACGAAGGGAGCTAACATAAACAACCCGTCCAGCCCGGCGTAGCCGTAGTCCATGATGTTGAAATCGAGGGGAAAAACCCATAGGAACAACCCGTTGATCAGTAAAAACACGCCAATGGTGATGTAGCCGATCAGGCTGTTGAGAAACGAGTTAACCTCTTTTTTGAACAGTGTATACATCGCTGCGAAATTTGATAGGCAAAGGTATGGAATATTGATTGGTAAAGGTATGTCAGATTAGGGAATTGTTGGCCTTTGATTACTGAAAGCTCCCTGATTGTTTTTCATAACAAATGACCCTTTGGAAAAAACGCTTTTTTAAACTTCACCTTCCTAAATAACGCATTGGGGCAAAATTCACGAGAATCTCCGAAGCTGCTTATACTGACAAGTATTACAGGAAATTTTTTATGCGGCTTTAGAAAAGCAGTTCTGCACAGGCTGGTCTTGCGTTCAATGTCAAACACAAAATTCGGTATTTATCATTTTGCATAATCGCCCGGACTTAGAATTCAGCCGCCAGATTTAACCAACCCCATACCAAAAGCAATAATCAGTGCGAATCGGATTATTTAACCATCAACTGAAACCAGATTACATTTCCAAAAAACTGTCATCCCGGCATCTTGGCCATTTCACACTTTATACCTAATATTGCGCTACTTTAAACTCTCAACATGAACATTTCAAACCAAACGGGTCAAGCGGCACCCGGCCTTCAGAAATCGAACTTTGTGCCCGCACTTGCCCTGCTCACCTCTCTGTTCTTCATGTGGGGCTTCATCACATGTCTCAACGACATCCTGATTCCTCATCTGAAAGGACTCTTCAGCCTGAACTACACCCGTACCATGCTGATTCAGTTCATCTTCTTCGGGGCCTATGCCATCATGTCAATCCCTTCCGGATTCATCGTTTCACGCATTGGCTACCAGCGTGGAATTGTTGTCGGGCTTACGGTTACGGGCATCGGAGCACTGCTCTTTCTCCCTGCCGCAGCCATGGTATCGTACCCCTTCTTCCTGGGTGCCTTCTTTGTTCTCGCTTCTGGTATTACACTTCTTCAGGTTGCAGCAAATCCTTTTGTAGCCATCCTGGGTCGACCCGAAACAGCCAGTAGCAGGCTAAGCCTTACACAGGCTTTCAATTCTCTTGGAACGACCATTGCCCCTGTTTTCGGGTCGATGATGATTCTGGAAAATTCGTTCGTAACCCCCGCCGAAGAAGCTGCCGCCGTCAGGCTTCCCTATATCATGATCGCTTTTGCGCTATTTCTGATTGCATTGGTATTTGCGTTTGTGAAACTTCCGAAAATTCAGGCCCCAGGATCTGACGACACAAAGACTGGCGGAAGCGCCTGGCAATACCGTCACCTGGTACTCGGTGCAGTTGCTATCTTTCTCTATGTTGGCAGCGAAGTATCTATTGGTAGTTTCCTTGTTAATTTTTTCAGTTTACCTGAAATCGGAGGGCTTACTCAGGCTACGGCAGGAAAATATGTAGCATTCTATTGGGGTGGGGCTATGATAGGCCGCTTTCTGGGTTCTGTTGTACAAAGTTATATCAACCCGGCCAAAGTCCTGGTGTTTAATGTCGTGTTTGCCATCATACTTGTAGCAGGCACGATGATGCTTCCCGGCTCAATTGCCATGTGGACCATCATCTCGGTCGGATTATTCAACTCCATTATGTTTCCTACTATCTTCACCCTTTCGATCGATGGCCTGGGTCGCCATACAGGCCAGGGCTCCGGCATCCTGTGCATGGCCATCGTGGGGGGAGCCATTCTTCCACTGATTATGGGCACCATTGCCGACGCTGCCAGTATCCGTATAGGATTTATTGTACCACTGATTGGTTATGCCTACATTCTCTATTACGCCATTACAGGCTACAAACCCCGAAAAATAAAAACATAAAACTTCTGATTAATTCATTAAGCTAATGGCCGGAGTACTCCTCCGGCCATTCTTTTGCCCCCATGAATTTTGCTTTTAATGAATTGAGTCACATCGCCCGGCTACTGACAAAGAGATAGAACTCCTGATCATCGATGGTGATTTCTTAAACGCTGAGAGCGTGTGTGAAATGGGTTATCTTTGCAGACATGACATTCCTTTTTGAGGCTATTGGAATGCAATGACGACGTTAATCCATGAAATCTCCAGCATACAACTCCATTAGCCACCGGAATGCTGTCAATTTTCTTACACCCTTGATTTTGCCGAATTTGCAATTGATATGCCGTAATCATTTCCCCGCCAATATTTATCTGGCAGATAAATATTATGCAGTTTTCCTACTGGGTCTATTCTTTCTCGCATCAACCTCCATTGCACAGGTCACCGGTCAACAAGGTCCTGATCTTCTTTCAAAAATCTCCTACACCTCTCTTTTCAACCAGATTGAGCAGGAAAAGAAGATTCATCTCTTTTACAAAAAGGAGTGGTTTGCCGGGGAAGATGCAGATATCGGCCTAGTGCAACTACCCATAGAGGAGGTAATCGCGATCATCCTCCATAAATTCGCTAACCTCGACATCGTCATTGTTGATGAACTGAATTATGTTTTCATTACCCGCCTTAACGGAAGCAGGAATCTCAGCCCGCGAAATCTGAATGACGCCTTGCAAATAGGCGATGGAACTGAATATGGGAAATATACAAAAGCAACCCTTTCCGGCAAGGTTACAGACGGCGCCACCGGGGAGCCCGTCCCCGGCGTTAGCATTACCATTGCTGACTCAAAGGCATCAACCACCACTAACCTCAAGGGAAATTTTACATTGCTGCTTCCTGTGGGTGAACACACCCTTCACCTATCATCGGTTGGCTTCGAAGCCGGATCTCGTGCTATCAACCTGTTAAGCAACGGCAAGGCGGAATTCAATCTTTTCAGACGATCCTATCCGCTCGAAGAAGCCGTAATTATAGGAGAACGAACCGATCGCAATGTCACCCGGGCGCAACTTGGTGTCTTCAACATGGAAGCCAGGACCATCAGGGCCATTGCCGGCACTTTCGGTGAAACAGATATCATCAGGGGGGCAACGCTCCTGCCCGGCATCCAGTCGCCTGGCGAATTTGGTTCCGGCTTTATAGTACGTGGGGGAAGTGTCGACCAAAACCTCATTCTTGTTGAAGGGGTTCCTTTGTTCAATTCTTCTCATCTGTTCGGCCTGAGTGCTGCAATAAACCCTGACGCCATTTCAGAGATGACCATCTATAAAACATCAATACCAGCCCGTTATGGTGAAAGGATAGCATCGGTCATGGACATTAAATTGGGAATGGAAAACACCAAAAAGTTCAACCTGCAGGGCGGCATAGGTGTCCTTAACAGCCGGCTTAGTGCATTCATTCCCTTGTATAACGACAAGGTATCTTTAATGGTCAGCGGCAGGGGGTCGTATTCCGACTGGATCCTCCACCAGATCCCCAGCCTCGAACTAAAACAAAGCTCCGCAGGCTTCTACGACCTCAATGCCATGAGTACCATCAAATACTCGGCAACAGGTAAAATTTCCACCTTCGGATATCTCAGCTACGATGACTTCTCTCTGAATGGTATAACCGACTACCATTATGAAAACAGGTTAGCATCGCTGCGCTGGGACTTTCTGCTGTCGAAAAAACTCTCGGCGGGAATTATGGGGGGCATCAGCGATTATCACCTGCGGGTAATCGATTCGGATGATTCCCATCCTGAAGAAGCCTCCCGCATCAACTTATCAACCAATTACAACACGCTGAAGATCGGCCTGAACTGGTTTCCCAACAGCGACCATACCGTCCGTTTTGGACTTGATGGCATATTGTATCGCAACCAACCGGGAAATCTGCAACGGGAAGGCATTGCCTCACATATTGTCCCCACAGAACTACAACCCGAAAAGGGATTAGAACTGGCTGCCTACCTGAGTGATGATTTTGCAATAACACCCCTGCTGGCTATTGAGGCAGGCATCAGGGTCGTAAACTTCCGATCCCTTGGCCCCGGGAGCGTCTTCATCTATAAACCCGGGCTCCCGATGACCGTTGAAAGCATATCCGATACGCTCTATTATGGCGAAAACGACAAAGTAGCCTCCTATTCAGGTATCGAACCCCGCCTCTCGCTTCGCTACATTCTCAATGAAACCAGTTCAATAAAGCTGGGTTATAACAGAATGAACCAATTCATCAACCTCATATCCAACTCATCCGTGGTTTCACCTACCGATGCATGGAAACTCAGCTCATATTACCTCAAACCAACGGTGAGCAATCAGGTTTCGTTGGGCTATTTTAAAAACTTCCTGAAGAACACCATCGAGACATCAATTGAGGTATACTACAAGAAGATGGACAACGTAACTGAATACAAGAACGGGGCAAAGGTGCTCCTTAATCAACACCTCGAGACCGATCTTATAGCTGCTCAGGGATACAGCTATGGCGTTGAACTGCTGATCAGGAAGAATGCCGGAAAACTATCGGGCTGGATAAGCTATACTTATTCACGTTCGATGCACAGGACGTCGGAGACGATGACCAGCGGGCAAATCAATGGGAACAGTTGGTTTCCGTCAAATTTCGACGTCCCTCACAACCTGGTGGTCAACATAAACTATCAGCCCAGTCGCAGGTGGCGGTTTACCGGAACGTTCTATTTCAGCACCGGGCGTCCGCTTACCTTGCCTGAATTGCAATATACCTCAGCCGGCGAACAGCTCGTCTGGTATTCGGATAGAAATGAATACCGGCTGCCTGCCTTCCACCGGCTCGATCTCTCGATTACATTCGATAAGAGTCTGCGCATAAAAAAACGCTGGAAAGGAAACTGGACCTTCTCCATCATCAACGTCTATGGGCGTAAAAACGCCTATTCGGTTTTCTACTCCCGTGAAAACCCTCAAAACTGGAACTATACCGGGAGTTATAATCTCTCCAAAATGTATATACTGGGAGCTCCCCTCCCTACCCTGACCTATAACTTCTCGCTATGAAACATAACATCAGGAAAACATACCCGCTGGCAGCCTTTGCACTGCTTATAGTCCTGATTTCAGGCTGTACCGAAGATTATGATGTCGACATCACTACCGACGCCCATGTATTAGTTGTTGACGGAGCATTAACCAACGACCCTGAAGCTACACAAATCAGGTTATCCTACGCATCGGTTTACGGCGCTGCCACTTCCTCCGAGCAGGTTACCGGAGCAAAAGTGATGGTGGTGGGAACAAATCATGACACCTTATTATTCGGGGAATCAGCAAATGGGGTGTTTATTCTTCCCGCCGGTAATCCCCTGCCTGAGCCTGGAATTAATTACCAGCTCTGTATAAAAACCAGTGATGATTTCGAGTACAGATCGGATATGCAACCGATGACAACTCCGGTCATCGTCGACAGTATTCATGGAAAGCTGGAAGAAATCGATTTTCTCAGAACACGCCCTAATGGATCTTCTTATATTGAAACCGAAATGTGTGTCACTTCACTGGCCGACTTAAAAAATACAGCAGGACCGGATGTCCAGGTAAGGTTTAAATCGACATTACTATATGGTTACACCTACCCCCTCGACCCAAACGCATCTCCTACGACGACCATCTACGAATGGAAAAAATTAGATCCCGACAGGGTCATTAACTTTACCGGGTCAGCAAATGAGGTCTCCTTTACCACTTTGAGCGATTACGCTGTCTGCTCCTTCCCCCTCAATAATTACCTGTACAGTGTCACCGGAAACGAGTATATCAACATCTGGTTGCTAAAAATCAGACTATTTACAATTTCTCATGCTGCCTTCGACTACTACAAAAAAGTCAATGCACAACTGACAAGCTCAAACCGCCTCTTCGATCCCATCGCTGCAGGTATCGAAGGAAACATGACCTGTACATCTGATCCTTCACGTCAGGTTCTGGGGTTCTTCGAAGTATCGGCCTATGCCGAAAAATCACTTTGGGTTAAGCCACTCATCACCGAAAATTTTGTGATCTACAGAAGTTCCTATGATCTTGACAGCATTCCTGATGAAGGAAAACAGGAGGCAAGCAACCCTTTCTGGTGGCCAACATCTTTTTGATCAACGAATGAAAAATTATCTCCTCATACCATCCCTTCTCTTCCTTTTAACCGGCCTGCAAATAGCTGGTACTGCCCAGGGGCATAGACCACTGACCAAGAGCGAACTGGCTTACATTCATACCGACCGCGATATCTACCTTACTGGCGAATACCTTTTTTTCAAGGTGTATGTCGCTAATGCCGAAAACTTATTGCCTACATCCCAAAGCAGTATTGCCTACCTCTCCCTGTACGCCCCTTCCGGAACCCCTGTTTCTGCTATTACAATAAAGCTTACCAGCGGCATGGGCTGGGGATCCATCTATCTGAACGACACGATCCGGTCGGGCGCCTATCGGCTGAGACCCTATACCAACCTGATGAAAAACCAGGGATCCTTAAGCAATTTTTCGAAAGAAATCACCATTATCAATCAATTCGACAACCTCACCGGCAACCTGATTCCTTCGCTCGCGATTCCTCATGCCGACACGACAGTTGTAAAACAAACTACCGCTATACCTGTTACGGTAACTCAGCTTATGAACGAGTATAAAACAGGTGATTCAGCAAAATTTGAAATCCGCTTAAGCGACCTCCTCTCCGATTCGGTCTGTGCACACCTCTCAGTCAACATTGCCCATGAACACTCGCTATCAGATCATGCGCGCTCTTTTCTTTCATATGTGCAGCAGATGAAGACTGAATCCCTATCACCCGGGAATTCATCAGCCCGCGTTAATTACCTTCCTGAAAAATTCGGACAACTGCTTACTGGCCGGGTCATCAACCGTGAAACCAAACGTCCGGTGAAAAATTGTATGGTGCTCCTGAGTTGTACCGACTCAATCGTGAACCTCTCCGGTAGTAATACCGATTCCTGTGGCACCTTCCGGTTCAGGCTTTCCGACTATAACATCACAAAAAAATGCTACCTGAGCTTCGGTAATCAGCTTCACTACAAAGAGCTACAGATAATACCCGACCAACGTGATTTTGAGCCGGAGACCGCTATTCCCGTTCTTCCACTTACCGATACCATCTTGTCAAAACACATTCGGCAGGCAGAACTGTTCATGTCGATCCACAAAATCTACAACACTCAGCCTGGTATTATAGAACAGCATTTCACATCCACAGCAACACTCCGTCCCATGCTGTACAAGGTTCCCACCGAGGTCTTCTATCCATCTGAATATCTCCCCTTAAAAGACTTTAAAGAGATTGCTGCTGAATTGTCGTTCCAAATCAGTGTTCTGAAACAGCGTGATCAATACCAGATAGAATGCAATTATCCCCGCGTTGATGGAGAAGAACGGGGAGCGGCAGCTATCTTTTTAAACGGGCGACACCTCGACGAAAGCAGTACTGTACTTCGAATGGGATCTGCATCCATAAAAAAAATAGAAGTCATGAATGCCCCAGTGGTATGCGGCTCCCAGGTTTTCAACGGCATTGTGGCCATCTTTACGCCCGATGGCATGAATGATACCACCGATACCCGCAACTCCTTACCTCCCCTGTTGTTTCACCCGGTGTCAACACCTGCCCGTATCGCTGAAGACGGTGAAAACGCAGCCTCGCTTCCCGACTTCAGGCATCTGCTGTTTTGGGAGCCGGAAGTGTTCATCGCAAAAGAACATCCCGCCACCATCCGATTCAAGACTTCAGGCTTGCGGGGGAAATACCTGATTCATATAGAAGGGATGACCAGCTCTGGCCAAATTATCAGCTACCACGATGAAATATTGATAAAATGATGATGAAGCAACTTTACAATAAGCAAAACCTCATTTTATTGCTGTGGGCAATTCTGAGTACTTACCATGCCCCTGCTCAGGAATGTGTCAATGACACCCTGTTCGAGCCAATGCTTTGTGGCACAATCTTTATACCACCTAACGGGTTCCAGAAAAGCTACTATTATTGTGATGAATGGAAAGAGGCATCAATCCTTTTGAACTCCGGCGACAAGGTTTGTGGTCAACTGGTAAAATACAATGCCCTTCTCGATGCTTTTATCTGGAAGCCGGCTGGTAAATCATACGAAGTCCTGCTCGACGGCAGGTTGATTTTGTCCGTCACTTTTAAGGATATCTTCGGCAAACCGGCACATTTTATAAAACCCAACGCTCAATCCACCGTAACATTCCCCGGTGGGGACTTCTTTGCAGAACTGCTCTTCAGCGGGAAGGTCAGGTGCTTTGTGTCAAGGAAACTGCGAATCTCAGGGAGCACACTTAAAACGATTAATGGTATAACCTATCAGGTAAAAGACCTTTCGCCCGACTGGGCTTATTATCTGATACTTCCCGATGGCCAACCCGTGAATTTCGCCAAAATAAAACAGCGCAAGATTCTCCGTGCCTTTCCTCAAGCCTGGCGTGAACCCCTTGCCAAAGCACTCAGGGAAAATCACCTGAAACTGCATGATGAATCAGACCTCATCCGTTTCGCCGAGATAATTGAGCAATTGCCGGTGGCAAGCCTTAACTAAAGGCATAGGAAGACTACTTTGGGAGGCGATTTACGCCACAATAACCAACATCCTGCCAATCAGACATGAATCCAATGATATAGCCTTTGGTACAGGCAAAAATCGGGCATGTTGATACACTTATTTGTTGATAAAAAACATAATAGGTCAGCCCGTCAAGGTCAAAGTCAAAGTCAAAGTTTGTATGACCGATAAAATGTGTCATTTTTTAAGATGGACCGTAGATCAACCGTAGATCAACCGTAGATCAACCGTATGGTTAAGGTTGATCTCTGCTTGATTTTCGGCTGAAATGTGGCGTAAGTTCTTTTGATATTTCATCATGTTATCCCAATATCATACCAAACCCGTATTAATTCGGGGATGGATGAAAAAAACCTGAATCGTTAAAATTTGAGGCTAAACAGCACCTCTCTCTTTCACACCTTCCAACCAATAACTAAAAAATCTGTCAGATTCGGCCGACCAACAATCCACAGGGTTAAACGGATCAAATCCCACGATACGGACAGCAGGATTGCTTAGCACATCACGCCTGTATTCAAAAACAATACGTTCGGGCAGGTATTCCGGGTGCCCAAGATGAGCGGTAAACAGCCCGTCGTTTGATTCCAGCAGAAATGTACCATAACCGGGTATAGCAGCCAATGGCCTGACGATACCCTTTAACGCAAGTTCTATTACCTCTGCCTCAACGAGGCCGGCAAAACGGCTCTGAGGACAACGAAAATCCTTCCCGAAGGCCTTCATCAAACGATGTTCAGGAGCCAGATTGCCGGAATGGAAAACACCCGATAGTTTATCGGAATACACTTCTGAATCAACCCCCAGAAATCGGGCAACGGCAATGCCGCCCCAGCAAATCCCAAGGAGAGGGGTTTTGGAATCGCGGCAATACAACATCAGCGCATCAATTTCTTTCTGATAATGTATCTCCTCGGGACTCAGATGCTCAACCGGGGCTCCTGTCAGCAGAATGGCATCCGGATTTTGCTGCTCCAGCATGGGAGAGGGTTGATAATACCTGTTGAGATGATGCTGGTTGCTGCTGCCATAGGGGTGCTTTTCGGCTCTGAAGAACAAGGGCTGCACCAGAAGTCGGCTACTTCCCAACCGGTTGAGCAACATAAACTCATATTCCTCAGCCTGAGGCATGATATTGAACAGTGCCACCCTGATGTCAGCGCTCCTGCCCGAAGTTTCTATAGTAATATCGCGCGCCCTCAGGCGCTCGTTGTGAAGATAATCAGGATGCAGCAGCAAAGACATGATTCGATGAATGAGGCCGCAAAATAAACAAAAACCGCCATAGCACCATGTTGAAGTTGCTATGTTGATCTGTTCTCATCGCTACCTTTCCGGCAGTGATAATCATAAAACAGTAATTTTGCTACAAAAAAAGGGGGCATTCCCCTCCTGAACACCACTCCTATGTATAAAAACAAAGCCTTTGACGCCCAATCGTGGCCACTTCCCGATACCGAATTTGAGAACTGCACCTTTACTGGTTGCACGTTCAATCAGACTGACCTTTCCGGCTTTGAATTCAAGGACTGCTCATTTCATTCATGTGATCTGTCGATGGTTAAGCTTGAAGCCGCGGTACTCCATGGGGTGTTGTTTGAAAATTGCAAACTGATTGGTACCGACTTCAGCAAAGTATCACGGTTTCTCTTCACCATCAGTTTCAGAAAATCTATCCTCGACTATTGTCTTTTCCACAAGACCAACCTGAAAAAGACCACCTTTGATCACTGTTCACTACGTGAGACAATATTTGCTGAGGCAGACCTCACCGAGGCTAAATTTCCCCAGTCAGACCTTACCGATGCGACTTTTGAACACTGCAATCTTATGTCGGCCGATTTTCGTACAGCCCAAAACTATACCATTGACACTTCACAGAACAGGGTCAAAAACGCCCGGTTTGCCTACCCGGGTGTTCTGGGTCTGCTGAAGCATCTTGGAATAGCGTTGGAGAATGATTAAGAGGTGGTACAGATGTTCAAAAACACCGAACTCTAAAAATCTGTAATCTTTGAACCGACCGAAAGGAGTTCTCCCAAGGCAATAAAACTAAGTGTTCCCCGGCTCAGCCGATGCTAATTCTTAACACTTGTCATTCATACCTGACAGCTTCGACGGGATTAGTCCTTACGGTCTTCATTACCTGGGCAATGACAGCTATCAATCCGAGGAATAAAAGGGTGAAGAGCACAGGTACGGTAAGCCACCATGGGAATGGGATACGGTAGACGAAGCCCTCAAGCCATGCATCCATGGCCCACCATATCAACGGAAGGGCAAGTACATCGGCCAGAACTACCAGTTTCAGGAAACGGAAAGCATCACGCATGATCAATGAAGTGGGTGAAGCTCCCAGGATAAGTCGCAAACCAGTACCGCGTTGCCGCTGCCTTGTCTGATAAGAAGCCAGTCCTGCAAGACCCATCGCCGCGATAAAGAGAGCCAGCCAGGCAAAAGCATTGAGCATTGACTGAAGATTACGTTCGCCCCTGAGCCCTTGTTCTACCATGCTTGTTACAGGATAGGCCACAAAAGGCTCATCGGGGAACAACCCCTGCCATACCTGATCGGCCCCGGTGATGACCTTTCCTACCTGACCTTCAGCAGCTCTGATAAGAATATAGTTGTACCCGGTATAAGGCTTTCGGGCAATGACCAGCGGCCCCATGGCCTCGTAAAGGGTACTATGATGAAAGTTGGCCGTGATCCCGATGATACGATGAATAGTATCTCTCGCTATCACCTTCCCGACACCGCCTGACAGATTGCCATTATTCCCTGCAATTGGTTGTCCGTCAGCATCCATCCAGCCCATCTCCTCAGCCAACTTTTGGTTAATCATTACACCATGCGGTAGTGAGGAGTGCTCAAAATCAGTCCCGGCAATCACCGGCACCTTCATTACCCTGAAAAAATCAGGATCAGTTTCGATGCTATTTAAAATCTTCACCTGCGGGTAATCCTGAATTCTATATCCATTTTGTGAGACACCATCGACCGGAATCTCGGAGATTGCAGCTACCGCTTCGGTGGCAGACATCTGGCTGAAAGCAGCTTTTGCCTCGGCATAACTATTCTTAGATTGTTCGCCTGTAAGTTCAACAGCCACCACATTGTTGATGTCGTAACCCCTGCTGAAACTGGCACCATAGTCGAGTTGTTTCCCCACGATAAGGGTAGCGGTCATCAAAGCAGCAGAGAGTCCGAACTGAATCACAAGCAGTGCGTTCGACAGGGTAAAGCGGTTTCTTCCCGGCTTAAAGCCTCCTTTCAGTACCTCGGCAGGTTCAAGCCTGGCAAGGAAGATGGCAGGATAAAGTCCCGAAACAAAAGCTGTAAGGACAACGATCAGTAACGAAGCCGGGACAAACCACCAGACCTGACCTTTCCACAGACCCAGATCATGCCCGACCATTCCATTGAACCAGGGTTGTGCCAGTTCTATAAGGATGAGGGCAACAAACCATGCAATGAGGGTTGTGAGCAGCGCTTCTGCCAGATAGAATCTAACGAGACTGAAGCCCGTGGCTCCTGCCATCTTACGAATTCCCGTTTCGCGAAAACGTCGCATGGCCCGGGCAGTTGAAAGATTGGCATAGTTGAAGCAAGCCAGCAACAGAACAAATAAAGCAATGGCTGTAAGAATTTTAAGCATAAAAGGGTTTCCTTCGGCTCCACTCTTTGAATAAAGGTACACATCGCTCATGGGTTCAAACACCAGCTTTAATTCAATGCCGGCCTTTTTCAACTGATCATTGATATGGCGACGTAGAAGTTCGGGCAACAACTGGTCGGTTTTTGCCTGATCGTATTGCGGCGAGAGCTGTAGCCAGGTAATGTACTGGTTGCCTCCATTCCAGTCCATATACCGGTCCTTTTCATGATAAAGGGTACTAAAACTGATGAGGGCTTTAAATCTGATGTGGCTGTTTTCGGGTGGATCGGCTACAATCCCTGTGATGGTAACATTATACTTACCATCAACTTTTACTGTCTGCCCTATGGGGTTGCCATCCTTAAAGCAGGCTTCGGCCAGCGAACGGGTAATAACCATTGTGAACGGGTCGCGCAGCAATTGCTTTTTGTTTCCATCCAGAACAGGAAAGCTAAAGCAATCAAAGAAGGAACTGTCGGCATAACAGAGCCCATCGGTTTGCCATACAGAATCATTTCTGACCATATAGCCACTGGAGGGTTGGGTAAATCTGACAAACCGGTCGATACCGGGAATCTCGCTCCAAAGGGTAGGACCAACGGCTGCCGTGATGGAATTGGAATAGCCCGATCCCATCGATCCGGAAAAAGTGAATAAAACCCGCACCAGCCGGTCGCGGTTATTTTGAAAACGATCGTAACTGTACTCGTTGACAACATGCAAAAGGATTAACATGGCGGCAGCCAGGCCAACGGCCAGACCGGCGATGTTGATGAAGCTGTAAACGGGGTTACGCTTCAGATTTGAGAAGGTGGTCTTCAAAAAATGACGAAACATAATTCAGTCGGTATATAGGGTTGCCTTCCCCGGGTGCAAACAATGTACCATCGGAAACAAAGTTAAGAAACAAGCTGATTATCACATAAAATAATTTATATCTTTGCGCCGGTCATGTACCGATTTGAAACACGCATGCAACGATTGTCCGTGCATTTACTGAAAGCGGCATGCCACACGGGAACCATGCAGAGGAGTGTTCCACCACAACGATACATGGAAACTATATTTAATAACAATTTATAGCAAAATGGCTGTCAATCATTTTCACCTTCTCATCGCCGACGACGACGACGACCTACGGGCAGGGTTAAGGATACTCCTCAGGGAGATGTTCGGACATATCACTGAAGCGGACACCCCCGCAGGGGTAATGATGCGACTTGATGAAAATTATCCTGACCTGCTGCTGCTCGACTTAAACTTCGCCCGTGGCCGGACCGATGGCGGGGAAGGTGTTGATCTGTTACAACAGATTCATACACGGTGGCCTGATCTGCCGGTAATAGTCCTGACGGCTTGGGCAGGCATAGGGCTTGCGGTGGAATGTATGAAACTGGGGGCTGCCGACTTTGTCACCAAGCCATGGGACAACCTCAGGCTTGAGGCCACTCTGCTGGCTGCACTGCGGACGGGGATGATTAAACGTGAAGCCGCCGAAGCCATCAGTCGGGAGAACACCTTGCAAAGACAGACAAATTGTGAAGGGCTGCTGGTAACTGAATCACCTGCTATGAAACACGTGATGGGACTGGTTGCTAAGGTAGCTGCCACCGATGCCTCCGTACTCATTTCCGGAGAGAATGGAACAGGAAAGAATATGATAGCCCGGGAAATACACCAGCAATCCAACAGAGCCAGCCTGCCATTTGTGGTGGCCGATCTGGGTTCATTGTCACCATCGCTGTTTGAGGATGCCTTGTTCGGACATGAAAAAGGAGCCTTTACCGATGCCGGCGAACAGCGATCAGGATTATTTGAGCTAGCCGATGGCGGAACGCTGTTCCTGGATGAAGTAGCCAACCTTCCCTTACATCTACAGCCCAAACTGCTCACAGCGCTCAGTACAGGTATGGTGACCCGGCTCGGGAGCAACTCCCCCCGTCGTGTTAACGTGAGGATAATAACTGCAACCAATAGCTCTTTGACTTCCCTTATCGGGAATGGCCTTTTTCGTGAAGACCTCTTTTTCAGAATCAACACTATCGAAATTTCGGTACCACCACTCAGAGAACGGGTTGAAGATTTCCCTATACTTGCCGGTCATTTCAATACCTTTTTTGCAGGGAAATACCGTAAATCGCCTCTGGCCTTCACTATATCTCTGCTGAAAAAAATGCAAACCTATTCATGGCCGGGCAACGTCAGAGAACTGGCACACACCATCGAACGCGCGATGGTATTGGCTGATCCCGAAAAGCCAGCCCTGTCATTACTGATACCTTCACTGCCGGGTGATGAAGCAAAAGGGAAACACCGGCTTGATGATGCCGAACGGGAGTCTATCGCACGTGCCCTCAGAACCACAGGAGGAAATATGCTGGCAGCGGCCAGATTGCTCGGCATAGGGCGTACCACCCTCTACCGTAAAATTGAAAAATATGGACTCTAGCATACTTGCCCGCCGTATTGTTGTCAAATGCATCCTGATGGCACTCTCATCAGCGCTCTTCTTCCCCGTTTTACAACATCCAGGCTGGGTTGCTGTACCGGTTGGTCTGGCAGCCTTGTTTTTCATCCTGCTGGCAGCACTGATCCACGATGTCACCAGCTTGAAAAATCAACCCCGTAAACTCATCGAAACACTTGATCATGAGAATTTGACCGATATTGCCCGGTCTGATTCACCCTGGGCTCCTGCTGCCTCTATCATGATTCACCGTATCGAAACGCTTGTATCACAACGCGAACAACAACATTTCCTCCTCCAACAGATTACCGGCAATTCAACTGACGGATTACTTTGCTTCGATGACAAAGGAAAGGTACAATTTGTAAACCGGGCTTTTCTTACCCTGTGCGAATTGCCTTCGCTCGCCAATTGCGCCACACTGCAACGACATCATCCTTTACTGTTCAGCCAACTTGAAAAGGACACAACCAACGAGACTACTTTTACCCTTTCAGTGAATGGGATTCAGGTTCATTACAAATGTTCGAAGGTAAGGTTTCGCACTGGTGACGAATGGCTCACACTGACTGTATTCACCGACATCAGTGCAGGTATTGTCAGGCGTGAAAGTGAATCATGGCACCGGTTGTTGAGGATACTGAATCATGAAATTGCCAACTCGGTAGCCCCCGTTGCCTCATTGGCCCGCGTACTTGCAAGGCGCTATTCAGCAACTGATGCTGAACTGGAAGAAGGATTGGGCATCATTGTCAGGCGTATCGACGGGATGCTACAATTCTCAGAAAAGATCCGCAACTTCTCTAAGCTACCCGACCCGGTTATGGAGTCCATTAACCTGACACAACTGTTAAAAGATACTGTAGTTCTAATGAAGACGCCAAATGACACGGTATCAATTCAGGCAGAGCTACCCGATGAAGACATCACCATTCAGGGTGACATCAACCTTCTTCAGCAGATGACTATCAACCTTATGCAAAATGCCATTGAGGCGGTGGCAACAGTTATGGAACCCAAGGTAAGCATCAGCCTGTCGTGCCTGGACACTTCAGTAAGAGTTACCATCAGCGACAACGGTTCTGGCATAAAAGAAGCCATTGCGGGCGACATCTTCGTCCCTTTCTTCACCACAAAACCTAAAGGGACAGGCATCGGACTCAGCCTGAGCCGTGAGATTGCTACCAGACATGGAGGAATGATTAGTCTGGACACCACTTCATCAACCCATCTCACCACTTTTGTCATTTCACTTCCCATTTAAGGAAATGAGACTCCTGGTGAGGTATTCGGGCCATTAACTATAACCTGACAGCCAACATATCTGCCTGAATTTCGTTATATAAGCGTACTTTTGTATCAGAAAAATCGTTTTTCAGAAAACACGAATACTATGAAGTTCAAATTCCGCCTATTACCAGTTATGGTGCTTACCATCGGGCTGGTCTCCTGCGTATCGCAGAAGAAATATACCGAGCTTGAGACACGTAACCGTCAATGTACCGACGACCTCACCATGTCTCAGCAACAAAACCTTGAACTTACGACCGAAAGGACTGAGCTGACCTCCCGGTTAGAACAACTGATGAAAGAGGCCGGTACCCTTCGCAACGACACAAGCCGTGCAGGTATGGCTCTTCGCGATACACGCTATGGTTACGAACGCTTGCAGAAGAGTTATCAGGAGTTGCTCGAGAACTCGGAGCGTAACATTACTGGCAGCAAGACCGAGATCCAGAAAATACTTGCTGAGTTGCAGCTTACTCAGGATAACCTGATTAAAAGACAGGATTCTATCCGTTCGATGGAATACGAGTTGGCGCTCAAACAAAAGAAACTCCTAGAACTACAGCGCGTGCTTGATGCAAAAGATGCCGCAGTGATGGCCCTCCGCCAAAAGGTTTCGGACGCTTTGCTTGGTTTTCAGGGCAAGGGACTCACCATCGAAACACGTAACGGGAAAGTGTACGTAAGCCTTGAAGAAAGCCTCTTGTTTCAGTCGGGCAGCTATACCATTGGCAGCCGGGGAGAATCGGCATTGGGGCAACTGGCAGGTGTTTTGGCTACAAACCGCGACATCAACGTACTGATTGAAGGACATACCGATAACGTACCCTACAAGGGAGCCGGACAGTTAAAAGACAACTGGGACCTGAGCGTGATGCGCGCCACCGCCATTGTAAAAATACTGACAAAGAGCGGCAAAGTTGATCCATCAAGGCTAACTGCTGCAGGCCGGAGCGAGTACATGCCATTATCCACCAATCAATCGAAAGAAGGGCGTGCAACCAACCGTCGTACCGAGATCATTCTTACCCCAAAACTCGATGAGTTGTTTCAGATTATTGACTCGAATTAAGCACTGAAAACAGGGTTTAACAAAGGTGATTCAAAAGTCCGGTGAAAAACCGGACTTTTCTATTTTACCCGGCACGTCTGCTGAAGATTGATGATTGAAGGAACTTTAACTTCCGCAAGAACCAAATAGCCATAATCAGACAAACAATGGCGGCCATGAACAATACATGAGGCACATTCCATAAGCGGCCAAGGCTCCCGAAAAGAAGGCTGCCAAGTGGCGTGACACCAATAAACGACAAACCATAGAAAGCCATAACACGGCCTCTGATATCATCGGTTACCAATGTCTGCAACAAGGTATTTACCGACACAAATTGGGCAATCATGCTAAAACCCATCAGATAGAGCATCACCATCGAAAGCCAGTGGATTGTTGACAGAGAGAACACTGCCATAGAGACACCAAAAATAAATGCGCAGATCATGACGATGCGTGGCAGTCGTCTAACTCCCGAGAGAGAGGCAAGCGATAACGCCGCCGTCAGAGCCCCTGCACCGAGTACTCCGGTCAGGAACCCGAGCAAAGCCGAATTACCTTGTAGAATATCTCTAGCAAAGACAGGCAGGAAAGCCTGAAAAGGCAATCCAAAAAAGCCTGTAGAAGCCACCATCATCAAGAGGTATCTGATTACGCGGTTATCCCAGGCATAGTGAAGCCCCTGCTTAAGCCCATCGATGACCGAGCTCTTCAAGTCAGGGCGAAGCTGAATACTAACAGTCATGGCCAGCAGCGCCCCTATAGACGCCATAAAACTGATGGCATTGATCATAAAACACCACCCCTCACCAAACCAGACAATCAGCACGCCACCAATAGACGGGCCAATAAAACGGGCTGTATTAAGCATCGTTGAATTCAATGCCACGGCATTGGGCAACATACTGCGGTCTTCGACCATATCAACCAGAAAAGCATGACGGAAAGGGGTATCAATGGCCATCACAACACCGGTGAGGAAAGAAATCAGGACGATATGCCACACTTCAATAACCTCCGTAAGCACAAGGACACCCAAAACGGCCGAAAGAATCATGAAGAGGCAATTGGTAATGATCATCATCCTGTGCCGGTTTATTCGGTCGGCATATACCCCTGCAAGGGGAGTAAACAAGAGCGAAGGTGCTTGCCCGAGAAAGGCAATAACACCAAGCCACATAGGGCTGTCGGTAAGTCTGTAAACCAGCCATCCCATGGCAATGTTCTGAATCCAGGTTCCCTGCAGCGAAACCACCTGCCCGAGAAAGTAGAGCCGGAAGTTACGCGCTTTCAGCGCCCTGAAGGTAAAGGTAACCCTTTGCAGGTAATTCCTGATATCGTGAAGATGGGTCAGCATTGTAATGCAAAGGTAGGAAAGTTCGGGCAGCCGTTGTTGTTAATACTCCCACCTCAAGGTGGTGTTTCAGGTGAATTTTAGACTGTCATCTGATGCTAAACAGACCCGTAACAAATTACTTCCCATGTACGCCAGTACCTCTAAAAATACGGTAATATTCATAACCGATAAACGGCATGACAGGTATAAAGACAGGCAGAGTGCCCCTACAAGCAGACAATGAACACAGCCGCCAGTATAGTAGAGATTGGCAGAAGTTTAGAAGTTGACTGATTACTTTTGCCCATATTGGATTAGCTTCACGCTGAAAATTTGAAATAGCACGAAAAAATCTTAAGCGTTTGGAGTACAATACTGATTCCGCCTTAAATAAACAAAAAATCCCTCACAATTTTCATTGCAAGGGATTTACTTCCAAAGTTGTCCTGCCAGGGGTCGAACCTGGACTCTTCTGATCCAGAGTCAGACGTGTTGCCAGTTACACCACAGGACAGTATTTCGTAGAACGTGCGGCAAAGGTACGGCAATTGGTTGGTATCATCCAAATAAATGGGCAAAAAAGTTTCTAAAAATATGAACTCTTTTAAAACTAATTGTCCGGCAATTGTTTCGAATCGTCTCAGGCTATACTAATCAGGTCACGGATAACCACCGAGGCCAGCATACAACCAAAAATAGGCGGCATATAGCTGATCGTTCCAACGGTAGTCAGCTTGTTGGCCTCACCATTCACCTGAATAATGGCATCACCGGGGACAGGCTCTGGTGAAAACACCACAGTAAAACCCGTCTTTACACCCTGACGGTGAAGTCGTTTACGAACCATGTAGGCCAGCCTGCATGAATAACTCTGACTAATATCACCTACCCGTACCAGCGAAGGATCAAGCTTACCGCCCGAACCCATACTGCTCACCAGACGATGCTGTGCCTTTAGGGCTTCAATGATCAGGAATACCTTGGGTGACAGCGTATCTATGGCATCAACAACATAATCGTAAGGCAGGGATACAATTTCGCTCAAACGATCATCACATAGGTATTCATCGAGTATCGTAAGCTTCAGCTTTGGATTGATGTCGAGGAGCCTCTGCCCCACTATTTCGGCTTTACGCCCCCCCATTGTAGAATCAAGTGCAATGAGTTGTCGGTTCTTGTTTGAAGCATGAATAATATCGCCATCAACGATAGTCATCTGCCCAATCCCTGCCCGGCAAAGGCACTCAGCCGAGTATGCTCCAACTCCGCCCAGGCCTACCACCAGAACATGACTGTTGTTCAGCTTTTCAAGCCTGCGAGCACCAATTAATAGTTGTGTTCGCTCAAACCAGTTTTCCATGAAAAAACACTTCGTTAAAATTCAGTTCAATTCTCTCGGCCAGGTGAACTGGCGCAATGTTCAGGATAGCTGCCGCTGCCTGATAGATGCTTTCAATACTAACAGCGGCATCATCGGTTTCAAGGAACAGCCGATCGGGTGGAGTTATGCGTAATGATTCAGCCAAAACATCATTCAGATTCAACAAGGACGCCCCAAACGACAGATAAAAGCCCTCGCTTAACCATTGGCGGGCAACAACAGGCCGCTGCGAAAACCCATGAATAACGAATGCCTTCAGGTGATGATGCTTTCTGACGATCGTGATCACCTCCTGTTGTGTGCGCACAGAATGGATGATAACAGGTTTTTCTGTTTCTTCAGCCTGCGTGAGCTGTTCTTCAAACAGCCGGGCCTGAATATCAATAGATGGCCCATTCAATTTGTCCAGACCAGTTTCCCCGATAGCCAGACACCCCGGCTCTTCAACCAATTGCTTAAAAGAAGGCCAACTTACAGATTTATCCGCATCCCATGGGTGTATAGCCACCGAAAAAAGCGTCTTGGGATCGGGCAACCCGACAACCCCTTCCTGCAATCTCACATTGTAGATCGCACGGATGGAGGAAGGTATCAACCGATGGGTATGAATGTCTGTTAACATCTGTCAGTGCCTTGATAGAACAACGTCGGGTTCCAAATGGCCACCGATAGACATACTGTCATCAATAGCTTTTTTTTCTATGTTGAGCGTTTCCTTTCGCTCAACACGGGAAGCAGGCATGATGGATAAAACGGGCTTAATCAGAAAACTATAAACATGAAACTGTCCCCATGAAGTAAAGGGCAGCCACAACAAAAGAAAAAACAGATGTCGGAGTGTCAATGGCATCATTGTAGTTTGAACCCGCGAAATTACACATTTCGGGCCTTATAAACACGACAGCCTGCCTGTGCGAATCGCACAAGGCAGGCTGCTGTAAAAGTTGAATCAGACTAAATAAGTCCTTTGGCGTTTTTTACTTTCAAAACTTTCAACATATCTTGTGTCATGGCATCGAGGTTATAGGCAGGTTTCCAGCCCCATTCCTCACGAGCGGCAGAATCATCAATACTGCGTGGCCAACTGTCGGCAATAGCCTGACGGTAGTCAGGTTCATAAGTCACTTCAAAGCCGGGGACATACTTCCTGATTGAATCGGCCTGCTCTTTCACTGTAAAGCTCATGGCAGCCACGTTGAAATCACCATGATGCTTCAAACTTGAGAAATCAGCCTGCATCAGGTCAAGGGTAGCCTTCAGGCAATCGGGCATATACATCATGGGCAGCATAGTATCTTCACGCACGAAACAGGTATACTTGCCGTACTTCACAGCATCATAATAAATTGCCACTGCATAGTCGGTGGTGCCTCCGCCGGGCAGAGTTTCGTTGGAGATGATACCCGGGTAACGGAGTCCGCGCACATCGAGTCCAAATTTCTGAACATAATAGTTACCCAGCAATTCACCAGCCACCTTGGTAACACCATACATGGTAGTAGGACGCAGCACGGTCTCTTGCGGTGTGTTATTTAACGGGGTTCCGGGACCAAAGGCAGCAATCGAACTGGGGGTTAATACCTGCGACATCTTGTTTTCGCGGGCACATTCCAATACGTTGATAAGACCATTCATGTTAACATCCCATGCCTTGAGTGGATTCTTCTCCCCATTGGCCGACAGAATAGCAGCCAAATTTACGATTCCGTCGATGGCGTAATGTCTGACGATCTCTTCCATCCGGGGACGATCGAGAATGTTGAGTGACTCATAAGGGCCGCTTTCCTGAAGTTTTTGCGAGGGGTTGGCACATACATCAGATGCGATTACGTTTTCGCCACCCCAGATTTTCCTGATTTCGAGTGTTAACTCGGAGCCGATTTGACCAGCTGATCCGATAACTAAAATCCGTTTCATTTTATGGTGATTGTTTTGTGAATACATTAACAATTGCGGCGCAAAAGTAAAGAAAATTGGCCATCCGATCATCATTACACACGATATAAACTACGCGCACCGGCAGGCCTATCTAACCCTGATTTCCATGTGGTTTACCACACAATAAAAAATATTTCCGGGGAAGTTTTAATATACCAGCAAGTTAGCCATTGTTCAAACTGGCCGATAAGATTAACCCCACGATTAATTTCTATCTTTGCAATTGAAAACATTCGTATTGAATTTCAAAAATTCACTGAAATACAAAAGACTATGTACACCAATTATCAGGAGTTCCTGAAAAAAGAACTCACTTCAATCGAAGAAGCCGGATTATTCAAAAATGAGCGGATCATCGTTAGTCCGCAGGGCGCTGAAATCACCATCAATACCGGACAGAAAGTACTGAACTTCTGTGCCAACAATTATCTTGGACTTTCCAACAACTCAAAGTTAAAAGAAGCAGCCAGGAAAGCCCTCGACAGCCATGGTTATGGTATGTCATCAGTAAGGTTTATTTGCGGAACCACCGATATGCACAAAGAGCTTGAGGCAAAAATAGCCGGATTCTTCGGAACCGAGGACACCATCCTTTATGCCGCTGCCTTCGACGCCAATGGTGGCGTATTTGAACCCCTGCTCGGTGAAGAAGATGCCATCATCAGCGATTCGTTGAATCATGCTTCCATCATCGACGGTGTGCGCCTGTGTAAGGCTCAGCGCTACCGTTATGCTAATGCCGATATGGCCGACCTTGAAGAACAACTGAAGAAAGCCCAAAACAACCGTTTCCGCCTCATCGTAACCGATGGCGTATTCTCGATGGACGGCAATGTAGCCCCTCTTGGCAAGATTCATGATTTAGCCACAAAATACAATGCCATGATCATGGTCGACGAATCGCATTCAGCTGGTGTGGTAGGACATACAGGGCGCGGCGTAACGGAACTCTTCGACCTGAAGGGAAAAATCGAAATTATCACCGGTACGCTTGGAAAAGCCTTTGGTGGAGCAATTGGTGGATTTACCACAGGGAAGAAAGAGATCATTGACCTGTTGCGTCAACGTTCACGCCCCTATCTGTTCAGCAACTCAATTCCTCCAATGGTAGCCGGTGCCGGGATAAAGATGATTGAGATGATGAGCGAGACTAACGAGCTGCAGGACAAGCTTCACGAAAATACTGCATACTTCAGCAAAAAAATGATTGAAGCAGGATTTGACTGCAAACCAACCCAAAGTGCTATCGTAGCCGTCATGCTTTACGATGCCAAGCTTTCACAACAGATGGCAGCCCGTTTGCTCGAAGAAGGTATCTATGTCATTGGCTTCTATTATCCTGTTGTACCAAAAGACCTCGCCCGTATCCGTGTACAGGTATCCGCTGCCCACGAACGCGCACACCTTGACAAGGCCATCGCCGCCTTCACTAAGGTTGGCAAAGAGCTTGGCGTGCTGAAATAAACGGCGCCAATATCTCCAAACCCTTATCTCTGCTTGCAGGCCTGCCATGTTGGCGGGCCTTTCTTTGTTTAAAGGTTAAAACAAGTAATTATACAACCTTTTCATACTTTTCCGTGTTTAGTGTAAGAATTCGATGCAAATCATTCCGAATTTTACTCATCATGATTGATAAGTCTATCCATTGTCTTTTTATTATCCTTCTGGGAATTGCAGTTTCATCGACAGAGGCCCAGAACATACGTCCTGAAACAAGCCCCACAATATCCTTTTTCAAAACCGACCTTCAACAACTTGAGAGTAGTTATTCCCGAAAATTGTTTTTTGATAAGGCCTACACTATGGGCCTGTACACCACTGAGGAAATACAACAAACAGCTGCCAATGCCCTCCTGTTTTCTAAAGATGGGACGATAATGAATAACAGGATAATTGACAGCCTGATCAGGTATTGCCGTGTAGCAGACAAAAGTGCGACAGAGCAGGAAAAATATCAATACCTGCTCCAGCATCAAAATGAGAACACTAAAAGGCCAAAATTACCTTGCCAGACATCAACAATTTACTTTGATACGCTCAACTGTATCCCTGTTCCAATTGTTGAAAATGGTCATTTATACTTTGATATCTGCGAAGACGACTCCGTCAGGCTTGTTGCCAAAGGCTACTATCCTCAAAACGGAACCAACTATACGCAGCATGACACTTTACATCGTTATACATGGACTTTTGGAGATGGCGTTACCAGTAATACCGAAGGAGATCCATTTATTTACCATAAATACACTACAACCAAAGGTTATGATATTTCCGTTACAATGAGAGATACAAATCTTTGTATGAGCAATACCAGAGCGGCCCGGGTAAGAATTGCGGGATCGCCAATCAAGACCTTTGCCCCGATTGATCCAATCTGTCTTGGGGATTCCATTACCCTCAGCCCTTCAAAAGTTTTTCAGGTAACGCCATTCACGTATAGTCAAATTTCAAGCCAACGGTACGACAGTACAACTTTTATCCCTGATAGTGACCAAAACACCTCAAACCCCAATTATTGCCCGCCTGGTCATTATGTAACAGATGTGATATTCAGTAGTTTTCTCCCTGGACAAACAATTACATCAACCCATGATATTCTGTCGATTTGTGCTGAAATGGAACATGGGTGGATGGGAGATATTGATATTAAAATTATCTGTCCCAGTGGACAGACAGCCCAGCTAAAGCAAAATGGCACCGGAGGGTCAAAATATCTGGGAGAACCAGCTTGCTGGTTTTCGGGCTGTTCAGTAGCAGATATCAGGGCATGTGATAACGCGGATCATTGCGACGCTAAACTAAACCCACCGGGAAGAGGCTGGAATTACTGCTGGTCTGAGTTATACCCCAATGTAGGCGAGCTTGGAAATCAGTCCACAGTTGGGACAAATCAGATTGACTCGACACATAGAATTGCTGGAACAGGGTATTTTTCACCGGCTGTTTCATTCACGAGTTTAATAGGATGCCCTCTGAACGGGCTTTGGACAATTGACATTACTGACCATGCCGGAGCCGACAACGGATATATATTTGCCTGGGAATTGAACTTAGATCCAGCACTTCTTCCTTCAAACTGGACTTACGTCGTTTCTGTTGATGATTATTCCATTACCGGCCCTGGGGCTTCAAATACAGGTAACGACCAGGTAACCATAAAACCAACCAGTACAGGGTCCCTTGAGTATTCCTACTATGTTGGGGATAGCTTTGGTTGTACATGGGATACAACTTTCAACATCAAAGTCAATCCCATTCCTGATCCAAATCTTGGCCCCGACAAAGAGGCATGTAATGGTGAAACAATTACACTGGGAAACAACAATTGTCCGGGCTGCAACCATGTCTGGAATACAGGTGACACAACCCCTACAATCAACACTACTATTTCAGGACTTTTCTGGAGGACAATCACGAGTTCGCAAAACTGTGAGGCTACCGACACAATACAGGCTATTTTTCACAATCCCCCACCCCCAACCTACATAAAGCATCAGTAATATACAAAACTCTTCATCCCTGCCTTATTTTTAATTTTTCTTTTCAATATCGGACAAACTGCTTCAAATTACCAGATTCACAAAATGCTGGAGCATGTGATCATTCACATGCGGGTTGTGAATTTTTACAGAAATGGAATCCAAAAAAATATCAAATCCAGCCACTGTGAAAACAGGTTCAACGCACATAAAAAAAGCCCAGGCTTTCGTAATGACAACATTCCTCATGACGCTTGTCTTCCCCCGGACAGGATGCGGACAACATGCACGTGCGTTGTGTACACCTGAAGTCGTGGCTTTCTCTCCGGGTGAAAAAATGCAGTTTGATGTCTATTATAACTGGGGGTTCGTGTGGCTGCATGCCGGAGAAGTCGAATTCAAAGCAGATACAACACTATGGAACGGGAAACCCGCATGGCGGTTTCTGAGTACCGGGACCTCCAGGCCTTCATACGACTGGTTCTTTAAGGTACGTGATCGCTATGAATCATGGGCAACACGAGAAGACTTAAAACCACTCGAATTTGTTCGCGACACCTACGAAGGGGGATTCGAATGCTACAACCACTACCTGTTCGACTATGCCTCAGAAATAATGAGTGCCACCACCTTTACCTCCAAACGGAATACTTCAGTTAAGGCTATTCCCATTACCGGTTGCCTGTCAGATGTACTTACCGCTATCTATATCACCCGGAATCTGGATATCCGAACATGGACCATAAACCAGAAAATGCCCATGGCCATGGTGCTTGATGATAGCCGTTTCGACCTCTACATCCTCTACCTGGGAAAGGAAACCATCACCCATCGGAACAAAAAGACTTACAACTGCCTGAAATTTTCTACTTCGGTAGCAGGTGGCTCCATCTTCAAAGGAGGAGAAGCCATCACGGTATGGGTGACCGACGACAAGAGTCATACCCCTGTGCTGGTGCAAGCCGAAATACTTGTAGGATCGGTGAAAGTGTATCTCAGGGATTGAGAAAAGGCATTGGTTTTGACCAAAAGCTTTCAGCGTTTTTTTAGCAGGGAATCGTTATTAGCAAGTTTACTTGAATCTAAAGTGGGGTTGAAAATTGCAGCACCGGGGTATTGCGGGTTCATGCCTTCTTTGGTTAGTATTTGAGGTATGTTTTGATAGTTTAGTTGAAGGTTCATCTCACCTGATGTGTAATAGCAAGTTACCATAATTATATCGTCCCCGATTCATAAATCCCAATCAATATCAGAGAATATTGCATTAGCCGGATGCAATGCATTCCAGCTATTGTAAGGCTGATAAAATGTGTCATTTTTTTAGATGGACCGAAGATGGACCGTAGATGGACCGTAGATGAAGCGTAGATGAAGCGTACGGTTAAGGATAGTCTTCGCTTGATTTTTGGTTGAAATGTGGTTTAAGTTCTTTTTAAACTCCATTTTGTTATCCCAATATCATGCCAATCCCGTGTAAAATCGGGGATGGATGAAAAAAATTTCGAATCGTTAAACTATTACTTATTTACCAATATAAGCCACTGATTGTAAATCTTCAAGATCAAATCAGGCAACGCATTTATCACTTCAGAAGTACCTTGGCAGGCAGAACTAATTTCACAGGCGGTTGACCGACTTATCAGTGCACATGGTGTAAAGATAAACTGGAGTAACCAGATGGCCCCTGTATCACAACTTCTTATTTTTCGGGGCAACAGCCTTTGTGAGGGATAAGGCCGCCATAATAGTAAAATTTACTGCAGAAAGTGAAAAAGACAATTATCGTCTGAAGAGCCATAAACTGCGCAGGGTATAGATAATCGCTGATCAGACAATCAACAGACCGGCTTCCCGCATCTTTATCATCCACCTTTGAGTCCATAGCAGGTCGGCTTCAGTGTCATCAGTAATGCCCATCCATTTTACAAAATCTGATACCAGAAGGATGGTTATTCTCTCCATCTTTTCTGGTGTAAGTATCCTGAGTAATTTCTCGCCGATACCATGGGGCACCTTCACTGAAATGGATTTCTCCGGTGTTTCAACCCACAGGAGGTCGTACTTCCCGGTGTTATTTTCGATCGACAAAGGATATCCCGGCCACACAATCCGGCGGTGTTGTCCCGGCATTTCAGACATCACAAGGGAGCAATATTTCGCAATCAGATCAGGCTTGATGCGCGTACCAGGTTGTTTCGTCCCAAACCATTTATTGACCGGAACATCAAAACCTACCCCTTGCATGAAATTAAATAGCGATGTACGCAGTCCTTCGCCGAACTGATCATGGTTTACCGGTCGTTGCTCGGTATAGAAAATTTCATTGTTGGCAAAACCATTCCCCTCTGATGGGTCAGGCATAATCCCAAAGGCACCCGGATTTAAACTCACCGGACTGTATTCAGTAAGCGCGAAACGGTGCCAAAAGCCCGACTGAATAATCCCAGACTCGAACATCTGACGAACGATTTCCAGCGAATCGATAGTCTCCTGCACCGTCTGCGTCGGAAAACCATACATCAGGTAAGCATGAACCATGATGCCTGCTTGGGTAAAATTGCGGCAGGTCTGAGCAGCCTGTTCGATGGTCACCCCTTTGTTCATGAGCTTCAGCAAACGGGCGGAAGCAGTTTCAATACCGCCAGTTACCGCAATACAACCAGCCTTGGCCATCAGTATGCACAGCCCTGAATTGAATGCACGTTCAAACCTGATATTCGACCACCAGCTTACCTGAAGTCCACGCCGCAAAATCTCAAGACTTACGTCACGCAATAACACAGGAGGAGCCGCCTCATCGGTAAAATGGAAACCACTACTGCCCGTTTGCGCCATCACCCGCTCCATAGTATCGACCACAACAATAGCCGTTGAAGGGTCATACTGCCGGATGTACTTCAGGCTGGTGTCGCAGAACGCGCAGCCATGCCAATAGCAGCCATGGGCGAGTGTAAGCTTATTCCATCGCCCGTCGCTCCACAGCCGGTGCATGAGGTTGGCAGTATCGAGCAATGGAAAATATGCCTCTTGCTGTAGAGCGGAATAATCGGGTGCAGGTATCTCTGCAAACTTCAATCCCTGACCGTTACCGACGACACCCGTATAAACGACCTTGCCATTCTGGCGAAAGGCACACGATGGCAACGAATCGCCACCATTTTGACCTTGAAGCATCAATAAGGCAGCCTGCAAAGGCTCGAAACCATCGTCCAATGAAACCAGATGTACGAAGTCGAAAAGCCTTGCATCCGTCATCCTGCGGAGCTCAGTAGTAGGATAGCCACCCCCCAGTATGGTTAAAATTTCGGGGTAGATACTTCGCAGATGGGCGCAGCACCTGAGGCCTCCATAAAGGTTACCGGGGAAGGGGACCGAAAAGCCCACCAAATCAGGATGAGCTTCCATCATATGTTTATCAAGCAATTCGATGAGCCATTGATCGGGTAACGAGGGTGCCTCCTGCAGCGCCTGCAGCATGGGATCAAATCCAGGGAGACTTACCGACAAGCGCTCACCATAGTGTATCAGTGAGAAATGGGGCGCTACACATTGGGTGATCATATCACTGATATCCTGAAGATAACGGGTGATCAAGAATTTCGATTTATCGATGATACCCATTGATCCAAAAGCCCAATCAAGGTCAATAGATGTCTGGAAGTGGGAAGATTCGGGCAACCAATCACGACCCGTGATACGAGTGGCCACATCAGTCGTGGGGTTAGTAAGGAAAGCCATAACGGGTCCAATGGTATCGATGTATTGTTGTCGCAGGGCTAACAACCTCCTGAGCTCACGCGACCGCTCTCCCTGATACTTTTCGGCCTCATTAAATAGCTTAATCAACCCATCGGAAGAGAACACCTTTCTAAGCAGTTCAATGCCCAGATCGGCCTGAAAAACTGTATAGCCTTTGCTTTTCAGGAACCCTGTCAGCAACGGTGTAGCGGGATAGGGTGTATTGGGCTGCATTAATGGCGGGGTGATAAGCAATACCACGGGGTTGGCAACCGCCTTCCGGAAATACTCAGGAATCATCATGGTTTAATTGGTTCTTCAGGATTGTGATCGTTAAACGATTGCTTGCGGTTGCCCATTCCCTGTAACATCATGTTGCGTTTCACCATCACTTCGGTTTCGCCCAGCAGGGGTTGACCTAACGGCTTGATAAGGTCAGCACCTGAAGCCTTCGGTGACTTCACTGCCGGTGTGATGGGATAGGCATTCATCAGACTGGCATCGAAAGGATTCAGCAATCGGGTAATTTTGTAAAGGGGGGCGTCAGGATTAAGCCAAACAGCCTCATCACGCGGGTTAAGGATAACCGGCATACGATGGTGCGGCAGCATTCGCATCAATTCATTTCCAGCCGTGGTAACAATGGCAAAGCCAAACACTTCAGCCCCTGATTCAGGATGCTTCCACTGATCCCAGATACCTGCCATGGCAAAAGGACGCACCTTGTTGCGCAAATAGACAAGAAATGGCTTTCCCAACTTCTCGATGATGGTTCCCTCGATAAAAGCATCGGCAGGTATAAGGCACCGCTGCGAACGAATAGCCTTACGAAAGGAAGGCTTTTCGATGATTCCCCGGGCGCCGGCATAACCTGAAGCGTCTTCACGATTATGATCACCTTCGGCGCGGGCGTTGATCAGCATCATATCTTTTTTGGCCCAGAAAGGCGACAGACCAAACCTGAACAGTTGCAGGGAATGGGGTTGATGCCCAACAATAACCGGTGCAATCTGTCCCGGTGCAATGTTGTATGATCCGTTAAACACGAACCCGGGAGGTGCTTCAGCCTGAAACCGTTTCTCAAGCACTTCCACCTTCTGAACCAGCAAGTACCGTCCGCACATAACCTGATCTGTTTTGAAACCAAAGGTAGTAAAACCAAAACCGTTTTTCATTGAAAAATAACTAACTTCGCATCCCCCCCCACCTGACGCCGTAGGGGATTACAATCTGCAATTCAAATTCTGAGAAGAAATGAAATTTATTGAGTTAGCCCAAAAACGCCAAAGCATAAGGCATTACAACGGTCAACCCGTTGAACGTGAGAAACTGGAACTCTGTTTAGAAGCTGCGCGGCTCTCACCTTCGGCCAGTAATTCTCAACCCTGGACCTTTATTGTGGTTGACGACAAGGAACTGAAAGATAAAGTAGCCCATGAAACATACAGCAGGCTTGTCTCTTTCAATAAATTTGTACTTCAGGCTGGTGCTGTTGTGGTAATGGTCATTGAGAAATCAAGCCTGATTACCCAGGTAGGCAGTATCATCAAAAACAAAGAATATCCCCTAATCGACATAGGGATGGCAGCAGAACACTTCTGTCTGCAGGCAACAGAACTTGGCTTGGGTACGTGTATGCTGGGATGGTTCAACGACGCACCGATTAAAACCATACTCCGCATTCCGGGATCAAAAACCATAGGATTGTTGATTGCCGTCGGTTATCCAGAAGAAGACCGCATCAAAGCCAAGGTGAGGAAACCGTTGGAACAGATGGTAAGGTTCAACACCTACCAACCAACAAAGTAATTAGGTAAGCTTATTTCTTCATCTCAGGCAGGTGTCACATCCCCCGGGTCAGTAGCTCACCGGTGCAGGAACGCTATGTGCCCGAAGAACCCGTCGAATGGCCAATTCATCTGACATGATCTGCACTTTGAGTGCCTCCAGCGAGTTGAACCTGATCTCATCCCTGAGCCGTTCAACGAAATAAACAGTAAGGCATTCCTCATATATTTCCTGATTAAAGTCGAAGATGTTTACTTCCACGGCAAACCTGCTGTCGTTGATGGTAGGGCGTATGCCAATATTGCTCATCCCTCCGTAAAGATTTCCATTCCATTCTACCCGTGATGCATATACCCCGTTGGCGGCGATCAATTTATAGCGGTCATCTGTCTCAATGTTGGCAGTCGGAAACCCCAGTTGATGCCCGATGCGGTTTCCCCGCACTACCTTACCGGTGATGCTGTACTCATAGCCAAGTAATCTATTGGCTTCAAGTATATTACCATCATTAAGTGCCTTTCTGATACGTGTTGAGCTTACCTCAAGCCCGTCAACCAAAAATTCATCCACCTCCTCAACATGAAACCCGTATTGTAACGATAATTCCTGCATCTTCTCATGGCTTCCTTCCCGGTTATTTCCGAAACGGTGATCGTAGCCAATCACCAGATTGGCTGTCTTAAGCTTTCCAACGATAAAATCACGAATAAAATCAAACCATGGAGTACGCGAGAACTCCACGGTAAAGGGGATAACCACGAGGTGATCAATTCCTGCTGCAGCCAACCGCTCGAACTTACGTGAGTTAATGTTAATCAACCTGATGGTATCATCATCGGGGTGAAGAACTAATCGCGGGTGATTGTCGAAAGTCACCACAACACTCTCACCATCGGTTTGGGCAGCAATCAGTTTAAGCCTTGAAATAATTTTCTGATGCCCCAGATGCACACCGTCGAAAGTACCGACAGTAACCACAGGCCGTGTAAACGAAACAGCAGGAGAAAGGGTATAATGGATTTTCACAGATTATTTGGTTCAGATAAGTTTGTTGTTAAGCAGATACTCGCCGATCTGAACGGCATTGGTAGCCGCCCCTTTCCGCAGGTTATCTGACACCACCCACATATTAAGTGTGTTAGGTTGCGTAAAATCGCGCCGAAGCCGTCCGACGAACACATCGTTTTTCCCTTCGGCAAATCGCGGCATCGGGTAGAGGTTGATAGCAGGATCATCCTGGATAGTGATACCCGGAGTACCGGCAAGAAGTGACCTCACTTCAGCCAGGTCAAAGTCATTATGAAACGCTACATTGACGGCTTCCGAGTGGCCGCCCTTCACCGGTACACGTACCACGGTGGCGGTAACCTGAATAGAATCATCACCAAGTATCTTTCGTGTCTCCATCAACAGTTTCTCTTCTTCAGTGGTAGAACCGTCGGGCAGGAACGATCCCCCATGTGGAAACAAATTCATATCAATAGGCCAGGGATAAGCTCTGTCGGCTTCAAGGCCTGCTCTCTCGTCGAGAAGCTGACGCAAAGCCTTGACTCCTGTTCCGGTTACACTTTGATAGGTGCTCACCACTACACGTTTTATACCATACTTAAGGTGTAAAGGAAAGAGTGCCAAAACCATCTGCATTGTACTGCAATTGGGGTTGGCAATAATCTTATCAGCCGGTGTAAGTATATTCCCGTTGATCTCGGCAACCACCAGCGGAATGTTCTCATGCATCCGCCAACAGGATGAGTTGTCAATAACAGTGATGCCGGCTTCAGCAAATTGCGGAGCTAATACTTTCGACAGGGAGGCACCTGCCGAAAACAGAGCAAGGACGGGTTTTGCCTTAATAGCCTCAACAGCGGAAACCACTGCTAATTCCTGTCCTTTAAATACAAGCTTCTTCCCAATCGATCGTTCAGAAGCAACAGGAATTACTGTGCAGTCAGAAAACAGAGCCGATTCGGCCAGTACCTGCAGCATAACTGCTCCCACCATACCAGTGGCACCTACAACAGCAACTTTCATATTTAAAAATATCTGGTCAGGATAACAATATTAATAATCACTCAGACGATCTGCTGACGGTGACACCATTATTCGAAACCTTCACCAACGGAAAAGAAAAATAGGCAGAAGTACTTCAGGTTCATCGAAAAGGATGTTATAAATCTATTTCTGTCACCGACTGACAGATTCGTTGGCAAATTTACTACTTTTATACTGAGTTTAAGGCGACAGACCGCCTGCAATCATCCTGCAACCTTAATCATTTGATAAAGTGATATTCATTGTTACTTAAAAACCGTGAATTATGCAACAGCCTATTTTGAGATTCCTTCCGACCTTCATTCTGATCATGAGTTTTTATTCCTGCGAGGCCCAACTCACCGAGAATTTCTCCGATGGTGATTTTACCAATAATCCGGAGTGGAATGGAACAACTACACAGTTTATTGTCAACACCTCATTTCAGCTACAACTCCATTCCTCCGGCGAAGGCTCCTCCTGGCTTTCAACTGAGGCTCCATCATTGACAAACATGGAATGGCGCTTCCGGATCAGACTCTCCTTCAGCCCCTCTGATAACAACAATGCCCTTGTCTATCTGGCTGCAGAACAGCCCGACCTAAGCACCACCCCCGATGGCCTATACCTCAGGTTTGGAGAGGCGGGCTCACTGGATGCTATCAGGCTAATCGCCCGTCAGTCAGCAACCGACGAGGAAATCTGTACAGGACAGGCAGGGCAGATTGCATCCAGCTTTAACCTGACCGTTAAAGTAATTCGTGATGTGAGTGGTAACTTCAGGCTTTATACTTCACCTGACGGACAGGTTTATACACTTCAGGGGTCAGGAAGCAACAACTTCGTGCTGTCGGATTCCTGGTTTGGCTGGCTCTGTAAATACACCACCAGTAACTCAACAAAATTCTACCTCGACGATATATTTGCAGGTACTCCAACCATCGACATCACTCCCCCTTCGCTCACAGCCCTGGCTATTACAGGAGAGCATATACTTGCACTTCAGTTTGATGAATCACTCGATCCGCTTTCGGCCAATGTCTCCACCAACTACACCCTTACCCCGGCAAATCTTAACCCCCAAAAGGCCATCCTTTCAACGACCAACCCGGCAGAAGTGATCCTCACGTTTGCCGAACAGTTTATGCAAGGTGTCCTTTATACTATCACTGCCAATGACGTCGCCGATCTGGCCTTAAACTCTTGCGTCGACCAGTCACTTCAGTTCTGTATCTATACCGTGGTGCCCGGAGATGTCCTGATCAATGAGATCATGGCAGACCCGGATCCTCCCGTTGGTTTACCCAATTATGAGTATGTTGAACTTTACAACACAACGGCTATGCCCATCGATCTTAAAGGATGGGCACTCCTAACCGGTGAAACCGCACGCCCTATCTCTGGCGGAATTCTTGCGGCAAACGGCTACATAATCCTTTGCAAAACGGAGGCTTTACCTTCATTCTCAGCAATTGGCAGCGCAACATCCCTTCCCAGTCTCACACTTACCAACACGGGGCAGTCGCTGTGGTTGCTTGATACATCCTCACTGGTCATCGACTCATTAACATATAACCTCTCGTGGTATACAGATGGCAATAAGGAAGATGGGGGCTGGTCGCTCGAAATGATCTCACACGAAAATATCTGCCTCGGGGAGACCAACTGGCACGCCTCTATTGCTGCCGCAGGTGGATCACCGGGCGCCGTCAATACCGTCGTGCAGTTTACGGCAGGAACCCCGGTAGTAAGCGGTCTGGAGGCCTCGGGCGAAAGGGCAATGACCATCACCTTCAGCCAGCCCATGTCAATACCCACTATTACGGCAAGAGAGAACTTCATACTGAGTGACGGAACACAATCGGTGGCTCCGGCTACTGCCGTTATCTCCAAATCCAACCGCGTAACGCTGGGCTTCACCACTCCCTTTGCTGATAACGCTATTTACCGTCTTACCATAAAACAACAGGTGGCCAACTGCAAGGGAACTACATTAACAGCCGACACCACCCTTTCATTCGGAAGACCAGCCCCGGCAAGTCTCCACGATGTACTGATTACCGAGATCATGGCTGATCCTGAACCTGTGGTTGCACTTCCGGCCGTAGAATACATAGAGCTATACAACCGAACCACTCATTCAGTAAATCTGCAGGGCTGGAGCCTACAAACAGGCACCACCATAAAAGAATTCCCTGTCCACCTCATGCTACCCGGGGAATACCTCATCGTAACAGCTGCATCAAATATCAGCCAGCTTCATGGGTATGGCACCGTGCTTCCTCTTAGTTCGCTCAGCATCCCCAACGAGGGGGCCATCCTGATACTGGCCGACAGCACCGGCCAACAAATTCACGCGGTGGGATATCAAGACTCTTGGTATGGCAACCCGGCCAAAGCCGACGGAGGATGGTCAATCGAGATGATCGATCCGCAAAATCCCTGTTCAGGTGAAACCAACTGGATTGCTTCATGCGATGTTTCAGGAGGAACGCCGGGAAAACAAAATTCGCTGAACGGCTCCAATCCCGACATTACCGCTCCCATACTGCTCAGGGCTAACTACCTGGCTCCCGATAAGGCCAGGCTAATCTTCAGTGAAAATACTGACAGCCTCGCAGCAGCCAAAACCATTAATTACACCATCACTCCGGGGAATTTTCACCCGCTTGAGGCTACTCCGGCAAGACCTTTCTTCGATACAGTCATCATAAAGTTTCCCATGAACCTTGAACCTGACCAGATATACACCATTGCTGTCTCAGAAGATCTAACCGACTGTGCCGGGAATAATCTTCAGGCACTCAGTAGTACTAGGGTAGCCATACCTTCAACAGCAGAAGTCGGCGATGCGGTAATCAATGAACTACTCACCAACCCCGCGGGCAATGGAAAAGATTATCTGGAACTCTACAACCCATCTGCTTCAACCATCGACATGGCGACCATGGGGATCACCTACCTTAGCCATACCTCAGCTATCGGTAAAACAGTGTTTTTACCACCGGGGCTCCTCTTTCCCGACGGCTATGCCCTGTTCAGCCAGAAACCCGAACAACTTGCCGATCGCTACACCATTCGTTCGCCAGGTAACCTGATCCCTTTTGCCGACCTTCCTGATTTCTCTTTATCGGGGGGTACTATCTGGCTGCATAAAATGGAAAATACCGAACTTGTCATCGACTCTCTGGAATATGATGAGAAACTTCACTCCCCGCTGATCACCTCCACCGACGGCGTGGCTCTGGAAAGAGTAAATCCGCTACGATTGTCTTCCGATCGAACCAACTGGCAATCGGCAGGGGCCGCTGCAGGTTATGGCACCCCCGGTTATCAAAATTCACAATACAACGCCAACCCTACAGATAAAGGAGAACTAGTCTGCGCGCCCCATGTGTTTAGTCCTGATGGTGATGGTCGTGATGACATCACCTCGATTGCCCTGCACCTCGATGAGTCAGGCTATATGGCCACCATCGCCATTTACGATGCTTCAGGGCGACGGATAGCTGTCCCGGTAAACAACCAGTTGGCCGGGATCAATAATACATGGTCGTGGAACGGCACCACTGAAAGAGGGAATCAGGCACAATCAGGAATTTACATTGTCCTGGCTGAGGTAGTTCAACCTGGCGGCAACACCAAAAAGTTAAAAACCACAGTGGTGTTGACAAGAAAATAACTTCCGGAAACCCCGGCTTTATGAATGATGCCTTTGGGGGGTATAACATTTTAGCACCCGCCTGTTCAGCCCGAGGGATCAGCCTTGCGGGAAATCACAAAAAAAATGTCGCAAAAGTAACAATTTGATAAGCAAAAGACTAACCAGCCGTATGGCTCCTTCTGATATTTAGTGTCAACTTTTTTTCAACCAAAGGGGCAACAGGCGATGAGAACTTAAAAGGTATCATTCCGGAACCTGTGAGCTCAAATATCGGATCATCAGTGAAATACAACGCACAGGCGATACAGAATACCCTCCAATAATTTAATGCTAAAAACAACTCACAGTTACACATCCTTCATGTCGAAGAGACATAAACGTTACTACAACCATAAACGACTCATATACTATATCCTAACAAGACATATCTTTAGAACATTAAGGGTCTCAAATAACAGGATAATCAGTTGTGAACAACTAAATTATTGACTATCATTACTCACGTTAGGGATAAAAAAAATTTGCATAATGACAGTCCAGGAACAAAAATCAGTAAATCTTGAATGTATGTTTTAGGGAATCACGTTCATTTCTTGGCATGAAACCATTATCAGTGAAATATTCCGACAGGCTTGCTAAGAAAAGAATAGTCAGATAGCCTTGCCTAACCTGTCAGGAGTAATCTCCTTCAACTGCTGGCAGAAGGTTTCGGGATCGAAGGCATCGGTAACCCTGAATTCTCCCGAACGGGTACGGCGAAGTTCGCTCATGTAGGCACCACTTCCGAGTGCTAGTCCGAAATCACGGGCTATGGCTCTAATATATGTACCTTTGGAACACACAATCCGGAAGCCTACTTCGGGCATGGCTACACGGGTAATCTCAAATTCAGTAATGACAATTGGTTTGGGCGCTATGATCACCTCCTGATTGTCGCGGGCATAGTCGTATGCGCGCTTACCATCGACCTTAACGGCCGAGAACACCGGAGGAATCTGCATCTGGGGTCCTGTCATGGCTGCTGCAGACTGCCGGATCATAAATTCGGTGATGTGGGCGTCCGGCCACCGGACATCTACCTCCTTCTCAAGATCGAACGACGGAGTAGTAGCTCCCAACACAAAAGTACCGGCATACTCTTTATCTGAAGCCTGAAGGTTGTCAATCTGTTTGGTGGCTTTGCCCGTACAAACGATGAGCAGACCAGTGGCCAGAGGATCGAGTGTTCCGGCATGACCAACCTTAATAGATTTGACACCAAGGTATCGCCGGATATAATTACGCACCTTTCCTACTACATCGAACGATGTCCAGCGGTAAGGTTTGTCGAACAGCAAAATCTCTCCTTCTGCGAAGTTATAATTTGTCATCCGATGATGTTGAGATCGTAACCCATGGCCAATAGGGCTATTATAATTACACCAGCCCCAATACGGTACCATCCAAAGGCTCTGAACCCATAGCGGGTCAGAAGGTTGATAAAAGTCTTAATAGCTGCAATGGCCACGATGAAAGCGACCACGTTGCCGAAAATGAGGATATCTATATCGTCTGTGGTAATACTTTTATAATTCTGGAGCAACTTCCATGCTGAAGCGGCAAACATGGTAGGAACCGCCAGAAAGAACGAGAACTCTGCAGCAGTCTTGCGGGAGAGCCCTTGTGCCATTCCGCCGATGATAGATGCAGCCGAACGCGATACACCAGGGATCATGGCAATGGTTTGAAACATGCCGATCCAGAACCCTTTTTTGTAGGTAACCTCTTGCTCTGCATCGGGCTTGTTGAACCACTTATCAACAAAGAGCAGTATAAAGCCCCCAAGTACAAGCATGATGGCGACGACGATCACGCTTTCAAGCATCCTGTCAATAAAATCGCTTGCTAAAAAACCAAAAATAGCAGCCGGAATAAAGGCAACAAAAAGTTTAAAATAGAAGTCGACTGTTTGGAAGAATCTCTTCCAATAGAGAACAATTACCGAGAGGATAGCGCCAAATTGAATATTAACGACAAATGCACGTGTAAAATCAGTCGATTCAATCCCAAGCAGGCTCTGGGCAATAATCATGTGGCCAGTGGAACTCACCGGTAAAAATTCGGTAATTCCTTCGACGATGGCAATAAGGAGGGCTTGTATCCAGGTCATTATAATTTCTTGTTTCCCGTTTCTGGCAACGTTTAGCCGATCGGGGCGATTAAATGAGGAAGGGGTGAAAATGCTTCATGCATCAGCCGGGTTGAGCGAAGATTTATTTACGCAAACCTAAACCGGGCATGTATGTCATATCATGTAAAAATGTTATGCGAAAGGCATATGAAGTACTTCGCACTATGACATACACTACACAGAAGGCCAATAACCTAATCCTTCGGCTTCATCATAATAGCAAACAGTCCCACTACGAAGCCCGTGATGATGAGGATGGGCGACAGGGTAAGTCGTTGGAAGCTAAACAAATTATAACTAAACACATTGGGATCAGTGCTTCCGCCCCCAACCATGAGTATAAAACCTATCAGTAACAGGCCAACTGAACAGAGCAACAGGATGTAATTCAATCTGCCAAAGGCAAAATCGCGACCCTGCCTTTCAGGAGTCAGTTCGGGCTGTTCGTTCTTTTTCGTCTCTCTGAGTACCATATTATGGGTATTTAAAAGTATAAATTATCGGGGTCGATGCGCAGATATTTTCTTACTGCCAGATAATTGGAAATCCATGAAAGTGCGATTCCCAAAAACAATACGATGCCAAACAGTATCAGGTAAAGGTTCAACTCAGCAAGAGAGATCAGGTCGGGCAACTCACGGCTGCCATAAATAAGCAGGCTTATCAACAGTAAAATAGCGACCAGAGATCCGGCTACGCCCTGTAAAACCCCTTTAATCAAGAAAGGACGTTGCACATAAGCCTGAGTGGCCCCAACCAGCAGCATAGTACGGATGAGGAATCGGCGTGAATAGACTGATAGCCGTATGGTGTTATTGATCAGGGCAAAGGCAATGACCATCAGTAACGCACTAAAACCAAATAAGACCAGACTGATTCGTCTTACATTTTCATTCACAAGGTTGATAAGCGATTTCTGGTATTGAACTTCTTTTACCTCAGGTTCAGCGATTATTTTCCTTTCAAGTGCAGGAATGCTGTCCATATTGGCCCAGCCGGCATTCATTTTCACCTCAATAGAAGGTAACAGGGGGTTAAATCCGAGGAAACCGACAAAGTCTTCTCCCAAGTCTACCGATAAATCTTTCGCGGCCTCCTCGGCGGTTATGTAACGTGTGCTCTTCACCCATGGCATAGCATCAAGCTTTTTCTGAAGCTTTAACACTTCCGATTCCCTGACGCCATCACGGATGCTCACAGATACACCAATGTTTTCCTTCACATGCTGGGATAAGCGCTGGGCGTATAACAACACCAGCCCGACTGTTCCCAAAAGGAACAGCACCAGCGATATACTAACGATGGTGGTAAAATAGGACGACGCCAGACGCCGTCGGGTATATTTTTCTTCGTGTTGAGCCATATAAGAATGCAAAGGTAGAAAATAAATCTCGCTGAATACCCTGAACATCTGTAAACAGATTATAAAAAAAGCCCCGAAGATATTCCGGGGCTTCTTTTAACAATAGCAGCAGAAATTATTTCCTTACCACCATCTTCTGGGTTACGGTTTTACCATTGCCCTCGATCATTACGAAGTAAACACCATCGGCAAGGTTACTCAGGTTGAATCGGGTCGAGAATTGACCGTTCACATCGAGACGACTGCTTTCGAACACCCTGTTACCCTGGGCATTGACGATAGTAATTCTAAGATCAGTCTTATTACGTGCAGTCAGTTCGAGAGTCACCATCCCCTGAGTTGGGTTGGGAAACAGACGGAGATTGCTGATTCCGGTGATTTCGTTAACACCGGTGCAATCTTCAAAGGTAATTACCGATGCGCCGCTCTTTACACAACCCTGAGCTGAAGTAATCTCAACTGTGATGTTGCGAACACCATGCAGACCAACGCCTGTGCTATCGATTTCAACCAACGGGGAAGTTGCTCCGGTTGACCACAGATAGACAGCACCTTCATTTGTAGCATCGAGAACCACGGATTCATTGTGGCAAAGGGTCGTATCGGCTACGAAGCTAACAACCGGAAGGGCATTCACGGTAATATTCTGAATAGCGGTGTTGGTACAACCAGTTTCATCGGATACAGTATAACCAATAGCGATATCACCAGCTACATTCGGTGTGAAGATGCCATTTTCAACACCTTCTCCACTATATACACCACCTTCAGGTAAACCACCAGTAAGGGTAATGGGGGCCGACTCCTGACATACAGGGCTGAGGGCAGCCATCGAAACTTCAGGAATATCCTTCACGGTTACAGTCTGATCGACAGTGGTTGCACAACCAAATTCATTTTCATAGGTATAGGAAACAATCTGATCGCCAACACCAACCAGTGAAGCATCAAATTCACCATTAGTATTGATAGCATTTCCTGTAAACACACCGCCCTGAGGGGTAACGGCAGTGATGATGAACGGAGTTGTATTTATACAGACAGGGGCTACCGGTTCAAACACAACAGCGGGGAAGTTGCTGATGGTAAGCGTGGCAACAGCTGCGGGGCTTTCGCAACCACCAATGGTCTGGGTAACATAATAGGTATAAACACCTGTTTCAGTCTGTTCTGTGGCATAAATGGGGCCTTCATTCACAAGTTGCGTGAGGGCTTCATCGGTATACCATTTAACACCTTCACCCTGAGCTGTAAGATCGGGAATGGCATTTCCAACGCAGGCACCAGCACTTTCAGCTACAGGCTCAGCAGGAGTTGTTCCAAGCTTAATGTATGCTGGAGCCATATAAGTATCTGTTTCGCCATCTTTCGACACGGTGAGAGACACGGTGTATTCGCCCGGGGTTGCATAGGTGATTCCGGTAGGATTCTGTACGGTAGAAGTAGCCGGACTACCACCTTCAAATGTCCATTGCCAACCTGTAGGCTGGCCGGAAGAAAGATCAGTGAAGCTGGCTGAACCTTCATTACAGAAATGAGTTTCCTGAGCGGTAAAGTTGGCAGCCAGAACATCAGTAACCACATCGATTTCGGCTCTGTAACGGAAATAGTTGGTCATGGTTCCAACCACAACAAGCTTCTGACCGGCGGTTATTACAGGAAGTGTGAAAGTCACACCAGCTGGAGTAGCCACCTCACAACCAATGATTTGGCCGTCAAGTGTGAGGGCGATGGTACTGCCTTCAGTAGCATTGACAGTAAGGGTTGGTGTGTTCTCATAAACTTCAGAAGGATGAGTCACGGTAAGCGTCTGGGGAACTTCAGAGTAGATTACACTGAAACACTCCCCATGGTGGTGGAACAAAGCATAAGTAACGGCTTTGTTATTGGTATTGTAAGGCCAGTTACTCTGTTTCAGGAAGTACTTACCGGCTGCCTGACCGAAACAGGGAAGGATACCACGTGGCAATGGAGTAGAAGTATAATCGGGCATGAAATCGGGAAACCAGTTATCATAAACACCCCATACATAGGTATCGTTTACGAACGAATAAGATACTTCAGAAGGAGCAATAAGACCAAAAGCGCCAGAATTTAAACCAAACTTTGTGTGACGATGGAATTTTTCAACGAAGCACTCACTTCCCCAGTTATACTTACCGGTCAGGCAGTTAATAGTCATGACAAAGGTAAGATCTGTATTCTGACATCCATTAATGTTGGTATTGGTATAGCTGGGTTCGCCCCAACCGGTTTCCATTCCGTGGTCACGATGCTGAAGGATAAAGGCACCAGCATTGATGGCATTATTAACCATAGTAGCATTACCGCCATCCCAGCCACCGAGGGTTGCGGGGGATTGAGGAATGTAGTTCAGCCCATTCGGACCAAAATAATTAACAACAGTATTGGTATTGGTAGCAGTTGACCATACAGATCCGGGAGTTCCTTCATAAACCTTATTGATACGCACAGGTTCCTTCCCCTGTACATACTTAAAGTATCCTCCTACTGTTTCTGAACAAATCTGGAACCAGCGTTCTGTCTGCCATCCTAAAGCAGTAATTGGGTGATTGTAGAAATCAGCACTGGTTGGGGGGTTACGCTCATAATTGAGGAATTTTGTAACCATGACCGTTAACTGATCATTGTTATTGGCTGTTATACGCGAGAAACACACATCGGGCATCATGTCATTTCCTACGATGTCGGCATAAATATTATCGGATACACAGTAGTTGTTATAGATAGGCGACATGATATTCTTCGCCCCATCGGTTCCATAATCACCGAGAAGCAGACAGGCAACTGGTTTCAATGTCCAGTTGTTATATGCGTTGTTAATAAAATTCTCGATGGCAGTGGTGGTGTTGCCACCTACTTCGTCAACAGTGAACACCTTCGTGATGATACCCTGCTCTGTGCGGAAAATACGGATACTATCGGCCCATCTTACGAAATCTTCACCAGTAGGGGTAATGATGACATATTCACATTCGTCATCATCTGAATTATAATGACGGGCATAACGATCACTGTAGTTAACAGCAGGAAGGCTTGAGAAATTCATGACATAGTCGCTGAGGATAGGATCCCAGAAACGGTTGCGGTAGGCAACATCTCCAAACTGACCATTACCACCAATGTTTTCAATCTGAATCTGTAAATCGCGGTATACCTTCAGCTGTTTGGTAACAGGATTATACTGGAATGGAGTGACACCAAGCATCACCACATCAACGCCACGAATTGGCATCACTTCGCTGATTTTCACCGGTTGGGCTGGATAGAATGCATTTTCTGAATAAAGTTGAGGATTTTTCTCTATCACGATAGGGCTGTTGTCACCATCAAGCGGAATACGCATTGAGGGGGCAACATTCACATTCTCGTAGATTTCAACCCGTTCGGCTATAATTCTAACCGATGCCTGTGCACCCGAAGGAATGGCAATATAACGGGCTTCACCGGGAAGATTGGGGGCACCTTCGTCACCGGGAAGAAAAACACCAGGAAGCTCCACATTGACCATCTGCTCTCCTTTTACGTCGGTTGGCGTAAGGGTGAACTCCTCTACGGAGTAATCAACAGTTATGTTGGAGGTTTTGGATTCCACCAGTGTGAATCCCTTGTGCGACCATGAATCGCTGAAGCGAATGGTCTGAGCTGAGAGTTGCATTCCTGTGATGGCAAGTACCATCATCAGGGAAAGAACTCTTAAAAAATAACTACGTGTAAACATTTTATTCATAACAGCAGTTGGTAAGAATTGAATATAAAAATTGGATAGATTGAATTTGTTCATTGCGATATCACAATCATCATCTCACGATGGTTAATGTATTGGAAAAGACGGCTTTCTGTGTCTCAGCCCTGAGGATATATGTCCCATTAGGAAGCGTATTCAGTTCTATTCGAACCTCAAAGGTAGATATTTTTGCTAAACTAAAATGGATGTTGGTCACCATTTTACCACTTAAGTCGTAGATTTTAACTGATTCAAGATTTCCACTTTCAACCGGAACCGACAACCTGATGAAGTCATTAGCAGGATTAGGAAAGATATCAAGTTTTGTTTTACCGATAGACTCATCAATGGATGTGTAATTATCGGTATGTATCTTCATGGCTGCATCGCCAAAGATATTGTTGTCGTAAAAACACCAGCGAAGGGCTCCGTCCTCCCACTGTCCGGGAGCCTCAACCCATGGAGCAGTAGCTATTTTCGATTGAACCTGTGTCTGTCCAATCCGGTCGATGCCTAAGGTGTACAGGGCATTCACAAATTCTCTGTGCAGATGTAACGATGGCCCTTCTGTTTGTCCTTCATTGAACCAGCCATAACGGCTGTTAAACGATCCGGCTACGACGAAATTCTGAATTTTGAGCATCTCTTCGGCGATACAATCGCTGGCATCGAAGGCACCACAAATACAACCATGTGTATAGATCAGGCAATAATTATGGTCGACACCATTAACCATATTGAAATTTGCATCTGTAATATCCCCGATACTCATCCTCAATGCATAGTCAACATTACTGTGTCCGGAATGATGGATAAAAGTCATCCCAGTGTTAATTTTGTCTATAAGTTCTCGTTTTGACCAATATCCCATATCCCGGTCGTACATCTCTTGTATCGGGAAGGCTTCAGGAATTCCATCTGTTGTATAGCCATTGTCTTCGTGATGCCCAATCAGCATCTCGAGGTAATCGGCTCCCCAGGTCTGAGGATTTGAATAGAGGTCTTCCCCTGCCATCAAAGTATTTGTCAATTCGCCGTCAACTGGATTCTGCTGATAATTGAGTACCTTATGAAGCATCCTCGTTTGTTCTGCCACATTCCCATAAGGAAGACGGGCAACAGCCAAATCAGGCAGCAAATCATCCTCGTCTGGCTCGCCCCATAGGTTGTTACCATTATCGTTCCATGTCCCATCAAGGGCGGAGTAATAGAGATCGGCCGGAATGGAAATATCCTCATAAATACTTCCCTGCGAGTTCACCTGACAGAAAAGGCCACGAGCCGGAACCAGTTCAACATCACCGCCCAACAGCAGATAATCTACACCGTCAGTTTGAACCCGGCCAATGATGTAATTACGTATCTTCTCCTGATTGTCAACACCCGTCTGTGAGGTGTAAATATCTTCAGTTGTTACGATTTCCGAAGTTATGCCCAACGTGGCATAATACTCTAGCAAAGCAGCATAACCCTCCTGATATCCTTCAGGTGTTATTACGAGCAAGCCAACAGGATTACTTTTCTGATCAAAGGCATTGTACAAATCAGTGTCATCAGGATTCTGAACCAAATGGCGGAGGGTTTGAGAGACAGTTTCAGAAGCTGAACAATTGCGAAGTGCGGCAGTCCCCTTTTCAGTAGTCGTGTATGTCAGGGTTACTTCAGCCTCACGGTACCAAGTAAGCTGCCCCGACGCAGGAACATAAGCTAACGGTGAAAAAGCCGTAAAAGCGACGGCATGTCCGTTGTAAAAATGGGTCGAAACTCTTCCATGTTTCTCAGCCGGATAGACCGATTTAGAATTATAAACCGTTTCGTTTTTAACAAATTTCCCAGAAACCCCTTCAGAGATCGGGCGTGAATACTGCCTCGGAAATAATGAAAATGTGCCTGCAAGCTGCTCAGGGTGGCTAAGAATTACCTCGACACTGGTGGCCTCACATCCCGGAGGAAGCAGAGCACTAACCGATTGCCAGGGAATCATGGGATCGCCGGGCATGGCTGACTGGAGCATCCCTTGCCACTCCACCAGTTGATATCCCTGATGGTCTATAACGGAAGGCTGGTCAAACTTAAAAGAAACTGTAACCACCTGCGAGAACCCTGGCATAAATGCCAGCAGCAACAGGAACAAACACAATCTTCTCATTTTGAACAATATTTGGAATCGATAATCTGAAAAATGGTAGAACAAGAAACTGCAAATATATAAACAGATTGGTTGCCAGCCAAAAAGAAATCACAATCGTTTGAAATTTCACACCCGAAATATATTACTATCTATTATTCTGATACCCAACAAAAATTTCGGAAAAAATGCCATCCATATAACTGAAACACGTCGTATTGCCCTGTAAAAGAATAAGCTTGCTCTTGACAACGCCTCCCGATTAAAGTATCTTTGCACAGCTTTTGAGGAAAATTTCAAATTAATTACATATGAAACTATCACAGTTCAAGTTTAACTTACCCAACGAACTGATTTCCAACTATCCTTCTGCTAATCGTGACGAAACCCGGTTAATGGTGGTGAACCGGCGAACACAGACCATCGAACACAGACAATTTCGCGACATCATCGATTATTTCAATGATGGCGATGTATTTGTCCTGAACGACACCAAAGTTTTTCCTGCCCGCCTTTATGGTGAAAAGGAGAAGACTGGTGCTAAAATAGAAGTGTTTCTACTCAGGGAACTAAACCGGGAATCGCGTCTTTGGGATGTGCTAGTCGATCCGGCCCGCAAAATCCGTATCGGGAACAAACTTTACTTCGGTGATGACGATTCCCTTGTAGCCGAAGTCATCGACAACACAACATCCCGCGGTCGTACACTTCGTTTCCTCTTTGACGGCCCATATGAAGATTTTAAGAAGACCATCCAGCGCTTAGGCGAAACCCCCCTTCCCAAGATTCACAAACGAGCCGTTGAACCGGAAGATGAAGACCGATACCAGACCATTTACGCCAAAAATGAGGGTGCCGTTGCTGCACCAACTGCCGGCCTCCACTTCAGTCGTGAACTGATGAAAAGACTCGAGATAAAAGGTGTTCATTTCGCCGAAATTACCCTCCATGCCGGACTTGGCAACTTCCGTAACATCGAAGTCGAGGACCTGACCAAACATAAAATGGATTCAGAAGAGATGTACGTCAACGAAAAAGCTGTTGAAATCATCAATAATACAAAAGACAGCCGTGCCAAAGTAGTCGCCATCGGAACTACTACCATGAAAGCAATCGAAACTGCGGTTACTATCTCCGGTCATGTAAAGACATACAGTGGCTGGACCAACAAGTTCATCTTCCCTCCTTATGACTTCACCGTGGCCGATGCCCTCGTCACCAACTTCCATCTTCCCATGTCGTCAATGATGATGATGGTGGCTGCCTTTGCCGGTTACGATATGCTGATAAAGGCCTACAAAACAGCCGTTGAGGAAAAGTACAAATTCTTCACATATGGCGATGCCATGCTGATTATCTGACAACCTCCGGACAAAAAAAGAGCCGCCTTTTACAAGCGCGGCTCTTTTTTTTGTTGCTTTGTAACATGAATGCCATCGCTGTCATCGTAGCCGGAGGTTCCGGAAAACGGCTTGGAGGGGCCGTCCCGAAACAATTTCAACTCCTTCAGGGAAAACCTGTGTTAATGCATACACTCGCTGTATTTGCCGGAATCAAAGACTTTCAGCAAATACGGCTGGTATTACCCGAAACCTTTATCGCCCTTTGGACTCAATTATGCAAGGAATATAGTTTTGAGATCTGCCATCAGGTCATCGCTGGCGGTACTGAAAGGTTTTTTTCGGTAAAAAACGCCCTGGAAGAAATTCCGGATGACTTCCTCATCGCCATACATGATGGGGTCAGACCACTTGTTTCTGCCGAACTGATCAGTCGGGGTCTTCACCTCGCAGCACAACGGGGTGCTGCTATTCCCGTGATATCGGTAACTGAGTCGCTCAGAAAACTCACGACCAAGATGTCAACACCAGTCGACAGGGATAACTACCAGATCGTTCAAACACCACAAATATTCAAAAGCGAAATCCTGCGTGAGGCATACAATCAACCTTATCAGCACTGCTTTACCGACGACGCCTCAGTGGTGGAACTGGCAGGATATCCTATCGCACTCTTCGAGGGAGAAAAGACCAATCTAAAGATTACCACAACCGATGACATCATCCTTGCAGAGGCACTTTTCCAAATCTTACAAAACAAGCGCAGGTAGACTACACGATCCGCTATTCATTTTTCATAAAACAGGAGCCGTAGTGAGTCTTAAGACAATTGTCAGCAAGAACCCGGAACCCTAAACCTTCGGATCACAACCAAAACCTGGGGGCGAGTAATATTAAGCATACAGTTTAGTAAGCCTGAAGAGAAAGAAATTTATGTCTGTCACCCCACGAT
>MEOA01000042.1 GCA_001768515.1 Bacteroidetes bacterium GWE2_42_24 | reverse complement strand
TTTGGTTGTGATCCGGTTTTGGTTGTGATCCCAATAGCCGGGCTTTTTATTTTAGAATATAAAGGTACAATCAGTACAAAAAAAAACCGGTGCGCATCACTGCGAACCGGAAAAAGTAATCAAAAAGTACTTAATAACTTAAAACAACAAAAACAACTAATGAAAAGTAGGTAAAGAGAGTTTACCTTGGTTATTTACCAAGTTTTACCTGCAACAGCATTTATATATGTGCAAGTAGCGTGCCAAAGTGTTTATTTAATTAAAAATCAATTTTATATTAATTTTATGTTGTCTGAAATTTATACATTTATTCTATCCGGTTTAAAGGTGCATTTGTCATACAACACAGCTAAAAATATCTATTTCAAACGATTAATGGCAAGTTATGTACTAAATCGATTTTGCTTTTATTATCCGATATCGGACACCACTTATCACTTGGAATAGTAAGCTTAGAAAATATTTTTCAAAATTATTTAATACTGTCTGAAGTATTTTGAAGAAAAACATATATTACTTAAAATCAACTGATAATTCCCTTGCTAATACTTACTAAAGGCTTGTTGAATTGAATACATGACTTCAATGCTGCAAATTCTGTAAAAAGTGAAACTAAAATTGTAAGGTTTTACAGAAAATTGGGAAAAGTTCTGAGGAACAAAATAGGAAGGGTCGTGATTTTTATAGTATAACCAGCGGTATTAAGGATAGTGATTGCACAGGTAGTGTAATTGGATATGAAAGGTGTTTTGCTGTTTAACGAAAATAAATCGTAACCCTTTAGATTCAATAAGCCGCTATCTATTCCGCTTTTATTCTGTTCGGCAGTCAGCCTGTCTTCAAGTGAGAAAACTGGGTGAATAGCAGGACAAAAATGCTCTTTTTCAGGCAGCTATTTCCAAATACTTATCTGACAGTCCCGGCATTGGCCTCTGTATGATGGAGCCGGTCTGCCTACATCTAGACAAGAAGAATGTTGCTACGTAGCAGCTTTTGCCTTTCATACTGAAAATATGGTACTCTATTCTTCTTACATGAGGTATATCTTAGTTATACTTCATCCGGGGCTTCTTCTTTGTTGCTTCGTTTCCGTTTCGAAAAAAAACGAAACGGCTTCGAAGCCGCTTCGAAGCGACATCGAACGGACACTATATTTGATCCCTGTTAATCAGCAGTTTGTATATTTCATGTTTTGTTTTAGAATAATGTGGGATTTTGGGGGCATTTGAGCTCATACCGGCCAGTAATATTGAGCAATTATGACCGTCCTTTGTCACTATTAACAGAATTGTAATAGTTCTATGATCCGGCACCAATCCATTATAGATTATTTGCACAAACCACAGATAATTCGGTAGAAAAATTCTTTGTCCTGAAAAAATGGTTGAATCTACTTTTGGGATATCAGCCTCTGAAGGAAGCAGGCAGCACTATACACTAATGGATAGTCTGTTTTTACCTCCTTTTGGGTTCTTCCGGAATATGTATGGAAATTGTCGCTTTGCCGGAGTTCTCTGTGAAGATATCGGAAAGATTCTTTGAGGTTCTGCAGACTAAAATTCTTCATTAGTCTTACGTTGAACCAGACGTTTTTCTCCTTTAGGCTAAAGATAATAGCTGATTAATAAACTTCTAAAGAAAATATACGCCCATGCGATTACCAATAGAGATAATCGTAATATTTCTCATCAAATCATAATCGAAATTGAGCCATGCGCAAAAGCCCAATAGTGTATTTGACACAAACCATCGAATTTTTGCAGGCAACCTTGAATTTTGAATTTTTAAAGCGCCGGCTCATCAATAACTGAGCATATCACTCAGTTTGTTATCGGAGAGATACTTTTTGATTTCGGTGGTGGCTTTATGAACAATTCCTCCCATCAGGCATTTACCCAGCGGGCATACCTGTCGGTTCAGCGGGCATCCGGTAGGTTCGATAGGACCTTCGATGCATTCATAGATATCAAGTAGAGAAATCTGGCGCGGATCTTTTGCCAGCAGAAATCCTCCCGAAGGGCCTCGGGTTGATTTAACCAGTCCTTCCTTCACAAGCCGCTGCATCACCTTGGCCAGATGATTACGTGATGCCCCCGTTCTATCAGCGATATGACCAACATTAATCTGTACATCCGCTTTGGCAATCAATACCATAGCATGAATGGCAATTGAAGATGCCTCGGAGAGCTGGACAACTTTATTCATAAATAAGCAATTGAATACGCAAATATCCTAATAATCGACGAAATACAAAAAGTATCTCACCAATTTGTACAAAATCTAAACAAAAACTGTATGTATTACCATGCACAAAAATGGAGAAGGAAAGCAATAATAAATTAACAACTAATTAAGCCTGATAAAGTTGTAAGTAATATGCCCTTTCTGTTCCTCCACTGCATTGGGGTCAGGAGTAAATTTACTTTTTAGTGCGGCTTCCTTAGCTACTCTTCTTAACTCAAGATCAGAAGTAGTAGTACCTTTCACACCGGGGTTTGCCCTGATCACATTTCCCAGTCTGTCGACTATGATTTCCACCACGACCTTGCCTTGTTCAGGAGAGTTATAGGGTGGTTCGTTGAGATACACCTTTCCACGCCCAGCAAGGTTAAAAGAGACACCTCCATTACCTTTGCCCGTACCGGTATAACTTGATGAATTAGGGTCGCCATTTGGCCTCCCCTGATCACCTTCTCCGCCAGCAATACCCTGGTTGGCTGATGAACTTCCGGAACCTTTCCCTTTATATAAGGCATTGGCATTTACAACCGGTTCTGCCGGCTTTTGATTTTCCTGATTCTTTTTGATGTCGGAGTTATTTTTGTTTTCTGGGCGTTTACCTTGGTTTTCAAGCGCAACTGATTCCGGATCATCACTTGTTACAAGTTTTCCCGGATCAGATGCCGAAGGAGTCGAGGCTGATTGTGCAGCCGGTTGTTCACGCGGTTGAATGAGACCAAATCCTTCATCACTATAACCCAGGTTCACCTCAACACCTTCTTCCCCGGGCAGGGGCAATGGTGTGGAAAAGCCGAAATACAACAAGGCAAGCAGAATAAGCCCGTGAAAAAACAGGGTTCCGGCAAATGCTCTTTTGTTGTCGTTGGTCAGCATGAGAATACTATTTAGCTGGCTTGGTAGCCAGTATCACTTTATATTTTTGACCTGACTGTGAATTGAGTTCATTCACAATATCGAAGACATTCACAACATATTGTACTGGTACTGACTTGTCGCTGCGCAACACAACAGAGGCGTCTTCGGGCTGTCCGTTGAGGCTGGTTGTAATGTAATCGGTCAACAAGGGCAGATCAGCAACGATTGGCTTACCATTTTTGTTAGCATCAACCAGGTATTGAAATTGATCGTCAATATAAACAGTCACAGACTGCCTTGCCATGGTCTTGCTTTTGCTATCAGGCAACATCAGTTTCACGGCATTGGGACTAACCAGTGTACTGGTAATCATGAAGAAGATGAGCAACAAAAATACCAGATCCGACATTGACGCGGAACTGAATTCGGTTCTTATTCTATTTCGGGATGTAATTGCCATGGCACAGCTGTTTAGGAGGCCGGTTCATTTAGTAAATCCATAAATTCAGTAGCGGTAAACTCAAGTTTAAAAACCAGTTTTTCGATACGTGAGACTAAAATGTTATAAGCCACGTAAGCCAAAACTCCCACGATTAAACCTCCTACTGTTGTCACCATTGCTTCATAGATACCACTCGACAAAATCTGAATGTCTATATTATTTCCGGCCATGGCCATGTTGTAAAAGGCTCTGATCATACCGGTCACAGTTCCAAGGAAACCGAGCATCGGACCGGCACCCGAAATGGTGGCAAGGCCGGCCATGTTCTTCTCAAGCCGGGAAATCTCTAACTTCCCAACGTTTTCGATGGTGGCATTGATATCGTTTAAAGGTCTGCCTAACCGAAGCAATCCTTTTTCAACCATCCGTGCGATAGGTGAATCATTCGACTTGCAAAGCGCTTTTGCTGCATCAATTTTCCCCTGATGAATAAAATCGCGCAAATTGTTCATAAAATTGCCTTCATCACGTGATGCCCTGTTTATGGCCAAATATCGATCAATGAAAACGTAAATTGCAATAAGGCTCATCAACCCCAGAATAGCCATAATCCATCCCCCTTTGAGCGTCAACTCCCAGGCTGGTAATGTTACTTCTCCGGCAGTCTGTACTGCGGCATTCTGTATTTTCTGCACCGTATCGGCCACCGTAGTGGCAGCTGGCATAGTCTGAAGAAAGATTCCTGCTAACATCATATAATTTTTGCGGCTAAATTAATGCTATTCTGGCTTACCCTGAACAAAACCGTTTGGTTTGTTGTGAACAAAGATTTGTTCACAGTGTAAACTCATATTTACGAAATTTAGTATCCATTTGTAATTTTTATGATTAATATCACAAATATATTGCAATACAGATTGATATAAATAGTAATCGAATAAAAACTTTGTAAACTTCATAAAAAAAATCCTAAACACAATTTGCTTTAAGAAAAATCTTTACTTTTACTCCATTTTTTAACCTTACAAATATCCTTATGAACCAAACATCCACGCTCAATAAACTGTTTCGTTCAAATGAGACAACAACGATTGGGAAAAAACGTCAGATGCTCTGGCAGCATATCGTGTCACTTCTTTATCATCTTGGCCCGCTATCTAATCCGGAACTCAGTCAGTTACTTAATATCAGCATTCCCACGATCAACAGGTCGCTGCTTTATCTTATCGACCTAAAGATAGTTAATGATTTGGGGCTGGGAAATTCAATCGGTGGTCGGCGGCCTAACCTTTTTGGCATCAACCCTGAAAGTGGCTTTGTTCTTGCCATTGACATCAGTCTGTTTTCGGTCAGAATAGCGCTGATGGATTTACAAAATGAATTGGTAGGAAGAGTACTACATTTTGATACCCCCCTTGAAAACACACCTGAGTATGTTGAATTTGTTATCGATAAAGCACTTAAGTTCACGCAAGAGGCCTGTGGCGGAACAGAACGCCTGATTGGAGCCGGGATCGCTTTACCTGGCCTGCTAAATCCACAGTCGGGTTGCTCATTCACGCATCTGACTTATAGCCAACAACCTATCAGAGACGTTTTTCAGGAAAAGCTTGGCATACCAGTCTTTATTGACAATGATGCCCGCATGATGACTATGGGGGAATTCAGATTTGGAAAGGCCAAAGGGAAAAACAATATTCTCTGTTTAAACATCGGGGCAGGCCTTGGCCTTGGAATGATTTTCGACGGGAAGATTTATCAGGGTGCAAATGGTTTTGCCGGTGAGTTTGGCCATATCAAGATAATGGATGATGGCGTTCAGTGTATTTGTGGAAAAAATGGTTGCCTGGAGACCCTTACATCGGGTCCTGCTCTCGAACGCAGAATACATGAAGAACTTGCCAGGGGGGCTGTAAGTTCACTTCAGTCAAATATGAATATCAGCTACGAAGATGTTATTGCTGCGGCACTTGCCGATGATCCGCTTTCCATTCATTTGATCGCGGAGTGTGGTAACTGGCTAGGACGAGGTCTCGCTACACTTGTTCACCTTCACAATCCTGAAATGATTATCCTTGGCGGAGTTATTTCCCAAACTGGTCACCTATTACTTGACTCTATCAATCAATCGCTTAATCAATGTGCTATTAGCAAAATAAGAAAGGAAGCGCAGATTGTCATTTCCGGTCTTGGTGATAAAGCCGCCTTGCTCGGAGCACAATCTATTGTAATTAATCATGTTTTCCCCTTCCAACTTGTCAGGAAGTAAATAACCTGTTTAGAGCTGGCCCCGCGAAGGTCCAGCTGTTTATCTCATTAAAAAATACAAATTAATGAAGACAGTAACCTGTCAGACAGAAGTATGTATCGGTTCAGTTGCTTCGGCCATTGAAGCAGCCAGAGGAGGTGCACAACGTGTTGAACTGTGTGATAACCTTCTTGAAGGAGGGACCACACCAAGTGCCGGAAGTATCCAGGCTTGTCTTAATATTCCCCACCTGAAAACAATGGTGATGATCAGACCCCGGGGTGGTGATTTCCTATATAATGAAACCGAATTTGACATCATGAAACGCGACGTGATTGTTGCCAGAGAATTAGGTGCGCATGGTGTTGTTTTCGGGATTCTGCTTGCCGATGGCACCATTGACCGTGTAAGGATGATGCAGTTGGTTGAATTGTCGGGTAGTATGGATATCACTTGTCACAGGGCCTTTGACATGACACGCGATCCTTTTGAAGCCATGGAATGCCTGATCGGGATGGGGATTAAACGCATTCTGACTTCCGGACAACAACCAAAGGCTCCGCTTGGGGCAGCACTGATAACTAAGCTCATTGAAAAAGCAGGCGACAGGATTATCATCATGCCAGGCGCCGGGGTTAATGAAACCACCATCGAAAAAATGGCAGCAACAGGTGCCCGGGAATTCCACATTGCGCCTACCCGAAGCATTGATTCAGAAATGGTATTCAGAAACTCTTCGATCAGCATGGGAACACCTGAACAGCCCGAATATAAAATCATTATCGTAGACCTTGAACGTATTAAAAAAGTCACAGACTATCTTAACCAATTATAAATTAAAAATAATGAGATATTTATATATTTTTTGCCTGATTGCATTTACTTTTAACCAAGCGGCTTCACAATCGGTACCTGACTGGGAAAATCCCGCAGTTTTCGGCAAAAACAAGGAGCCTGCCCACGCCACTATGATACCCTACCCTTCTGCTGATGCGGCGAAGGCTGATATCAGGCAAAATATGAAAAACAGGATAGTACTTGATGGGCAGTGGCGATTTAACTGGTCACCAAATCCGGAACAGCGTCCCGCAATCTTTTATACTAACGATTTTGATATCTCAGGATGGAAATACACCCCGGTTCCTTCAAACTGGGAACTTCAGGGATACGACTACCCCATATACGTTAACACTGCTTATGAATTCACCAAACAGCCGGAGCCGCCGAAAGTTCCCCGTGACTACAATCCAGTAGGAAGCTACAAGACATGGTTCAGCCTTCCGGTTGGATGGACATCAGGACAAACCTTCATCACACTGGGAGGCGTGAAATCAGCCGTTTACCTGTGGATCAACGGGCAGATGGCTGGCTACAGCGAAGACAGCAAACTACCTGCCGAATTCAACATCACACCATATCTTATTGAAGGGAAAAACTCGGTTTCTCTTGAAGTATACCGCTGGTCAGATGCTTCATACCTTGAATGTCAGGATTTTTGGCGCATCAGTGGTATCGAGCGAAGCATCTGGATTGATCATCGTCCCGATACCTACCTGCGCGATTTCTTTGCTCTTTCTACGCTGACATCAGATTATACAAATGGCAACCTCAGGTTGACGGCCATTCTCAACAACCACGGAAAAAACAAATCAAACCTTAAAGTAAGGGCTACACTCTATGGTGCAGATGGTTCGTCGGTGCTTGCTGCCTTCGAAAAAGAGACTTCGGTTCAGCAAGGAAAAGAGGACACACTGAGATTTGATAAAGTTATTACCGGAATAAAGCCATGGTCAGCCGAAATACCTCAACTTTACCAATTGGTAGTCAGCCTGCTTGACACAAACAACAAAGCCATGGAGTCGGTGACCCGGAGAATAGGCTTCCGTACAACTGAAGTGCACAACGGGCAGTTCCTCGTCAATGGTAAGGCAATTCTGCTCAAAGGGGTGAACCGGCATGAACATGATCCTGCAAAAGGTCATGTGGTTACAGAACAAATGATGATGAAAGACATTGAATTAATGAAAACCCACAACATCAATACTGTCCGCACCTGTCATTATCCCAATGTTGAACGGTGGTATGAATTATGCGATCAATATGGCCTCTATGTCATAGATGAAGCAAACATTGAATCGCATGGAATGGGTTATGGCGACCAGAGCCTTGCAAAAGATACTGCATGGGGACCCGCCCATCTTGACAGAATGATCCGGATGGTTGAACGCGATAAGAACCACCCGTCAATAATCATGTGGTCGTTGGGCAATGAAGCTGGGGACGGAGTGAACTTCAAATTGCTGGCCGATTGGACCCGTAAACGTGATTCAAGCCGCCCTGTGCATTACGAGAGAGCCGGAATGGGTGAGAATAGTGACATCTACTGCCCGATGTACGCGGGTATCGATTACCTCAAATGGTATGCTTCCGAGAAAAGGGAGAAGCCTCTGATCATGTGTGAGTACGCCCATTCGATGGGAAATAGTACGGGCAATCTGCAGGATTATTGGGACGTGATTGAAGCAAACCCTCAACTGCAGGGAGGCAATATTTGGGACTGGGTGGATCAGGGATTCTATATGAGTGACGACAAAGGCCAATCATTCTATACCTATGGTGGCGATTATGGGCCAAAGGATGTTCCCAGCGACTCAAACTTCCTGATCAATGGATTAGTCTTCCCTGATCGCACACCACATCCAGCACTTCAGGAAGTAAAAAAAGTGTATCAGTATGTTAAATTCCTACTGACAGATCAGGAAGCTGTTACAATAGAGATTCAGAATCATTACGATTTCAAATCGTTGATAAACACTACCCTCGATTACACATGGCTGGTTGAAGGGAAGCCTGTTGCCAAAGGAACTTTCGTTCCCGGCCCTGTTTCTGCTGGAAAATCAGTCACATTTAATATCAAAAAGCCTGTGTTGAAAGGCGGGCAGGCGCTTCATCTGACAGTCGGGCTTCGTACCGATTCGGCTTATAGCCTGATACCCAAAGGCCATATTATAGCATCTGAACAATTTACGATTAACGATTTTCAATTTCCGTCGCTTAATTTTTCGAAGAAAAGAATCACCGCTATTGATGCCTCTGGAAAACTTGCGCTATCGGGAAGTAAATTCTCACTAATCTTTGATAAAACTACCGGCGACCTGGCTACTTATACCTTTAACGGCCAATCGTTGTTAAATCAGCCCATAGAGCCATGTTTCTGGCGGGCACCTATCGACAACGACAATGGCAACGGGATGCCTGACCGTTGTAAAGTGTGGAAAGACATACCCTCTACACGTAAACTAGTTCTTTTCGACGTTAACACCGATACTGTTCCTGTCAGAATAACAACTACATGGCGCCTTGAAGAGGTATCATCAAATCTTACCTTTACCTGGTTAATTGATGCCGATGGTATGCTTAAACTTGATTACAACTTCCAGCCTGACGCAGATGCAGGAAAATCCTCATGGATAAGAAAGGGGGCTGCCCATGAATCGGTTTTCAGTCCCAATGAGAAAATTCCATCCGCTATTGAGGTTCCATCACTTATCGCGGTGAAGAGCGGGGCCTTTAGTCTTGCCTTTAGCTTTATGGCTGAAATGTTTACCGACAGGATGGTACTCTGGAACAGCGAAGGCTGGTCGCGGGGTGCCCTCCATTGTGAACTTCACCGCGACAGGCTTAATTTCATGATGGCCGGAAATCAGGGAATAGAATTCGACTATCAGTTTAAAACAAACATTGATTATAACATTCTCATCGTCTTCGATTCACCTGGTAAACTTGCCACACTTTTTGTCAATGGAGAAAAAGTTGCACAATCAAAGGTGAATGGAGAAAACCTGCTTGACTTTTCAAGAAAGACATTTTCAGGTGCTTACGATGAGGATGGGAGGGTATTCAATGGCACTATCAGCCTGATTGCAGCATGGGATAAATGTCTGGGTGAGGCTGAAGCCAGAGTTCTGCATTCAACGACAACGATACCTCGGGAGAACCTGCTTCTGATGTATACGATGAAACAGCAAGCGAATGGCATGATTACCGATGAATCCGGTCACGGATATGATGGCTCGCTGAAGGTTATAGCGTCGTATCTGCCCGAGATTCCAAGGATCGGAATCAGGTTCGCCATTCCCGATACCTATAATCAGGTTGAATGGACTGGACGAGGGCCGCAAGAGAATTACCAGGACAGGTTTACATCGGCTTTTGTTGGTCATTACAACGCTTCATGCGAGGAACTCTACACGCCTTACATCAGACCGCAGGAAAACGGATACCGCACTGGTGTGAAAGAACTAACCATCTTTGCTGAAAAGAAAAACAGCCTGAAAATTCAGGGTGGTCAGCCAATTTCTTTCAGCGCACTCCCCTATCCGATGGAGCAATTCGATTACACGACAAGCCAAAAGCGCCATACGACCGACCTGAAACTAACCCAAACCACTTACATACATCTCGACCTCGTGCAGATGGGTGTGGGAGGTGATGACTCGTGGGGTGCCCGTACGCATGAGAAATATACACTTCGCAAGAAGCCCTTTAGGTTCACGTTGTATATTACCCCTAAATAATAACAGTTTAAGGTGTCAAAAAAACATATTATTAACGCCCCACTTTTCCCGAATTTTACCCGGGATATGGAACGATACAATTCTAATCATGAAAACTAATTACAGGATCGATGATTTAATTAACCACCCGACAGTGGCTCAAACCTTTGAGGAGGTAACACGCTTCGAGAAAATCCCGACCGTGATCATGGACGACGCTGTAGAAGCCTCTTTGTATGTAGCGCACGAAATTGCAGCATTAATCAGGCGGAAACAACGTGAAGGACGCCAGTGTCTGTTAGGTCTGGCTACCGGCAACACCCCTATCAGGGTGTACGCTGAACTGGTTCGCCTTCACAAAGAAGACAACCTGAGTTTCGACAATGTGGTAACCTTCAACCTTGACGAGTACTACCCTATGAAACCCGACTCGTTGCAGAGTTATCGCAGATTCATGCAGGAACACCTCTTCAACCACATCAATGTTCGGCCAGAGAACATACATATTCCCGATGGCACACTTGAACCTGCCGATGTAATTTCTTTTTGCAGAAATTTTGACAAAGCCATCTCCGATGCCGGCGGTATTGACCTTCAGATACTAGGTATAGGTCGTACTGGCCATATCGGGTTTAATGAACCGGGATCAGGTATCGCCTCCCCTACCCGGCTCATCACACTGGATCATCTTACCCGCACCGATGCAGCGTCTGACTTCTATGGTGAAGACTATGTCCCCATGAAAGCTATCACCATGGGTGTCGGATCTATCATGAAATCGAAACGAATACTACTGATGGCCTGGGGTGAGAATAAAGCTTCAATCATCAACAAAGCAGTGGAAGGACCGATTACCGATCAGGTTCCAACATCATGGCTGCAGAAACATCCCGACACACAGATTATTCTAGATTTTGCCGCATCAGCCGAGCTCACACGCGTCAAGACACCCTGGCTGGCAGGCGGTGTCACATGGACCGACAGACTTATCAGAAAAGCGGTTTTATGGTTGTGCGCGAAAACAGAAAAGGCAGTTTTAAAACTCACTGACCGTGATTACATCGATAACGCGATGAGTGACCTGCTGACCCAGCATGGCCCCTCTAACCAGATTAATATTAAGGTTTTCAATGATCTTCAGCATACAATAACCGGCTGGCCCGGCGGTAAGCCCAATGCAGATGACACAACAAGACCTGAACGGGCAACACCTTATCCAAAAAGGGTACTTGTATTTAGCCCACACCCCGATGATGACGTGATTTCAATGGGTGGAACACTGGCCCGACTGGTTCAGCAAGGACACCAGGTGCATACAGCTTACCAAACCTCGGGCAGCATTGCCGTATTCGATGACGATGTGATAAGATATCTCGCTTTTGTAAATCAGTTTGATGAAATCGCGAGCCTTGGCGTTGAAGTGGAAAAAATATCGAATGATCTGATTAGTCTCATCAGAAACCGTGAACCCGGTCATGCAGATGCCGATACAATATTAAAGCTGAAAGCCGCAATCCGTCGTGGTGAAGCAACAGCCGCCTGCCGATATGTGGGCATCCCCGCCAACAGGGTTCATTTCCTTGACCTGCCATTCTATGAAACCGGGAAAGTGGTTAAAAAGCCCTTGTCAAAAGCCGATGTAGACTTGGTAGCAGAAATCATCAGGGAGCTTAAACCTCACCAGATTTATGCAGCAGGTGACCTGAGCGACCCGCATGGGACGCACAGGGTGTGCATGGAATCCATTTTGATGGCCATTGACAATGTGAAACACGAACCATGGTTCAACGATTGCCGCGTTTGGCTTTACCGCGGAGCCTGGCAGGAATGGGATATAAATCAGGTAGATATGGCAGTACCGCTAAGTCCTGAAGAGGTTATCATTAAACGGAAGGCCATCTTTAAACACCAATCGCAGAAAGACAGACCCCTGTTTCCAGGTCACGACAGCAGAGAATTCTGGCAGAGAGCCGAAGACAGGAACCACGCTACTGCCATTGCCTACGATAAACTTGGCATGGCCGAATATCAGGCTATCGAAGTTTTTGTACGATATGACATACAATAATATAGTTACATATCGCCTTACCAACCGCAAAACGCCGGGTACGGTAGTAGAAAACCTTTCCATACATTTGCCTCAAACCATTACCAAAAATCAATCTTATTCATGAAAAACACCCCAGCGCAGTCATCACGCAACTCTTTTCTGCCAATGTTGATCATTGGCATCCTGTTCTTCATTTTCGGATTCGTAACCTGGCTTAACGGAATTCTTATTCCCTATTTTAAGATAGCGTGTGAGCTGTCAAATTTCGAAGCAACCTTTGTTGCCTTTGCTTTTTACATCAGTTACACCCTTATGGCTTTGCCATCAGCCTGGATCCTGAAAAAAACCGGTTTTAAAAACGGAATGATGGTTGGCTTGTGGGTCATGGCAGCAGGTACCCTCATTTTTGTCCCTGCAGCCCTTTCCCGCACTTATTCAATATTCCTGACCGGGCTTTTTGTAATGGGTGCAGGGCTGACTGTGCTCCAGACAGCATCAAACCCATATATCACAATTCTGGGACCTGCCGAAAGTGCTGCCCGACGTATTAGCATTATGGGGATATTTAATAAGCTGGCCGGTGCAGCAGCACCGCTTATCATGGCCTATTTTATCCTTCACGACGGCGATTCATTCGTTACCGGGCTGGCAAACATGGGAGATCAGGAAAAGGCTTTGGCACTCGATGGCTTGGCCCGCAGGGTGATTGCACCCTATGTGGTAATGTCAGTAGTTTTATTTGTATTGGGTCTTGGTGTCCGTTTTTCACCTTTACCCGAAGTTGAAGCAGACGAAGAATCGGTTGAATCGCATGACAACACTGAACATCACAGCATATTTGCCTTCCCGCAATTAATACTGGGTGTGCTTACCCTCTTTCTGTATGTCGGAGCGGAAGTAATTGCAGGCGACACCATTATCAGGTATGGACAATCATTAGGCATTGCCCTCGAAACCGCCAAGGCCTTTACAACTTATACTCTTATTGCCATGGTAGCAGGGTATATCGTAGGCATCATTTTCATCCCCAAATACATCAGCCAACACAAAGCCCTGTTAATTTCTGCTATTTTGGGCATCATCTTTACAACGTTCGCAGTATTCACCTCGGGAATGGTATCGGTGCTCTTCATCGCGCTACTGGGGTTAGCCAACGCCTTGGTTTGGCCTGCAATCTGGCCGCTTGCCATTGCCGGACTAGGAAAATTCATCAAAACAGGATCAGCCCTGCTGATTATGGCCATCGCCGGCGGGGCAATTTTGCCGTTGATCTGGGGCAAATTGGCCGATGTCTGGACTAACACTTCAGCCTATTCTATCCTGCTGCCCTGTTACGTTGTTATTCTACTCTATGCATGGAAATGGCACAAGATGAGAAAGTGGTAAACTAAGATCCAAATCATTTACCATTTAAAAACAACAAAGCCCCTGCTCGCCGGGGCTTTTTCTTTGCGATAAAACTTCATCTCAATTAACGTGAGCTTTTGCAAGTGACCCCAAAGCAGATGATGCAAACTATTTTCGTATTCTTATGCAACCGATGAGCTATATTCCCCGATCATCCCGGTGTTAAAACCAATGGGAAAATGCATTTTACAATTTCCGTGCCATAAATTTCATATAGTTATCACTTCTTCATATCTAAGATACCTAAACGTTACTACAACCACGGGCGATACATAAGAAAAACATAACTTTGACCCAACTTTGGTCTATCTTTGAGGTAACACAGAGGTAAAACAGGGTTATAAATAACTCGCAATCAACTGAATAAAAATTTGCGTTATGTGATTTGATTCACACAAAAATTTCAAAAAAAAGTTGAAATTTTTTTAATGAAGATAGAAAAGTTAGTATCCTCAATCACCCAAATTTTGGTAACAAAGCCTAAAAAACGGCAACTCAAATCTAAATCTGTTTCTGTACCCATCTTAAGTTTCAAGTAACGGGTTGGGTGGATTAACCATGCCGTGCTTTCGATGATCCGGAAATCTTCAGATTCAGGGCACTCATTAGACCGGGGTTCAGATTGTCGATTTTTCTACAAAGTTGACGCCCCAATGGGGTGCACATAGAAAATGGTGGTTTTTCATGGTAGCGTCTCTTAGGGATCAGTACTGATAATGACCTTACATCCACAATGGCATCAAGGTGAGAAAAGGCATTTCTTAACACAAATATAACAACTATCTAAGAACTACACGTCTTAAATTATTGAGAATACGATTGGTCTGTGTATATTTGTATTATGCTAAACGGATGGAATATCATCGCCGCGGAATTAAAAAAGCACACACAACTGCTTCATTTCATTAACAAAACCAGCAAGGAGATTGTCCGCCTTTCTGTGAAAATGCTTAATGGAATAGGCAAAGCTATAACAGAGATGGACGAAAGCGATATGCCACGTAACCCGACGGATAAAGCTTTCCATGGCTCAATCAACCGTTTTAACAGCCCGATAAACTATCAGGATAAAGGCTCAACTGAAATTGGCTACAGAAATATGGGGAATTTTATTAATCAGGGATTAACCGGAAGGCAGATCAACTTGTTAGCCGGATCACACGATGAGCAAAGCGCGCTGCCATGTTCTGTTCATTTTATAGAATCAACAGGGAGAACCCCATATCTCCGAGCCTTCTGCCTAAGGATTTTTTCGCCATATTACCTGATTTTCTGCCCAATAGAATCAATGAAAATCTCCTAAGACACTTCAAACCTGAAATCCACAACAATCATGTATCGTTAATCGGGTTGAAACGAAACAAACCAAAAAACCATGACAATACAGGAAGAAACTGACAAAGCAAATGTGAATATGCAGCTTAAGGTTTTAATAGCTGACGATGAGCCCCAAAATATCAAGGATATATTTGAAGTCCTGAAGAAAGAGAACTATCAATTGTTGGTGGCTCCAAACGGTAAAATCGCGGTAGAAGTGGCCGAAAAACACAGGCCACAGGCAATCATCATGGATTGGGATATGCCAGAAATGGATGGTATAGAAGCTGTCAAAATGTTAAGGTGTTCACCAGGAACCAAGCTTACACCCATTATCATGGCTACAGGGAAAATGACAACACCGGAGAACCTGCAGATGGCACTTGAATCTGGCGCCAATGACTTCATTCGCAAGCCATTCGATAACATTGAGATTATTGCAAGGGTGAAGTCAATGATCAGCCTCAACCAAGAGCATCAGGAGAACATCAACCTTCATAAAGAGATTTCGCAGCAACAAATTGAGCGGATAAAATATCAATTGGAAATTAATTCACAAGCTTTATCAACTTTAAAGCTGAAGATAATTACCGATGCAGAAGGACACGAGCATCTCATCAAAAGTCTCAACACACTTAGAGATCACGTTACGGAGACCGGGGGGAAAATGATCTCGAAAATCATCTCGTCATACAAAGCCAAATCGTCAGCAGTGAACTGGGATGAGCTTGAATCTCTATTTGTGAAAGTTCATCATTCATTTTACAACAACCTGCAATCCAGAATTCCCGATCTGAGCCCGGCTGAACGAAGGCTTTGTGGCTTGATAAAGCTAAACATGACAACAAAAGAAATATCGGCAGTATCGAACCAAAGCGCTGACACCATCAAAAAGACAAAATACAGGCTGAAGAAAAAGCTTGGTCTTGATGCAGCGGACTCTTTGAATAATTTCATTCACGAAATAAGCTAAACCCTGGAAGTATTGTGAACAGAATAACCAGCATTATATTAATTTCAATTGCCGTTGTATTTACAATACTGATAAGCAATATTATCCCAAAAAAACAATTTGAGCCTTACACGCTTGAACTCGATTCATTGTGGAGAAAAGAGGCCACCGATCAGGAATACATTTTAGATATAAACAACGACTCGACGTCTGAATCGTTGTTGCACTACAGGATCAACAAATCAGGGCACTCAATTGAATATCGTCACAACAAATCGCTGCATGAAATATACATCTTCGATAAAAGTGAGGTTTTCATAAGCCGGTTTATAACACTGGCCGATATTAACCAGGATGGAGCCAAAGATATTATTTTCCTTACAGCCAGAGGTCACCTGACCTATCTCAACATCCTTGAGTATAGCTTTTCGAAGAAACTACTTCTCCCGTTAAGAAAGGTCAAATTAGATTCAATCAGTTATTTTAATAACGCTCCGGATGTTACAAACAACTTCTTAATAACCAACGAGTCAAATGTTTATTTCGACTTAGCTGCCGGTTATTCAATACAACCACGAAATATTTACAAATTTGATTTAAGAGACAACAAGCTGACCAAAACAGCGCGAAGCAGCATTGTTAACCTTAAAGCTGAATTACTGACTTATCATAAGCGGGAGTATCTGCTCGCGAAAAAGGTTATTGCAGCAGGCAACACTGTTTCACCCGGGGAGTCGGAAGGTTTGAAAAACTCGCGCAATAAAGATACCCTTCAAATGTATGAGGAAACTAAGGATAGAATTTACCAATTTGGTGATTTTGCTTCATATATACTACTGTATGACAACAATCTCAAATTTGCATTTACCCCTGTTGAGTTCTTTGGCTGGACAAACTATACCCTCTCCGAGATAATTACAATTGAAGACATCCCTTATATTATTTCTTTGTCGAACAGCCAAATAGAAAACAATAAAAAAGCAAAAATAATTCTAAGTAATCTACAGGGGCAGGTTTTAAAGCAAATTACGGCATTGTATGATTATGACAACCTCTTTACAAATGGCAAAGAAATAGTTCTTCATTCGGCAGATAACCTTGACATTTACTCTGATGACCTGACACTTGCAGAAAGAATTGATAAAATTTCAAATGCCTGTGGTTTTTTCGACATCAATAACAACAAGCAAAAGGAGTTTATAGCCTTCAACAAGAACGAGCTAATTATTTTTGCAAATGATTTTCATGACAGGACCACATTCAGTATCGAACAGGAATTTGCTCCCCTGCCCGAAGATGGCAGAATTGAAGTTATACACCACCAGGGCAGAAACTGCATTTTTTACAATTCGCGACTATTCTATTACTTGTTCAGTTACAGCAAAAACCATTACGCCTGGTTAAAGTACCCCTTCTATGCACTGATGATGTTATTCTGGTTCGGGCTCTTGTTTTTCGTGGTAAAATTTAACACCAAGCGACTGGAAAAGGACAAGCAGCATCTCGAAAGCATTATCAATGAGCGCACACTTGAATTGAAATACAAAAATGAGCAGCTTGCCCTACAGAAAGACGAAATAGGAATAAAAGCTGAAGAGCTCAGGGTCAAAAACCGTCATCTCGAAGAACTTGATAAGTTTAAAAGAATTCTGATCAGCACATTGGTGCATGACTTGAAAAATCCGCTGGGTCAAATAATGATGAAGACCACCGACAAGAAATTGAAATATACTGCCGGGAAGATGCTAAGGTTAGTTATGAATTTGCTTGATGTTGAGAAATACGAACAAACCACTTTTTCAATTGACAAACAACCTGTATCACTCCGATCAATTCTTGACGAGGTAATCAGTTGTCAGGAGATCATTCTGAAAGAGAAAAACCTGTCGGTATTGATTTCCACTGACGACATTGATCTTTATGCCGATAAAGAGATACTGAAAAGGGTTTTTGAGAACCTGATAACCAATGCTGTAAGATTTTCAATACAAAATCACAACATTGAAATTACTGCTTTAGCCTCAACTGATGAGATAATTAGTATTAGTATTAAAAATTACGGTAGTCATATTCCTGATGAAGCCCTGGAAACCATTTTCGACAAATACATTCAGGCAGAAAAAATCGACAGTTCAGGCTATAAATCAACTGGTCTGGGGCTGACGTTTTGCAGGATGGCCATTCAGGCACATGGCCACACCATTAAAGCCAGAAATACCGACAATGGGGTGTTGTTTGAATTCACCCTCGATGGAAAAGCAATATCAACCTGGGAGAAGTACATTGTATCCGCTGATGAATCGGTGAAATTGTCAACCAATGAAGAGGCTTTGCTGCGACCATGGTTAGATCAGCTCAGCAGGCTTGAAATTTGCCAGATATCGGAAATTACCAGTATCGTGAGCCATATCCCGGATTACACCGACAGCATTAGAACCCTGAAACAAAAGATCGGTGATGCAGCGTTTGCCTCAAATACTGAGCTCTATTCAGCCATCGTAAATGGCAGGACGCAGAAAATTGTATGATTTTCTCCTGTTTTCACTCTTTATCCCTTATCTGACATAAGCGGAGCATCACGTGTTTGATTGCACATATTCCAAATTCCGGAAGAAAACCACCCCACCAAGCCCAAACGATTGTTCAGTAACAGTTATCAGCATTAATTAATCAACGCAACACACTGTTATTCTGAGCATAAAACAAGTTTACTATTGTCCCCTTTTTGTCCACCATGCAAATTTGACTTGTCCGGTTAGTGCAATCTACCTTTGTGTAGTATAAAAATCCAAATTACATGAAAAAAATTACGCAACTTTTGTTTGGCTTCCTGCTGCTGACTGTAGCGCCAAATGTTATCGCGACCAACTTGTGTACTCAGGGTGTACGCGATGTTGTAAAAGGAAGTCAGTGGGGTGCAGCGGATGCATCTTCAGTATCACCGACTTCTTATTTTCTGACAGCTACAGGTGCAAATTCCTCTTCAACAGGAAAGCCTTCTGATACAACAGCATCTTATTCACCCAAAATGCCTGGCGAAGGGCTTGAATTCGTTTTGCATACTACAGAAGATAACACTGTAATCGAGCTACCGTTATACGGAGATGTTAATTGCTGGGTTCAAATAACGAAAGACTGGGCTTATATTTCAATGGAACCTTATTCAACACCTGGCGACATACCCATCACTTTAGAAACGGCAGGCAATTATACAATAATTATAAGTGGAATTCTGACCCAATTTGGGAAAGGAGATACTGCCTGGATAGGTTCTGAATTTCTTACACAGGTAAATAACTTTTCCGATATAGGACTTACTTCCTTATCGGGAGCATTCGCCCATTCTCAGATAGCATCGGTACCAACAACGCTACCATCGACAATTACAGATTTATCATACGCATTCGATTCTGTCCAATCATACTCAATCACCAACATTGATCAGTGGGATGTAAGCCATGTGACAAATATGGCATTTATGTTTAATCAATGCACTTTTTTTAATGAAGACATCAGTAACTGGAATGTTGGTATGGTTACGAATATGGAGAGCATGTTTAGTTATACGAACGGTTTCAACCAGAATATCGGGAGTTGGGATGTAAGCCAGGTTCTCAATATGAAAAAAATGTTTTCCAACACGTACAATTTCAATCAGAACCTTAACAACTGGGATGTAGGAAATGTAACTACCATGGAGCAGATGTTTAGCCGGTCATACGGTTTTAATCAGGACATTGGCAACTGGGATGTAAGCCACGTGACGAATATGAGTAATATGTTTGAAAGCTCCGAATTTAACCATGACATACACCTATGGAATGTGAGCAATGTGACCAATATGTCTTATATGTTCGGTTGGGCTTCGTACTTCAACCAAGACCTCAGCACCTGGGTTGTGAGTAGTGTGACTGATATGTCGGGTATGTTTAGGTATGCCAATTCCTTTAATCAGGCCCTTGGCAACTGGAATGTGAGCAATGTGACCAATATGTCAAATATGTTTGATCAGGCAACAGCATTTAACCAGGACATCAGAAACTGGAATGTGAGCAATGTAACCGATATGTCGAACATGTTTAACCAGACAACAGCCTTTGACCAGGCCATTGGCAACTGGAATGTAAGCAACGTGACCAATATGTCGAACATGTTTAACCAGGCAACAGCCTTTGACCAGGACATCAGTAACTGGAATACAAGCCATGTAACCAATATGTCGGGCATGTTCAGTGCAGCGAATGCTTTTAACCACAGTATCGGGAACTGGGTCGTCAGCGCAGTGGTCAATATGAGCAATATGTTTAATAACAATACAACTTTTAACCAGGACATCAGTAATTGGGATATAAGTCATGTAACCAATATGGCAGGAATGTTTAAAAAGGCAACTGCTTTCAATCAGAACATCGGGCTTTGGGATGTAAGCAACTTAAGCAGCATGTCGGAAATGTTTCGTGAAGCCCCATTGTTTAATCAGAATATTGGAACCTGGAATGTTAGTAACGTGACAGACATGAATAGTATGTTCTATCAGGCTACAGCCTTCAATCAAAATATTGGGAATTGGGATGTGAGCAAAGCAACCAATATGAGTTCTATGTTCTATCAGGCTACAGCTTTTAATCAAAATATAGGGAACTGGGATGTGAGCAAAGTAACCAATATGAGTTCTATGTTCTATCAGGCTACAGCCTTCAATCAAAATATAGGGAATTGGGATGTAAGCAAAGTAACCAACATGGGTTCTATGTTCTATCAGGCTACCGGCTTTGATCAAAACCTTGGCGCTTGGGATGTAAGCATAGTATTTATTATGACAAATATGTTTTCTGGCGTTACCCTTTCAACCGCCAACTACGATGCTTTGCTCACGGGATGGTCAGCCCGAACCCTCAGAAGCAACGTTAACTTCAATGCCGGCAGCAGTAAATATTCGCAGTCGGCCGCCAGTTCACGGGCAATATTGACCGGCACTTACAACTGGACAATTACCGACGGCGGGACAGCCAATGTCTTCACCTGGGATGGTTCAGAAAGTACCGACTGGAACACCGCCGGCAACTGGGATCAGAATGCGGTGCCCACAATCAACGACGAGGTAACGATTGGCAACAATGGTTATGCACCGATAATCTCATCTTCGACCCCGGCCAATTGCATGTCCCTTAGTGTCAATGCTGACGCCAGCCTGACGATCAACTCAGGAGGTTCGCTCATCACCAATTCAGCCACGGGTGCTGTCATTGTTAAGCGCACCCAGAGCGGAACCGGCCAATACCACTTTCTCTCATCGCCCATCAACAACGCCGATCTGGCTAACATATTCCCGGAAAATAATCAGGAAGATATATACTTACGCCAGTACAACGAAACCACCGGCACCTGGGAAAATATCGAAATACCAGCCACACTCACAAATGGCAAGGGTTACAGTTACATATTGCAGTCAAAAGGCATTGGTATAACCGCCACGTTTACCGGTAATCTTGTCACAGATGACATTACCCCAGCGCTGACCAACAATGGCACCGGGGGCGCTGAGTATGTTGGATGGAACCTGCTCGGCAATCCGTTTACCTCAGCCATAAAATGGGGACAAGGTTCGTGGAATCTCACCAACGTGGCCGATGAGGTTCATGTGTGGAACAACGGTTCGTATATAAACTATACAGGGGGTGTTGGCGACCTGACAGACGGGATCATACCAGCCCAACAGGGTTTCTTTGTAAAAGCCAATGGAGCTTCACCATCACTCACCATCCCTGCTGATTCCCGCGTACATAGTACACAGTCGTTTTATAAAAACACCATTTCCAATGTACTACGGATTGATGTAAGTAACGATGCGAACGATTACACCGATGCTGCCTTTATCAGATTTGTTGAGAACGCAACTGAAGGATTTGACAACGGTCTGGATGCGCACAAACTCGACAATGATGCCCTGGCACCCATGATTTATACAGAAGCTAACGACGTTAGGCTGAGTATCAACGCACTCCCCTCTGTTGACGAAAACCCGGAAATTCCGGTTTCGTTTACTGCTGGTGTCAATGGACAATACACCATCACCGCATCGGGCATGGAGACGTTTACCAACAGCAACATCTTCCTCATCGACTTGCTGACCAATGCAAGGCAGAACCTCTCTGAAAATTCTGTTTATTCCTACAGAGCCACCGTCACAGACAATGCAGCCCGGTTTAAAATCAGTTTTGCCAGTGTAGGTGTTGAAGAAAACCAACTGCAAAACATCGGAATTTACGCGGCTAACGGGTTTATCGTGCTACAATTTCCCGATGAAACCGATGCACTGGTTTCGGTTGTCAATATAGGAGGACAGGTTATCTTCAGAAAGGCCATAAAGGGTATGGGTAACATACAACTCGATGCTCCGGCCACTGCAGGCATCTACCTGATTACACTGACTACGGATGCCGGAACCACTACCCGTAAGGTTTTTGTGAAATAAATTTAAAGAAATAATACCAAAAGAAAAATGAAAAAGAATATTTTAAAACTCATCGTAACTGGAATAATAGTAGTGGCACCGGCGCTCATGATTGCCCAACCCCCACCAAGCCTGAATTCCAGCGGTACTGCTGTCGATGGTAATCCGATCAAAGGAGGAGGATCCGCTCCGATTGGCAGTGGTATTGCCCTGTTGCTCACCTTAGGAGCCGGTTACGGAGCCAAACGCATTTATGACGCCAGGAAAAAGCTGGCGGAATAGATTCTCACAGTAACAGTTTTAAGTTTAAAGCCATCAGAAATGATGGCTTTTTTAGTCATTAGCTAATATAGTAAAGGGCAAGCCTCACAGTGCAATTCGTTTCTCGGGAGTATCCTACCCAACATTATTGTAACGCATTTGTATACTGCTATTTATATTATTCTTTATAGCATTGTAATGTTGTAATCATTCATGTTTTTCAAAATCTTGTTTTCATACTAGGATGGAGCGTAGTAATCAATGAGCTGTTGAATTTTGCTTAAGAAAAAACATAACAGGTCATCTGAGAATTATTAACAACCACTAAATATGAGGAATTTAATCCAAAAAAAGGCCATAAACACAATATACAATAAATCGCTTAAAACATAAGAAACGAAGCAGTATCCACAACCCGTTCAAAGGCTAATCATCAAGACTTTTCAAATGATTTTCAACATTCAATGATCACTCAAATCACAATTAACGATTTGTTAATTTCAGTCTGAAGATCGGCTTAATTAAGCTGCTTACATTTGCCGGCATAAAGACAAGTCAAATCATATTACAAATAGAAGTTACTAAGAATCAACAAACAAGAAAAGATTTCAAAAAACTTCTTGCATTATGTGTTAATGTTCTTATTTTTATAAACTTTTTTTAACCAACCTAAAACTAAACCAGCAGAAGTATGAACAAAATGCTACTCAAAACCCTAATGACGTTGGCGTTGACATTTAGTCTCAACCTGATGTTCGCACAGGTTACCACGTCAGGAATGAATGGGAAAGTTATTGGTGCCAACGGAGAATCACTTCCCGGGGCCACAGTAATTGCCGTTCATGTTCCTTCAGGAACGCAGTACGGAACCACGACCGATGTTGCCGGGCTGTATCGTTTACCAAATATGAATGTAGGGGGTCCATATACCCTCACAGTAAGTTACATTGGATTTGAACCCTTTGTAAAAGAGGGCATCTACCTATCACTTGGTCAAACCCAGAAAGTGAATGCCAACATGGCCGAGAAAGCCGCTGCGATTTCGGGTGTTGAGATTGTTGCTGAGAGAAACAATCTTTTTGATGGTAACCGTACCGGTGCCACAACAAACATCGGAAGGACAGAAATAACGACGATGCCTACCATAAACCGTAGTATCAATGATTTCACGCGTCTGTCTCCTCAATCAGGTGTTGGTAACGGTTTTGCCGGTCGTGACGGACGTTACAACAACATCACCATTGACGGATCAAACTTCAACAACAATTTCGGTTTAAGCTCAAAGAATCTGCCTGGAGGTGATGCACAACCAATCAGTTTGGATGCTATTGAACAGATCAGTGTAAATGTTGCCCCATATGATATTCGTCAGTCAAATTTCACCGGTGCAAACATTAATGCTGTAACAAGGAAAGGGGATAACACTTTACAGGGTTCTGCCTATACTTTTTATCGCAATCAGGATTTAACAGGCGATAAAGCAGGTGATCAAACCTTTGAGCTGGCAAACACCTCCACGACCTCCTATGGAGCCCGCTTAGCAGGCCCCATCATCAAGGATAAATTGTTCTTCTTTGCCAATGCCGAGTACGAGAAATCAAATTATCCCGGAATTACATGGAACGCCAGCGATACCAGTGCAGGTATATATCCCAGCTCCGACAATTACATTTCGCGCACATCGAAGCAGGATATGGCCACCATGAAACAGTACCTTCTATCAAAATACGGTTATGATCCTGGCAGCTACGAGAATTTCGACAATTTTGAAAGCAAAAACTATAAACTTTTAGGACGCATAGATTGGAATATCAACAAGAATCATAAGCTATCCGTTCGTTACAATTACGTTAATTCAAAGAATGACCAGCAGGTGAATGCCACCAGTGCTCCCAACCCCAGATCAAACTTTGGACGTATAGGTGAAAAATCGTTGTCCTTTTCAAACTCTGGCTATAAACTCAATAACACCGTCAGCTCAATCGTTGGGGAATTGAATAGCGTATTTGGAAGCACGATGGCCAATAAGTTACTGGTCACCTATACCAAGATTCAGGACACACGCGATAGCGATAGTGATCCGTTCCCTTTTGTCGACATATACAAAGATGGTGATCCATACATGAGTTTTGGATATGAACTTTTCACCTATCAGAATGATGTAAAAAACAATGTTTTCAACATCACTGATAACTTCAACTATTTCATGGGCAAGCACACCTTCACTGCAGGGGCTTCATTTGAACACATGTACTTTGGAAATAGCTACAAACGATATGGAACAAGCTATTACCGTTATGCTTCTATGGAAGATTTCATGAACAACGCTCTTCCAACCGTATTCGGTCTTACCTATCCTTATGATGGTGCCGGCGACGGTTATGCAGAACTCAGCTTTGGACTTGGAAGTATTTATGTACAGGATGAATTTCAGGTGAACGACAACCTGAAACTGACTGCCGGAGTGCGTTTCGAAATGCCCTTCTATTTCGATGATCTGATTCAGAATCCCAATATCTCGGATTCTCTTACTTTCAAAGATGCACTTGGAAACGATACCAAGCTGGATGTTGGCACCTGGCCCGATCCTCAGGTACTCTTTTCACCCCGTGTTGGGTTCAACTGGGATGTGGAAGGCGATCAGCAGTTTCAGGTTCGTGGCGGAACTGGTATATTCACCGGTCGTTTACCATTTGTATGGTTCACCAATCAGCCAACAAACAGCGGTGTATTGCAGAACACAATTGAAATCAACAGTGCAACCACCATTGCCGACAAACAGCTTTATTTCAATGCTGACCCATTCGGGTATTACAGCAAATTCTCATCAACTCCAGGCACACTTGCCAGTGGAAGCAGCATCGCCATTGTTGACAAAGATTTCAAAATGCCTCAGGTGTGGAGATCAAATCTGGCTGCCGACATTAAACTCCCATGGCAGGATCTCGTGTTGACCGTTGAAGGTCTTTATTCAAAAGACATCAATGCTGTTGTTCAATTCAACGCCAATCAGACTGTATCAGACACCACTTTCCAAGGGCCTGATCAGCGTCAGCGCTTCTTCTCAAGTTCGAGAAAGGTCAACAAAGATATCAGCAGCGCGATGGTGTTGACCAATACCGACGAAGGCTATTCCTACATGCTGACTTTACAGCTTACCAAACCCTTCACCAAAGGCTTGTTTGGCACCTTGTCGTACACCTATATGATGGCCAAGGACGTTTCAGCTAATCCGGGATCAACAGCCTCATCAGCATGGGGAAGCAATCCCTCTACCCTCAACCAGAACACTCCCGAACTAAGTTATTCACAATTCGCTATACCTCACCGGGTGATGGGCGCGATCTCTTATCACATTGAATATGGTAATAACTTCGGAACCACTATTTCGTTGTTCTACGAAGGTGCTAACCAAGGCCGCCTTTCGTATGTTTATTCAAACGACATGAACGGTGACGGTAACTCAGCCGACCTAATGTACATTCCGAAGGATGCAAGTGAAATCCAGTTTGCTGACATTAAGAACACTGATGGTGACGTTGTATTTACCGCTGACCAACAGAATACAGCTTTCTGGAAATATGTTGAGCAGGATGATTATTTAAAGGAAAATAAGGGTAAATATGCGGAACGTTACGGTGTACTGATGCCATGGCGTCATCGTTTTGATCTCCGTATCCTTCAGGACCTTTATACCCGTTTTGGAGATTCTCGTCGTCATACTCTACAGATCAGCCTTGACCTGCTGAATATCGGGAACCTGATCAATTCGGACTGGGGTACCTATAAAAAGCAGTCCGTAGGTAATTATGACATTACATTGTTGAAATACAGCAAAACGGATGCCAATGGCGTTCCGATCTATCAGATGAATACTGCCGGAAAAGACTTCCCGACATCGACTTTTTCCGACGTTCTTTCGACTAGTAGCACTTGGGGTGCCCAGATTGGATTACGTTATACCTTCTAGTCAATATCAGGCTCAAGATAAAGGAGCTCCCCAGTATATTGGGGAGCTTTTTTATTTTGAGGCTCTACTTCCGACCGTTCACCGGTAAAAACCACCCATTTCACCGATATTGTTTTGAGATTAGTGACAGTTCAGCGTAGTTTTGCATGATGAAAATGATACAATAATTAAATCAAATCGGATATGAATAATAAGTTTCAAGATCAAGACTCGCCACGTCATCATTCGGGTTCAGGCATCATGTTCGGCATTTTGCTGCTGGCAGCAGGGTTTCTGTTACTTCTCGACCGTACCGGCCTTCTTCCCGGGCGCGTTACTGAGGTACTGCTTACCTGGCCTATGATATTAATTGTGATTGGTATTGTAAAGCTATACAGATCGTGCAACAGTGCATCCGGACTGATCATGCTGCTCGTTGGTGTGTTCTTCATATTGCCAAAGGTATTCCTGCTACCCTATAACTTTCACCACAATTTCTGGCCTCTGATTCTAATCATCGCAGGGATTCTCATGCTCTTTTCGCATAAAAAACATGCCTGTATATTCACCCCCAGAAAAGAGGCTCAAATAACAAGCGAGAACTACTTCGATGTAACTGCTTTCATGGGTGGCGGAGAGAGGATTGTAACATCTCAGAACCTTGAAGGAGGTAAGGTAGATTGCTTTATGGGCGGGGCTGAAGTAAATCTGGTCAATTCATCCCTGTCACAGGGGAAAAACATCATCGATGTCTCGATAATGTTTGGCGGAATCACCTTTATCATTCCCGCTGACTGGACTGTTCATAGTGATGTAAACGCGATATTAGGCGGTTATTCAGATAACAGGACGCTTATAGGCTCCCCATCAACAGCACCCGATAAAACCATTTACATCAAAGGAAGCGTCATGTTTGGCGGCTGTGAAGTAAAAAGTTACTAAAACCAGACTTATCAGATGAATCATCCGTTTATCCATCAGCCGACCCAGCGCCTTATTTACATTATACTCTGGCTTGTACTTATCGTTGGGCAGGTCGGACTGGTGATCACTACCGGTAGCCTTGAGCCTGAACATGCCATTGCCGACAGTTTGGTATATAACCTTCTACTCATGTTCTTCAGCATTACACCTTACTACATGATTAATTCGATTGGCAATAGGTTTTCAATCAAGATACTGGCAACCAATATACTGATTCCCGGAATTATGCTTCTTGCCATTTGGCTGGTTCTTGCTTGGCAGATTCTTTTACAACTGGTTAATGACACCACATATCAGTTATTTGCTTTCGAGGCCCTTCCCTATCGGTTTGCTTTCGGTATGCTCATCTACACCATCATAACCATGGTTTACCTTCTGTTAAATTCGCTTCGCGACATTCAGGTTAAAAGCCGACGAATGAATGAACTCAACAATCTGGTGCGGGATGCCGAAATCAATGCATTAAAGGCACAAATCAACCCACATTTCCTTTTTAACAGTTTAAATTCAATTGCTTCATTAACACTCAGTGCCCCGGGAAAAGCACGAGAAATGGTTGTTAAACTGAGTGAATACATGCGATATGTGATTCGTCGAGACGAAAGAGAAATGATGGCACTAAGTGAAGAGATGGCCAATATCAACAGGTATCTTGATATTGAGATGATCCGTTTTGGTGATCGCATTGAAGTATTAAACAGAATGGCACCAGACTGCTCCAAAGCCCGGATTCCAAACATGGTACTACAACCTGTGTTTGAAAATGCTGTTAAGCACGGCGTTTACGAAAGTTCGGAAACCATTCGTATTTTCACCCGTTGTAAACTAACTCCTAATGAATTGGTGATGGTGATTGCCAATAACTTCGACCCGGAGGCAAAGCCTGCAAAAGGTAAAGGAATTGGTCTCGAGAATATCCGCCGAAGGTTGATGCTACAGTATAACCGCAGCGATCTTCTTCAATATGGAAAGCTAGGAAACATTTTTACAGTTGTGTTAACCATACCACAAATCACTTCAATCAATGACAGCAAAAATTAAGACAATCATTATTGATGATGAAGTTCTGGCTCGTAAACTCATTATTTCATATTTACAAAACCATCCTGAAATAGAAATTGTGACAGAATGTGCTGACGGTTTCTCAGGGCTGAAGGCAATTAAGGAGCAGAATCCGGACCTTGTTTTTTTGGATATCCAGATGCCAAAGCTCACCGGATTTGAAATGTTAGAGGTATTGGATCATCAACCAGTAATCATATTCTCGACAGCCTATGATGAATATGCTTTAAAGGCATTTGAGGCTAATGCAACCGATTATCTGCTGAAACCGTACAATCAGGATCGGTTTGATCAGGCACTTCTGAAAGCCATTTCACTTGTGCAGAATGGTGTTTCTGTCGCAACGGAGACAAAAGGGCTGATGCAACAATTGGATATTTCCCAGAAAACTATACACAGGTTGGTTCTCAAGACTACTCAGGGAATCGATATCGTGTCGGTTGAAAACATCGACTACCTGGCTTCGGCAGATGATTATACCGAAATTTTCGCAGGAAAGAAAAAGTATTTAAAGCAAAAACCACTAAAATACTACGATGAACACCTTGATAGCGAGCGGTTCGTAAGGATTCATCGCACAACATTGTTAAACATCAGCAGAATCGCACGGCTTGAGCCCTATGGAAAAGAGAGCTGGGTTGCAGTATTAAAGGATGGGAATAAGCTGTTGGTAAGTAAAACAGGATATCAGCGGTTAAAGGAATTGCTGAAGGTCTGAAAGATCAAAAAAAAACGGGTAAGCTACTTACATCGCACCGCTCAACCAGACACCCTTGCTTTCTTCCGAACCTGGGGGAATTCACCGGGAGCTGGTCGTATAAGACTTACCCGCGTGCAAAGGTACAAATTTTTCCAAACGGAAAACCATTTTTTTCACTTATGCCGATTAAGCAATCATTATTGTTACATTTGTCAATTAAACTCCGAAACCCTTATAATTATGAAAATCAATTTTAACCTTTTACTTAACAATGGCTTAAAATTTGGAGCCATTATGGGTGGTGCTCAAATTCTGATAAGTATTATATACTATATCGCAGGGTTTGAATTCTCGAATCTTGGGTTTGTATTTATCAACTTCTTAGTCACGGTAGGATTATTTTTCCTTTTTTTATTCTTAAGCAACAAACATCTGGCAAAACAAGTCGATTCGCTAAATTACCCTGAAGGATTAGTCAATGCTATCATTACCGGCATCATAGCAACAATAATTGGCGCTATATATAGTTACCTTTTCAATGCGTATTTCGATCCGGAATATGTTAAGGAGATCATGCAAGGTGTCATCAGCATGGTGGAAAACAATCCTAATATTCCTCAGGAACAGATTGACAAGATCTATGAACAGTATGATAAAATGACCCCACTCTCGATGACAATTGATGCATTGAAACAAGGAGCGATTTTCTCCGTTATCATTGCATTAATCGTTTCCATTTTCACCCGAAAAAAGAAAGACATTTTTGCTGAGGAAACAGTAGTTTCCGAGAACTAAAACGCCACAATGGATTTATCTATAGTTATTCCCCTCTACAACGAAGCAGAATCGCTTCCTGAACTTACTGCATGGATTGACCGCGTGTGTCAGTCCATGCAGATTTCTTTTGAAATTGTAATGGTTGATGATGGCTCAACCGATGGTTCCTGGCAGGTCGTTAACCAGTTGTCGGCCACCTACCCAGTCATTCATGGCATCAAATTCAGGCGCAACTATGGAAAATCAGCTGCACTAAATGTCGGATTTGGAGCAACAAAAGGTAAAGTAGTCATCACAATGGATGCGGACCTTCAGGATTCGCCTGATGAGATTCCTGAACTGTATGAAATGGTTGCGGTTCAACGATACGATATTGTATCGGGATGGAAAAAAAAGCGCCTCGACAACAGGCTGACCAAAAATATACCAAGTAAACTATACAATCTGGCGGTTCGTTGTGTAAGCAAAATTAAACTGCATGATATGAATTGCGGGCTAAAAGCTTACCGCTCAGAGGTGGTAAAGAGCATCGAAGTATATGGAGAAATGCACCGTTATATCCCAGTGATTGCCAAGTGGGCCGGTTTCACAAACATTACTGAAAAAGTAGTTCAGCACCGCAAACGGCAATATGGAACCACTAAATTCGGGATGGAGCGTTTCATGAATGGCTTCCTTGATCTGATCTCGATTAGTTTTGTCGGACGTTTTGGTAAAAAGCCGATGCATTTTTTTGGTTCTATAGGCACACTCATGTTTATAGGAGGTTTCTTGGCCGCAGCATGGGTCGGCGCACAAAAACTAATTTTGCTATATCATGGAGTTCTAGCCCCTAAGGTGACCGATTCTCCATATTTCTATATTTCGCTGACCGCCATGCTCTTGGGCTCTCAGATGTTTTTGGCAGGATTTCTGGGAGAGCTTATCAGTAGAAATTCCAGCGAGCGTAATCATTACCTGATAGAAGGAGAATTTTAACAGAGGATCAGTATGGAATCCACTAAAAAAAAGATTATCATCATCGGGTCGGCATATCCCTTAAGAGGCGGAGGAATTTCAACCTTTAATGAGCGGTTAGCCAAGGCTTTTCAGGAACAGGGCGATGATGTTATTATATACACTTTTAGCCTGCAGTACCCGTATTTTCTTTTTCCAGGAACAACTCAATATTCTAAGGAAGCCCCACCTGAGAAAATCAACATAAAAATCCAGATTAATTCTATCAATCCAATTAATTGGATTGTTTCAGCTATAAGAATTTCAAAGGAAAAACCAGATCTTATCGTCATAAGGTACTGGATCCCATATATGGCTCCCTGTCTGGGCACAATCGCCAGGCTTATAAGAAGTAAAGCGCCAGTTGTCGCTATTACAGATAATATAATCCCCCATGAGGAAAGGACTGGAGACAGATTGTTAACCAGATACTTCATCAAATCTGTCGATCGTTTTGTGGCTATGTCAAAAACTGTTTTAAATGATCTGGCGCTTTTTGATCAAAAGAAGATCAAAAGCTACTATCCTCATCCATTGTATGACAACTTTGGGAATGCTGTAACCAAACAGGAAGCCTGTCAATTACTTAATATTGAATTCAAGCAACGATATATTCTCTTTTTTGGTTTTATTCGTGAATATAAAGGGTTGGATCTTTTGTTAAAAGCAATGAGTAATTTCAATGTCAGAAAAATGAACGTAAAACTGATAATTGCCGGTGAATTTTACAGCAACGAAGAATATTACCTGAATTTAATCAAAAGTTATCAAATCTCAGACTCAATCCTGTTGTACACCACATTCATCCCGAATACAGAAGTTTATAAATATTTCTGCGCTGCCGATTTAGTTGCTCAACCTTATAAGAATGCCACGCAAAGTGGGGTAACACAAATTGCTTATCATTTTTCGAAGGCTATGATAACCACCAATGTTGGAGGCCTTTCTGAAATGGTTCCAAATGGGAAAGTAGGTTTTGTAGTGAATCCTGATCCTGAGGAAATAGCATCTGCAATAGAGAATTTCTATTCACAGAATCTGGAGGCTGAATTCGTTCAAAACATTGCTGAAGAAAAGAAACGATTCACTTGGGAAGGACTTATTAAAGTGATCGAAAACAAAGAATAGTACGTTTTCTCCCTTTTTTTCGTCTAAATAGTTAACTTTGAACACAAATTTCGAAAATCATCAAAAAAAATGTTCTTGCATAAATTGTTATCCCAACTTAATATCTTGAAATTATGAAATCATTATTAATGAAACAAACTCTGTTGGTTGTAATTATTATTATATCACAAGCGCTTCAAGCCCAAGATATTCAGACCATTCAACTGAGACCAGGCCCACAGAATGGATACGATTGCGATATTCGCAATGATGACCCGACACCAAATTGGTTAAGTGATGACTTTATGGCGAATGCATGGTCTGTTAATGGTAATCCATTTATTCAAAGAGGCCTGATCAGATTTGATATTTCCCAGATTCCTGTTGCTTCAACCATTGTCAAGGCACGTTTATCATTGTTTTGCAACACATCGTCTGGACACCAGCAACTTCAAGCAGGAGCAAATGCCTATTATTTAAAACGTATTATAGAGAACTGGGATCAAACAACCGCCAATTGGTCTAACCAACCGGCGGTCACAAATGATAGCGCTGTAATACTGAGCAGGTCGCAAAACAACACTCAGGACTATCCTAATATTGACCTTACTAACTTTGTAACATTCTGGCATTCCAATCCTACTGAAAATTTTGGATTATCAATTCAGTTAGTTGAAGAATTGATGTTTAGTTGTATGGTGTTTGAGTCAAGTAACCATTTTGAAGAATCAAAACGTCCGTTACTTGTCATTGAATACAAAGCATGCGCCATGCCGTATGGAGCATTCATACACACGAGTGATGAGCTTGATTGTCAATTCGCCTATTCTGACACAACTACTACAGAGTGGCATTGGAATTTTGGCGACGGTTCTTCATCAGAACTTCAAAACCCTACTCATAATTATCAGGAAGCTGGCAGTTATATTGTTCACCTAACAGCCATAAACTCATGTTGCAGTACCACCATGCAAGATACAATTGTAGTTTGCAGGAAGCCACTTTCTGATTTTACGTACCGCATTAACGACCAGACAGTAAACTTCACCTGTCTTACTGAAAATATTGACGAATGGCATTGGGATTTTGGAAATGGCTCCTTTTCAAATCTGGAGAACCCTGTTTATTCTTACCTTCAGAATGGTAATTATCAGGTTTGCCTGATGGTTAACAATTCATGTGGATCACATATTAGTTGCCAACGCTTATCCATAGAAGATCTGGGCATTATTCAAACACCAAATGGAATAGCCAAGATAGAAACAACACCAAATCCAACAACCGGTGAGGTGAAAATAAGTGTTGCAGACGAACAATCAGTATACAATATCGTGGTTTGTACAACTTCGGGAAAACGGGTTAAGGTCATTGAAAATTTAGATTGTAAAACGTATACACTCGATCTTTCAGATGTTGAATCAGGGACTTACCTCGTCAGAGTGGTTACCTCCAAAGGTGAATACACAAGACTGGTTATCAAACAATAACCTCATTTTTACCAATATAATCCATTAGCACCAACCATTCAATGTCATTGACATCCATCGATCAACGCATTAACATCTTCCGTCATACCAGACTTCTTTGTGAAGCGCGAACTGATACGCTTGCTAAACTGGCCGAACAGGCAACTGAACAAGCGGTACAAAGCAATGAAACGATCATCACCCAAGGTGATGACACCAATGATATTTATTTCATTGTTGAAGGCGACTTACTCGTTAAAACCGGACAGCACACAATACAGCCCCTCAAAAAGGGTGACGTTTTTGGACTCTATCCGCTCGCCGACTATAAAGGTCGATCAGCCAATATTATTGCAGACACTAAGTCTCTACTGGTAAAATTAAAAGCCGAAGCCTATTACGCCGCTGCTGAAAAAGATTTGAGTCTGATCAAAGGGCTTGCCCGGGAAATAAGCGAAAACACCCGTAACCTGATTCAACTTCACGATACCATCGCCAGCCAGCGCGATGAAATTGAAAAACAAAGAGCTGAGTTGGCAGAATTGAACCAGACCAAAGACAAATTATTCAGTATCATGGGGCATGACTTACGTAGCCCTGTCGCCAGCATCATCACTTTGATCGAGATATTACTTTCCGATCTTGGGAATATGAATCATAAAGAGATCAGGGAGCTCTTGAACGACATCAGCCAACTCAGTCAGATTCATATTAAACTACTTGAGAATTTGCTTCAATGGGCCCGACTTCAGACTGGTGCGCTGCAGTGCCATCCCGACAATTATCTACTCTCGGAAATCATCAGAGACACTATTCCTATTTGTGAGTACAGGTTCAAAGCCAAGGATATTAAGTTCGTTCAGGAGTTAGAATATCAAACAACCGTGTTTGTCGATAATAACATGATACAAACTGTTATCAGAAATCTGATTACTAATGCAGGAAAATTTACGCGTCGTGGGGGGGCAATTACCCTGAAAAGCGAAAAACTAGATGACTATGAAGTGCAAGTAAGCGTATCTGATACGGGAATTGGCATGTCGCAGCAACAATTGGCTCAACTATTTAAACTCGATAAACTGCAATCGCGTTATGGCACTGAAAACGAAGCAGGGACTGGTCTGGGGCTGATTATTTGTCGTGATTTCGTACAAAAGAATAATGGACGAATCTGGGCAACAAGCAACGAAAATGAGGGATCTACATTCTTCTTTACATTACCAATTAGTCAACATTAACACGACCTAATGATCTGCAGAAGCAAAGCCCCGCTACGGCTTGGATTGGCTGGAGGGGGTACCGACGTGGCACCATTTTGTGATTTATACGGTGGTGCTATTCTTAATGCAACCATCAGCATGTATGCATGGGCCACATTAGAGGCTCGTTCAGACGATCTTATAATTTTGAATTCGGCCGACAGGAAGACATATATCTCGATGAAAGCCACGCAGGAACTTCCTCTTGATGGAATTCTGGATTTGCATAAAGGGGTATATAACCGTATGGTTCATGATTATATTAAAAAACCCTTTGGTTTCGAACTGACCACATTTGTTGATGCACCCGCAGGATCCGGTCTTGGAACATCAAGCACATTGGTAGTCGCCATACTTGGAGCCTTTGCCGAGATGTTATCGCTTCCGCTTGGTGAATATGACCTTGCAAGACTGGCGTATGAAATTGAGCGGAAAGATCTTGCCTTGGCCGGCGGGAAACAAGATCAGTATGCTGCGACTTTTGGCGGGGTTAACTTCATGGAATTCCAGCTTGATGAAAAAGTTATTGTCAACCCTTTACGTATTCGTCAACGTTACCTTGATGAACTGGCTCACAATCTGATCCTTTTTTATACTGAAACGAGCAGGCTATCCTCAACCATCATCGAAGAACAGGCTGGAAACGTGATTAAGAAGGACGAGAAATCAATCGATGCCATGCATCGGTTAAAAGAACAGGCCTTCAGGATGAAAGAGGCTTTATTACTTGGCCAGCTAGATAAGGTTGGTGAAATTCTGGATTATGGCTGGCTTTATAAGAAGCAAATGGCCAGCGGTATCAGTAACCCTCAACTAGATGCTATTTACAACGCCGCTAAAAGAGCTGGCGCTTCAGGAGGTAAAATTAGCGGAGCCGGTGGTGGTGGATTCATGATTTTTTACTGTCCGGGGAACACGAGGACGAGCGTAGCAGAAGCCCTGACTCAATTTGGCGGAGATTGCCGCCGCTATGAATTCACTAATCGCGGCCTTGCAACATGGTCGATATAAGATTATTGAATTAATAACCATTCGGGCTAAGAATAAAATTCCTTTAGCGGTTTATAAAACGACTACCTTTCACTATTTCTCTAATATGTGGAACCAACGGGTTTTCGGTTTTTTGACTAATTTTGTTACCCGGAACCTAGTACTAAGATAATCGTCGAAGCCCACTAACTTCCATCATTGAATTTGAAACACATGAACAGTTATATAAGGGATATTATAAATGAATCAATCAACGTAAAGAGGAAGCTTTACGAATCTCCGGAATTTATTAACACCATTGGTCAAGTGGTTGATGCTTGTGTGGCGACCCTGACTAATGGAGGAAAAGTATTGTTTTGTGGAAACGGTGGCAGCGCGGCTGATGCCCAACATCTGGCCGCTGAGCTTTCAGGCCGGTTTTACTATGACAGGCCTCCCCTATCATCGGAAGCTTTACATGTTAACACATCATACCTCACAGCAGTAGCAAATGATTACAGCTACGATGAAGTGTATGCCCGACTTGTCAAAGGTTCAGCTAAAAAAGGCGACATCCTGATTGGACTCAGCACATCGGGTAACTCGAAAAACATCATCAAAGCCTTTGAAACTGCCCGTTCGATGGAAGTTACAACCATTGCGCTGACAGGGCAAACAGGAGGTAACCTGAAAGAGGTGACCGATCTGCTTATCAATGTCCCCTCTGAAGACACGCCACGTATTCAGGAATCGCATATTCTAATAGGTCATATCATTTGTCAGCTTATCGAATCCAGAATTTTCCCCCAATAGCCCGTCATGTTTAAAGAAGTTATTATTCTGGCAGGTGGTTTCGGAACCAGACTACAATCTGTGGTTAGTGATGTTCCCAAATCGATGGCACTGGTTAATGGGAGACCTTTTCTTGAATACATACTTGATCATCTAGAATTCTTTAGTATTAAGAAGGTAATTCTGGCCACTGGCTATAAACATGAACTGGTCGAGGCACATTTCGGAAAAAAGTACAAATACCTGAAACTGGAGTATTCGACTGAAATAGAGCCACTGGGCACAGGTGGTGCTATTAAAAAAGCACTTGCCCTATGTGAGACAAGAAAGGTGTTAATTTTGAATGGTGATTCTCTTTTTAAAGTTAATATTGGAAAATTAAACGATTTTATGCTTGTACAACGCGCCCGTTGTACATTGGTGTTACACCAGGTTGAAGATGTAAGTCGTTATGGATGTGTTGAAGCCGATAACCGGGCTGTCATTACCAGATTCTCTGAGAAGGGAAAGGCGACTGGACCGGGACTTATCAATGGCGGCGTTTATGTTTTGGATAAAAGCCTGATTGATGAGCTTCAACTCCCCGATAAATTTTCTTTTGAAAAAGATTTTCTCGAGAAGTACTATACCGAGATCCCGTTCCACGCAATGGTCTGTAAGCAGTACTTTCTCGATATTGGAATACCTGAAGATTATGAAAAAGCGCAAACCGACTTTGCTCAATTTCCACAATACTGAAAACCTGACCCTCTTCCTTGACCGTGACGGCGTGATTAATGTTCGTCTGGTTGATAACTATGTAAAAAGCCCTGATGATTTTCGATTCACCGATGGTTTTTTGTCAGGAATGGCGAAGATTGCCAGGTTATTCAAACAAATAGTAGTTGTCACCAATCAGCAGGGAATCGGAAAAGGGCTGATGACCATAGAGGAATTGAATAATATCCATGGCTTTTTAATGGAAAAAGTAGCACTGGCAGGTGGGCGCATTGATAAAATCTATTTCTGTCCTGACCTGAATGGTTCAGGAAGCCTAAACCGCAAACCTGAGGTAGGGATGGCAATGCAGGCCAGGCGTGATTTTCCCGACATCAATTTCCGTAAATCCCTAATGATAGGAGACTCCGTTACTGATCTTGAATTCGGACGCAAGTTGAAAATGAGCACCGTCTACATCGACAATGGCGACCTGGCATCTCTTCCCGATCATCTTGCCGACTATCGTTTCAAATCATTCGCAGATTTTTCCGAATGGGTGATTTCCTGATCATATACGCTACCAGCCTTTTACCTCTGCCATTGAGGAAATTTTCCACAGCCCTGCTCTTTTATCAACTGAATTCCAAATAACTATTCATGGAAACCATCAGAATTGCACTTGTTGATGATCATCGTATCCTGCGCGATGGCATACGTTCACTTATCCATGGGCATCCTGACATTGAAATACTCGGTGAAGCAGGCTCCTACTCCGAGTTAATGAGCCTTTTAGGGATGTATAACCCCGACGTGATATTGATGGACATTAGCCTGCCCGGACCATCCGGGATTGACATCACGAGGCGTTTGCATAACGATCCCGACTATGGACATATCAGCGTATTGATTCTTTCAGGCATTATTCAGGAAGAATCTATTCTTCAGGCAATTCAGGCCGGGGCAAAAGGTTTTCTTCCGAAAAACACCACTCGCGAAGAATTGCTGGCTGCCATACGTGATATTGCGATAGGAAAAGAGTTCTTCAGCCCGTCGATCAGTGAGGTTATCCTGAAAAGCTATATCGACAGAGCACGCCATGATGCGGATACCGATAAATCAAGTCTTTCGGGTCGAGAAATTGAAATAGTGAAGTTGGTTGCCGAGGGATTAACCAATCAGGAAATTGCTGATTCGTTGTATATCAGCATCAGAACTGTTGAAACTCATAAAAACAGGATAATGAAGAAGCTGAATTTTAAAACTACCGCTGAAATGGTAACCTATGCGATTCGAAATCATTTATTCATACCATGAAGCATATTGGAAAATGAACACAATGAGATAAAAAATAGTTCTATAATAATCTGGAAACAAAAAAGAGACCATATTCAGGCAGACTAATTAAAAATCTATGGAAAATATCAGATTCAGAGCGCTGACAACAATGATGAACCGTGATTTCTCAAACAGCCCTAACGAATTTCGTTGCACAGTGGATAAATTTGGGGAAATGACCTTCGGTCTGGAAGCCATGAAGAAATACCTGACCGAAGAGGCTTACAAAAACCTGATCAACAGTATTGAGCGTGGCGATAAAATCGATCGCAGAATAGCCGACCAGGTCGCAGCCTCACTCAAGGCATGGGCAATCAGTAAGGGTGCTACACATTATACTCATTGGTTTCACCCTTTAACCGGTAACACAGCCGAAAAACATGATTCTTTTATCGATCCTGTCGGTGACGGCAAAGCCATTGAGAAATTTAAAGGGAATGAGTTGGTACAACAAGAACCTGACGCATCAAGTTTCCCGAGTGGTGGCATCCGCAATACCTTTGAAGCCAGGGGATATACTGCTTGGGATCCAACAAGTCCGGCCTTTATTCTTGATGGTACCCTTTGCATCCCTACAATCTTTGTCTCTTACACTGGTGAAGCGCTTGATTACAAAACTCCCTTGCTGAGGGCACTCAACGAGGTTGATAAAGCAGGCACCGAAGTGTGCAAATTCTTAGGATTTAACGAAAGCCGGGTTTTTGCAACTCTTGGCTGGGAACAGGAATACTTTGTAGTCGATTCAGCTCTCTATGCGGCAAGACCTGATCTGATGCTCACACGACGTACAGTTTTCGGCCACGCTTCTGCAAAGGATCAGCAATTGTCAGATCATTATTTTGGAACCATTCCAACCCGTGTCATGGAATTCATGAAGGAATATGAATATGAAGCCCATCGCTTGGGAATTCCTGTCAAGACACGCCACAACGAGGTGGCTCCCAACCAGTACGAACTTGCACCAGTATTCGAAGAGGTAAACCTTGCCATCGATCACAACCAATTGATGATGCATCTGCTGAAGAGAATTGCTCCCAGGCACAACCTGATTGTTCTGCTGCATGAAAAGCCCTTTGCCCGTGTTAACGGAAGCGGAAAGCACAACAACTGGAGCCTCTCTACCGGTAAAGGACAGAATCTTCTTGCCCCGGGAAAAAATGAAAAAGAAAATATCAGGTTTCTGACATTCCTGACCATTGTCCTGAAAGCAGTTGAATCAAACAGCGATCTTCTACGGGCAGCTATCGCCACCGCCAGTAACGACCAACGGCTTGGTGGACATGAAGCTCCTCCTGCTATTATTTCGGCCTTTATCGGGACGCATCTCTCCCAGGCACTCGACGATCTTGCCAGAGCTGGAACGGTTACCCCGGAATTAAAGGCAGAACTCGATATGAAGATTTCAAAAATACCGGGAATTCTGCTCGACAATACCGACCGAAACCGTACTTCACCCTTTGCTTTTACCGGCAATAAGTTTGAATTCAGGGCAGTAGGTTCTTCCCAGAACTGTTCTACCGCCATGATTGCACTCAACCTTATTATGGCCGATCAAATGAAGCAATTTATGTCAGCCGTCACTGACCGTATGCAGAAAGGCGCATCAAAAGAAGAAGCCCTGTTTGCCCTATTGGCCCATTACATCAATCAAACAGTGCGTATAAGGTTTGAAGGAAACTGTTACAGTGAAGAATGGAAAGCAGAGGCTGCACTGCGGGGACTTTCCAATCATGCCTCAACCCCTGAAGCGCTGGCAGCATACATCACCCCTGAAACCATTAACCTGTTTGAACGCAATAATGTACTATCTGAACGTGAGGTTCGTGCACGCTATGACATTAAGCTTGAGCGCTATACCATGGAATTACAGATAGAATCAAGGGTAATAGGTGATCTTGCTACCAATCACATCATTCCGATCGCTATTCGCTATCAGAATACTTTAATCGAAAACGTTAAAGGGTTGAAAGAGGTGATTGATAACAAGACCTTCGTCAATCTGGCTAAAAATCAGGTAAGCTATATCAAAGAGATCAGTGAGCACATCAATGAAATCAAAATCTTCGTTGAAGATATGACCGAGGAGCGTAAGAAAGCCAATACCATAGAGGAAACGGATGGCAGAGCAGTGGCCTATCGTGATCTGGTAAGACCTTATTTTGAAAAAATCAGGTATCATGTCGATAAACTCGAGATGATGGTAGACGACGAACTCTGGCCATTACCAAAATATCGTGAACTGCTTTTTGCACACTAAACCATGCTGTTTTAATGCAAAAAGGGCCTAAAAAGCCCTTTTTGCATGGCGCTACCTGGTCAATTTATACAGTATGCAAAAGTCTGATTACTATCACTGGTGCTATGAAATCAAGTTTCACAACAAAGGCAAAAATGGCATGAAAAAGCTGTCTTCCTGAATCTGTGGAAGATATAGCTTTGATTGGCCTTCCGTAAGGGTTTCGGAATGATTCTCAATCGTTGTGCAAACTGTTTCTCCTCATGAATGAAAAGCTATATACGGTTTTTCTCTTAAAACTGTGTTGATTTTCTGGCAAATATGTATTTAGATTACAATTGGTTACGCTGTTCCCGCGCATCCACAATAATGATCATATCAGAGGCCTTCCAAGGTTGCAGTTTTATAGAATTGAATACCCGATATCAGATAGCTGGATGATTTTTCGAATAACCGGCAAGGATTCTTACCCGATCATTTCTCTTCTGAAACTTGCTACTAAATGAGCGCCACTAAAATTGTGCCAAAAATTATACATATTTATATTTTCATCATATATAAGATACTCAAACGTTACTACAGCCATAGGCAATGCATAAGAAAAACATAACTTTGTCCTAACTTTGGTATGACTTTGATGCAACTATGGGGTAAAATTGACTTGTAAATAACCTGTAATCAATGGTTTAAAAAATTGACTTTTGTGATTTTATTCACTTAAAAATAATGAAAAAAAGTAGAAAAATATTTAAAGTTGGATAAAATTAAGTGTAAAAATATGTCTAAAAATTGGAATATAATCTAAAATCCGGAGAGATATTGAGGATAAAAATCTGCTTAGGAGTTTTTGCGGGGAAAATGGCTAACGATTAGCCTGACCAACCAATTAATACCCGCTGTTAAAGTTTCATCACCGGCAACAATTCTGTTAAAAGCATTTGCTGTTTATGCTATCAGCCTTTTTGTACCGGTTCTGCTGTAATTTAGATGCAAGAATAAGCTTCTATTTATCTGATGAATAGTCAACCAACTTCATGGCGGGAAAAAGCACATTCTTCCTGTCTGCAAATACCCACCAGCTATCTTAGCCCAGTTTCACGGAGGTCATGCTTAAGCTCCCTCCCACCAGCTTGTCATTAAACAAGGAGACCTCGTCACCTGATTGCTTCAATCCCAAGGTGTAAATCAGCGGCAGGTAATGATCAGGCGAAGGAATGGCCAATTGAACTGACGGAGGAAGCTTTTCATAGAAAATCAGGGCTTCATGATCACCATTGATAAGATATTGGTTAATAATGTCCCTGGCATCACGCGCCCAATCGAAGCCATAGTCATCGTTGTTTAAATTTTGAAAATCAACCAGCCTAAGGTTATGAACTATATTTCCACTGCCAATGATTAAAATTCCATTATCTCGTAAGGCACCGAGCTTCTGTACAAGGTTATAATGATAGATGGCAGGACGGGTATAATCGATGCTCAATTGAACAACCGGGACATCGGCATCGGGATACATGTGTTTAATCACGCTCCAGGCACCATGATCCAATCCCCAGGTTTCATCGGGTTCAACAAACACTGGTGTAAGTAACCCCCTAACCTTTTCGGCCAAAGCAGGATCGCCGGGTGCCGGATACTGAACCTCATACAACGCCTGTGGAAATCCACCAAAATCGTGGATGGTTCTGGGATTCTTCATTGCCGTCACCTTTGTCCCCCGGGTATTCCAATGGGCAGAGATACAAAGAATTGCTTCAGGCCTTGGAATCGACCCGGACAGGTTGCGGAATCCACTAACAAATTGATTCTCATCGATGGCAGTCATAGGGCTGCCATGTCCGAGAAAAACAACTGGCATTCTTGTTAAATTATTCAATGGCTGGCTCATCTTTCAGTAATTATTGGAACCGGACAACAAAATAATAGATTAAAATATTCATGCATTTGTTTCGGACAGGTATTTCTGCTAGTCAAAAAGTATAGGATGAACAGCGTTCGACAAAACAATACCCGATCAGACAGACTGCCGAAAAGAGAGCCCATCAGTTAATAAATAAGGTTGTGTTTTAAAATGATGTAGAAATTTATTATTTTTGTAATAAAATGGTTAAAAGATGAAAATAGAGACACTACTTTCAAGA
>MEOA01000041.1 GCA_001768515.1 Bacteroidetes bacterium GWE2_42_24 | reverse complement strand
ACAACAGCCGGTTTTCTCTGAATTATTTCATGCCGGTAGGTACATAGCCTATTAAGGATGTCGTTCAACCTGTAATCCTCGCCGGGTCTTGCAGACCGCTCAGAGTTCTAATTATTATGTGGCCGATTTTATTTACAGGTAAGACCTTGTCGATTACATTGGTCTTCAAGTACAATTACATAGAAATCCCATGTTCTTTTTTGTACATCTTCTGCTTTTATATGATGACTTCCAGATAATACAATCTTTGAAATAACAGAACCTGTTTTTGAATATTCACAATTTGGAAAGCCACTCGGGAAATATTCATCAAGGAGACCTACATAATCGCCATCAATGTAAACCTTTGTTTTTACACCATCACTGCATGAAGTGTAAATAGTCAACTTCCCTTTATCCTTTCCATACTGATGATATGGGTTTAATCTATCATACAAAGCGTTTATTTCATCATTTAACGTTTCAATTCTTTCATTAAGATTTTCAATCGCATTATTCCGTTCATTTATTATTACATCTTTTCTGTCTAATTCTTGGTTTAAGTTTGATATACTATTTTCTTTACTACTAATAATCTCATTAGCATTCTTTATATCAATTAGAAATTGTGCATTTTCCTTTTTGTATTTTTTGAGTAATGAATCCTCATTGTCTAGTATCAGTCCATATATAAAAAGAGAAATGATTATAAAGGCTACAAAAGAATACCAGAACTTAGACTTTTCAAGAATAGAACTCATATTTTAATATTTATCTCGATATATTGTATTTGATAATCCAATAGGTGCACTTGATACAAATATTGTTAGACCAATTGCAATAATAATTTTTTGTAGACCAGCTACTTGTCCTAGAATTAAATCAAAATTTCCTGTGAATGAAGTATATATATCATAAAGAATAGCCAAAAACCATAAAACCTTTGCACCAACGGCAATTATATCTTCATTATCTGGATTTTTAATTATAGGAATTGTCCTAATAAGAAATGCTGAAAGCAGAATGCCAAATAAAATTGATAATACTATCTGAACTTGTCCATCCCCTAAAATTGAATAGGTTCCATAAATTGTAGTCACAGTATCCCATACTGTTACAAAGCCTAGACCGATTTGAAATAAAGTTTTGTTCATAATTTAATTATTCTTTAGTTAGTATAAAATATAAAGCAATTAAAATCCCCAAAAACGTGAAAACGGAAATAGATATTCTCACTATTTTGTTTGATAAACTCGATTGTTCTTTGAATTTATGAAAGCTCATCATTATGTTGTATCTGATTTTTTTTTCTTCTTTTACTTCATTATTATAGTCAGACACTATTGCATCAAGCTTTCCTCTTAACTCTATTATCTCATTTTTTTTCGTAGCAATTTTCTCTTTTAAAGAATCAATGTTTTTGTTTAATCTTTCTATTTCGCTATTTAAAGAATCTAATTTTTGGTTTTTTTCATTTTCGATTATTTCCAGGTTTTTTTTCTTTGCATTAGTCTTTATCAATATTTCCTCATTTTTACTAATTATCTGTCTTTCCAGTAAATCAAATTTGTTGATTAATTCCTTTTCCTTATTCCCCAATTTATACAGTTCATTTTCAACCTGTGATAATTGTGTATAATCAATATTTAACTTTTCTTTTATGATTCTTTCTATGTCAGTTGCTAAAAAGTGCCAAATTGTCGAATCATCAATACTTAAGTCTTTAGCTAGTTTCGAAATGAGTTCTATGGCTTTTTTTCTGTTTTTTCTCATGTTTATAGTTTCTTAGTTTAAAATTGCCACTATCGGTTAGTGTAGCATTAATGAAGGGTCGCGGGCAAATCTCCATTCAAGCCATTATATGGCTGATGCGGGAAACGTAACTTACGGAGCGTGCTTCACTTGCCATTAAGGCTACACAATGTTGCCATTAGTTTTTATTTCTTAAAATCTATATATAGTTTTTGATTCGAATTTATCCATTTCAACTTAATTTCATTTCTCTTGTTTAATCCAATTTCCAACTCACAAGGAATTGGTTGTCTGTATGAAAATTTCTTGGGTTTTAGACTGTCTTCAAAAAATGACTTCTCAATTTCAGTAGCAGTAGGTATTATTGTGAAACTAATATTCAATTCAATATTGAGTGTTACTTCAGCATATTTTGGTCTTATTGAAATGATTTTATAATCAATAAATTTAACATTCTCCTTTTTAAAGTCTGAGACTTTCTCAAAATCCAAGTTTAAACATATCAATGATTCAATTTCTGAGTCAATTAGTTCAAGTAATTCAATTTGATTCTCTTTCAACGAATTATTAATGAATGGAATATACTGACTTTCTTGTTTGGCATCGAAGTCTGCGGTTATATCTGATAGTAATTGCGAAAGGTCTGCTCTAAATATCAGATGTTTGCTAGTATAATTTGAAAAATCAGTGTCTTTAGTAACGAAAACCATTTTCTTCTTTTTTGTCTTACACCATGAATTAATTGATTCTATTATAAAAGCATCTGGAAATTCATGTTTCTTACTATTGTTCGAAAATGGGGATTCTTGTTTGTAAAAATGTTCAAACACTTCTTCTACTTTCACATAGTCTGCATTGATTATCTGAATGTTTGAAGTTTCAATTATATAATTGAGCTTGTTTGTTAATTCCTTAATGGATTTCTCTATTGTTAATTTTGACTTCTCAATTTTTTCGAACTCATTTAAATTTCTAAGAATACGTGTTTTGTTAATAAAATTCACTAATTGATTGTATTCATTCTTTACATCAGTTAATCCTTTTTTCATTCGGTCAATTAGTTCCATTCTAGATATACTTGTCATATACAAGTCTATCATACCAATTTTAGAGTAGTGAAATAATGCCTGAATATTCGAACTATGGAAAAAGTTATTCTCCTCGTAAATATTTGTATCTAAGAATATATTCTTTGTTTTTAGTTTCATCCAATTAGTTTGTATTCTTAAAATTACTGGCAACTAGTATATATCATCATAAACATATCATTTTTGATGATAGTCCGAATTATTATTTTGCTGATTTACAAGCTGATCGAGGGGGCTCACAATTTCTCCCTCCCGTTTCCTCCCTTGCCCCACCTCGCTTCCGCTCATTGGTTCGCCCAAATATTGCCCTGTAATTAATGTAAAATACTGTCTCATACGGAAATGATTTTGGTTTATCTGTTGTCAGGCAACAAATGTAAAAATTTCCAATATAAGTAGTACACCAGATCAAAAATTTTTTTTTCACTTCGGGAGCACGATAGTAATTCTCACGTACTGGTTCTAACCACATTGCTGCACTTTATCGATGCCGGCCTGTTTCACAGCTTCGCCAGGTCAGTCACAGCATAATTGTACTAACATCTTGGTCGTGAGGTCGATATGAGCCAAAACGCGTGCAGGGCTATTTACTGAAAAAGTGGCATCTTTCCACTTTTCCGGGCCGCTCCTGTTTCTCAGGGTTCGGCACCTGTTGAGCCATGCTGACGGTTTGTGCACTACCGACACTTTATTGAAGCCAAAAGTAGAAATTCTTGCGGAAACATCGAATAAAAATGAATACTTTTTTGCAGGTTAACTTCCTGACAGGGTGTGTCATCGGCAGATGCAGCATTTCCCGGATTCCTGATTATCGCGTTCACCATGTTGCCCGATCAACCAGCCTGATCAGGCTTCAACGAATAGCCACTAACACCTGGCTTGTGAATAAGCCACTGAATTTGAATAGCTTTGTCTCTTTTAGGTTATCCGGTACCCCGCAATTTCCATTTGAACTGACCTGTTCACCCAACCTTCATGCAAACCCATTTTCAAAAATGGATAAGGCAACAATGCCCGTTTTTAATGTTGTCTGTTTTGTGGATAAAATTCCAAATTTAGGACACTTTTTGATGCTTGTTTCACCCTCCCGAAAAAAAATTTCAACTTTTTTTTCAACTTTTTTAGTAACACACTATCACAAAAGTACATTTTTTAATCAATTGATTATATGTTATTTACAGGTTGAAAATACACGTGAGAGGGGACAAAGATATACCAAAGTTAGGCCAAATTCGAATTTTTCCTATAGAAAGCCTATGTTTACTATAACTATGGTGTATGTTAAATATGTAGGGAATTTAACTATGTGTAATTTATGGCACAGTATTTGCTAAACCTGGCGATCCATTTTTTCAGGGACAGTATGGGTGGGGTATTATCCTGCCAATGTTTCATTCGCTGCCCCGGTGCTTCCCCCGGATTAACCTGACTCGGGGTTCTTCCACCCCGTGACCACCGGCAGGGATGCCTTTGTTTTCCGACGTTCCCGGTTTTGTCCGGGTCACAACAAATCAAATGATCAGATAAAGCGAAGCTGTAACTCTTTCAGGAATTTATCCTCCAGGACACGCGCTATCCGTTTAACTACCGTACGGCGTATTTCAAGCTCAACCGGAAGGTTGGGATCCTGATGGGCGATGTTGATTCTGGTGCCGATTAAGAAACTGATATAATCGCTCTCGAGCAGCATTTTTACGATACGGTCGGCAGGCCCTTTACCCAGACGTGTATTATTGTTGTAGTTTTTCAGTATTTCATGTACCTTGCTGAGGGTCAGGATTCCTTCGGTAATCAGATCGACGCCTGGCATGTAGGACACAGGGGGTAATTCGGGGTCATCGAAATCGAAAGTGTCTTCAATGGTTTCTTTGAGTTCTCTGGCAACGATATCGGCTGTCGTGGCACCACAAAGTATCTTTTTTCCCTCGAAGTCTTTGACGATCTGGCCGTATTCCCTGTCGGCACTCTCTTCAAAAGGAGGCCCTGTGACGATGAGCATTTTCCGGGGTTGCCTGAAATAGATTACACCACAGGAGGTATCATCTTTCGAGGTGTACCTGTCGTTGATATGGGCGAAATTCACCACTTTGGCAGCGAGACGGCTCGCCGACATGGATTGTTCATGGCTTAGCAGTCCGAGGATGTACTCCTGTACATTGTCGCGTTCCCATCCAAAGAGGTATTTTTCAGTTCCCATGCCACTCTGGGCAACACCGTCACTCATGAAGATAATGCGGTCGCCCAACCGGGGATAAAAGCGGCAACTGCGGATTTCTTTCCCTTTGTTTCGTTCGCTTTCGAGGGTTAGGTATTCCCAGTTGGGGTCAAATGCTTTGTTCCCTCTCAGAATTATACATTGAGGATTATCATATTCAAGGATCCGGGTCTCTCCATCAGATTCAATATCGACAATTGTAAAAGTGGAATAACTGATTTTCCGCTCGCTGCAAACCGGAAGGGTGTTCATGATGATGTCGGCGATTACCTGCACGTCCTTGTGTTCTTCCGTAAAGTTGATCGCCATGGTGGCAGTAAGGGTCGCCAGCACATTGGCTTTCACGCCGTGTCCCAATCCATCCGAGAGTACTGCCAGGATACGCCCCTCTTCCTTGATGCGCCGGGACAAAAACACATCACCACAGATCTTTTCACCATCGTGATTAATCTGTTGGCAGTTGACTTCAATGTGGAAGCGTTCGTCCATGTTTTGTTGCTGCTGGTTAATCTTCTTCAGGCCTCCGCTTATCGGTATCTTTAACCGGCTGATAGGATTGTACAATTGAGTTGAGCATCCGTTCGGTGTGGGCTGCCCCTTCACCCAATAAAAATGCTATTTTCTGCACCATTTCCAGATTTTCGGTAATGGCATCATTGATCCTCCCTACTATTTGTTCTTTACGGACTTCGGGTACGTACATGTCGCGGACTACAGCACCCACGATTTTATTCTTCCGGATTGTGAAGATTGACACGTTCAGCAGGTTCTCGTTGTAGCGGGTATCCTTGTTGGTTACGTCTTCATCATTCTTCAACACAAACGAGAACATGTTGTAGAAGTTGAACGGGAGCAGCGTCTTCAGGTCGGCACCCACCAAACCGGGAATTACTTCATCGATCATGCGGGCATCTTCACCCAGAATATCGATAAAGGTCCGGTTAGCCTCCAAAATCTTTAGATCCTGATCGACAATTACAACACCGGAAGGAAGCTTTTGCATCATGGCGGTGATGATCTCGGTGGCTTCCTGTGCTGACTGTTGTTCACGACGGGCTCTTTGCTCTGAATCCTTAAGTGCAGTTTCAGTCCGTGCCAGTTTTTCGTTGGTGCTCTTTAAAGTCTTTATGTAATCAGCCTGATTCTTCAGGTTAAAAGTAAGGCACATCTCCGGTTTGGCTAATCCTTTAGATACAGCTACTGCAAATTCCTGGCAAGATTCATACCCGCAGGCACCACAGCCAAGGTGTGCCTTGTCAGGTGTCTTTCCGATTACTTTTAAAACCTCATGAATTTTTTCAATTGGAGGTTGTGCAATACGTTGGTCATCGTTCTTGTATTGACAGGTGAAATCAATGGTGTTGTATTCGGCTATATCGGTTTCCCATTGTGCCTTATCAAAGGTTTTAAGCCGTTTATTGGCGTATTCGGTAGTGAGTGTTCGGCGGATATATTTTTTGCCGTTGGGAGAGGTTCCGGGCCCCATCATGCAACCGTTGCAAAAATAGATGTCGAAATGCCGTTTGATTAATTCAGTGTGAGTTCTGAATGTTTTCACGGCTTCCAGAAATTTTTCGCTGCCACCCGTAGTGATGACATTCCCGGTGAGAAGATTATCATCAATGCCGGCAGCCTGTACCAGACCGTTGCTTAAGGGGTAAAGAGAACCGGTATAGCCAATAGGACCGTCAAATTCAGAATATTCGAGTGTACTTTCAACAACGTTGTTTTCAGCAAATAGTTGCCTCAGTTCCTTGAATGTGAGTACAGCGTCTACTTTGCCATCATCGATGTGAAGTGTCGCTTCATGTTTTGCAGAAACACAGGAGCCAATGAATACAACCGCAAGATCCTGCCCGTATTTCTTTCTGACTACTTTGGCAGTGGCTACCATTGGGTTGATAATGGGGGCAAGATTGTCGAGGAGTTCAGGGGCGAATTTTTCGATGTATGAAACCAGGGAGGGGCAGTTGCCCGAAAGGTGAAACCGTCCTTTGAAATTGCTGAAAAGTTCGCGATATTGACTGCCGGTAAGATCAACACCAAAACTCACCTCGTTTACATAATCGAAACCCAGCGAGCGAATCATGCTCACGAATTTGCGATAGTCGGTGATATCGGGAAATTCACCTGAAATGCTTGGGTCAACGATGGCAGCTACTTTACGTTTTCCATGAATCAGATCCATGGCCTCTTTTCTGGAATCGAGCCATGTGATTGCGCCAGGCGAACACACCGTAGCGCATGCACCGCAACCGATACACCGATCGTGAAGTACCCGGGGAAACTCTTCATTTACCTTCAGCGCAATTGCCTTCGTTGGACAAACCCTCACGCAGGCATAGCAAAGCACACATTTCGATTTATCTAAGTCAATCAGTTTCATACGTTAGCGGTGTCGGTATTAATGGTTTGCCGTTTATAGCCTGAAGTACTCCCTAAGAATATCTATCGCCTTTTCGGCCGAAACATGATAATGTTCAGTGTCGGCTATCTTTAATACAGGTCCTTTGTCGCAGGAAGAAAAACAATGGTTCCCGCGGTAATTCACCTTTTCGCGTAGCCCATGTTGCTTAAGCCAATCGTCAATCAATCTGACTGTAGCCTTGTTTCCACGTGAGAAACAAGAACTACCCAGACAAATTACAATTTCTATCCGTTGATCCATAGTGATATACAGTTTCTTTGTCTTTAGAAGAGAGCTTCTTCACAACATCGTCACTGCAAAGGTAACATTCTGACAATCTCCTGACAACAACCATGTAAAGTTTATTCGTGGCCTTAAAATGAAATAAAATAGTTATTTATTTATTTGTTAGCGTGATGTTTAAATACTGGTAAACGAAGTATTTTGCAATTTTTCGGATAAATAATTTTGTTATAAAGTTAACATTGTTATTTTTGTAACAACCAAACTGAATGATTAACACCGGAGAATTATGAATGATAAAACGTGCGAAATAACGCAACGGCTTGCCGGGCGGTTTCCAAACGCCGGGAAAGAGAACCTGATCCAGATGCTTCAGGAGATTCAGCGTGAACAGGGTTATCTGACCGATAATGATATTTGTAGTGTCGGGAAGTACCTGAGGATGCCTGTCAGCAGAATCTACAGTATTGCAACGTTCTATAATCAGTTTAAATTTTCACCTTCGGGGCGTTATCATTTCAAAGTTTGCCGTGGAACTGCCTGTCATGTCATAGGCTCGATTACAGTCCTTCAGGAAATTGTAAAGCAATTGGGAATTGAACCCGGACAAACAACCCGCAACGGGCAGTTTAGTCTTGAAGTGGTGAGTTGTATGGGTGCCTGTAGCCTGGCGCCCGTGATTGCTGTCAACGATGTTTACTACGATCATGTAGATCAGGATAAGATACGTCACATTGTGAATGAATGCAGAAGCATGGAGGATTAGTACATGGTACACGAGATTAAAAAAAATCGCCATCCATTGGTAAATAGCGTACTACTGCATGAAGTGGGCGAATATCCCAAAGCAGTTCAGGAAACCCTCAGGCTGTTAAGACGCGAGAAAATCGAACAACCAGTCATCTTCGTTGGTGCCGGCACCTGTGGTATAGCAGCCGGTTCAAACCAAACCATTTCAGCAATCAATGAATACCTGAATGAGAATAATATCCATGCTGCGGTGATTGAGGTCGGATGTATCGGGCTGTGCTCTGCTGAACCCATCGTGGATGTTCAGATTCCCGGCAAGAATCGCATTGCCTTTGGAAACATCACCGCCGGGAAGGTCAATAATCTGCTTGATGCAGTCTTTAATAACACGCTCCCTGATGAAGGTGCTCTCTACCAGTATCCCGGTCCTAACCTGGTGCTGTGGGAAGCGGTTCCACTGCAATCTGAAGTTCCTTTTTTCAAGAATCAAAAGCGGGTTGTACTCGAACAATGTGGTATTATTGACCCCGATAACATTGAAGAGTATATTGCCCGGGGGGGATACCGATCGTTTGTGAAAGCCATTCGCAATTATACCTCACTCGATATATGCAATCTTATCGATGAAAGTGGCCTCAAGGGAAGAGGCGGTGGCGGGTTTCCTACAGGCCAGAAATGGAAAATTACATATAACACGCCCTCTGACCAGAAGTATTTGATTTGTAACGCCGATGAAAGTGATCCGGGTACTTTTATGGATAGGGCGCTTATTGAAGGCGATCCTCACCGCCTTATCGAGGGTATGGGGATCGCGGCCTATGCAGTTGGTGCCAATCAGGCTTATGTTTACATAAGGGCTGAGTATCCCGAAACAATGTCAACTCTTGAAAAGGCTATCAGTCAGGCTCGTGATTACGGTCTTATCGGTGCCAATATTCTGGACAGTGGCTTCAGTTTTTACCTGAATATAAGGATTGGGGCAGGAGCCTTTGTCTGTGGTGAAGAAACTGCTCTCATTAATTCGATCGAGGGTAAAAGGGGAACCCCCCAGCCTAAACCGCCCCACCCCGCGGTAAAAGGGCTTTTCGGAAAACCAACTGTCGTCAATAATGTGGAAACTCTGGCTAATGTACCTGCAATTGTTTGCAACGGTCCTGCCTGGTTTAATGCTATGGGCACCGAAAACAGCAAGGGAACCAAAGTGTTTGCTGTTACCGGGAAAGCGCGCTACACCGGGTTGATTGAAGTGGCAATGGGTACAACGCTCAAAACCATCGTTTACGATATCGTTGGGGGTATTAAAGATTATAAGCGGTTTAAAGCCATTCAGATCGGAGGTCCCAGTGGTGCCTGTCTCGATGAGAGTTGCCTGAGCATCTGTGTCGATTACGAAGCCCTGCGCAACGAAGGGGCCATGATGGGATCAGGAGGGCTTGTGGTGATGGATGAAACCACCTGCATGGTTGATGTTGCCAAGTTCTTCATGAACTTTCTTCAGAATGAGAGTTGTGGCAAGTGTATCCCCTGCCGTGAAGGAACCAGAAGGATGCTTGAAATACTCGAATCTATCACACGCAAACCTGTTGATGATGCCAAACATGAAACGCTGGAGCGTTTCAAGGGAGTGATGATGCTTGAAGAATTGGCAGAAGTCATTCGCGATACTTCTTTGTGCGGCCTTGGACAAACGGCTCCGAACCCTGTTCTCAGCACACTTAAATATTTCAGGGAGGAATACGAAGAGCATATCTTCGATCGAAAATGCAGGGCAGGTGTCTGCAAAGGGCTTCGTACATACGTTATCGATACAGATCGTTGTACCGGTTGTACCATTTGTTTCAGAAAATGCCCGGTGAATGCCATCATCGGAACCCAACGCAACCCCCACTTCATCGTGCAGGACAAATGCATTGGTTGCGGTATCTGCTATGACTTCTGTAAGTTTAATGCTATTAATTCCAAGTAACACCACCACGCCATGATCTTCAATATTGAAGTAAACAATAAAGAGATTAAAGCCCGTAAGGGTGAGACTATTCTTGAGGCGCTCGAACGCAACGGCATTACCGTTCCAACTCTTTGTCACATGGAAGGTTTTTCACCTACCGGTGCCTGTCGCATTTGTGTGGTTGAAGTGGAGGGTAAAAATGCCCTGATTCCGGCATGCTCTTACCCCGTCGAGGAGTGGATGAAGATTAAAACTCATTCACCCCGCGTGATTAAAGCCCGCCGTACTATCGTGGAGATGCTTCTCTCCAATCATCCCGACGATTGTCTCTATTGTGAAAGAAATGGCAACTGTGAACTTCAGTACCTGGCCATAGGATTGAATGTACGGGAACGTCGCTTTGCCGGGAAAAAAACGGTTCATAAAAAAGATCTGTCGAGCCCCGGTATGGTACGAAATCCTTCTAAGTGTATCTTGTGTGGCCGGTGTGTTCGGGTGTGCGAAGAAAAAATGATTGTATCGGCCATAGATTTTATCCGCAGGGGTAGTCGTATGGTGATAGGAACAAAAGCCAATCATGGTTTTAACAACCAGAGTTGCATAAGTTGCGGGCAGTGCATCATGGTCTGTCCTACAGGAGCACTTTATGAACGAAGCCGCCTTGCCGATCTGCAGGATGCCCTGCATAACCCTGATAAGAAGGTGGTTGTTCATGTGTCACCTACTATCAGTGTTTCTTTGGCCGAAGAGTTTGGACTCAGACCAGGGAAAGATTTGAACGGACTCATTTCATCTGCTTTGCGGAAGATAGGTTTCGATCGGGTGTTCGATACCACCTTTGCTGTTGACCTCTACGTTCTGGAGATGGCAACCGAGCTATCGCGAAGAATTGCCGATGGTATTCCCGGTCCCATGATATCTGCCTGCTGCCCGGCGTGGGTACAGTTTGTTGAGACTTTTCATCCCGAGCTTATTCCCCGCCTCACCACTACTCGTTCGCCGCAGCAATTGATGGGGGCTCTCATCAAGAATTTAGGTCCCGGCTTATTGAATGTTGACGCCACAGAAATTTTTAATGTCTCGGTGATGCCCTGCACCGCCAAAAAGTATGAATCGCAGCGAGAGGAGATGACAGTCAATGGCCTTATTCATACCGATGTTGTGCTCACCACGCGTGAACTGGCTTCTCTTATCAAACTGCATGGAATCGATATTCAAAATATTGAAACCGAGCTCGACGATCCCCCCTTTAACATCCGTAGTAGTGCAGGGAAACTGGCTGGTGCCTCTGGAGGAATCGCGGAATCTTTGGCGCGAACGCTACATTTTATTCTGGCTGGTGACGAAATGTTTGATTTGAAGATAAGCGAATTACGTCAGGGGAATTCGCGCAAGGAGGTTTACCTGACCATGGGTAGCCATCAGATCGGTATCGCTGCGGTAAGCGGAATAAGCGAAGCAGTGAAACTGATGGATGAGATTCGTGCCGGAAGAAAGGACCTGCATTTTGTTGAAGTGATGACCTGTCCGGGTGGCTGTGTAAACGGCGGTGGGCAGCACATCGGTGCCTCCGATCGCGATATCAGAGCCCGGCTGAAAAGCCTTTATGATTACGATGATAAGGAACCGGTAAGGGTTGCCCATAAAAATGCCTCAGTTCATGATTTATTCAGGAATCATCTTGATTATCCTGTTAGCGATAAGGCGCTGGCAATGTTGCATACCACTTTTAAACGTTCCAATGCTACAGAATAAACAGGAAATTGTGAAGAAGCCATGAGTAAATCATACCGCAATCAGTTGGTGTTCACTGTCAAAGATCGATGCAGGGTGTGTTATACCTGTGTCAGGGAATGTCCGGTAAAAGCCATTCAGATTATTAACGGTCAGGCAACTGTTGTTAATTTACGCTGTATCGGCTGCGGGCGCTGTACCACTGTTTGTAATCAAAACGCTAAGGTTTTTCTTCAGAGCGGCAAAGAGGTTCTGGAAATTCTATCATCTGAAGGGCTTAAGGCTGCTATCGTTGCACCAAGTTTCCCGGCCGAGTTCGATGAAATTGATGACTATCGGAAGTTCGTCGGAATGATCAGGTCGCTTGGATTCGATTATGTTTGTGAGGTGGCCTTTGGTGCCGATATGGTAGCCCGCGAATACGAGCATCATTTTAATGCTCAGACTTCACATGGTGAAATATCCTCCGATTGCCCTGCGGTGGTTTATTATGTACGTCATTACCATCCCGACCTTGTTTCAAGTCTCTCGCGGATTGCTTCGCCCATGGTGGCGATGACCCGCATTCTTCATAAAAAATATGGCGATGATATGAAGGTGGTCTTTATTGGACCATGTGTAGCCAAAAAAGCCGAATCATCGGAAGTAGATGAGGTGCTTACCTTCCTGGAATTGCGTAACATGTTTAACGAGTTGGACATCACCCCCGATAACGTCACACCTTCAGGATTTGATCCGCCGCATGCAGGTAAAGGTGCCATCTTTCCAGTGAGTCGCGGATTATTACAAACAACCAACATCAGGGAAGATATCTCGGAACGCGATATGATTATTGCCGAAGGGAGTGATAATTTTCGGGATGCCATCCGTGAATTTGAAAATGGCCTTATCGGAACTCATCACCTTGAACTGTTATGCTGCCAGGGATGTATCATGGGACCCGGTACTTCCCGTGGTGGTAAACGTTATGCCCGCCGTACTCAGGTAAGCCAGTATGTCAGGCAGAAGCTTCAACAGCTTGACCAGAAGCAATGGGAGAAAGATGTGGCAGAATTCAGTAGTCTTGATTATAGTCAGTCTTTTACACCTGAAGATCGTCGTATCCCCATTCCCGACAGGCAGGAGATCAGTCAGATGCTCTACTCGATGGGAAAGAAGGAACCACGTGATCATCTCAATTGTGGTGCCTGCGGATACAATACCTGCGAAGAACATGCCATCGCCATACTGAATGGCTTTGCCGAATCGGAAATGTGTCTTCCTTTTGCCATTGAAAAACTCCATAGGTCAATCAACGATCTTAATATCAGTAATGAAAAGCTTGCTTCGGCCAAGCAGGCATTAAAGCAAACCGAAAAACTTGCTCACATGGGGCAGTTATCAGCCGGTATTGCCCATGAGTTAAACAATCCGTTAGGTGTCATTACGATGTACAGCAACATTCTTATGGAAGAAACTGCCGAAGGGGATCCTGTCAGAGCTGATCTTGAACTCATTGTAGAACAGGCCAACAGATGTAAAAAAATCGTCGGCGGATTGCTTAATTTTGCACGTAAAAACCAGGTATGGCTTCAGGAAACAAATGTTGTGGACATCACCCGTCGCAGTCTCGATTCGGTGATTCATCCCAATACTGTGAAAATTGAATTTGAATCGAAGATAACTGATCCTATTGCAGATCTCGATCAGGATCAGATGATGCAAGTACTTACCAATCTGGAGAAGAACGCTGTTGAGGCAATGCCGTCAACGGGCGGCACGGTGAAGGTGAGCCTTAGCGATACACCCGCCGAAGTGATTATTACCTTGTCGGATACCGGTACAGGAATCAGCAAGGAGAATATGGAAAAGATCTTTACCCCTTTCTTCACAACAAAAGAACTGGGGAAAGGAACGGGTTTGGGACTTCCATTGATCTATGGTATTGTTAAAATGCACAAAGGAAATATTTCGCTGACCTCCAATGACGACCCTGAGGAAGGCCCTACCGGAACGGTTTTTACCATTAGTATTCCCCGAAAACGATCTGTTTGAAATATTTGAATATGATTTAATATTATGGAATCAAAAAAGAAATGTGTGCTGATTGCCGATGATGATATCGATTACCTTTTTCAACTCCGACTAAATATCGAAAAGATGGGTTTTGATGTCATCTCAGCCGAAAGTCAGAGAGAAGCCGAGAAGATCATCGAGAGACACAGACCCGATCTTGCCATCTTTGACCTGATGATGGAGAATGAGGATAGTGGTTTTATACTCAGCTACAAAATGAAGCGACTTTATCCTGATGTCCCCATCATCATCGCGACTGCAGTTACAGCCGAAACCGGCATTACCTTTGAAGATGCCGATGACGATACAGGCAGTTGGATCAAAGCTGACCTTTTTCTTGAAAAGGGCATGCGGGTTGATCAGCTACAGCGTGAAATCAATAAACTGTTGAAAATTTGAACCCTCAGTAAATAAGCCATGGCTAATCTAAAAATTCTGGTTGTTGACGATGAACCCTTTATCCGTGCAGGTATCGACAGGATCTTACGAAACTTTAAAGTCGACTATCCCTTTATGGAGGAACCTTTCGAATTTACCATCATCGAAGCTGCCACAGGTGAAGAGGGTCTTGAATCGATTGAAAGGGATAAACCGGATATCATTCTGCTCGATAACAAACTTCCGGGAATTCAGGGCGTGGAAGTGCTGGAGTATGTGCGCAAGAAAAAGTACGATATCGTGGTGGTGATGATTACCTCCTTTGCTTCGCTTGATCTGGCAGTTAAAGCCACCAGCGACGGGGCTTACGATTTCATCCCTAAACCTTTCACACCGCAGGAACTGAAATCGGCCATCGAAAGCATCACCAAACATGTGTTTCTTGTACGGATGACCAAACAGATGCAGGTTCAGGGCAAGCAAATCAGGTTTCAATTTCTTTCTGTCTTGTCGCACGAACTGAAAGCTCCGCTCAATGCCATTGAGGGCTACCTGAAGATGATGCAGGAGGAACAATTGGGTGATAAAATCGATGACTATGAGCAGGTCATTGACCGGTCTCTCAAACGAATCAAGAGTATGCGCAATCTTATCCTCGATTTGCTCGATATGACACGCCTCGAATCAGGACAGAAAGAGAAAGACCTTAAGGTTGTCAATCTTTCCGATGTCGCTCATAATTCAATGGATACTGCCAAACCGATGGCCATCCAGAAGGATGTAAAAATTAAACTCCATGCACCTGCCACAGTTGAATTTGTCGCTGATAACGGTGAGATGGAGATTATTTTCAATAATCTTGTATCGAATGCCGTCAAATACAACCGCGATGGAGGTGTTGTTGACATCACCATCAGTAAAACTTCCGACCGGATTGAGATCGTGGTAGCCGATACAGGCATTGGTATGACTCAGGAGGAGATTTCCAGGTTGTTCCATGAATTCGTACGTATTAAAAACGAAAAGACCCGTGAAATAACAGGAACCGGGCTTGGTTTGTCGATCCTTAAGAAACTCGTTGAAACCTATGAAGGAAATGTGAGTGTTGAAAGCACACCCGATATTGGTAGCAAATTTAAAGTTGTGTTACCTTTGAAATCATAAAAGTAATATCCTAATATCCCATAATAAATGGCCATCACATTAAAGTCGTTACCTGATAAGACTGTTGAACGACTGAGTCAGTACCGGCGTAACCTGCTTGTGTGTCTCTCAAAGGGCAAGCAACATATTTTTTCGCATGAAATTGCAAATATTCAAAATATTACCCCGGTTCAGGTGCGTCGTGACCTGATGCTTATCGGTTACACCGGAACACTTCGAAAAGGTTATGATGTCAAGGAGTTAATTGATCTTATCGGCCGAATACTCGACAGTCGCACAGGGATGAAAGTGTGTGTTGTAGGAGTAGGAAATCTGGGTCGCTCGCTTATCAGCTATTTCAACGGGAGGAGGTCAAAACTCTCCATCGTGGCTGGCTTTGATACCAATCCTGAGAAAGTCGACAAGGTATATGCAGGTGTTCATTGTTATCACTCCGACCGCTTGAATGAAATAATTAAACGCGATGAAATTACCATCGCCATCATTACGGTTCCTGCTGAACAATCACCCGGGGTGGCTGAGAAACTCGTCATTGCAGGTATTAAGGGAATCCTAAACTATACACCAAAATCGGTAAACGTCCCTCCACAGGTTTACCTCGAAGAATACGATATGGTCACTTCTCTCGAAAAGGTGTCGTACTTCGTGAAAAAAAATGCAGGAATAGAATAATTCTAATAGTTTATCAACCTGTATTTTGCAGGACTGTCCCTAAGATTACCGGTTAGATTGGTATCGTAATGCCTCTTATGTGTTTACCTTTGCTTAAAATTTACCATCATGAAATTCAATCCGGAAAAATGCAGAATCAAAGATGAAAGGATGCAGCCGTTTATCGATGCTGACGAAATCTGGGATCTGCTGCATAATACCGTACCCGACCGTCAAAAGGTGAAAGACATCATCGCACGGTCGCTCGACAAGAATCGCCTGACCCTCGCCGAAACAGCCATGCTCATCAATGCTACCGACACCGACCTTGTCGAAGAGATTAAGGAAGGAGCCCGTGAATTGAAAAAGCGAATCTATGGCAATAGAATCGTACTATTCGCCCCTCTTTATATTGGTAATAAGTGCATCAACAATTGCCGCTACTGCGGTTTCCGTGCCAGTAACAAGGAAGCCATCCGCAAGACTTTAAGCGACGAAGAGATCATCAGTGAAGTTGCAGCGCTCGAAGACAATGGCCATAAACGGCTCATCCTTGTTTACGGGGAACATCCTGAGTATGATCCTGACTACATTGCCCATACTGTCCGCCTGACCTATGAGGTCAAGAAGGGAAGGGGAGAAATCAGACGGGTTAACATCAATGCTGCTCCGCTTGAAATTGAAGGTTTCCGAAAAGTGAAGGAATCAGGTATTGGTACCTATCAGATATTTCAGGAAACCTATCACCCGGATGTGTATAAACTATACCACCTGGGCGGAAAAAAGCGTGATTTTGCCTATCGCCTTACCAGTCTCGACCGTGCACAGGAAGCCGGAATCGATGATGTGGGTATTGGTGCACTCTTCGGACTCTACGACTGGCGATTCGAGGTGATGGGACTTGTCAGGCATACCAACCATTTGGAAGCTTGTTACAACGTAGGACCTCATACCATTTCTTTTCCACGCATTCAGGATGCTTCCATGCTCGATTTTGAAGGTCGCTACCGTGTGACCGATGAAGATTTTGCTAAGCTGGTGGCTGTTTTAAGGCTCGCAGTTCCTTACACAGGCATGATCCTTACTGCACGTGAGAGCCCTGCCCTCCGTCGTGAAGTTATGCAATACGGCGTGTCGCAGATTGACGGAGGAACCAAGCTCGAAATTGGTGCTTATGCTGAAAGCCTCAACGAACTGCAGAACTTGAACAAGGAGCAGTTCATGATCAACGACAGCCGCTCGCTGAACGAAATCATGGATGAACTTATCAGCAAAGAATACCTTCCTTCTTTCTGTACCGCCTGTTACAGGTTGGGACGTACAGGGGAACACTTCATGGAGTTCTCTGTTCCCGGCTTTATCAAACGCTTTTGCTCATCGAATGCCATCCTTACCCTGTCGGAATACCTGATCGATTATGCCCCTCCGGCAACCGCCGAAAAAGGTTGGAAACTCATTGAAGGACAGCTTGAACAATTACGCGGTTTTCAGGATGTAGATGAAATCAAACGGAGAATCGAAAGAATCAAGGCAGGTGAACGCGATTTATACTTTTAACCCCTGTTGCTATGAAAGAAATTAGAATACTCGGTTTATTGATTATTGATCGGATTAAAGAGGCCGGACAAACACAGCGGTTACTTACCGACAACGCTGCCATTATCAGGTCACGCCTTGGTTTTCATGAAGTGACCGAAGCCACCTGCTCACGAACCGGCGTTATTTTATTACAACTTACCGGTTCATCCGATCAGCAGGATCTTCTCGAAGCATCCCTTAGGGCTTTAAGGGGCGTGGAGGTTCAGCGGATGCGGTTTGAACTGTAAATAATATGTCAGATTTGTTTAAGGGAAAGACCTGTGCTCGGTGTCTTTCCCTTTTTAATACATTAAATATAAGTGAATTATACATCAAGTCGGCAACCTTTACTTGGATACTCACTCGCTGAGTTGGAAGAGGCAGGCATGCTGACGGGGTGTCGTGAAGGTTCAGGCCGGCGACTTGCTTACTGGCTCTACCGGAAGGCTGTCTTATCTTTCGATCCGATGGTCAGCATCCGTAAAAGCGACAGGCAACTACTTGCAGCCAGCTATTCCACTGGTGTGGTATCCCCGGTCTCTTATGTCAGGGCTGCTGATGGTACTTGTAAATACCTGTTTCGTTTTGAGCATAACCGTTATGTTGAAACTGCCCTGATGCCCGGACCGAAACGGACAACACTTTGTGTTTCCTCTCAGGCCGGCTGCCGCATGGGCTGTAGCTTTTGCAATACGGCCGCAAATGGTTACTGTGGGCAGTTGTCGGTGCAAGAGATCGTGACCCAATTGGCCGGAATCCCGGAAGCCATGAAGGTGAACCATATTGTAGTCATGGGAATGGGTGAGCCCTTCGACAATACCGATGCAGTTATAAAGGCACTCGAAATCTTCTCCGCCGAATGGGGGTTTGCCATTGCTCATCGCAATATTACTGTATCATCGGCAGGGCTGATGCCCGGATTGATCCGCTTTACTGAACAAACTAACTATAACCTGGCCATCAGTCTTCATTCACCCTTTGAGGAAGAACGGGCATTGCTGATGCCGGCCCAGAAGGTTTTTTCTATCATCGATGTGGTTGGCTACCTTAAGCAGAATCCCTTTAAGAAGCCACGCCGGCTCACTTTCGAATACATGGTGCTTCAGGGGGTGAATCACACCGAAGCCCACGCTGTTGCATTGTTTCAGCTTTTAAAGGATTTGCAGTGTCATGTCAACCTCATTGGCTTTAATCCGTTTCCGGGCAGCCCCTTTCAGCGACCTTCAGGCGAAGAGGTCATGCAATTCCGTAATCGCCTCGACCAACTCGGCCTTATGACAACCATCAGAGAGAGCCGCGGTGCCGATATTGAAGCAGCTTGTGGAATGCTGGCAGGGAAGAATTGCGAATTATGAGATTTCATCCCGATACCTGTCAGGATTCCTAAGGAAGTTCCCAAAACTAACAAACAAAGGCATTGTAGAAAATTTTCCGGATTTATACTCCAGGTACCAACAGCCATTACTCAATAATTCTTCTATACCTTTGCCGCCGTTTTAAATCTATAAAATTCTATGCCCAACAAATCAAACATGAAAACCGTGGCGCGGTTTCATCGTTGGAGCCGGAAGGGTTATGCTGTATTTAACAGCCTGCATAAGGTGGTAGTCATCGGAACACTGACACTCAGTTGCTCCATTATTTCTACTCCATGCAAGTCGCAGCATAAACCTGATACCATGCAGATCAGCCAGATTATGGAGATCGACAGCGTGGTAATCACAGCCCAACGGGAACCGGTTGTTGCCTCAAAGGTGACCCGCCCGGTATTATCGGTTACTAAATCTGAAATTGAGGGGGCGCCCGCCCGTACCATCGAAAGCCTGCTGGAATTTCTCCCCGGCGTTGATGTGCGTACCCGGGGCGTTTATGGTACACAAAGCGACATCAGCATTCGCGGCGGTACCTTCGATCAGACACTTGTGCTGCTAAATGGCATCAGCATGAGTGACCCCCACACCGGTCATCACAGTATGAACCTTCCGATTGATCCCGATGCCATTGAAAAAATTGAAGTACTTACAGGACCTGCAGCACGTGTTTTCGGCGCCAATGCCTACAATGGTGTGGTGAACCTGATCACCCGACCCGCCGGACAACAGAAAGTTTTATTGCGACTTACCGGAGGCGATTTTGGTCTATATAGTGCCAATGCCACCCTGAACCTGATGACCGGCAAAGTGAAGCACCTCATCAATGTGGGTAAGTCGGGCAGTGATGGATTCACCCGTAACACCGATTTTCAGACAATCCATGCCTTTGTTCACAGTCTGGCCGAATTTCAGATGCTTACCCTTGAGGCACAGGCAGGCTATAGTGACCGGGGGTTCGGCGCCAATAGCTTTTATTCACCCAAATACCCTGATCAGTTCGAGCAGACACGTACAATTAATGCCTCGGTGAAGGCATACACCACGGGAAGGGTCAGGGTATCACAGGCCCTTTTTTGGCGAAGGAATTATGACCGTTTCGAGTTGTTCAGATCCGATGCCCCTTCGTGGTACACCGGTCATAACTATCACAGGAGTGATGTTGCAGGGGGGAGTTTCAATGCGACGACGATATGGAGCGGAGGAAAGACGTCGGCAGGAGTAGAGTACAGGCACGAAGGCATTCTCAGCAATGTACTGGGAACTAATATGGTAACACCTGTCCCGGTTGAAGGGGAAGCAGGTGTAAACTATACCAGGAGTGGAGAGCGCGATTGTTATAGCCTGTTTGCTGAGCATACTATTTATCTGGGAAAAATCACGGTAAACGGAGGAGTGCTCGGTTATTATGCCCCACAGATTGTGAGGGGTATGAAGTTTTATCCGGGGCTTGAGGCTGGTTTCAGTGTTACACCATCAGTGCACTTGTCGGCTGCCTTCAATCGCACCCTGCGGCTGCCTACTTTTACCGATCTTTATTACACCACCCTGACCAATGTGGCAAATCCCGGTCTCCTTCCTGAGGAGGCGTCCGTTTGGGAAGCAGGTGTGCGTTATCGATTGCGGAAGTATACAACAGAAATAAACGGGTTTTACAGGGCTGGTACCAACATGATCGACTGGGTGCAATATCCGGGCGATGATAAGTGGTATAGTGCTAATATTACCGAGGTAAACATTTCAGGTTTTGAGACTTCGGTCAGATACCAGAACAGCTTGAAAAAAGATTGTTTTGGGATCAGGCAGTGGCGTGCTTCCTGGCAATATACCCAGGCTGATAAAAATAGTGAAGGGGTGCTTTCGAAATATGTACTCGACAACCTTAAGCATAAGGTGGATGCCATGGTTGATGTACAGATGCCGACAGGGCTTGGTACACAGGTAAGAGGGAGTTATCAGCAGCGTGAAGGAACCTATCTGCGATGGCCCGACAATGCTCCGACGGCCTATGAATCGGTATGGCTGCTCGATATTCAGCTTTCGTGGGTCGTGGGACACCTGACTTTTTTTGCCGAAGTATCCAATCTTTTCAATATCGATTATATTGATCATGCCAACGTTCCTCAGCCTGGACGATGGTTCCGCGGAGGCGTTGTGTATCAGTCAGCGTTTTAAGAAAACGATTGCGGTGATTTTCAAGGAAAAATCATTTGGAATGACTCAAAATGACTACCTTTGCAAATGATTAATCATAAGGTTTTATCCTAAAAATTATACAACAATGTCGAAAATTAAAGTTGCAATCAATGGTTTTGGGCGTATCGGCAGGTTGACCTTCAGGGCCCTGTTGAAAAAGGAAAAGGTGGAAATTGTTGCCATCAACGACCTTACCAGTCCTGCTACGCTGGCTCATCTTTTAAAATATGACTCAATTCATGGTCGCTTCGAAGGAACCGTTACCGTTGAAGATAATGCTCTGGTTGTGAATGGTGTTAAAATCCCCATTTATGCTGAAAAGGATCCCGCCAACCTTCCCTGGAAGGCGCTTGGTGTTGACATCGTGGCTGAATGCACAGGAGTTTTCCGCAACCGCGAAAAGATGCAGAAACATATTGATGCAGGTGCCCGTCGTGTGCTCCTTTCAGTTCCTTCTGATAAGGCTGAAGATGTAGATATCACCGTTGTGATGGGTGTAAACGATAATCTGTTGAAACCTGAACACATTTTCGTGTCTAATGCCAGTTGCACCACCAACTGTCTGGCTCCGGTTGCAAAGGTTATGAATGATAACTTCGGAATCGTCCGTGGTCTGATGAACACTGTACACAGTTACACCAACGATCAGATCATTCTTGATGCTCCTCACAAGGATCTCCGACGCGCACGTGCTGCCGCCATGTCGATCATTCCTACCAGTACCGGTGCTGCCAAGGCGGTTGGGCTGGTTATCCCTGAATTGAAAGGCAAACTTGATGGTTTTGCCATGCGTGTTCCTACTCCCGATGGTTCAATCATAGACCTTACACTTGAGCTTGAAAAAGCTGCTACTAAAGAAGAGATCAATGCTGCAATGAAAGCTGCTGCTGAAGGGCCAATGAAAGGTGTGCTTGAATATTGCACCGACCCTATCGTTAGCTCAGATATCATTGGAACCACTAACTCGTCAATCTTTGATAGTTTGCTGACTCAGGTCAGTGGTGGAAAATTTGTAAAAGTTATCAGTTGGTATGACAACGAAAACGGCTACTCAAACCGCATGGCCGACATGCTGGTGAAAATGGCCGAACAGAAATAATAATACTGCTTTGTACTCAAAAAGACCTCAGGGAAACCTGAGGTCTTTTTTTTGGAAAAATCTTGTACAGGAGTTTCTTTCAGTATGTGGCCTGCGCTTTATTCCGATAGTAGTCATTAGTAAATGAAGGAAGCTAAATTCAGTTAATTATTACTGTTTAAACGGTAATGTGTTAGCTGTTCAAATTCCTCCCGGGAAACAGATCTCTCAGTTCATCATGAATCTCTGATGCTCCCTCTTCTCCTTTTGAAACAGCGCTGCCTACAGAAGCATAGAAGCTTATTGCCTGGGGAAGCGCCTCGGTTGCAGCCTGCATCGCCGTATCTTTCATTTGCTGTACAAGCGGATGAAGCAATCTGTATAATTCTATCATGTCGTAAGCCACTTTGTAATCCCGGTGAAATTCATCTATCTTGATGTATTCGCTGGTGAATTGCGGATTGGCCTCAGCATACTCAAGGGCTTTGCCAATAAACGAAAGGCTTTGGAGGCCCAGTCGCATCCCCCTCTTGCGCTCTTCACTCGTGAGACTGATCATGAATGGTAATAAGGCTTTGAGTCGGGCGGCGATTTCTTTGAATTCGGCCTTTTTGTCTTCGGTTATAGTGGCTGATATTTTGTTAAGCATCTTGTGTAGGATTAATAGGTTGAAAGAGTCGTGTATGATTAATACAAAGATACATCAGGTTTGATGATATATCATGATGAATATTATGATTGTGTTTTTAATGTTTGGAATGATTTAAATGCAAAATGTTTGAATAAAATTTAATGTTAATTGAATAATATTTATAAATAAATGAATATTATTCAAAAAATGCTTTATCTTTGCGGCCAAATTGAATTCTAATGATACCTATAAAGCGATTTCCGGTAGTTTGCCCGGCCTGTGGGTCGGATCTTCGTGTGAAAAGCCTCGTCTGCGATCATTGTCAGACAGCCATCGAAGGGAGTTTTGATATCCCCGTGCTTTGTCGTCTTGAGTCAGATGATCAGCAGTTCCTCGTCAGTTATATCAAAAACAATGGTAGTCTCAAAGAAATGTCCAGGATCATGAACCTGAGCTATCCTTCGGTACGTAACCGGTTGGATGATATCATAGCACGCATATTAAAACTCGAAAACAGTACAAATCATGAAAGCTAAGTACTTTTTTAATCCTTTTGAAAGGGTGGCCGGATGGCAGGCCTTGCTGGTCGGTTTGGTTATGATGCTTCTGACAGCATCGCTGGCATTAGTTTCAGGACTACGGTTTGATGGCGTTCTGGATGCTCATTTTGGTGAGCATGTTGAATGGTGGCGTGTTTTTGCCGATCAGGGCATTAATTGGTTGTCGCTTGTGGTGGTTTTCTATCCTGGTGCCTTGCTGTTTAGCCGATCGCATACCCGGTTTATTGATATCGCCGGAACCATGGCCCTTGCCAGAACACCTATGCTGGTAGCGGCTATTGCCGGCTTACCATCACGGTTATCCGATTTTATCAGTCAGCTTCCTAATGCCAACGGAACCACTCTTTTTAGCACCCCTGATTTCTGGGTGACAGTAGTGTTGGCTTTGTTGATGGTCTGGGGTACCATCTGGTCGGCCATCCTGATCTATAATGCCTGGCGTGTATCAGCCAATGTGAAAGGTACACGTGCCGGAGTAGTTTATGGCTTTGGCTTACTGATTGCTGAAATAGGTTCAAAGATTTTAATTGCCAATATCTGATATTACTTACATATTCAAAAAATATTTAAAGAGATGAAACAGTTATCTCGTATTTTTCTGCTGTTTGTGCTGACCCTTTCAACATTGATCGCCAATGCTCAAAGCTTGAAATTCAGTGGATCATGGAGTGGTAAACTCAATGTTAAGGGGTCGGAGTTGACCCTTGTTTTGAATGTTTCCTGCAAAGGAGATTCAGTATTTTCCACGCTCGATAGCCCTGATCAGGGAGTCAGGGGAATCCCGGTTCAATCGACTATTGTAACCGATACAGGAATGTTTTTATCGGTACCGCGTATACGGGCTGAGTATATGGCGAAGTTGGCAGGAGACACTATGTTGGTTGGCAATTGGAGTCAGGGAGGAATGACTTTCCCGTTAAATCTTGTCCGGTTGTCAGTGTCTTTCTCTGTCAACAGGCCTCAGGAACCAAAACCGCCATTTTTATATAAATCTGAAGAAGTCGAATTTGAGAGTAAGGCCCCTGGTATTAAACTCGCGGGGACTCTTACGCTGCCTGAAGGTAATGGGCCTTTTAAGGCTGTCGTGCTGGTCAGTGGTTCGGGACCGCAAAACAGAGATGAGGAACTGATGATGCATAAGCCATTTTTAGTGTTGAGCGATTTTCTGACGAGACAGGGAATTGCTGTATTACGGTATGATGACCGTGGTATTGGAAAGTCGGGCGGAGTATTCTCCGGATCCACGACCTTCGACTTTGCGGATGATGCAGAAGGGGCCGTCAGTTATTTGCTGAAACGTCGTGAAATTGATTCTGAAAAGATTGGAGTTATCGGGCACAGCGAAGGAGGAATAATTGCTCCCCTTGTCGCTTCCCGGAATAAAAAGGTCTCATTCATTGTTTTGTTGGCAGCCCCCGGACAAAAGACAACAGATCTGCTTAATGATCAGATACGTCTGACGGGTATAGCTTCAGGTGCAGCTATTGACCAGCTTGATGAAAGTCTTGCGTTGAATCGTATGTTGTTTGCCACGTTGATCGAATGTCCTGACGATTCTCTGGCTGCCGTGAGAATGACAGCAATAGCAAAAGAGCAGATAGGTAAATGGACTTCATTCAGTGAGGCAGAGAAAGAAAAGCAACTGAAAGAGTTTCCTGTCATGCTCCGTCAGGTAATCAATCCATGGTTCAGGACATTCATTTCATGGGATCCCTCGGAAAACCTGCAGAAAACTACCTGCCCGGTATTGGCGGTTAATGGAACTACCGATCTTCAGGTTCCGGCTGATAAAAACCTGCCGATCGTTGAAGCCGCCTTGAAAAAGGGAGGTAACAATCAGGTAACGGTGATCAGGGCTGAGGGGCTTAATCACCTTTTTCAGCATTCGGTGAGCGGAAATCCGACAGAGTATGGTTCGATTGAAGAAACCTTTTCTGAAGAGGTCATGAAGCAAATTGCAGGCTGGATAAACCGGTAGTTGAAAAATGTTGGCATTTCCCGATAGCTGGCGGGAGACTTTGACTTTAGCGTTGGCATTAGCTTTGGCTTCCGATAGCAACCGGGAGTCAAGGTCTGATTACATAGAGAAATCATTGCTAATACTGCTTTTCCCAGCCAGGTAAATCCTCGAAGTCAAGGTCTGATTACATAGCGAAATCATTCTTATCACTGTGCCCCTCCGTGGTCCTCCGTGGTTCTCCGTGAAACTATCGAATTTCAAACATCTCGCACCAGCAATCAATATCAATGGATATTTGCATTGGTATTTCCAAAAGGAATAGTCCTGTAAAAATCATTTTTTTTCTCTCAGTTAAAAATAGGGTAACCTGTTCTGGTACAATTATTGTTTAATATCGGTATGCTTTTAAAAGAATATACAACGAAAATCATGCGAAAATCAGGCAAAGATCGACCCTGACCATACGCTTAATGTACGCTTGATGTACGCTTGATCTACGGTTGATCTACGGTTAATCTTAAAAAATGGCATATTTTCCTCAGACATACCAAAGCTGGAATGCACTGTATCCGGCTTTCTTTATATTGTCTGAAATTGATGGAGATTTAAGAGCCGGGGATGATATAATTATTGTCGTGGGGATAGACATCAGGACAAAATTTTTGTTACTTGAAGCATGAATCTGGAATTTGTACATTTGAATTGATTTTCAAAGTCAAAAGTCGATCAGAATGAGCAAGTTTTGAGAAATTGTGTCCACAGCTCGCGGTTACAGCGAACCGCTTTTATTACCGAAGTATAGGCCGCCTAAGTTAACCCGACATCAGCTTCTCACTGCTTTCAAGTGTTGATTGGCACCTGCCGGCTATGAATTAATCATGCGATGGGAATAATTAACCCTAAAGGTGCAGGTGTTGATATTGACAGTCGTTCTTATTTGGTAGTCATTAGACAGGGCGTAAATGACTTTCAGGAGTTTGGTGTTTTCAATACAGATTTGTGCCTGATTGTTGAGTGGTGTAGGAGAAAAGGTATTCAAATTAGCGCCAATGAATGAAAACTTGCTTTCATCATCTGTGAATTTGGTCAGAGCAGCCCTGTACAACTATCCTGAAGGATAGCTCTATCCTGCTTAAAAAGATAGCATGGTATCGTGAAAAGAATATGATAACAAAGTGATAAATATGCATTAACTTCGCTTGATCTGAAAATTTCAAACTACAGATTAACCAAATATTTATAAACGTTATTGAGAATACTAAGAAAGTTATGGTGACAGATAGTTTATCATTATAAACGAAATTTGCTATGGACATTCAGGACAAGACCAGAGAAGAACTCATAAGCGAGTTGCGGGAATTACTTCAAGAGAATAATTTTTTAAAGGAGTTAAAGGGAAAAGAGGAAGCAGCGTTCGTCATTGCCAACAAGGAACTTGCATGTCAAAATGAATTAAAAGAAAAACGAGCAGCAGAATTAATCCTTGCCAACCAGGAACTTCTCTTTCAAAACGATGAGAAAGAAAAACGAGCAGCAGAATTGATCATTGCCAACCAGAAACTTCTTTTTCAAAACGATGAGAAAGAAAAACGGGCTGCTGAATTAATAGTTGCTAACAAAGAGCTTGCCTTTCAAAATGAAGAGAAAGAAAAACGCGCTGCTGAATTAATAGTTGCTAACAAAGAGCTTGCCTTTCAAAATGAAGAGAAAGAAAAACGCGCGGCTGAGTTAATCGTTGCCAACAAGGAACTCGCCCGTCAAAATGAATTAAAAGAAAAGCGTGCGGCTGAATTAATAGTTGCTAACAAAGAGCTTGCCTTTCAAAATGAAGAGAAAGAAAAGCGCGCGGCTGAGTTAATTATTGCCAACAAGGAACTCGCCCGTCAAAATGAATTAAAAGAGAAACTTGCGGCTGAGTTAACCATTGCAAACAAAGAGCTTGCCTTTCAAAACGAAGAGAAAGAAAAACGTGCGGCTGAGTTAGTCATTGCTAACAAAGAACTTGCCTTTCAAAACGAAGAGAAAGAAAAACGTGCGGCCGAATTATTAATTGCTAACAAAGAGCTTGCCTTTCAAAATGAAGAGAAAGAAAAACGGGCAGCTGAGTTAGTTATTGCCAAAGAACACGCGGAACAAAGCGACCGCCTGAAATCTGCATTTCTCGCTAATATGTCGCATGAGATACGAACTCCGATGAACGGTATTTTAGGCTTTTCAGGCTTATTGAAAGAACCTGATCTTTCAGGTGAGCAGCAACAAGAATATATCAAAATCATAGAGAAAAGCGGTGCCCGTATGCTGAATATCATCAACGATATAGTTGATATTTCTAAAATAGAAGCTGGTCTGATGAAAGTTGATATTAAAGATACTGATATAAACGAGAAAATAGAATTTGTTTATACCTTCTTTAAGCCACTGGTTGAAGATAAAAGGATGCAGCTTTTCTATATAAAAACCTTGCCAACAAAAGAAGCAATTATTAAGTCGGACAGCGAGAAAATCTATTCCATCCTTACCAACCTTGTAAAAAATGCCATTAAATACAGCAATGAAGGGACAATAGAATTCGGGTATTTTTTAAAAACAGACAAGATACCTGCCTTCCTTGAGTTTTTCGTGAAAGACACTGGAATTGGAATTCCAAAAGAAAGGCTGGAAGCCATTTTTGAACGCTTTATTCAGGCAGATATTACCGATAGAATGGCCCGACAGGGGGCAGGTTTAGGCTTGTCGATTACCAAAGCGTATGTAGAAATGCTCGGTGGTCATATTTGGGTAGAAAGCGAAGAAGGGAAAGGCTCAGCATTTTATTTTACCTTACCCTACAATGCTGAACCAGATGAAAAAAGTGATGTTAAGAAAAGTGTTCCGGCTGAAAGTACAGATGTTCGAATTAAAAATCTGAAAATACTAATTGCCGAAGACGATGAAACATCGGGAATGCTGACTTCAATAACCATCAGAGATTGTAGCAAAGAAATTCTGGAAGCAGGTACTGGTATTGAGGCTGTTGAAATTTGTCGAAAAAATCCTGATATTGATTTAATTCTGATGGATATCCAAATGCCCGGTTTGAATGGTCATGAAGCAACCCGGCGAATCCGTCAGTTCAACAAAGAGGTTGTCATAATAGCACTGACGGCTTTTGGACTATCTGGGGACCGGGAAAATGCAATTGCAGCCGGATGCAACGATTATATTGCTAAACCGATCAATAGAGATAAATTGCTTGCTTTGATACGAAAACATTTCAAGGGTAGAGACAAGGTATGCCTTGTTTCTACTGAGGATTCAGATTCATAAATAATCTGAAAAATTGACACATTTTCGCGAAATAGCTGCTTGTGTTCCTGTCACTTTGGCTTATTTCTCTGTCTTTTTAGTCTGGCCGTGCAGTGTGGTTCAACCCTTGATAAGAGAATGGTGGCAAATATGATTGCCAGAAAGGACAATACATGAATTTTAATCAATTTACTTTAAAAGCACAGGAGGCTGTTCAGAAAGCACACGAATTGGCCGCTGCAAACAGTCAACAGCAAATAGGGACAGCCCATCTTTTAGTTGGAATGATGATGGCCGATGAGAATGCCGTGCCGTTTTTATTAAAGAAAATGGGTGTGAATACCGGGTTGCTTCAGGAAGAGGCTGATAAGATCGTTCAGACTGAGGCACGTGTTACGGGTGGTGAGGTTTACCTGTCGCGTGAGTCTAATGATGTGTTACAAAAGGCTCTTGGGCAACTTAAAAGATTTGGCGATGAATTTGTATCGGTTGAACACATTCTGTTGGCTTTAACAATGGTCAATGATGCCACTGGGAAATTGTTAAAGCGTCATGGGGTAGATCCCTCATCGCTTGAAAGTGCCATTAAAGAGATGCGAAAAGGGGCCACTGTCAACAGCCAGACAGCCGAAGATAACTATAATGCGTTGAACCGGTATGCCCGCAACCTGAATGAATTGGCCCGTGAAGGGAAACTCGACCCCGTCATCGGAAGAGATGATGAAATCAGAAGGGTGTTGCAGATACTAAGCCGTCGTACAAAGAACAACCCGATTCTGATCGGCGAGCCTGGAGTAGGAAAGACTGCCATTGCCGAAGGATTGGCGCATCGGATTATTAATGGTGATGTTCCCGAAAACCTTAAAAATAAAATTGTGTTTTCGCTTGATATGGGGTCACTTGTTGCAGGTGCGAAATATAAGGGTGAGTTTGAAGAAAGGTTAAAAAGTGTGGTGAAAGAAGTGATTTCGGCCGAAGGAGAGATCATTCTGTTTATCGACGAGATCCATACCCTTGTAGGTGCAGGAGCCGGTGAGGGAGCCATGGATGCTGCCAATATTCTGAAGCCGGCACTGGCAAGGGGTGAATTAAGGGCTATTGGTGCTACAACCTTAAAAGAGTATCAGAAGTATTTTGAAAAGGATAAAGCGCTGGAGCGAAGGTTTCAGATTGTTTTGGTTGATGAACCAGATACTGCCTCAGCCATCTCCATTTTGCGTGGATTGAAGGAGCGGTATGAAACACATCATCATGTGCGAATCCTCGACGAAGCCATTGTTGCGGCAGTAGAGCTCTCGCAGCGTTACATCTCCGACAGGTTTCTTCCCGATAAGGCCATCGACCTGATGGATGAGGCTGCTGCGCGTTTGCGTCTGGAGATTAACTCACTTCCTGAGGAACTGGAAGTAGTGGAACGGAAAATCAGACAACTTGAGATTGAACGGGAAGCCATCAGGAGGGAAGGTGATAAGCAGAAATTGAATGAGTTGAGTGAAGAGCTGGCTAATCTGAATGATGATCGCAACAGGCAACGTGCGCAATGGCAGGCTGAGAAGGGTGTGGTTGAAGCTATACAACATCAGAAGCAGGCCATTGAACAGTTCAAGGCAGAAGCCGAAAAAGCAGAGCGCGAAGGTGACTACGGCAGGGTAGCTGAATTAAGGTATGGACGGGTTCGTGATGCTGAAGAAGAGCTGAAGTCGTTGAAACAAAAACTAACCGCCATGCAGGGTGATCATCCGATGATTAACGAAGAGGTCAGTGCCGAAGAGATCGCTCAGGTAGTTTCAAAATGGACGGGAATCCCGGTAACCAGAATGCTTCAGAGTGAGCGTGAGAAATTGCTCCGGCTTGAGGAAGAATTGCATAAGCGTGTTGTTGGTCAGGATGAGGCTATCGAGGCTGTTGCCGATGCCATCAGACGCAGTCGTGCCGGACTACAGGATAGCCGCAGGCCCGTGGGGTCGTTTATCTTTCTGGGATCTACCGGGGTTGGTAAGACAGAATTGGCTCGTGCACTTGCCGAGTTTATGTTTAATGATGAGTCGAACATGGTGAGGATTGATATGTCGGAGTATCAGGAGCGCCATAGCGTTTCCAGGTTGATAGGTGCACCTCCGGGATATGTAGGTTATGATGAAAGCGGACAGTTAACCGAAGCCGTCCGTCGGAAACCTTATTCTGTAATCCTGCTCGATGAAATAGAAAAGGCACATCCCGATGTGTTTAACATATTATTGCAGGTGTTGGATGATGGAAGGCTGACTGATAACAAAGGACGTACGGCTGACTTCAGAAATACAGTAATTATTATGACTTCCAACATCGGATCGGGAATTATTCAGGAAAAGCTGAGTGGATTGAACGATTCTAACAGGGCTGCCTTGATTGATGAAACACGTGAGCTTGTTTTTGATCTGCTGAAGAAAACATTGCGCCCGGAGTTTCTGAACAGGATTGATGAGGTGATTACTTTTACGCCGCTTACTTTTGACGAAATCAGACAGATTGTTGTGCTTCAGCTTAACCAGCTTAAACGAAAGTTAACGGAGAGAGATGTTGCGCTTGAGTTTACCGATTCCGCGATCACATTTATTGCAAAGGCAGGTTTTGATCCGCAGTTTGGAGCAAGACCGATAAGACGAATGATACAGCGCGAAGTGCTGAACCAGTTGTCGCGGTATATTCTTCAGGGTAAGTTAACTGCCGGCTCGCCTGTGATGCTGGATGCGGTAAATAACCATCTCGTGTTTTCAACACCTTCCTGAGTTAGTAATGATTGCATGAACCTCCCGGCTTTCGGGTGGTAAACTAATTGTGCCTGTAATTGTTAATATTTGCTTTAAAGCGATATTAATGAACCGGGCATTTTTAGTTTTTTTCTTAGTTTTCTATGGGTTAATGGCCATCGGGTCAGCTGTTAATGTTGATAGTCTGAAGGCGAAGTTGCCCCAAATGAGGGGGCAGGAATTAATATTGGCCTGTAATACGCTGGCCTGGGAGTTAAAATACGCCGATAATGAGCAGGCATGGAAATACTGCCGGCAAGCAGCCTCTCTGTTGAAAAAGAATCCTTTTAAAGAAGGATTGATGCTTCACAATCGAAATCTGGGTGTGTTGTATATCATGAAAGCCGGCTATGATTCTTCATTGTATTATATCAGTGCTGCATTAAAACTGGCGCAGGAAATTAAAAACCCCTTTCAAAAGGGTAAGATATTGAATATTCAATCTGTGGCTTTTTGTGAATGTACCATGTTCAAGAATGCCATAAAGGCACAAAAAGAAGCACTGGCAATATTTGAGGAGATACATGATACGGCTGAAATTCTGGGAAGTTTGAATAACCTGGCTGTAATATACGGAAGGATGAATTTTGATTCATCAGAGCTTGCAATTCATTTAAAGGTATTCGATATGGAAAAGCGGCGGGGAAATGATTATGGTATTTCCCGTTCAGCCAATAATATTGGGATGGCCTTAAACAGTCTGGGCAATACCATTGAGTCACGCAAGTTCTTTCAGATAGGGATTGGAAAAGCGATATCGTCAAATAATCCTCAGTATCTGGTTTCGGCATATTATGGGATGGGAGAGGCTGAGCGGATTGAAAAGAATTACATAATCGCCATTTCATGGTTTAAGCTTGCTGTGGAAATCGCGAAAAGAAACAGTTTTAATGACTTTCTTTCGTTGAATCTGGCTTCTATAGGCAGAATGTACAAATTGTTGAACGAAAATGACAGTGCCTTCATTTACTTAACTAAATCTATAAATGTAGTGCAGGTTAAGGGTGGTAATCTGTCATCCATCATCTCACCTGATATCGACAGGGGGTGGTTGTTTCTTCAGGCTGACCAGCCTGATAGTGCAGCAGCCATTGTTAAGAAATACCTTCCCTATTCCGATAGTATTGATTTTGGCAGTGATTACGCAAAACTACTTGATCTGATGGCTAATGTGGCGTATCAACGCGGAAATTACAAAGAGGCCTTTGATTTTCTCCGATCATCACATATCGTCTCCGACAGTATTGCTGCCAAACGACTAAAGGCTGAAACAGAAGAAATACAGGCAAGATATGAACTTTCCGGCATGGAAGAGACCAACAGACACTTACATGAAGATATTGAGGCTCAAAGCAGGATCAACCGTATTCAGAATGCCGTGGTCGTTATTATTTCTCTCCTGGTGATTGCTTCGCTGGTGCTTTTGTTTTTGCTTAGGCGGAAGAGTCTGGTACTGCATGCGGCTAATAAAATGCTTGCAGAACAGAAGCATCAGCTCGAAACAAAAGCCATTGAACTCGATAATCTAAATCACACCAAGGATATGTTTTTTTCGATTGTGGCTCATGATCTCAAGAATCCTTTGCAAGGTATTCAGGGTTGTGTCTCAATTTTAAATGAGGACTTTGATTCTTTAAAAGAAGATGAGATAAAGGAGTTGCACAATCTCCTTAATGACAGCACCAGCCAATTCGCATGGTTACTCGATAACCTGCTTCAGTGGGCACGTAGCCAGATGAAAATGCTTGTAGTATTTTCTACTGTATTTGCCTTGAAATCAGTGGTGGAAGAAGAAGTGTCGGCTATGATGCTGCATGCCTCAATAAAGAAGATATCACTTGAAATTGGTGTTCCGGAAACCTTTATAATCACTGCAGACCAGGAGATGATCAGGTTTGTTATTCGTAATCTCGCTTCCAATGCTATTAAATTTACCAAACCGGAGGGTACCGTGAGAATTGATGCAATTATTGAGAATCAGGAAGGAGTTATCCGCATTATTGATAATGGAATTGGTATGAATGATGAGCAGTTGGATAGTCTTTTCAGTATTAAAACTTCGGGAACTTCAGTAGGTACCTCAAATGAAAAAGGTACAGGGCTTGGACTTGTCCTTTGTAAAGATTTTATTGAGCAAAATCATGGACGGATTGAAGTAAACAGTGTTGTCGGAACAGGTACCATTATTTCTGTCTATCTGCCAATATAAGTGCAAATAGGACGCGAGGTTTTGGATCGATCACTCGAAGCTCCTTCCGGGGTAAACTTCCGACATATCTTCGTATAATAACTGAAGCATATTTTACTATACCCCACTGGTTTATTACAGTTTCTTAAAACTATTAAACCTTCAGGGGTGTGCATTGAATATGTATCTAATTGTTTTATATTTGCATAAAAACTCACATATTGAGACAAGTCTATTATCTAATCTTCTTGTTTTTTTATACAGTTCTCAATGCCCATGCATCATTGAATGTTGATAGCCTTGTTGCTAAATTACCGCAACTTAAGGGGCGTGAATTGATAAGGGCTTACAACATGTTGGCCTGGGAACTGAAATATGGCAAAAATGAATTGGCCTGGAATTATGCCCATAAAGCCTCCGGTTTGCTTCGAAATACTACCTATGGGGAGGAATGGATGGCTTTTTACACAAATATGGGAGCCTTGAACATTCTGCAGGCTCGTTATGATTCATCGCTTATGTATGTTGATAAAGCACTTGAACTGGCAGAAAACCTAAAGGATGAATACTGGACAGGAAAATTACTCAATCTGCAGGCTATTATATACAGGGAAACATCTACATACAAGAAATCAATCTCATCACAGAAGAGGGCACTTGCGATATTTGAACATTTAGCAGATACTTCTGAGATACTTGGTAATCTGAACAATCTGGCTCTCACCTATGGCCGGATGAATATTGATACGGCTGAGTTGTCGATTCATTTGAAGGTTTTTGAAATAGAAAGGCACAGAGGCGACAATTATGCGATTGCCCGGTCAGCAAACAATGTTGGGATGGCATATCTGCGGCTGAAGCGTTATGGAGATTCAAGAAAATATTTCGAGATAGGGATTGATAAATCGATCGCCGCCAACAACCTTCAATTCTTAGCCTCAGCCTATTCCGGTATGGGATCAGCCGATGACCTGGATGGAAAGTACAATCTGGCTCTGACGTGGTTTCTTAAAGCTATTCAGATTTGCGAGAAGAATAATTTTAATGATTTTTTGGCAAACAATCTGAATTCTGCTGCCAATATGTATCAGCGGTTAGGCAACAATAAGAGTGCCTTTGAATTTTATACCAGAGCCGTTAATGTATTAAATAGCAAAAGAGGAAATGAAACCAAAATTGTGGTTTATGAGATCAACAGAGCCTGGTTGTTTTTAAAGACAGGACAACCTGACAGTGCTGGTTCGATAGCAAAAAAATATCTGGCCCTATCCGATAGTCACGATTTCGGGGCAGATTATCCAAGACTGCTTATTTTGAAGGCGAATGTTGAATATCAGCGTGGTGATTATAAACAAGCGTATAATTCCCTGCTTGCCTCACATCAGGCATCTGATAGTATTGATGCCGGTCAGTTTAAAATCCAGACTGAAGAAATAAAAACCCGCTATGAAGTTGCCCAAATGGAAGAGGCAAATATCCGGTTGCAAAATGATCTTGCGACTCAAAACAGAATTAACAGGATTCAATGGGCAGTGGTAATAATTGTTTCGCTTCTTGTCATAGTTTCGCTTATATTGCTGTTGATGCTTCGAAAGAAGAGAATGGTTCTGAAATCGGCCAATCTGAAACTGGCCGAACAGAAACTTCAGCTTGAAGCAAAAGCAGATGAACTTGATAATCTTAACCATACAAAGGACATGTTTTTCTCTATTGTGGCGCATGATCTGAAGAGCCCTCTGCAGGGGATTTTGGGGTGTATCTCGGTTTTAAATGAAGATTATGATTCTTTGAATGATGGTGAACGACAGAAGATGCTATATCTTTTAAATGGCAGTACATGCCAGTTGGCTTGGTTGCTGGATAACCTTCTTCAGTGGGCGCGTAATCAGATGAAGATGCAGGTTGTTAATCCGGTTAGGTTTTCTGTAAAGCAAGTTGTTAGGGAGGAGTTTTCGGGTATGATGCTTCATGTTTCATCTAAAAATATTTCTCTTGTTTCTGATATTGATGACTCTTTTGTGGTAACTGCCGATCAGGAGATGTTGCGTTTTGTAATCAGAAATTTAATTTCCAACGCGATAAAGTTTACCCGCCCGTCAGGAACAGTACGAGTCGAGGGATTTACTGATAATCAAACGGAAATGATTCGTGTGATTGATAATGGCGTAGGAATGAGTGCCGATCAGTTATCTAATCTTTTTAGTATTAAAACAAAAGGTACCACATTAGGTACCTCCAATGAAAAAGGTACTGGGTTGGGATTGGTTTTATGCAAAGACTTTATTGAACAAAACCATGGGCGGATTGAAATTGAAAGCACAATCGGAACAGGTACCACTTTTACTATCTTATTGCCACGATAAGGCTTACAACATCTATTGTACAAAATGAAATACAGATTCGGACTTTATTTTTTGTTGTCGTTTATTTTTTTCCCTGTGCTGACCAATGCGCAGGATTACCACTATTGGACTGAACAGTTTGGAGGTGAATCCAGCCTGATGGGGGGTGCTGTTATTGCAGGCGTGCGCGATAACAGTGCTTTGTTTTACAATCCGGCAGGACTGACTTTTTGTGACAGCAATTCGATTTCAGTATCTGCCAACATTTATAAATTGCAATTTACCCGTTTCGACAATGGATTGGGAGAGGGTGTTGATTTGACCTATAATCGTTATGCCTATTATCCTCAGATGATTTCGGGCCGTCTTAATCTGTTTAAGGATAAACGGTTTTCGGTTGGATATGGATTGTTCAGCCGTTTTAGCAGCCGTTTGCGTTTTCATCAGCGTTATTCAATGTTGGGTGATCCGATTCCTGCGCGACCTGGCGAGGAATATTTTATAGGGTCGATGGATTTCAACAATGAATTTGACGAGCAATGGGGCGGGATTGGAATCAGCTACCGATTGAATAAAAATTTTGCGGTCGGTCTTACTCAATTCGTGACTTATCGTTATCAGTATTACCGTGCGGCCCTGAGTGCACGCACTGTATCGAATGATACACTATTTGAGATGTCTTCAATCAATGTTTCAGAGGACGCCCTGTATGTAAACTGGCGATTGGTCTGGAAGCTTGGTGTAGTATACGATTCACGCCATTTTAAGGCTGGAATCACCTTTACCTCACCTACAGTTAGTTTTTTTGGTGATGCCGATGTTCAGCGGGAGTTATCTTTTTACAACCTGGGAGATGTGATTCCTGGTTCAATCAAGAGTTTTCTTGCCATCGATCGTCAGGTTAATCTGAATATCCACTACAAGCTGCCATGGTCGATTGGCTTTGGACTCAGGTGGGCTGGTGATAATACTGAAATTGAATTTGCGGGAGAGTATTTTAGTGAGATTGCCCCATATAAGGCTGTCGATGCTGAGTATCATCCTGTTTTGTATCCTCCATGGGTCTTTGGTGATGATAAAACATTGAAACTGGTTGATGTGGTTTCAGCCAACGCACCTGTTCTAAACCTTGCATTGGGATTTAAACATCGTTTCAATGATAAATACCAGGGTTACGGCTCAATACGCACTGATAATTGTTTTGCCCCATCACCTTCCTCTTTGTCTGATGGCATATGGTTTATCGGGCGTACTTGGGATATGTATCATCTGACGGCAGGTGTATCCCGCTATCAGAAGAAGAGTATCCTGTCGGCTGGTTTGCAGTTTACGATGGGTTCTCAGTCGGGGATGGAACAGTTTGCCGATTTTGTCAATCCCGATCTGGAAAATATTCTGGACGGGATCGTTGGTAATGGTATGTCAGGCTCAGATCTGGGGCTATCGTTGATTTTGGGGTATACTTATTTTCTGGGAAATTCAAATTAACCGTCAGATATGTTTATCGCTCTATTTCGGCCATTACCATGTTATGGTCTGAAAGGTAGCGCCCGTCAGTCTGACTGTTTGCAACCTGATAGGATTTCGTTTTTAAGTTCCTTCCGGTAAAAATGAAATCGATACACTCATTGTGTTTTGATGCATCCCAGCCGTTGAATGTGGGTATAATCCTTTCACTGTCAATTCCTGTGTAGGTGCGTGTATCTGTCAGGTGTTCCGATAACAGTGCGATCGGTTCAGATGCCGGCTCACTGTTAAAATCGCCAGTTAGGATAACCATTGTTTCACCTGAGTCCAGTTTTTTAATCGTCTCGATAATGAGTTGCGCGCTGTTTCTTCTGGCATCGACTCCGATGTGGTCGAAATGGGTATTAAAGGCTGTGATCAGTTGCCCGGTTGATTTGTCTTTCAGTTTAACCCATGTGCAAATGCGGTTCAGGGCGGCATCCCAGCCTATAGATGGTGTTTCAGGTGTAGGCGATAACCAGAAGGTGCCTCCGTCGGTTTTCTCAAAACGTTTCAGGTTATAATAGATAGGACAATATTCTCCCTGTTGAAATCCGTCGTCTCTTCCAACACCTTCCCGTCCATAACCGGGCATCATGCTGTCAAGGTAAATCAGTTGTTTTTGAAGTACCTCCTGCATGCCAATAATATCGGCTTCAGTTTGCATTACCTGATTCGAAAGCCATTCACGTCTGTTGTTCCATTGATTGTTTCCGTCGGCAGTTGTTTCCATACGGATATTATAGGTGATGACTTTCAGATTCTGTCCGATAGCTTCCGCTGCGATCAGCAGGAATATTGATGCGATGAATGGGATGAAATGTCTCATAGAGGAATATTTTTACAAATGTAACACGATTAATGACTGCTTGAATCAAAGCTATCCCTACAGCTCGATTTCGAATTATGAATTATTTGCAATGCGTTTACGTGTGGCGACTTCTGGTGGAAGTATTCATTATATATCCTGCATGAACTATTCTCTTATTAAATATTTGGTGTGGAGTCTGATTTAGGCAGGTTTAATAAAATAGAACTGTAATTTAGTATGAAATGACGGGCAGGGAATATCTGCAGGTCGGTCAGATGGTGCGGCGATAGTAAATTATGACTGTGCAGGCACCACTTCGTTGAATCTGACATATAACAATAATGTTTTGCATTATCTGAATTGTTGATAGTCAGTATGCCGTTGAATTGATAGGTGATGCTGCTGTTTTTTTATAATTTCGCTTTATAAATGGCGAAGTATTTTAATATCCGGCTGCGTTTTTAGTACTTTTACAGAAATATGAATCGACTATTGATTTTTACTTGCAGCCATTTTGTTGAATGATAGAGTTTATTATGAATCGTCAGGTTGAAAATGCACAATTGGATCTTGCCTTTGGATTTGTTCAGTATACCAACCGCAACATTTTTCTTACAGGTAAAGCCGGAACAGGAAAGACTACTTTTTTGAAGGATCTGAGAGCAGTGAGCCCCAAGCGGATGATAGTGGTGGCGCCTACTGGTGTTGCAGCAATCAATGCAGGTGGCGTTACTATTCATTCCTTCTTCCAGATTGGCTTCGGGCCTCAGATTCCGGTAAGGTACCTTCCGGCAGTGCAAGAGAGATCGACCACAGGTCAGGGCTCAAATGGGGAGGTGAAGCGTTTTAGCAGGGATAAGATTAGTATCATGCGGTCGCTCGACTTGTTGGTGATCGATGAAATCAGTATGGTGAGAGCTGATCTTTTGGACGCCATTGATGATGTACTTCGCCGGTTTCGTCGTAACAGCAAACCTTTTGGAGGGGTTCAATTACTGATGATTGGCGATATGCAGCAATTGGCACCGGTGGCGAAGGATGATGAGTGGGAAATACTGAGCCCTTATTATAAATCGGTTTATTTCTTTAGCAGTCTGGCACTACAAAGTACCGATTTCGTCAGTATAGAACTTAAGCACATTTACCGGCAACGGGACGAACAATTTATTTCATTACTTAACCGGGTTCGTGAAAACAAGGCCGATCTTGAAACACTTAATGAACTTAACAAGCGGTATGTGCCCGATTTTAATCCCGATAACAGTGAGGGGTACATTATCCTTACGACACATAATAATCAGGCGCACGAGTTGAATCGGGCGAAGCTCGGGGAACTGAAGAGCGCACCCATGAGTTTTGATGCTGAAATTGAAGGAGATTTTCCACAGTATAATTATCCCACTGAGCCCCAATTGGTCATTAAAATAGGTGCTCAGGTGATGTTTGTAAAGAATGATCCAGGTATCCCAAGATTATTTTTTAACGGAAAAATTGGAATCGTCAGCGGATTGGTTGACGGTAAAATATATGTGAAGTGTGCTGGTGATGATAAACCTATTGCCGTAGAGCCGCTTAAATGGGAGAATATAAAGTATACAATTGATGAGACTTCCAGAGAGATTAAGGAAGAGGTGATTGGTGTTTTCACACAGTACCCGCTGAAGCTGGCCTGGGCCATTACTATTCATAAGAGTCAGGGATTGACCTTTGATCGTGCCATTATAGATGCAAAATCAGCTTTTGCATTCGGGCAGGTCTATGTGGCGCTCAGCCGTTGCCGTACGCTCGAAGGCCTTGTTCTTAGTGCCCCTATTCCTCCAAGAGCCATCAGGTCAGATGTCATCATATCCGGATTTTCGCACGATATAAGCGAAAACCAGCCTGATGAGGCTACACTGGATATCTCAAGGAACCGTTATCAACAACAACTGCTCAACGAGTTGTTCGACTTTAAAGAATTATCAAGGAGGTTATCGTCTGGCAGGCGACTTGCTGTTGAACATGCCGGTAGTCTTACCGATGATTTGGTAGCGCATATCAGGCGGTTGGCTGAAGTGTCAGGGAGTCAGATAGAAAGTGTTGGCGATAAATTCAGGGCACAACTTCAAAGGATGGTAGCCGAAACATCAGACCCTGATATCGAGAAGAATCCGCTGCTTCAGGAGAGAATTAGAAAAGCTGCCGGCTATTTCACCGACATACTTAGGAAAGAACTGATTGCCCCGTTGAAATCAATTGAAGTTGAATCTGATAATAAGCAGGTAAAAAAAACGGTCAGGGAATCAATGGAGATTGCCCTCACCGATGCAGAGCTAATGTTTGCAGGTATTAATGCCTGCAAAGAGGGTTTTATACTGAAGCAGGTACTCGATGCACGGGGGAAGGCTATGGTAGATGCCTCAGTTTCGCAAAAAATCAGGGCAAAGGATAAGACAGAACATATTGGCAATGCTGATCCGATGCTGGTTAAAGCATTGCGGCAATGGCGCAGCGAAATGGCCGCGGAAATGGAAGCGGATCTTGCTGCTATCCTGCCACAGAAAGTATTGCTGAGGATAGCGGAAGTGAAGCCTGCCACATTAAGAGCCTTGCGGCAAATCAATGGGTTCGGTGCTCAGCGGGCAAAGAAATATGGAAAAATCTTAGTTGAATTGATTGACAATTTTGTAGATGATTCACTCAGGAAACCCCATGAGGATTCTGAAATGGAGCCTGAGAATGGAGCACTGCTTTCTCTCACTCAACTAACAAGCATAAACTTGTTTCTTGAGGGAAAGTCGATCGATGAGATTACGGCTATCAGGTCTTTGGCTCGCACTACCATTTGCGATCATCTGGCTGTGGGTGTCGGTGTTGGGATGATAGATATTCATAAACTGGTCGATGATGCTTTAATTGACCGGATGGCTGTCTATTTTGAGAAGCATCCGGAATCTACGCTGACAGACGCTCGCGCTTCGATCGGGCAGGATGTCGATTATTCTGATTTGCGCTACTACCAGAGCTACCTGCGTCGTCGCCAGCTTTAATGATGGAATAAGCGCGCTAAGGCTGTGTGTTTTGTGCGGGGCGGTTATGTCTCTTCCCCAATCAGGGTATAAAAGTTTGACGTAATACCCGAAAGCAGAAAGAAAAATAATGTGTTCCCTGAGTAGTTTGAAAAATAAATACCCCATTAAAAAATGATGCTATTTAAAAAAACATGGATTGTGGCGATTGTCGTGTCTTTGATTTATTTTCAGTTGAATACAGGCTATGCTCAATCAGCAAACCGATCGTATATAACGGTTTCCGAAGTCGAGCCACTTGATTCTATTGTGAAGAAGGCAGCGCATGTTGTCCCGGCACCTCGTCAGGTGATGTGGCAGGAGCTGGAATTAACATGCTTTTATCATTTTGGAATCAATACTTTCTATAATTATGAATGGGGGAATAAGGAGCAAATGGCCGAAATGTTTAACCCAACGGCGTTTGATGCAAATCAATGGGCTGTTGCTGCGAAATCTGCCGGGGCCAGGATGATGCTTTGTCTGGCTAAGCATCATGATGGTTTTTGCCTTTGGCCTACCAAATACACCGATTTCTCGGTGAAAAGTAGTCCGTGGAAGAATGGAAAAGGTGATCTGATTGATGAATTGTCGAAGGCTGCCCGTACACATGGATTGAAGTTTGGAATTTACCTTTCGCCATGGGATATCCATTCGCCCGTTTATGGTACAGATGAATACAATGAGGTGTTCAGAAATCAACTGCGTGAACTGCTGACAGGTTATGGTCAGATAGATGAGGTTTGGTTCGATGGCGCTTGTGGGGAAGGCCCCAATGGTAAGCGGCAGGTTTATGACTGGGAAGGCTTTTATAAGGTGATCAGGGAGCTACAGCCCCAGGCTGTCATTGCAGTCATGGGGCCTGATGTTCGTTGGGTAGGAACAGAATCGGGATATGGGCGTACTACCGAATGGAGTGTTGTTCCTGCCTCTGCTGCTGTGCTCGAAGATATTGCTTTAAGTTCTCAACAAAATCCCGGTAATGGTGCCTTTATGCCTGTTGGCAATATGATGGATGAAGATCTGGGTAGTCGTGATAAGCTGTCGAAAGCTGAAGGAATGATGTGGTATCCATCTGAAGTAGATGTTAGTATTAGACCCGGCTGGTTCTACCACGAACGGGAAGATTCATTGGTGAAATCGGCCGAAAAGCTGGTTGATATTTATTATAGCTCTGTTGGAAGGAATTCTTTGTTGCTTTTGAATCTCCCGGCTGACCGTCGGGGATTGATTCATGAAAACGACCTCAGGAGCCTCAGAGGGATGAAGGTAATATTGGATGCCACTTTCAGGATAAATTTGCTTGAAGGGGGGACATGTGAAGGAAATGTTGAGGTGGTAAGACAGCTAACCGATAGCAATACGATGACTTACTGGTCTCCCGGGGAGGGCCGGACTACTGGCGCATTAACGGTAGAAATGCCCGGGAAACAAACCTTCGACAGGGTATTGCTTCAGGAGAACTACCAGGAAGGCCAGCGAGTAGAACAATTTGTAATAGAAGCTGAGGTAAATGGTCTGTGGATAACTATTACCAGTGGAACTACTATTGGCTACAAGAGGTTACTCAGGTTTGAGCCTGTTTCTGCGCAACGTATTCGATTAAGGATATTGTCGGCAAGAGATTGTCCTCAGATAGGCACGTTTGGCTTGTTTAAGGCACCGGAGGGGTAATGCAATGTCTTGATTATTCCAATGGTATTCTGGCGGGCTGCGGGCGCTAAAAAGATCTTAGGGCGGGTTTTTATGCAGCCATTGGTGGTGGTGTCAGTGATGATGATATGTGTTTACTGAAGAAAATACAAGACTTGAAAAGAAGCCAGTTAAAGACGGTAATATACTGATTTGTTTCTGTTTTATTATCAACGGTTCGGGTATGGGGTAAAACAGCACTTCGATGGTGTTGTCTCCCTGGCATCCGTTGCCATCGGTTACGATTAAGGTATAGGTGCAGCTAACCGTAACTGATAGCGTTGGATCAACGGAGCCATCATTCCATAGGTAAGTTTTTTAAATGGCCAAAACAAGTATTGTGCCAAAAAATACATATATTTATTCTTACTACATATATAATATGCACCATAGTTATAGTAAACATAAGCGTTTCATAAGTAAAACATATCTTTGGTATAACTTTGACATGTCTTTGTTAAGACTTTGGGCTAAAATTGAAATGCAAAACACGAATAATCAACCATTTAAAAAACTACATTTTGTAACTAAATACACGCAATATTTTTATAAAAAACTTGAAAATTCTTCAAAAGGGGGGATAAAATCAA
>MEOA01000040.1 GCA_001768515.1 Bacteroidetes bacterium GWE2_42_24 | reverse complement strand
GAGCCATAGTGTAAAAATAAAGAAGAGACTGTCGGGAAGAAAGACAGTCTCTGAATTTTGTGGGCCCACCTGGACTTGAACCAGGGACCTACTGATTATGAGTCAGTTGCTCTAACCATCTGAGCTATAGGCCCCGAAGAGCTAATTAAGCTCTTTCTTACTAGAGAGCTGCAAATTTAAGGATTTGTAGCCATATTTTTACAAAATTTGCGTTAAGTAATAAAATCTGTTTTCAAATTAAATGAATAATTCTAGTAGAAAAGAACCATTAAAGCCATTTCACAACATTATTTTTGATTTTGGTGGTGTATTTTTAAATATTGATTTTAGGCTAACCTTTCAGGCCTTCAGTCAATTGAGCGATAAACCGTTTGAAATGCTTTTTCCAGATGGATTCGGTGATGAATTGCTTCTTCATTTTGAAACAGGAAAGGTTTCACCGATTGTTTTTCGCAATGAGCTCCGTGAGCGGCTAGGGAAGAGGATAGATGATACTACCCTTGATGTTGTCTGGAATGCCTTGTTGCTTGATCTTCCGGGCTACAGGGTAGATTTATTAAAGAAGGTGGCTGCTCACTATCGTGTATTTTTGTTGAGCAATACCAATATCATTCATTATCAGAAGTACAACAGCGATTTTAGAGATCGCTATGGGTTTGATTTTTGTGATTTATTTAAAAAGGCTTATTGGTCACATGAATTAGGCTTGCGAAAGCCTGATCTTGCTTGTTTTGAGGCTGTAATAAAGGATTCAGGAATTGATGCTTCGGAAACCGTTTTTATAGATGACAGTTATCCGAATGTTGAAGGAGCCAGAAAGGCAGGACTTCAGGCGATACATCTGACAACGGATGTGGTTGAATTATTTGAGGATGGAGTGATTAAAAAGGAGTTGTTTTAGGATGGTCAATCATGAATGAGGGTCGTTCTCTCCGGGTTGTTTTTTTAGCATTCTGTACACGGTAGTTTTTCCGATTCCCAGTTTTTCAGCTACTTTCTTGATGTTTTGATTATATTTTTCCATGTAATGATTTACGATTTCAAGGTTGTAATCATCCAAAGTTTTTTCATGCATGAGAAAGTCGTCGCGTTTAATGTTTGAAGTGAATGTAAAGTTTTCGGGTTGGATAGTACTACCAGTGGCCATTACACAGGCGAGTTCAACTACAGCCTTCAATTCCCTGACATTGCCCGGGTAGCTGTACTGAAGCAGTTTTTCCTGAGCTTTGTTGTTAATATCAAGAGGAATGATGTTGTTTTTCTTACAGAATTCATCAGCAAAGAAGCGGGCCAATACCAGAATATCGTCAGCACGGTCGCGTAAGGGAGGGAGCTCAATAGGCAAGCCCAGTAATCTGTAATATAAATCCTTTCTAAAGGTTCCTTTGTGGGCTTCCTCTGCCAGATTTTTGTTGGTGGCAACAATGACTCTTACATCTGTCTTAATGACATCATTTCCGCCTACACGGGTGACCTCTTCTTCCTGTAGGGCTCGTAGAAGTTTGGTTTGCATGTTGATGTCCATATCCCCAATCTCATCAAGGAAGAGAGTTCCGCCTGCAGCTTCCTCAAATTTTCCGATACGACGTGACATTGCCCCGGTAAATGATCCTTTTTCATGACCAAAAAGTTCGCTTTCGATTAACTCACTAGGAATGGCTGATACATTGATTGCAACAAATTTGCCTTTCTTGCGATAGGAATTATAGTGTATAGCTTTAGCTACCAGCTCTTTACCTGTGCCTGTTTCTCCTGTTATGGAGACTACAATATTGATTCGTGCTGCTTTTTCTATGAGCTCAAAAATTCGTTGAATGGCGGCGCTGTTTCCTTTGATGGGATTGTAATCGATGTATTTGCGACCGACTTCCTTTTCTAGTTCGGTAATCTTGCGATGTAACTGAATGTTTTCTCCAATTTTTAGTACAAGGTTTACCAGGCGGGAGCGCATATTCTTGTCCTTCACAATGTAATCGTAGGCCCCCTGCCTAAGCAAATCGACAGCAGTAGAGATATCCTGTTGTCCGGAAACCATTATGACAGGAATATCGGGGTACATCTTCTTTACCTTTTTGAATAATTCGGCACCTGATGAATCAGGTAAAAGATAGTCGAGCGAAACCAGATCAGGTTGCTGATGAGTAATCGCTTCCAGAAAGTCGCGCCCGGTACCGAAATGCGATACCTCACATCCAGTCTCTTTTATGAGGCTTTCAGTGAGTGCCTTAGCGGTTATAAGGTCGTCTTCTACCAAGAATACTTTTGGCGCTTGCATGCAAGTAAGTTTTTAATTAGTAGCCTATTTTGGTTGTTGACATTAATAATGATTGAAAAGGTCAAGTATAGCTATTATTTATTAAATGACCTAATTTGATCTGTTGTAGATGCTTATTGAATCTGATAGGATTATCGATAACAGATCGAACATTATTTGACTATTTATTTGCATCAAATTGAATAAGTCAGGTTAGTAACATCAAGGAATTATTGAAAACTAAAACTGAAAAGAGGAATAATGTTCTTCCATATCACGTAAAACATTATAGACCTCTTCAGCAGAAGGAGCTGTAATAAGTTTCATTCTGAATGGTTTGATTCCGGGATACGACGAAAAGTAGCCGCTGTAAAATTTTCTCATTTCATTGATGGCTTGCCTCTCTCCTTTCCATTCAATTTCACCGGACAGATGTTTTCTACACATGGACAGTCGGGCAGTCATGTCAGGTGAATCAGGCAGAGCACCTGTGTTAAGATATGACTTAATTTCAGAGAACAACCAGGGATAACCAATGGCAGCTCTTCCAATCATGATGCCATCGACACCCCATTGTTCAAACGCATCCTTTACCTGCTGTGGCGTAGTGATGTCGCCATTTCCAATGACAGGGATTGCCATGTGCGGATTCTCTCTGACTTTACCGATGAGGATCCAGTCGGCCTTCCCCCCATAGAGTTGTGAACGGGTTCTTCCGTGGATGGTTATAGCAGCTATTCCAACATCCTGTAGTCTTTCGGCGATGTCGACTATGGGTTTACTGCTTTCATCCCAGCCAAGACGGGTTTTAACAGTTACGGGCAGGTTTGTTGACTTAACAACGGTCGCTGTGATAGAAATCATTTCAGGAATATTCTGCAAGATACCAGACCCTGCACCTTTCATTGCGACCTTTCTGACGGGGCATCCCCAGTTAATGTCAATCAGATCAGGTTTTGCTTCCGTCGCTATTTGGGCAGCACGGACCATTGAAGATGGATTGTTGCCGAATATCTGAATACCCACCGGGCGTTCCAGTGGGTTAATGTCAAGTTTTTTCAGACTTTTTCCAGCGTCACGAATTAGGCCTTCGGAGGAAATAAACTCAGTATAAACCATATCGGCTCCCTCAGTTTTGCATAGAGCTCTGAATGGGGGATCTGTTATATCTTCAAGGGGCGCCAGAAAAATGGCGCGATCGGGCAGCTGTAACGAGCCTATCTTCAAACGTTTTTTTTTGCAAATATAACTGTATCTTTGCAATCTGTTAATGTGTTTATTTGTTACGAAAGTCAGATAAAAAATATTTGCATAATTAAATCATTGCGGAAAAAGTGATTATCTTTGGACGTTTATAATAATCAACCATTTGGTATCCAATCAAAAACCGGTTCAGTTCAATTGGTCAGACAAGATAGTGCTGATTGCTGAAGATGATAGCATGTCACGTCGGCTGTTGGAACTTTATTTAGCGCCTACGCGTGTGAAGATTCTTTGGGCTACCAATGGTGCAGAGGCTCTCGAATTGGTGAGGAGAAATCGTAAAACCAATTTGGCCTTATTGGATATTCAGATGCCTGTGATGAATGGATTTGAAGTTGCCAGAGAGATTAAACGGGATTACAATCATATCTCCATTATTATACAGACAGCCTTTGCTGTGCCTGAATACCAAAAAACCTGTCGTGAAATTGGTTGTGAGGATTACATTACCAAGCCATATAGTATGGGAAAGCTGCTGAATGCCATGCAGGTACAGTTTTCAGATGTTGAGGTAATGAACTAGTTATCTCTTCCCCAACTGGTTGATAATAATTTTTCTTTGATGGATTGAAGTCAGGTAACTCTTCAAAAAGGAGGGTGATATTGGTTTTGCGGGTGGTGATTCCATTTTCAGGGGGTCGATAGGGTATCCGTTCTTATAAACCCTGAAGTCGAGATGAGGTCCTGTGGCAAGTCCTGTTCTGCCTACATAAGCTATCAGATCACCCTGATTTACTCTGATACCGCTTTTTATCCCTTTTGCATACCCGTTCAGATGCATGTATACTGTTGTATACGTGCTGTTATGTCTTATCTTGAGAAATCTTCCTGCACCACTTCTTTGAAAACCCGCATCCAAAACTGTGCCTGCTCCGATGGAAAAGACCGGGGTACCGATAGGAGCCGCATAATCGACGCCATGGTGTGGTCGGTAAATTTTTAGAACAGGATGGTAGCGTTTTCCGGAAAACCGGGAACTTATGCGACTAAATTTCAATGGTGCTTTAAGAAATGCCCTACGAAGGCTTTGTCCTTTCTCATCGAAATAATCTGCTGCAATACCTGATGAATCAGCGCGATAATAGTAGGCCTGGAATGTTTTCCCAGAGGTGGTAAACGATGCGGCAAGGATTTTACCGACACCCATAGGTTTGCCCTCCACTGTAAGTTTTTCATATAATAGCCCAAAGTGATCACCAGGTTGAAGACCGAAGAAGTCGACCACCCAGCCATAAATATTTTCCATCTCTGTGGCGAGTTCAATCCCGTTGGGAGTTGTAGTCAACGCATTCCAGAGCGATGACTTTATTTCACCAACCACCGAGTCCATAGTTACCAATACTTCTTTTTCTCCAAAACTAACAGCCAGTGTATCACGCAGGTCAAAGATTATGTATTTGAGCGGAGATTCCTCATAGATAAAATACTGAATCGCATTAGAAGTATCTCTGGTGACCATGAGGGTATAGGGATTGCCGGCCTTTATTCTACGGAGGTCGAAAACGCCCTCGCATTTTTTAACCAGTTTGTCGATTGTTACGCCAGTTAATCCATGTTGTCCGAGAAGTTGCGAGATGTTTTCCCCGGGTTTGATCTCATTTTTCAGAATGGATAGCGAGTCGGTTATGATGCCGAATTCCATGGTTGGTTCTGGCAGGAATGCCTTACGTTCACCGATAAGTTCGTTAATTTGACGGCCTGTATAGAATATCCAGTTGGAGACTATAATAATTACAAAGCCCGTAATAATCAGTGCGGTTATTTCATATGTGATTTTCTTCAACTTCATGCTGGTAAAAAAAGAGGAGGTCGATGCAGCCCGACCTCCAATTTCAGATTATTATATGCTTAACCACGTCATGCCGGTACTTGTCAATTGGTCATTTGTGCGTCAGCCAGTTGACGTCCGATTCGAAGTGCATTAAGGTTCATGTTTACAACTTCCTCACCTTTGCGGCCAAAAGTTGAACGGATAGCTTTTTCCAGAACCTCCATGGCGATGTCGAGGAAAGGCGAAGCAGCACCCAGGATAACCATATTGGCTGAACGTGCAGAACCCGCTTCGGTAGCCATTTGATCAGCATCGAGTACAATGTGGTTTTTTACTTTTCGGACTTCAGCCATCACATTTTCGACTTCAGGGTAATTCGGAATGTTAATGAAAGGAGTAGTGTTTGTTATCAGCCAGGCTTCGGGTGACAGATAGGGTAAATAACGGAGTGATTCCATGGGCTCAACGCTTATGATCATATCGGCTTTTCCAAAAGGTATAAGATCAGAAGCAATGGGTGCAGAGGAAAGACGAAGATTTGACTGAACGTCGCCTCCCCGTTGTGACATCCCATGAACTTCTGCCTGTTTAACATATATGCCAGACGATACGGCTGCTGTTCCAATGATGGCGGCTATACTCAGGATACCTTGCCCGCCGACTCCGGCCAGTATGATGTCTTTTTTCATAATGACGTTTTTTTATTTTTTGGGCCGTATGCCCGGTTATTTTTTATTTTTAAATTTTTCACGCAGCCGCTTGTTAAGTGTCTGGATGCACTCACGTGTAGGGATGATTACTGAAACACCGTCATAGTTCAGCTCTTCGCTGATGGCCTGTACATTTTCAGCATGGTTTTTCCTCAGCGGCTTTAAGATACGGATATGCTCCGGCTCAACGCCAAGTCCTGTAACAATATCCTTTAACCGTCCAAATGCTTCTGACGATTGTCCTCCTGTCATTCCAGTTGTACTGTTGTCGAGGATCAGTACCGTAATAGGTGCTTTATGGATTACAGCGTCGAGAAGACCCGTCATGCCTGAATGGGTAAAGGTCGAGTCACCAATGACTGCTACAGCGGGCACCAAACCGGCATCAGCGGCTCCTTTTGCCATGGTTATGGATGCGCCCATGTCGACGCATGAATTAATCGACTGTAGTGGTGGAAGCGCGGCAAGTGTATAACAACCGATATCAGCAAATACCCTTCCTTTCGAGTATGATTCCATTGCTTCGTTCAGTGCTATGTATGAATCTGTATGAGGACAACCCACACACAACGAAGGAGGACGGGAAGCAACAATTGCCGGGATTTCCTCTCCCCGTGTATCGGCAAATCCTAGTGCTACGGCCACGATGTTTGGATTGAGCTCGCCGTCACGGGGAAGTGTGCCGTCGAGACGCCCTCTTACCTTAATCCCACGATGGAGTAGTCCTGCAAGATGCTCTTCAACTAAAGGCATTCCTTCTTCCATGACCAGAATCTCGTCACATTCATTTGCGAGTTTTTCAATCATATTGATAGGCAGGGGGTATTGTCCTATCTTCACGATGGCGTATGGTACCTTGCGGTCAGCAAAGTTCTCCATAAGGTAATTGTAGGCCAGCCCGGTGGTGATGATTCCCTTTGATTTGTCGGTACCTTCGATGAAAATGTTGAATCCTGTACTTTCAGATTCACTAATGAGGGCTTGTTGCTGGCTTAGAAGGTTTTTGTATTGTTTCCGGGCAATGGCTGGAAGTAATACAAACTGGCGCAGATTTGTTGGCAATGATACAGCATTTTGTTCACGTTGCGGTCTGGTTTCTACTCCTGACCTGCTATGGGCAAGGCGAGTGGTAATTCTGAGCATTACAGGCAGGCGAAAGTGTTCAGAGAGGTCAAATCCATAACGAACCATGTCATAGGCTTCCTGTTGGTTTGAGGGTTCCAAAATGGGTACCAGCGCAAATTTCCCGTAAAAGCGTGAATCCTGTTCGTTTTGCGAACTATGCATCGAAGGATCGTCAGCAGAGACAATTAACAAACCACCGTTTGCACCAGTGATGGCTGAGTTGATGAAGGGATCAGCAGCCACGTTGAGTCCAACATGCTTCATACAAACCATGGTGCGTTTACCGGCATACGACATGCCTAATGCCGTTTCCATAGCTGTTTTTTCGTTGGCGGTCCAACATGCTCTAATTCCTTTGGCAGCAGCTTCTTTTGAGTGCTGAATGTATTCGGTAATTTCGGTGGAGGGAGTGCCTGGGTAGGCATAGATGCCTGATATTCCGGCATCTATAGCAGCTTGTGCAATGGCCTCATCTCCCAATAAAACCAGTTTTTGCATGGTGATTTAGTTTTATTTCTTAGGGGCTTATGTTCAACAAAACTACGAATTTTTAGGTTGCCAGCCTATTCAAAACTACAAATGCCTATTTTTGTGATCAAAACAGATTGTAAATGAATTTTTTGGCTCATCTGTATGTTAGTACTCTGGACGAGGATTTTCTGACAGGCAGTTTTATCGCCGACAGTGTTAAAGGTCGTGCGATAGAAGCGTTACCTGTAGCTGCCCAGCAGGGTGTTGTTGTTCATCGTCTGCTTGACGGCTATACGGATTCGCACATAGCATTCCGTGAAGCCGGTGAACGAATTAAACCGGATTTGGGCCGTTGGTCTGGGGTGGTGACCGACATCTTGTTTGATCATTTTTTAGCTTTGCGATGGGGGGATTTTTCCACTATTCGGCTCACCTCTTTCGCTAATCGCTGTTATCAGATATTACTTCAGCGTATCGAATGGCTGCCATTACAGAGCAGACAAATCCTCCCTTATATTATAAAAGATGACTGGCTTACTAATTACTCGAATTTGAATTTTCTCAGAAGGGTGTTTAACGGCATGCACCAGCGGACTTCGTTGAAATCGACCATGCCTGTTGCTGTGGACAGCTTATTAGATAATTACCAGGAATTGTCGGATTGTTTTGATCGACTATTCCCTGACGCGATAACATACGTCAGGAAGGAGATAGTAAAGCTTGAGCCAGTCCCTGTCATTGATTATTCGCATCAGATTTTCATATCCATTCTTAAGTCATGAGACAATGAACCAGAACAGAAAACGATATGCACAAAAGACAGGGATGGCTCCTGGTACACTTGTTTATACCGGCGGTTATACTGAACAGAAAACAGGGCTAACTCGGATCGATTATCATGCCGGTGATGTCGTTGTAAAGAAGGGCGCAACTGTTGAAGAGACCTTTGCCCCATTAACTGAAGGGGTGAATACATGGATTCATGTCACAGGGCTATCAGACATAGCACTGATTGAAGAGGTAGGTGCCAGGTTTGGGATACACCGCCTTTTGCTGGAAGATATTCTAAATGTGAATCAACAACCAAAAGTGGTTGACCAAGACAATAGCCTTTTCGTTACTTTAAAACAGATTTCTTTTGATCAGGCTTCCAATACTCTTAGGTTGGAACATGTTTGTGTTATTATTGGCCCCGGATATATTATATCATTTCGTGAAAAGCCGGGAGATTGGGTTGATTACATTAGTGAACGGCTTACATCAGTTCCAAGATTGCGCACCAGAGGAACTGATTATCTGCTATATTTGTTATGTGACCGCATTGTTGACCAGTATTTTTTAGTGCTGGAATCTTTCGAGAATGAACTTGATGCAATGGAGGAAGCCTTGCTACGTCATCCTGAAAAGTTTCGTGCTGAGCGATTAGTTTTATTAAGAAAAGAGTTTTCCGGAATGCGGCGTCAAGTTGCACCGCTTAACGAAGAATTTCGCAAACTGGTCGGAGGTGATATTTCTCTGATTCAGGAATCAATGCGTATATACATGCATGATGTCTATGATCACTTGCTTCAGGTGACGCATACAATGGAAAATTTCAGGGAAACATACAGTTCGTTACTTGATTTTTATGTTTCTCAAAACGACCTGAGGATGAATCAGATTATGAAAAGGCTGACCGTTGTGGCGACAGTTTTTATGCCGTTAGGTTTTATTGCTGCATTCTATGGAATGAATTTCAGCCACATGCCTGAATTAAAGACAGCATGGGGTTATCCGGCAGTTATAGGCGTGATGGTAGTTACAACTATCGGGATGCTGGGTTGGTTAAAATGGGGAAGACTCAGGAAGCACTGAGTTTAGCAAACCCCACACAACCGGAGGTAAATTGCGCGGCATACCCAGGCATCTGTAGCAGCATATGCGAGTTGTCCGGTGGTAAGGCTGATAGCTTCCCAGTTGCTGGTTTGTTTTGTTTTGCTAAGCCTGAATCCGAGGATCAGCGCCGTAAGTTTCTTTGCTCCTGTGTTCATAAACCCGAGAGGAGGCAGTTCTTTGTTAAGATCTATAAACCCACCAGGATTGAAAGGGTGAAGTTTTTTTAATTCGGGAAGATCATTGTCGAGGCCAATACCTGCTTTAACAATGCGTTTATTTTCAAGAACCCTTCTTAACGGTTCGGGAAATCCGATCATGTTGGTTCGAAATAAGAAGACTTTTGACGCAGAAGCAACCTGAATGAGCGCTATGGGATGATACTCGCCCTTGCGAAAACTGGGTCGTGTTTCAGTATCAAATCCAAGAATGTCTTCTGATTGCAAATCAATGACCGCATTTTTCACCTGATCAGGATGGTCAATCACGATGATTTCTCCCTGATAAAAGTTCAATGAAAGGGATTCGAGTTGTTCCTGAGTTATTTCTTTTTCGAACTTGTCGGCTATATCCTGTTTAAAAAGCAACGCGATCTGTTTTTTTAGTTTAACGCAAATATAAAGGTTTTACGTAAATGATGGTTGAAGTTTTTACCTTTGAGTATCAACTTGGATAAATTAAACCAGAAATGGAGACGGAAGAAATTTTCAGGCAGGAGGAAGCTACACTCTTGCGGGCACACGATATTCTGCAGTCACCCGAATCGGCGAAAGGTGTGCTGTTGGTCGAATATGGACATCTCGTAAATGCCTATGGTGATTTACTGGCGCAGACACGGATGTTAACAAAGATTAGTGATCGACTTCAAAGAAAAGTTGATCAGACAAACCATGAATTGTCGAAAACCAATTACCGATTGACCCGGACAATTGATGATCTGATGAGAGCCAAGCTTGGGAGAAAAGCGACAACACTAGTATTTATTATTGCAATAGTACTGTTTATCATCTCGGAAATCATTATCGAGCCACGTATTGATCATATGCTGGTCACCGCAGGTTCATTGTCGACATACATAGGTTATGGCTTAAAAGGATTGATAGCTTTGTTGATTAAGCCATTTGAAGGTTTTACAGAGAAGAAGATGATTGACCGTGCCCGAAAGCGTGCGATTGAAAAACGTGAGAAAGGGGCGGTGGCTGAAGATTAGAATCTGGCTGCAAGTTTAATATTTATCTGCCTTGGCGTCAGGTGATTTGGGATCGCGTAGCGGCGCTCATTTACATCAGTTACCCAGAGGTAAGAGATGGTGTTGTTAAATTGCAACAGATTGAAAACTTCAGCAGTAATCCAGATTTCCTTGAAATGCTTAAGTAATCCTCTTCCAGGCTTGTCTTCACTCTTGATCATCTTACTAAAACCAATATCTACTCGCCGATAGGCCGGAATACGGAGGGTATGCATATACTTTGGTGATGATGGGGGGCCGAAAGGCAGTGAACTCCCAAATACCAGATTCAGGTGCATCTTATAAGTGGGGTTCCCTGGTAAATAATCCTGAAAGAAAAGATTGAAGGTAAATCGTTGGTCGGTGGGTCGGGGAATGAAGCCCGGATTAACCTTGACACTGTCAACGGCAACATTGTCGGTTGTATAGCCTGAGATAATCTCTTCTCCCGACTGGTTGTAATAAGTGTAATAAAAGTCATCCTTAATATCTTCCTCGGTTTTCATGATCGAAAGGCTTGCCCAAGATTCAGCCCCTTTCACAAATTCTCCGTTGACCTTCATGTCGATACCGGCGGCATATCCAGTGGCTGTCTGGGTTGGAAGGTACCTGATCCTGACGTTGTCAACCTCGTAAGGGATGAGATTGTCGAGGAATTTATAGTAAACTTCAGTAGTCAGTTTGAAAGGTCGATTCCAGGCAATGAAGTTATAATCGGCGCCTGTTACGATTTGAATGGATCGTTGTGCTTTGACATTGGTGTAAACCGTACCGTCACGATCCCGGAGTTCTCTGTAAAAAGGCGGTTGATAGTATAATCCACCAGAAAGCCTGAAGACGATGTCGTTTTTCCATTTGGGTTTTGCCGAGAATGTAGCCCTTGGGCTGATAAGTAATTGCCGGTTCATATCCCAGTAATGAACTCTGACTCCCACTGTCAGATGCTTGTTGGAGCTGTCACCGAGTTCCCAGCTATCTTGAATAAAACCAGTCAGGCGGTTTGAATTGAGGTTGTTTTCTGATTTAAATACCTCCGATAACACTAGCTGGTTGTCATGTTGAACATCTGGGTCTACATAGCCAATTGAGTCCCCGCTTGTTGGTAGAGAATAACCCGCAGAGTCAATCATTACCCACTCGTTGATTTTATCTTCGATCCGTTCATATTGCCATTTAGCTCCCCATTGAATAAGATGGAGTCCATGAGTAAGATTGCCACGGTGCTCAATGTTTAATACATCTGCAACTAAACGGTTACGGGCATGATTCAGGTAAGTACCTATCCCCTCGGCTTCAGCAACGCTGCCAAATTCACCGGAGCCCAGGTCGGTTTCTAGTTTTCCAATCCAATATTGACCTTGCAGGTCGTATGTTTCTTGTTCATCTGTATGAAAGGCTGAGGCTGTCAAACTATAGCGGCTTCCCGGGTTGGGTTTCCATGCCAGAGTAAGTGCACCCATATAGTTAATAAAGCGGTCAACCTCTTGCCCGTCAAAATATATCTTTAGCCTGTAGGCCTCAGAGATGGTTCCGAAATCTGTTTCCCGATCGCTGGGAACAAGGTTGTAAGCATTGCGGCTGAAGTTCCCCAGAAATGATAATTCCCATTTTTCGTTAATGTCAAAGTTTAAAGCTCCCTGAATATCTGTGAATGAAGGTTTGTAATCTCCTTTTGTTTCGAGGCTGCCAAGCAGGTATTGATTTGATTTTTGTCTGATACCAAGCAAGTATGTCCACCTGGCGTCAGGTGAGATACCTTCAAGATGTAGATTGGCTCCTAGTAAACTAACCGAAGCTGAACCACCAAATTCAACAGGTTTTCTGTAGCGAATGTCAAGTACTGACGACATTTTGTCTCCATACCGTGCTTCAAAACCTCCAGCCGAAAACAATATTGAGGATACCAGATCTGAATTTAGGAAGCTGAGTCCTTCCTGTTGACCGGAACGAACAAGAAAAGGCCTGTATATTTCAACGTCATTTACATAGACAAGATTTTCGTCAAAATTGCCACCCCGAACACTGTATTGGCTGCTCAATTCATTGTTCGATGACACGCCGGGCATTGTCTTTACCAGCGATTCAATCGAGTTGCCTGTGAGCGATGGAATGATCGAAGAAACTTTGGGATCGATACGGGTAAGGGTTGAGGTTCGAATCCGAGAATCTTCGATGGTGATATTTGGCAGGAGTGTGGAGGATGATGCTAACTGTACATTCAAGGTTTTATGTTCACCTTGTTTAAGTGTTAACTGTTCAGAATATTTGCTGTATCCAATAAATGAGAAGGCTACATTGATAGGCTCCCGAGCCGGAACAGTCAACTCATATTGCCCTCTCCGGTCGGTAACAGTCCCGCCTGGCTGGCCAAAGATAGCCACATTTACGAGTTCGAGTGGTTTCCCATTAGCATCAGAGACTACCCCTTTGATGTGGGCAACGTCTTGTGCTACTGCAAAAAGAGCGCTGAATAACAAAGTAACAAAGAGTGCCGTTCGAAGTGAGAATGAATGGATCATGTTGATATGTGGGTGAATCGTCGGAAGATAACGTTGATTACAGCCAATTTATTTGTTTTTGTCAGGATTTTTCAATTTTCCATTTCTCACCGCCTTGATGAACCTGTACCATGCGCCTACATCAAAGATAGTGAGCGGGGTTGTTTGTCCTGCATAATAACTCCTTTTGATCTGATCGTCGACGCTTTGTTTGAAGGTCATGTTGCCATCCATGTCGATATCTCTTGCTGCAGCCCTGAGGGTGGCTTCAGGAAGGTTTTTTCGTGCCCTTTCAAGGTCGTCGTCGGGTACATCTGCATTTACAAAGGCTTCCTTGAACTGTTCCCTTGAAGGCCAGGGCATTACAGTAGTCTCGGGGAGCAGGATTGTATCGGTAGAGAGTTCAATATAAAGCAGATAATGGGCTGAACGAAGGGTGTCTGGGATTATGACCTTTCGTTCCTGAAAACCTATACCGGATACCCTTAACGTGTCACCTGTACGGGCTGGTATGGTAAAAAAGCCATTTATATCGGCAGCGCAACCAAAAGGTGTCGATACTATACGAATGGTTGCGAACGGAATGGCCTTTACACTGTCAGTCTCCGAAATATACCCTGCAATTTGTATAAGCCGGTCATTCGTCTGGGCGTTGAGTGAAGCGAGTGCAAGAAAAAGAATAATAGTACCCGTCGTTTTCCTCAGTAGCATTTGATTCATATGATGGTTCAACCGGTAAAGGTATGAAAATCCATGGTGTAAAAATCAGATGGATTGTCGAAGTGCCTCCATACAAGAAAACTGCCGCACCTTTAAGGTACGGCAGTCTGCTTTATTAAAAATCGTTAGAGATTACAGTTTGATGAGCCCCATCTTTTCAGCATCCTTCAGGCAGGCCATTATGCCTTTCTTGTTGATGTTGCGAATACCCTGAGCACTCACTTTAAGGGTAATCCATGCATCCTCTTCAGGAACATAGAATTTCTTGGTCTGCAGATTCGGATAAAACCTGCGTTTGGTTTTAATGTTAGAGTGCGAGACTCTGTTTCCGGTGATGACGCTTTTGCCGGTTATTTCACAAATCCTTGACATCGCTTTTCGTATTTTTTAGGTCTATAATTATCTGTCGGAAAAGGGAGTGCAAAATACGGTATTTTTTTCCAAAAATGCAAGCTGATCTAAAAAGATTTTTATTTCCGGTTCTTTGACGTTACAGAAACTATTTCCCATCTCTGAATGCAAATGACATGCTCTACAACCGTGTAACGGGAATGCATAAGTCGAGAATGAATTTATGCTCAGGATGTTGCCTGTGATCGTTGTGGTAGAGCTCATAGGAGCACCCTTCTCCCGGCTGGTAGCCACTGTCAACAAACCAGCGACACATGTCATTCCATGCTCTTTCAAAACCATCGACACCGATCTCAAACCTTCCAACGGCATATTTTCCGGCAGGTACAGTCAGCTTTCCGAATTCCCCGCTTACTTTCACATCATCTTCTACAGTGATGCATGCACTTTGACGCAACTTTTCGATTACTGTCACTTTAGGGTCATCATGATAAACCGTTACTGTTTTAAGGAATGGATTCGAAAGCAGACCACGAGGGCCGGCCCATTTCAAGAGTTTTTCGTAGGCTCCGCCAATTTTGTCGAAGGCACCGGTATGACGACAATATACCAAATTGAGCACCGGCATTTCTTTTACCTGAATGTTTTTTTGCATTTCCTGATCATTTATGTTTGAAACAGTGCAAAGGTAGATTGCGCCTTCCCCGAAGGATTGGCGATTCTTGCCATCAGATTGATGATTCTTGCTGATCGCCGGTCCGATATTTAGATTGACTGATGTATAGCGCTTTCTGAATTGTTGAGCGGACTCTGCATAAAAATCCCGGAAAGTCCGGCAAAAAACCGGATTGCTTGAGAAACCGCATTTCAAAGCAATTTCTGAGATGCTCAGATCGGGGTTGTTGATTAGTAGAGAGGCTGCCTTTTCAATTCTGATCCGTTTTAAATAATTGTTTACAGTTTCTCCTGTCAGGGCACTGAAAATCCGGTGGAAGTGGAATGGGGAGAAGTGAGCCGAGGAAGCGATGTCACAAAGCATCAAGGGTTGGTCAATGTTTTGATCGATATAATCCATCGCTTTGTTAATTCGTCCTATATAGGTGCGGCGTGAGTCAGCAGTATGGTCGCTCATGATGAGTTGTAATTTGCTAAGATCGCTATAAGTTGTCAATGGGAGTTGACTATAATTGCTATTTATTGCGAGAAATTGTTACTGGAACTTCGCCATAGTCGACAACAGCTCTTCCCTTCTGATGGGTTTGGTTATACAAATCACACAACCTGCATCTGTCATTCGGTTTAATTCCTCTGGTTGTGAGTAGGCCGTCTGCGCAATGATTACCTGATTCGGGTTGGACTTCATGATGCATCGGGTCGCTTCCACACCATCCATAACAGGCATTTTTATGTCCATTAGTATGATATCTGGCTTGATTGTTTCTGCTAGTTGAGTGGCTATTAACCCATTGGCAGCATGATGAATTTGTGCAACATGTTTTGAAAGCAAAGCTTTTAAGTACTCAAAATTGTAATATTCATCTTCTGCAATCAGCACGATGGCTTTTTTTAACCTATAATGTTTTCCCTCTGGGTTCTCTTTTTCGGGTCTGTTTTTAAGAATACAATTCTTAATAATCAGGTAGAATGTTGAACCTTCGCCCGACGACGATTTAACACTAATTGTGCCTTGGAGCAGACGGGCAATTCCCTGTGCAATACTGAGGCCCAGTCCTGTCCCTCCGCGGCTTTTTCCTTCCGCCTGAACAACCTGATAAAAACGATCAAAGACACGGCTCTGCTCTATGTCAGGGATTCCAATGCCAGTATCGGTGACATAGAATTTGATTTGGTCTGCTGTACAGGTATACCCAAAAGTAATGGATCCTTTATCAGTGAATTTTAATGCATTGGATATAAACCCTATGATGATCTGACGGATTTTCTCTTTGTCGGTTTCTACTATTGAATCGCGTTTTGGAAGGGCGCAATAAAAGCTGTAATTAAGCTTTCGACGAGTTACTTCGGGCTGAAAAGACTGGTATATATCTTCGAGAAGGTCGTTCAGACTGAATTGCGAGAGATGCAGCGGTATCCGCCCACTGTCGAGCCTGGAGATTTCCAGAACATCATTCACGATACCTAAAAGCTGATCAGAATTACTGTTGATGATGTCAACATATTTGTTTCTTTCCTCTTCTGTCAGATCAGCATCTTTAAGCAGGTCGGCAAACCCGGAAATGGCATTCATGGGTGTTCTGATTTCATGCGACATGTTGTTTAGAAATGCTGTCTTCAACCTGTCGCTCTCCTCGGCTTTTTCCTTGGCTGCCATCAGATCCGACTCCATTTGTTTTCTGATGGTAATGTCCTCTTTTAGTGCCAGAAAGTGATGGGTTTTTTGGTCATCAGAGGCAATTGGTGTTATAATGACACTTTCCGTAAAGAGGGTTCCATCCTTTTTTTTGTTGATTAGTTCTCCCCGCCATGTGAAACCTGCCTTGATCGTGCGCCAAAGATCTTCATAAATATTGGCTGATGTCAATCCTGATTTTAACAGCGAGGGATTCCTTCCTTTAACTTCTGCTGCCTGGTAGCCCGTAATCTCTTCAAAACGTTGATTTACATACTCAATGTTTCCATCAGCATCGGTAATCAACATACTTGTCGGGCTTTGCTCGATAGCAAGTGTCAGTTTTCGGTTTTCCTCTTCCATGACAACCCGGTTTGTGATGTCATGAATAATTGAAAAAAGAATGTCGCGACTATGCAGCGTAATCGCTGACTCATAGGCCTCCACCTTTCGGATTTCACCAGTCTTAAGCCGATGATTAAACACAAAGTAATGTTGTTTGCTTTTCCGTGTTTTCTGCATTACTGAGTATATCTCTCCGGTACTCAGTGTGTTAATCTGGCCAATATACATATTGAGCATCTCTGCCCGACTGTATCCATAGAAACTAACAGCTGCCGGATTTACGTCCAGAATATATCCGGTATCGGGATCCGACTGCATCATCACCACACTGTTGTTGTTGAACATTTGCCTGAATCGCAATTCACTCTCCCGCAAGTCGTTTTCCGTTTGAGTTCGCTGGGATGTTAATAGCCCCATGGCCATTTTGTCAGCTATTTCGCCAGTAAAATGAATCTCCTCCTGCGTCCATTTTCGACAATCACCCGTGTCTTCAAAACAAATGGTGCCTGCCAATCGACCTAAAACATTAATGGTTATATCCAGGGTTGATGTAATGTTGAATTTGTTGATGTAGTCGGAGTTGACAAATTCAATCATTCGCTCATCGGTGCAAACATCCGAAGCGTCAATAATCCTGCCTATTCCCATACTTTTAAAGTATTCAGGGTATTGTTTCATGAACATGACCTCACCCCTGGAATGAATGTCTTTGCTCGTTGTGTATCGGTCAAGGCACAGCAATTGACCTTCTGTTTCATTACCAAGCCAAACAGAAGCGTATTCAACTTCCATGGCAAGAGCCGACTTTTTGGTTATGAGCTTAATAAATTCCTGAAGGTCAAATTGGTTTACACCGGGATAGTTCGAAAGTTCAGTCAAGGCAGCCTGTTGACGCTGTAACATTTTAATCGATGATGCAAGGTCACGGGCTGTTTGTCTTCGCTCGGCGATATAGTTGGCTTGCTGTAGATTGTGAAATGCAGATTCTGATAATTGATTGGCAATCAGTTGAAGTGTCGCTGCAATTTTCGCAAACTGTCCTGAAGTCATTCGCGTTGCGCATGAAAGTATTTTTTTTACTGCCAGTTGATCATACCCAAGTTTTGATGTATGTGCTATCATTTTTTTCTCATCATCATCACTTGTGATTACTTGTCCGATCATCCAGTAAGCAATGGTCTTTTTACCCAGATGTATCCGTGTGGCGGCGTCAAGAAGTCCGCCATTCATACAGTTTCGGATGGCGATGCCTGATTCTTCCGATAGTTTTCCCAGTGTTGCATCACTCAACGTGCATAATTCATGCCCCTCCTTTGTGGTGCGAACTTGTTTGCAGAACTCGCAAAAATTGCTGGGCAACGTGATAGGCTCTCCCTCAGGGCTGATAATCACTGACGCCAGACCGACAGATTCTGCGAAAGCATCTTGAATTTTTTGAATTTCTTCTAAGTCGAAGATGTCAGTAAACTTTACTTCCATATCGCTTATATTGATCGATTTCGCCAGTTGATGCTGGATAACAGGCCGATTTATCAGGTGGCCGGATTCACTCCATGTCGTCAGACTATAAGCCATATCGCTTATGTTGATTATCAGGATTTCCTCAAACTGTCGGATTTTTATATTGTAATGTGTGAGATCGTCATTTTTTTTAACAAATTCTGCGGTTATTCGAATTGCCTTTCTCTGGTCATCGTGGCTCCTGCTATGGAGAAACTCTTCAATTAATTCATTTTTGAACAGTTTATTGAAGTTCAAATCTAACAAGTCCTCCCTGGGAAAGTCCAGCATGAGGCAAGCCAGTTGATTGGCATCAAGTATTTTTCCAAAACCATCGATAACCAACATTCCATCGGAGGCCTGCTCAAATAGTACCCGGTAGAGGTGGTCTTTGGGTGCAATAGCGGGGGAAGTCATAGCTTTTGTTTCGAAGGCGCATGGATGCGCGTTTTTGGCGTTTATTGGTTCGTTTTTGCAAATGCCCCTGATTGCAGGTATATGTCACTGTTTATTCTTAATAAACACGTTTTTAAGCCCATTTTTTTCTAGTTCAAGATCATATTTATCGGCGAGGAGCATAATTTTTTCTGCTTTCTCGCTTCCTGATAATTTCATGAGGTTTACATCTCTTTCCGCTAAACGGGTTGATAGCTCTTCCCAGAAGGTAACGTCATCATACTCTTCAAGAATTTTATCAAATTCTTCAGAGGCTTTTTCTGTAAAGCTATATCCGCCGGTTGCTTCGTTCAGTACCGTATGTTCTGTCAGTCCCTGTCTGGTAAATTGTTCAAGAATAGTCTGCTCCAGGTCATTGAACGGGCCTGACTCATCATCTTCGAGATGTGCAGTCGTGATCCATCCTGCCATATAAATCGATGCAATAAGTTTTTCGCATTGATCATCAGAAAGTTCTATGGAAATTATTTTTTTCATCTTGGCCAATTATCATGTTCCGAGCAAATATAAATAGTTTTTATCAGGAACCTATGAATAGCGGAAAAAAACAACACCGGGCAGGTTCAATTGACCTGCCCGGTGTTATATGATGGTGTGATAACAGCAACTATTTGCCCGAATTCAGTTTCTCAAGAATTCTGATCCTTTCGTCAAGCAACGTATCAATATCTTCTTCCGGTAGGTTACCTTTGGAAAGGATTGAGTCTATCTGAACCAACCTTCTGGTAAAAGCACCTACTTCAACCTGTGTTGCCTCTTTTACAACTGGTTCCGGAAAGGCGGTTTTTTTAGCTTCATCCAATGCATCGGAGTCTTCACCCAACTGTTCACTCAGATTTTTAACCAGTCCTGCGATCATTTGTTTAAACGGGATACCGATGTTTCTGAGGGCCTCACCTGCGGATGGATCTTTCTTCATCATCTCAAAATTCTGAATCAAAAAGTCCATGCTCTGACGCATGTTTTGATCCATTCCCTCAAATTCACCCGGCATTTCTCCCCTGTCGCGCAACTTGCGAAAAAGGGAAATCAGTTTCTCCAGATTACGTTCAAATTCCTGTTGTTCATTATCCATAATGCAACGATGAATGATTGTTATTTTTTCATTTCTATGGCAAAGTGCTTGTAGAAATGGGCAATTGTTTCAATCCCCTTGTAAAAGTTTTCGAGTGGAAAGTTCTCGTTCGGCGAGTGAATGGCATCCGATTCCAGTCCAAATCCCATAAGCAATGATTTGATCCCCAGTACCTGCTCGAATGTACTGATGATTGGAATACTTCCTCCACTGCGGGTAGGAATGGGAAGTTTCCCGAAGGTTTCCATATAGGCCTTATCGGCGGCTTTCCAGGCCGGCATGTCGATAGGAGCTACATAGCCTTGTCCGCCATGTAGATCGGTAACTTTTACCTTTACGTACGGAGGTGCAATTTTCATAAAATGCGCTTCAAACAGCCTGCTTATTTTCTTATAATCCTGATTGGGAACTAGTCGCATCGAAATTTTTGCATAAGCCTTCGATGGGAGTACTGTCTTGGCTCCTTCGCCTGTATACCCGCTCCACATACCGCATACATCAAGGGTTGGCCTGATGCCCGTTCTTTCGGTGGTGGTAAATCCTTCTTCTCCCCATTCCTGATCTATGCCGATGGCCTTTTTATAATTTACGAGGCTAAAAGGAGCTTTCGCCATGGCCTCCCTTTCCCCGGTGCTTACCACCATTACATCATCATAGAAACCAGGGATGGTAATCCTGTTTTTTTCATCATGCAGGGAGGCGATCATCTTCGCAAGTATATTGGCAGGGTTTGCAACGGCTCCGCCAAAAATCCCTGAATGGAGGTCACGGTCTGGTCCGGTGACTTCTACCTCAAGGTAGGCTAACCCGCGCAGACCCGCGGTTATACTTGGTATATCAGTGGCAATCATGCCGGTATCTGATACAAGGATGACATCAGCCTGCAGCATTTCCTTATGTGCCTCACACCATGCTCCCATGTTGGGTGACCCAATCTCTTCTTCACCCTCAATCATGAATTTGACGTTGCAGTTCATTTCCCCTGACTGCATCATAAGCTCAAAAGCCTTGGCATGCATGAAACTTTGCCCTTTATCATCATCGGCGCCCCGTCCCCATATCCTGCCTTCCCTGATCTCGGGTTCGAAAGGCTGCGAATTCCATAGATTTATGGGGTCGATGGGCATAACGTCCATGTGAGCATAAATCAAAATGGTAGGATACAAGGGGTCGATGATCTTCTCACCATATATTACCGGATTACCTGGTGTTTCATATAGCTCTGCCTTGTCGGCACCGGCGGCGAGCAAGACCTTTTTCCAATACCCGGCAGCCTTGTACATGTCGGGTTTATGGTCAGCTAATGAGCTAATTGAAGGGATGCGAAGCAATCCGAATAATTCCTCGAGAAAACGGTCTTTATTTTGTTCAATATAAGATTTAATGAAATCCATGATGACAATTTTAATGTTAAGATGCAAAAATAGGGTTTTTCCTGTGCGCAGTGATGAACTGATTTAGGTAGATCATATTCATTTCGGGCTGGACAAAGGCTTTTATGCTTGTTGGAATTTTTTTGGCTTTAGCCTGAATGATTTATTTAGGGTTGAATATCAAGCGGGAAAACCAGGTCAGCTTTTTCAAAACAGCGCGAAGAGACTTTTTCCCCGTCAAATTCCAAATAACTAAACCACGATATCCAGTCACCGATGTTGTAGTAGTTGGACTGCCCGAAGGTCAGGTGTACGGGCAGGTGCCAGTGACCAAAAATGAAGTTGTCGATTTCAGGGTGCAGTTGGTGCATCTCTTCCGTGAAGCGCGGCAGTCGTTCTGCTCTCAGCCATAAATCATTGTTGTAACGTCCTTCGGCCTCTTCCTTTCCTTCACGGGCAATGTTGGCATAACGGCTTCTGCGTGACCAAAACAAGGCAATTCGAAAAGCCAGATCAGGATGAATTTGCCGGAAAAGCCATTGGTTGATTGGTGAACCAAATACGCTCTTTAGAAATTTATAACCCTGATCGCCTGAACCAAGGCCATCACCATGTGCCAGGTAAAAGGTCTTGTCTCCTATTTTTTTGGTAACAGGATCGCGGTACATGCTGAACCCAAGTTCTTCTTCAAAGTAGTTGAAGGCCCACATGTCATGGTTTCCCCGGAAGTAATGAACCGGGATTCCATTTTTCACCAGATTGGATAAGGCTCCCAGCAGGATAGTATAACCCCGGGGAACCACCTGATGGTATTCAAACCAGAAGTCAAATAAATCACCCATGATGTACAATTCCTGTGCAGCAGGGGCAATATACTCCAGCCATCTCACAAAACGGAGTTCACGTTCAAGGCTTTTGGTTCTGTCGGGAATTCCGAAGTGATGATCTGACGTGAAGTAAATTTTTTTTCCTGAGGTTAAGTCCATCAATTTAAATATGCGTATTGAAAGTGTTAAGTGTATGCGATTTAAAATCAATAGTGGGATGAATACATCCCGCGTTATTTCGTCTTATCTTCAAATGATTTTAGGATGTCTTTAGCGCTTTTAGCAAAATGATCAACCCTGTTGCCAATATATCTGGTGGAGAAATCACCCGTCAGGGCACTGTGTCCGGTAAAGTGTCTTCCGGGGTATACAAGCATAAAACTGGTTTTTTCAGCCATTTTTTCAACCCGCTCCAGCAGGGCGTTCTGTGATACGCTATAGGCGACGGTATCAAAACGGGGTATTATCATTACAATGATGTCGTTGCTAAGAATGTCATGCTGAATATGCTCAAATGATTCCCACCCAGGGAAAGAATTGTAGGCAGGCGTCTGACCGTTTTTTGTTTGGTGAAGCCAGTTTTTAATCGCGCTCTCTGTGGCAGCCGATGCATACAGCAGCAATTTCATACCTTGATCTGAGGCCAGTTGCATAATGTTAGTAAGGAGTGATGAAATGCTTTTATCCTTTTCAATAAAGGGAGGCATAAAGAGCAGAAGCCGGTTGTGGATATTGATAGGTGACATTAATCCGCTGACATAAACGGTTTGGCTTGTCTGATCAATAATGTATTGCATCGTCTTGCCAAACAATATGTCAGTAAGTCTGTTACGACCCGAAAAACCAATAATCAGATCTGTTGCAAAGACTTCCGTGGTTGCGCGTTTAATTCCACTGGCCACATTCTGGTCAATGGTACACTTCAACTCCAGCTTATAATCTGCTGCTGCCCGGTGTTGTTGAAGTTTCTCGAGCGATTTGCTCGTCTCCAGTAGCTTTCGCTCTGCTTCTTCATTATCGATTACAACCGCAAGGCCTGTTATCGGTGTCGTGTTGCGGGGTATGTGCATGCTGATAGCTAAATCAAGTAAACGTTCCATCGTAACAGGATTTGCCAGCAAAACAACAAACTTTTGTTTCCGGTTGTTGAGGGCGGTATCAACATCGGCTGTTGCCGATTCGATGGCAACTTTCTTGGCTGCTGCCTCAGTGATGATGGAAGAGATCAGACAGGTGACCAGAATAAGCAATATGATAGCATTCTGTTCTCTGACATCTACGATTTTGTTTTCGATCCCAACAAGGATTATGGCCAGTGTAGCTGCTGCTCTTGCCGTGCTGAGCCCAAACATCAGTTGCCGCTGCGATCGGCTGTATCGCAGGATTGATGCAGTTATCCATGCAGCAACCCATTTGGAAAAGATCGCCACAGCAATGAGAATTCCTGCAACAAACAAGAGATCAAGTCCCCTGAATATCACTCTCAGATCAACCAACATCCCGACGCTGATCAGAAAAAATGGGATAAAGAGACTATTGCCGGCGAACTCAATCCTGTTCATTAGCGAAGAGGTCGCGGGAATCAGTCGGTTCAGTGCTAACCCCGCAGCAAAGGCTCCTATGATGGGCTCAAGTCCGGCCAATTCAGCCAAAAATGCACAAAAAAACAATACTGACAGTACGTATATGTAATGGGAATGCTTCTCTGCCTCAAGTTTACTGAAGAACCATGCCGAAATGCGCGGAATGAGGTACAATACCACCACAAGAAACAATCCGAAACTGATGATTAACCTTGGCCAAAGCAGAGCTGCATTTCCTGCTGTGTTGTATCCTACGATGACAGCCAGCAGGATAAGTACCGCCGTATCAGTAATGATCGTACCCCCGACTGTCACTTCAACACTTTGATTACGGGCAATCCCCATCCTGCTGACAATCGGGTATGCAACAAGGGTATGGGTGGCGAATAAACTGGTTGTAATTAAGCTCGCGCTAACGCCATAATCCAGTATGTAGCGACAGACCGGATAGCCTATCAGCATGGGGATAAGAAATGTCATTGAACCAAACAATATGCTCTTGTAACGTGTCTGCCTGAAGGAATTCATATCTAACTCCAATCCGGCAATAAACAAGATGTATAGCAATCCAATGGTACTGAAAAGCTCTATCGCTGAATTCCGTTCAATCAGGTTCATGCCGTGAGGCCCGATGATTACCCCGCTGATGATCAATCCGATGATGCCGGGAATGCGCATTTTGCGCAGGAGTATGGGCGAAAGGAGTATGATAAACAGGATGACAGCAAACATCAGCACCGAGTTTTGGAACGGCGGATTAAACTCATGCAAAAGTTTGTTATAGAAAATCTCCATTTACGACCCTATAATTATGCAAAAGTAATCATCCTTTTAATATAGTCAGGTTTCCTTATGTGGTTCTACCGGAATCTGGGTGAAAGATATAGCGTTGATTGTGTTTTCTCCGGTGATTTCTGAATGATTCTTTAAGGTTCAACAGCCTGTTTCTCTGTAAGAATCAACGGCTATACGGAATTTCTCTTTAACCAATGGTTATTGCCTGGTAAAGAAGTGTTTAAATCATAATTGTTTGCACTGTGCCACCGCGTCCACCATAGTGATCAGACAGAATTGCTTCCAGCATTGTACTGGCATAGAATTTTATTCCCGATATAAAACTGTTGGAGGAGTCCCTTAACAAACGACAGTGTTTCTGCCCCGATTTTGAGGAGTCAAAACTCTCTGATATGTTCACACCACTAAAATTGTGCCAAAAATTACATACAGTTATCTTTCCTTCATATAAAATATACTCCATAATTACTACAACAATATGCAATACATAAGAAAAAGCTATCTTTGACCTAACTTTGGTCTATCTTTGGTCCCTCTTGGGTGTATTTTAGACCTGCAAATAACACATAATCAATTGCTTAAAAAATGGATTTTTGTGACAGTAAGTTACTTAAAAAATTTTAAAAAATGTGTAAATTTTTTTTAAAGGGATCGAGTAAGGTGTAAAAACATGTACTATATGTGGAATATTGTTTAAATTGTGGAAAACGACGAAGGCGAAAATCTGCTTCTGATTTCGTGCAGGAAATTTGGCCGGAGGTAAAATTGTCCGATCAGTTAAAGCCCTCTGTTAAAGTTTCCTCGCCTGCAAATTTATTATCTTAAACAATGGTTGGTTAAGTAACAGAATGGCTTCTCCCGGTTCTGCAGGGAATTGAATGCAAGAATACGTTCTATTTGTCGGATGAATAATTAACTACCTGCAGAATGTGTTAAATTTCGTCCTTCAGGTCTGAAGGTTATGCTAAAAGAATCCTGCCCATTCATAATCTGGTCTTCAGCGTGAATCACGCAACTCTCAGGAAGAACCCCATAGCTACCGTTTGAACATGAAATAAGCCTCCGCTTTGCGGAGGCTTATTTCATTATTTCCTGCAAATTTTAAAAGCTGTAAATAATACCTGCGTTGATCGATAAACTGTTAAAGGTAACAGATGGCTTCAAGTCCTTCGAAGGCTGGTTTGGATTATCTTTCCAGTTGGTATCGAACTCATCCACAAACTCTGTCTCTTTTTGTGAAACTGTTAGTGAACTTAATTTGTCTGATCCCTGCTCGGTGTACTCAACCATTGTCCTTTTCGTGGGCCACGTTTTTATATACTGAAAATCAATTTCTCCAAATGCCGAAAGTCCATCTGTAAGCGACAAGGTCGTTCCAAGACCAAAATCAGCTCCCCAAGAGGGATCCGTTTCAAATTCGAATTTCTGATAAGCTCCAAAGGTTGGATAATAATTTGTTATGTTAGTGCTTCCATTCAATGTGATATCACTTTCAAGAGTTGAGAACATCAACAAAGCACCAAGCTTCATATAGGGTTTTATTTTCCCCGTTTCTGACCTAATTACTAAAGCAGGATTGATAAAGATGGCACTTCCGGTAAACTGTTCTATGGTCTTCTGATTTACAAAAAAATTCATGTAATACTCGTATGTTTCATTTTTATAAGATTCATACGCTAAGGTTGATTTAAATTTTTTGAAGACACTGACCTGAAAGCATAGTCCCGGTATTGCTTTCGTAATACGGGTACCAAGCGTAAATCCAAAACGGGCACCTTTGCCGAAATTGTTATCAACCTCTTTGAAATTGGATTGGTAAGTTGTTGAATCACCATTGTTGATGTAGCGGATATTGTCGCTTCGAAGACTAATCTTCCCCGGAGCAATGTCCACTCCCAAACCTCCATACAAACTGAAATAAAAACTGGATTCCTGAGCATTTGTGCAAATTGCCGCTAAGGCAATGATCATTGTTATTAAGCTTTTTTTCATGGTTTAATTAATAGGGTTATTTGATTTTCTGGTCTCTTACTTGGTTAGTTGTCTTTTACTGTCACAAAAATACAAAAAAGTATTAATGTCACAATGGGCTACCGCCATATTGAATGAGATTATTGGCAGGTTATCTGCGCGCTTCGGCGACAAGTTAATTATGTTATTTGGTTGTCAGCTATCAATTATTTGCCCTCAAGGTTATTGGTCAGCAGCGGAAATCTGAGGCCATGCCGGATAAGTTTTTATCCTGTACATTAGTAGGCTGATCCCGGTGAAAACACTGAGAGGACAGGTTCCTGGCAGGGAAATAAAACAGGCTGCTGAAGCATGTTCAACAGCCTGATGGCACACTACTGCCATTGTTAGAAATTAATTGTCAAAAACTAAAGGAGACCTCACCGGTTATAAACCTTCCGGGGTTTACTGAGCCCTTGCTTTCGTAGTATTTTACGTCGAATAAATTCTGAACCGAAAAGCTTGCCCATATCGTATTCCATACTTTACCCGAAATTTTGGTGTCAACCTGAAATACGGAGGGGTACTTGTAGGCGAACAGGTAAGTGTCGTCGAAACCATTGCTGTCGTTAATCCACATACTGTCGGTGTATTTGCAATAGGCGGCTGCCTTGATGCGACCAACGTTGATGTTCACACCAGCCGAGAAGATGTGGGGAGCCACATCTGTCAGAAATTTGCCGGTCAAATTGAAATCAACTAATGGGTTGACTACTTCATAGTCTTTGATCTGCGAGTGTGTGTATGCATAATTGGCAAATATCATCAGCCAGTTTAGCGGCTGGGTGCTTAATTCTGCTTCGAAGCCGTATATTTCTACCTTACTTATGTTCTCGCGTCTTGAAACGGGGTTAATGGCATAGCCCATGTCGATGGTCTGGCCTGTACTGGTGTAATACATGAAATCATGCCCCATTGAATAATAGCCACTGGCTGCAACTCTCAGGTATCCAAACAGGCGTGAATCGAAACCCAGTTCCAGATTGTCAATGGTCTCGGGTTTGAGGTTAGGGTTGGCAATCTTAAAACCGCCCCGGATACGTCCCGACCGGCACATATCGTCGAGGATGGAAGGACGGAAGCCTCTTGAATATCCTGAGTAGACGCGGGTTTCAATAGTTGGCTTATATTGCAGACCTATCTTGGGGCTAAGGGCTGTCCATGTGGTTGTTTCTATTGCATTTATTTGGTAGGGCGCCATGAAGCTGTTGATTTCTGAAGGGTATTCAATAGAGAATTCACCACCATGGAAGTGGGCATAATCGAATCGAAGTCCTGCTACCAATCGGGCTTTACCGCCGAGGAAGGAGTATTCATCCTGAATGTATGCTGCACCGAAATCCATCTGCCCCCGATTGATGATTTTATCGGTTGAGGTATAATAGATATCAGCTGCATCGACTGCACCCTGACGCAGGTCAATCCCGGTCGTAACACGGTGGTTGGGCCATAATTCGGTAGAGGAGTTAAGCAGCAGACCCAGGTCAGATCTTTTTGAGTCTACATCGTAGAAAGTGTAGCTGTTGTCGCGCATGTACTCGTTTACCTTTGCATAGTTTTCAATCAGTGCAAATGCTGTAGCCGCGATATCGGTTTTTCCGAGCCTGTCGCGATAGCTGGCCCTGAAATGACGGGTATCATGGTCGGTTGAATTGCCATCGGGCTGATACACTTTTTCGCCCGAACCGCGCATGTCGTCATATACCTTTACATCAACCTCAAGGCTCCTCACCCGACTGAAGTCATAGCCCAGCCTTAAGCCACCCATTATTTCATGCATCTCGGATTTTGTGGTGTAACGGGTCTGTTCAACCTTAGGTTGGACGACATAACCGTCGCTGCGACGGGCAAAGCCATTCAACGACCAGTAAAAGCCGGTGCTGTCGTTGGGCTTTGTTCTTCCACTTAACGATAATCGCGCAGCGGGAGTATTGAAGGAGCTGTATTCTGCTGCAAAGTGTCCCTCAAGTTTTTTGCTTGGCTTACGGCTGATGATGTTGATGATGCCACCCATTGCACTTCCACCGTAGAGCGCCGACCCCGGCCCTTTAATCACCTCAATCTGTTCAATCTGGTCGGTGTTGAGCAGGTTCCAGTTGACACTACCACCATCGGTCTTATTGATGGGGATGCCGTCGAAAAGTACCAGTGTACGGGATTGCTCTTTTCCGCTTAGACCTCTCATCGATACAGTTGATTTGGGGCTAAGCACGCCAAACGATCGACTGATCTGAACACCTGGAATATAAGCAAGCAATTCATCTGAACTGGATGTTGGAATATTGCTGATCTGGATGGGGTTCAATGTGTTGATGCGGGCGGGAACATCGGTAAGCCTGTTTTCCGTGCGTGTGGCTGTAATCACCACCGGCTCGGCAACAAGTGCTTTGGCCTCCAGAGCAAAGTTCACGTGCAAAGGCTTCCCGCTTTTGAATGTCACCTTTTTTGAGACTGATTCATAACCCAGATATGAAGCAGTAAGAGTCAGCAGCCCGCTGGCAGATGCTTCGATCCTGAAGAGACCTTCGCTGTTGGTTGTGGTTCCTTCCTGCGCTCCCCACATCACTACTGCTCCGGAGAGCGGTTCTCCGCTGTTGTTGTCGGTGATGCGTCCTGTGATTTGACCGTAAACTTCGTTGAAAAACGTCAGGACGACAAGGATCATGGCCAGTTTGCCAATTGTTTTCATAGATTCAGGGTTGAACTTTTACGGCAAAATCGATGGTACCTGAAGCGTCAACATCTGAGCGCAGGACTTTAATCAGGCCAATTTTTCCGTTGGCGGTTTTGAAGGGGAACACCCAGCCGGCGGTGGCATATTTGTATTTACGGCGCCCCCACACGTCGTCGTATTGTTTGATGAGGAGGCTGTCGTTGGTGGCTTTGTCGAAGGCATCAGGAGTGGTCTGGGATACGTAATCGTATTTGGTGTAGTTGAGGGTTGTCCAATTCCCAATGACCGGGTAATGGGTCAGTGCATCCTGATCGCCCGGTGATGAGAAGGTGGGAGAAGGTTTGCCTGCATCATTGTAATAATAGACCAGTAAATCAATATCCGACTGACGGACAGTAGCTTCGGCATCGGTAAGCACTTCGCCGGTTTCAACGTCGAAATAATGGGGCCCGTTGATGCCCTGGAAGCTGAGTGTCACCAACGGCCATGTGACAATTGATCCGAAAGATGAAATGGTATCCTTAAGTATCGTTAGTCCTGCCGAGGCAAAATCACGTTTTTCGGTCATCACAGTGAAGGTCCAGTTTTCTTGTTGCCAATCACTTTTATAGAAACCAATGATGGTGTCGAGGTTTTCCTTCCACAATCCGAAGTCCATCATAGTTTTCTTTTGGTCGTTATATGTTATAGTGGCTACCAGGTTGGTTATTTTCGTACCGTTTCCATTTAGGATTAGTCTGAAAAACATAAGTGTCCCTTCACCAATGGTGTCACCATTTGTAACAACACCCTCGCCTGTGGCGATCTGTAACGTTGGCAGGGGGGTGGCATCATCTTCGCTACAGGAAATCAAAAACCCTGAGCACAGCAATATGACGAAAAATAGAATTGCCCGCATAATGGATAAATAGCTGAACCGGTTCCTGCTAAGAAGACCGGTTCAGTGTGTTTTATTTGTTATTGCTGAACCTTCAGGTCGAAAGTCACTTTACCGTCTTCTGTTCCTTCAACTGATACGACTTTTAACAGACCGTATTTCCCGTTTTGGAACAGCAGGGCGTATACCTCATCGGCGTTCAGCTTTTTTGCTTTCCTCAACTTGTTCTCATTATCAAATTTTGTCAACATCAGGTCGTCGGTATTGGCGGCATCATATTCGGCTGTTGTAATGTCAGTCTTTACGAAGTAAGTGCGATTCTGTGTTGTATAGAATTCAGGGGCATGGTCACCGGTGAAGATTCCCGAGATGTTTGAGCCAGGTGCTGCAAGAGTCATCAGGTTCTGGTGTTCAGGTGTGTCCTCATAAAAGCAGAAGATGTCAATCAGTGCCTGATTTTCAAATGCTCCATCGATGTTATAGGTGACTCCTGTGGATGCACTCATTAAACCATTGTCGGCGGTATCGTTCTGAGCACCCAAAACGACACCTGAATAGAGTGTTATCAGATTGGTGCGGCTTAATACCAGTGTCTTCGACAGTGAATGACCTGCGGCATCACTGATTTCAAATTTCCATGCTTCAGTTGCCGGGAGTCCTTTAACAATAAAGAGCTCCATGTTGAGTCCCGGTACGCTGATCGTGGTATCTTTAATCACCTGGCCGTTGGCTGAGATTTTTAAACGGGTCAGGTTGTCACTTCCATTGCTGGTAAATCCGAGTCCAACTTTGATGGTATCGTTGTATAACAAATTCACATCCTGCCAGGTGTAGCCGGCATCGGTTTTGAACGTGATGACCGGGCTGCCGTTATCGATGGTCTCATCATCTTTCGAACAGGAGGTAAAGAGGGTGGCTGAGAGAAACAGGATCACTGCCGGGAGTAAAAGTTTTTTGAACATGGTGGTGTGTTTTTCGAATTGGATAATTAATGGATGTTGCAAATTTATAACACGTTTTCGGATATGCAAGAGGATGCATAACCTTAAACAAAAAAACCCGTCGGATATCCGACGGGTTTTGAGGTCTCAAGCGGATTCGAACCGCTGTAGAAGGTTTTGCAGACCTCTGCCTAGCCACTCGGCCATGAGACCAGATTGAAACTGGGGTGCAAAGATAATGAACCGACCTGAAACCTCCAAATGTTTTGTTTCGGGTTAGCTTTCAGTCTCTTTAATCCATAGGATTTGTCAGCTACACCATTCAAAATATCTTGTACCTTTGCCGGTTGCGATCCCCGTATGATTCTACAGTTATAAAGAACTCAAATATAGTTTGTAATGAACGATACGCCACTTCCAGCCGCGAACAGTACCAACACTACTGACCCTACCCGCTCGCTTAATTTCATCGAAGAAATTGTTGAAGCCAACCTTCGGGATGGTAAAAATGATCGTCGTGTGCATACCCGGTTCCCGCCTGAACCAAATGGTTACTTGCATATCGGCCACGCCAAGTCGATCTGCCTGAACTTCGGATTGGCGAAAAAATATAATGGCAAGACCAATCTTAGATTCGATGACACCAATCCCACGAAGGAAGATGTTGAATATGTCGACAGCATTAAAGAAGATGTCCATTGGCTTGGCTTTAATTGGGAGGGGCATGAATTGTATGCCTCTGACTACTTTGACCAGCTGTATCTATGGGCCGAGAAACTGATTCTTGATGGGAAAGCGTATGTTGACGATCAACCGGCCGAAACTATTAGCCGTCAGCGGGGAACAGTTACTACTCCCGGTGTTGAGAGTCCTTTCCGCAACAGGAGCATTGATGAGAACCTGACCCTCTTTCGCAGAATGCGTGATGGCGGATTTCCTGAAGGCTCATGTGTGCTGAGGGCGAAAATCGACATGGCTCATACCAACATGTTTTTTCGCGATCCAATCCTCTATCGGATTAGTTATTCCTCCCATCACCGTACCGGAACAAAATGGTGCATTTATCCCATGTATGACTTTGCACATGGGCAGAGCGATTATCTGGAAGGGATCACTCACTCCATCTGTACCCTTGAATTTGAAGTACACCGCCCCCTGTACGATTGGTTTCTTGATCAGTTGACTGACACCGAATACCGTCCCCGGCAGATTGAATTCGCACGTCTCAACCTTACCTATACCGTGATGAGTAAGCGGAAGCTGCTCGAACTGGTAAAGAATAACTTTGTAAGTGGATGGGATGACCCCCGGATGCCAACTATCTGCGGACTTCGTCGCCGTGGGTATACCCCCGAATCAATACGTGCCTTTGCCGACCGTATTGGTGTTGCCCGGCGCGACAATGTGATCGATGTAGGATTGCTCGAATTCTCGGTACGTGAAGACCTGAACAAACGTGCCCGCCGGGCTCTTGCTGTTCTAAATCCTGTTAAGCTTGTGCTTACCAATTACCCGGGAGAGCGGACCGAATACCTCAATGCCGTTAATAATCCCGAGAGGCCGGAAGAAGGCACCCGGCAGATTCCGTTTACCCGTGAGCTGTTTATTGAACGGGAAGACTTTATGGAAGATCCCCCAAAGAAGTTTTTCCGGCTTTTCCCGGGAGGAGAGGTGAGACTGAAATATGGCTACATCATCAGGTGTGATGATGTGGTGAAAGATAATTCCGGGATGATTACAGAAATCAGATGCACTTGCGATATGGAGTCGAAAACTGGCGGTGCTACCTCTAACCGTAAGGTGAAGGGTACGATCCACTGGGTGTCGGCTGTTGAAGCCGGTGAAGTGGAGGTAAGACTCTTCGACAGGCTGTTTAAGGCCGTTGATCCGGATAATGTACCTGAAGGTTGCGACTGGAAAGATGGCCTCAATCCCGATTCTCTGAAGGTTGTGAGGGCATTTGTTGAGCCTGCTTTACTCGATGCACAGCCGATGGAGCATTACCAGTTCGAAAGGATAGGGTATTTTAATGTTGATTCCGACAGTCAGCCCGGTGCCATGGTGTTTAACCGTACCGTTGCGCTAAAAGATACATGGGCAAAGATGTCGGGGGAGTAGGGGCTTCGTAGGCGACATAAAACCCTTAAAGAAGGTTTCTTGTTAACCTTCGGTGAAAGTCAATTGTTTTTTCCTTCGGTGGTGAATTTCATTTGCCTGATTCCGGGGGCTTTCGTGTATTGTTTGCTGAGGGAGTCATGACATAATGAACAGGCTGACCATGAGTAATTCACCAATTGCTTTAATTTCACGGTTTTTCGTTGTTTAGGCGAAAATTAATTCTTCCTGTTAAACTCATCTCAAGTATTCATTGTATTGCTGACCATCGCTGCGCCTTTATGTTTCTGAGGGCTAATAATTTGTTTATTGTAAATTACAGGCCAAAAACATTTGGATAACAAGAATCGCGTAATCTGAAAATTGTTTACACTTTGGTTTTGGTTATTGGCGTTAGTTACAACAAGAAACCTCTCCTGTTACGGTTAAATACATAGGATAATCCATGAAAAAAACATACCTTTGCATTATCCTATAAATATAGTTAATTTATTGAATATGAGTGACGAAGAAAAAAGTTTACTGGCTGTGGAGACCTATACTGCCGACAACATTCAGGTGTTGGAAGGGCTTGAGGCTGTCAGGAAACGTCCGGCCATGTACATTGGCGATATCAGTGTGAAAGGGCTGCACCACCTCGTATATGAAGTTGTCGATAATTCTATCGATGAAGCTATGGCTGGATATTGCGATGAGATTTCAGTTACAATTCATCAAAATAATGCTGTTTCTGTGCGCGATAACGGTCGTGGTATTCCGGTCGACTGGCACGAAAAGGAACAACGTTCGGCTCTGGAAGTGGTGATGACTGTACTTCATGCCGGTGGAAAATTCGATAAAGGCTCCTATAAAGTTTCGGGCGGATTGCATGGCGTAGGTGTGTCTTGCGTTAACGGGCTCTCTTCAACGCTGGAGGTGAAAGTCTATCGTGATGGCAAGATTTATTTCCAGCGCTATCATGAAGGTAAACCGGTTGAAGCGGTCAAGGTGATCGGCGAATCCACAACTACGGGTACCGAGGTTTATTTTGAACCCGATGGCACCATCTTCACCACGCTACTATACGATTTTGAAATATTGGCCAGCCGCATGCGTGAACTGGCTTATCTGAATAAAGGAATACGCATCTCTCTTACCGACGAAAGGAATTTCCAGGAAGATGGTTCACCTGTACGTACTGATTTTTACTCAGAGAACGGATTGGTTGACTTTATCACTTACCTTGATGAGACGCGTGAAAAGCTTATCCCTGATCCCATCTATCTGGAAGGTGAGCGCAACAATACCCCCGTTGAACTGGTCATGCAGTACAATACGTCTTTCAGCGAAAACCTTCACGCTTATGTTAATAATATCAATACCCACGAAGGTGGTACTCACCTTGCCGGCTTTCGCCGCGGGCTTACCCGTACACTAAAAGCCTATGCCGAAAAGACGGGGATGCTGAAAGGGTTGAAATTTGATATCTCGGGCGATGATTTCCGCGAAGGGCTGACTGCCATCATCAGTGTAAAGGTAGCCGAACCCCAGTTTGAGGGGCAGACAAAGACGAAGTTGGGCAATAGTGAAGTGATGGGTATTGTAGACGCTCTGGTGAGTGAGGTGCTCAATATCTATCTTGAAGAGCACCCAAAGGAAGCCCGCACCATCGTCAATAAGGTGATACTGGCTGCAACCGCACGTCATGCAGCACGAAAGGCCAGAGAGCTGGTACAGCGAAAAAATGTGCTCTCCGGGTCAGGTTTGCCTGGTAAACTGGCCGACTGCTCGGAACGTGATGCTGCTTTGGCCGAGATTTACCTTGTAGAGGGTGATTCAGCAGGTGGAACAGCAAAACAGGGTCGTGACCGTAAGTTTCAGGCAATCCTGCCCTTACGGGGAAAGATTCTGAACGTTGAGAAAGCCATGCAACACAGGATTTTCGACAGCGAGGAAATCAAGAATATCTTTACAGCACTGGGTGTCCATATTGGTACTGAAGATGATAGCAAGGCCCTGAATCTCGACAGACTACGTTACCATAAGATCGTGATCATGACCGATGCCGATGTCGACGGAAGTCATATCGCTACCCTTATCCTGACCTTCTTCTTCAGGTATATGCGCGAGCTGATCGAGAACGGCTATGTCTATATCGCTACACCGCCACTCTATTTGATAAAAAAAGGCGGCAGTGAGCGTTATTGCTGGACTGAAGAGGAAAGAACCGCTATTGTAGGTGATTTTTCGAAGGATGGCTCAGAGCGTGGAATACACATCCAGCGATACAAAGGTCTCGGTGAAATGAATGCCGAACAGTTGTGGAGTACTACAATGGATCCCGCCCGCCGTACATTGCGCAGGGTGACCATTGACAATGGAACAGAAGCCGACAGAATCTTCTCTATGCTCATGGGCGATGAAGTTCCTCCCCGCCGTGAATTCATTGAAAAAAATGCCAAATACGCCCGAATCGACGTGTAATGCATTAATGATAATCTTTTTGAAAAGGCTGCCTGTCGGGCAGCCTTTTTTTGTCTCCGGAGATAAAAATGATCGAAGGCTTATAATTTACAGTGCCATATCAGGAGTTCCTGCCGGGAAAAGGTGCCGGGACGATTTATGAATTGCCCCTGAGATGAGGTCTCTGCCTTATGTTGATTTAACTGTTGCGTACTGCAACAACCGGGCGAATCGGCTAAAGGAAGTGTCAATACGATTGCGCGGACCATTAAAACATTTTAACCGATGACAAACAAGAAGCCTTCAGCTATGAGTGTTGGATAATGTTAAAACCTTTTTTCAAAAGTCCCTGCTTCTGCTCTCTTCATAAAATCTTCGGTTACACTGATGAATTCCTCCTCCTTCTCAAGGTGATGGCTGTGAGAGGCTCCTTCAAACACATGTATTTCGGATCCGGGTAGTTTGCTTCTATAGAAAGCTGTAGTTGCCGGGGTGGCTTCATCAAATTCACCACAGGTAAACAAAACCGGGCATTTTATTTCATGGAGTTTATCGGTAAGGTCGACCGATTGTAAGGTTCCGTTCAAGGTAAATTCGCTGGCCCCTGCCATGTAGCGATACACATCAACACCCATTTTCTCCATTGTGCGGTTCATACTGGCCGGATAGGGGTCGAGCAGGCATACATGTTTGGCATAATAGGCCACCATGGCTTCCTGATAAGCCGGCGCATCATAATCACCAAGGGCTTCATACTTGTGGATGGTGTCCTGAAGGGCCGCAGGAAGCTCTGATACCCATGTTCGCTGGTCGGCGGCCCATCTTGGTGCGCTGAGGAAAGGGCCTGCCAGAATCAGGCTGACGATGCCCTGTGGTTGTTTCCTTAGCATGTATTCAACGGCCAGCATCGAGCCCCATGATTGCCCGAGGATATGCATTTTTTCCAGATTCAGAAATGTCCTTACCTGACAGAGTTCTTTGATAAACCTTTCGATTGTCCATAAAGCCGTATCATCCGGACGGTCTGAGTTACCGCACCCGAGCTGATCATAAAATATCACGGGCCGGTAAGTGGTTAGTTTCTCCAGGTTCTCGAGATAGTCGTGTGGTGCACCGGGACCTCCGTGCAAAACCAGCAGCGGAATTCCTGGTTTATCAGCACCGGTAATTTTGTACCAGATGCGCCCCCCAGTTACCTGAATATAGCCCTCTTCCGGAAAGGTACTCAGTGCCTTATGAGCATTATCGGAACAACTTTGTGCTCCGGTTAAAAGCAAAATGATCGACATGAAAGTGATTGATTTGGAAGTTCTATGCATTTGACTTGACTTTATTAACCTTGTTAAACACAAGCAACATCATCCTCAGGGCATTATGCATTCCGGGTTTATTCCCGTTATTCCTGTTTTTGATTGGGTTGAGGCAACACCACCTTATTCCGGAACGTCGCGTTTATTTCACCTTGATACTCGGCCTTGAACCAGCCATCAGTGGTATTGGCTTTGAACCTGAAAGGCTTGTTTTATAGATCGTCGGTTTAAAGCCAGAGTCTTTAATTGCTGCGAAATATAGTGTATCCGATGCATCGGGCCAGGGGTCAAAGCACGACAATCCACGGGGTGTTAGCCTTTTGCATTTTTTACTATTGAAATCATACGAAAAGATTGCTTCGGCCGGTTCGTCAATTCCTGGAATGGTTTCATCGATCCCCGCATTAAAAATCAGGTTGTTCTGATCGGCCGAAAACTGAAATCGGGTGGCGCTGGATACAAAGAATTTATCACCAATCAGATGGTTGATATTGAAGGTCTCTTCCTGTTCACCTGCCAGGTTGAAAATGTAAATCGTCGTTAAATCGTGGGCAATAATCTGTTGGCTGTCTGGCATCCAGGCCGGTGCAAAGAGTCCGTTCCCTACAGGTGACCTGAGGATTTGCAATCCTGTATTGTCGGTTTTTATTACCCCAACGTGCCATTCGTTATTATCAAACAGGTTGAAGGCGATGTAGGCACCATCAGGCGACCAGACCGCCCCGTAATGGTTATTGTTTTTGATATTTAACGGGGTCAGGACGCCGGTCTCCATATCCGCGATGATTATAACCCGGGAGGATTGTCCGGATGTATCGTTTGACTTTGTATAGGTAAGTCTTTTTCCATCAGGCGAGAGGCACGGATCAGTTACCTGGCTGAAGTATTTCTTTTCTTTCGGGTTAAACCTGACAACACAAATCTTGTTGCCTTCCTGGTAAGCCATATCAAAATCCTCATTCTTTGAATCCAGCCCGGCGCAGGAATATAGTAAGAGGATCAGAAGTAATTTAACTGCTTGTTTCATGATTAGAGTGATTCCTTAAGGTATAAAGATACAAAATATCGATATAACTGCGCATATAAGCATGATGATCTTTCTGGCATTGCCGGGAATATACGCTGGCAGTATTCACTGTCAGAAGTGTCTTTTCTGAAATAGTTGTTTCAAATTAATTCTGTGCAGATGACTGATCAGTTTTGCTGAAATCAAACAAAAGCCCGGGAATTAATTCCCGGGCTTTATATATTGATGTTTTCAGAATACGTTTGTGTTAATACACCGGTTCAAACTGCTGCAGAAACCGCACGTCGTTCTCGAAATAAAGCCTGAGGTCGTTAATTCTGTATTTCACCATGGTCATTCGTTCAATGCCGATGCCGAAGGCAAAACCGCTGTATTTTTTGCTGTCGATACCGCAATTTTGCAGAACGTTGGGGTCAACCATTCCACAGCCCAACACTTCAACCCAGCCGGAACCTTTACAGATGTTGCATCCTTTTCCGCCGCATATGTTGCAAGAGATGTCCATTTCGGCCGAAGGTTCGGTGAATGGGAAGTAGGAAGGACGAAGCCTTATCTGTGTTTCGCCACCAAACATTTCACGGGCAAACACCAGCAAAGCTTGTTTCAGGTCGGCAAACGATACATCCTTGTCGATGTAGAGTCCTTCAACCTGATGGAACATGCAGTGGGCTCTGGCTGAGATGGCTTCGTTTCTGTACACACGGCCGGGAAATATCTGCCTGATGGGAGGGGCGTTGTTTTCCATCGTACGCACCTGTACTGAGGAGGTGTGTGTGCGAAGAGCTATATCTCCATGAATCTTGTTGTGCTCTACAAAGAAGGTGTCCTGCATATCACGGGCAGGGTGATCGGGTGGGAAATTGAGCGCTGTGAAGTTGTGCCAGTCGTCTTCAATTTCAGGACCTTCAGCTACGGTAAAACCCATGCGGGCAAAGATATCTACGATCTGATTCCTGACAATTGAGATGGGGTGGCGTGTCCCTGCTTCAGTGAAGTCGACAGGTAATGTCAGGTCGTCAAGCTTCAGGTGATGCCCCTTGTTACCAGTAGCTGCTTTCAGACCGTTGATCTTGTCCTGTACAGTGTTTTTCAGGGTGTTGAGCATCTGTCCCAATTCCTTTTTATCGGTGGGGGCTGCCTTCTTAAACTCCTCGAACATGTCGTTGAGTAGGCCCTTCTTGCCAAGGTATTTGATCCGGAAAGCTTCAACCTGCTCGGCACCAGTTTCACTGTATTGCCCGACTTCCCGGAGATATTGTTCAATTTTTTCTTTCATAACAGGTTTTCGTAACCTTTGATGTATGTTGTTTCGGGTGTCAGCTAATTAGCAGCAAGCCATCAGCCAGGAGCTCATTATCTCAACAACCGGACAATCAATAAAACGGAAAACTATTTCAAAATTTCAATAGACATGGCGATCGGGGTGACAGGTTTATCGCCGGGGAGGGTTTTAACGGCGGCGATTTTATCGATCACATCGAGTCCTTCGGTGATTTCTCCGAACACAGTATAAGCTCCATCGAGATGTGGCGTGCCACCCAATTCGGTATAGGCTTTTTTCTGATCTTCGGTAAGCGTGATGCCCATCTGGCCTTCATACATGGACACCTGGCCGGCAGTGAGTTTCTGGCCTTGTACGATGTAGAACTGGCAGCCTGAACTCCGGCGTTGCGGGTTTGCCTGATCGCCAATCCGGGCAGCAGCCAGGGCTCCTTTCTTGTGCAGATGTGCGCTGCTGAATTCAGCAGGTACAGTATAACCCGGATCAATACGGCCATCCTTGTTCCCTCCGCCCTGAATCATGAAGGATTTGATGACGCGGTGCCATGGGGAATCGTTGTACCAGCCTTCATTGACCAGTTTTATAAAATTGTCGCGATGAAGCGGAGTGTCGTTGTACAGAACGCCTTTCATGTCGCCCATCGGGGTGTGAATTACAAATTGTGTCATTTTCTCGGATTTTTGTGCAAAGGTAGCCATTGAAAGGCAAAGAAATGCAAAGATGAGTCGGGTTTTCATGGAATGAATTAATTATTGATAAGTTTAGCGTTAATGATGATCTTTTCGAGAGGACGGTCTTCAGCTCCCGTGGGGCGGGCTGCAATGGAATCCACCACATTCATGCCCGAAATCACCTCTCCGAAGATGGTGTACAGACCATCCAGCCTGGGTTGTCCGCCCTGCAAGAGGTAATTGCTGCGCTGATTTGGGAGGTAGCTGTAACCTAAACGTTTTTCCTGAAGGTTCAGTGTGCTGTCGGTAACGGGTTTTCCGTGTATGATATAAAACTGGCTTGAACTTGAAGCCCGGGAAGGATTTACATTATCCGATTCGCGTGCCATACCTACAGCACCCCTTAGGTGACAAAGTCTGGGGGTTACCTCTGCAGGGATGGTGTACCCGGGATCTTCTTCTCCATTCCTTCCGCCGCCTCCCTGAACCACGAAGTTGCTGATAACCCTGTGGAAATCGGAGCCATCGAACCAGCCGGCGGTTACCTGTCTGACGAAATTATCACGATGAAGCGGGGTTAGGTCATACAAGCCGATGACAATGTCGCCGTAAATCGTGGTAATGATAACCTGACGGGTATAAGCCGCCTGCTGAGCCGCGGCAGGCTTCAGAAACGTTAAGATCAGGCACAGGAGCGTCGTGGTAAATGATACGCTTAGGTTCATTTTTGTTTGATTTGAAGAGGCAAAAGTAACAAAAAAGGGTCGTTCCCTGTTTGGAACGACCCTTTTAAGTTTGAACGAATCGCGGTTAGTTGATGTCAATCTGCCGGCTGAGTTTCACTTCCTCTTTCTTGGGCAACCCAATTCTCAGGATACCGTTTTGGTGATTGGCCGAAATCTTTTCACTGTCAACGGTCTTGGGTAAAGTAAATGACCGGCTGAAGCTTCCGTAAGCAAACTCGCGACGGGTGTAGTTGCGATCTTCGTCCTTTTTCATCTCTTTTTCGGATGAGATGGTCAGAACATTGTTTTCAAGGTTGATATTGAAATCATCTTTGCCCATTCCGGGAACAGCCAGTTCGATTTCAAATGCTTCCTTGGTTTCAAGGATGTTGACCGACGGAATGCAATCATATTGCTTGGTTGCCATACGATTCTGTTCCTGTTCAAAAAGGTTGTCGAACATGTCGGTCAATGCGGGTAAGTTTCTCCAACGTGTAATAGTCATGGTATTATCCTCCTGTAATTTAGTTTGTAACTTAATTTTTTTACGTTTATGCTTTCTCCTTTTTCAAATTTTATGCCGATCCTGGAATTGCCCATGAAAGATGCGTTTTTGGTGACAAAGTGTCGTGCGCGGCTTGATTTCATCTGCCAAAGTGGCCGAAGTAAACTATTTCGGTTGCATCTGGTTACTCTCACGGGCTTATTATGTTTTGTCAGGCTGTGATGATTTAGTAACTTTGGAATTCCTATCAGATCTATGTCAGGAGCGCATAAAATATTTGAGATCTTCCATATCCGGAGGATTGCCCTTGCGGTGTTCCTTGGGATAGGTGTGGCCTCCTGGTTGGTCTACCGAAACTTTGATGCGGGGGCTTTTGGCAGGATTAACTGGAGTTACACCTCTACTTTCTTTCTTGCCGTTGCCCTGCTGATGATGGTGATCCGTGATCTGGCTTACATATACCGTATCAGGTTACTGAGCGATAAGAAGCTTAGCTGGCGTCAGAGTTTTCAGGTCATCATGCTGTGGGAGTTCTCATCGGCAGTGACCCCGTCGGTGGTAGGAGGTTCAGCCGTTGCCATGTTTATCATTGCCCAGGAAGGGATCAGTGCAGGAAGAAGTACAGCCATCGTGTTGATTACTGCCTTTCTCGATGAGTTGTTTTATGTTGTTATGGTTCCTTTTGCCTTCCTGCTTGCGGGCTCAACATTCCTTTTTAAATCCGAAGGCCAGTATCTCCTCTTCAATACTCAATGGGGAACGGCTGGTATCTTCTGGATTGGTTATGGTTTCATCATGCTTCTGATTCTGCTGATCTATCTCGGGATATTTGTCAGACCACGTTCCTTCAAGTGGATGCTGATCAAGGTGTTCTCATTGTCGTTCCTGCGCAAATGGCGTCAGCGTGCTGCTGACTCAGGCACCGATATCATCATCACCAGCAAGGAAATGAAGGGCCGTTCGTTCTCCTTTTGGCTCAGGGCTTTCGGATCAACTGTACTCTCATGGACTGCCCGTTTTTGGGTGGTCAATATGTTGATTTTGACTGTTGCCCCTGTTGATGACCATTTTCTGATCTATGCCCGCCAATTGATCATGTGGGTGATTATGCTTATCAGTCCTACCCCGGGAGGAAGTGGTGTGGCGGAGTATATTTTCAATGGTTTTCTCGGGGAGTTTATACCCAATGGTTTGGCCCCCTCCTTAGCCCTGCTCTGGCGCCTGATCAGCTTTTATCCCTACCTCTTTTTCGGGGCCATTATCCTTCCCATTTGGATTAAGCGGGTGTACTCGAAGAAGCACCTGAAACAGATCGGAAAACAAGCTTAACCCGGAAGCCGCATATTTAGTGACCTCCGGTGTAGAATTCAATCAATCTTCTTGCAGCCTCGTATGAACTGATTTGCTGTTTGTCGACCAATTCATTCAGCGTGTTCATCTGATCAGCTATGCCGGGATGCTGGTAGAAGCGGTCGCGTAGTTCCTGTTCTACAGCTTCGGCCATGATATTGCGGGCCTGCTCCACGCGTTTCCGTGTGAAATAACCGTTTTCCCTGACCCGTGCCAGATAGTCTGTAATGATGCTCCAAACCTTGTCGATGTTCTGCTTCTCAAGGGCTGAGCAGACATCTACCACCGGACTCCAGCCTGAAGGGGGCAGGGGGAAAAGGTGTAGCGCATTCTGATATTCCTGCCGGGCCATATTGGCTCGTTGCCTGTTGTCTCCATCGGCCTTGTTAATGATGATGGCATCGGCCATTTCCATGATGCCGCGTTTGATGCCCTGCAACTCATCGCCTGCGCCCGAAAGCATAAGCAACAGGAAAAAATCGACCATGGAGTGTACGGCAGTCTCAGATTGACCAACCCCCACCGTTTCGATGATGATGATGTCGAATCCTGCCGCTTCGCACAGCACGGTTGTTTCGCGTGTCTTGCGCGCTACACCGCCTAAAGATCCTGCACTGGGGGAAGGACGGATGAAGGCATTCCGGTCGGTTGACAACTCTTCCATGCGCGTCTTGTCGCCCAGGATGCTCCCCTTCGAACGCTGTGAACTGGGGTCAATGGCCAAAACGGCAACCCGATGATCCTGTCGGGTAAGAAATTTTCCAAAAGCTTCGATAAAAGTACTCTTACCTGCACCGGGTACCCCTGTGATTCCAAGTCTGATGCTGTTACCAGTGTAAGGCAGACACCTTTCAACGAGTTGTTGGGCGATGCGGTGATGATCGGGAAGTGAACTCTCAACCAGCGTGATGGCCTGACTAAGGATGGTGCGGTTGCCAGCCAGGATGCCACGGAAATATTCGTCGACAGGCAACAGAGCCCGTTTATGTTTCAGGTTTTTAACATAATCGGCATTCACCTGCGGAGGTTGCTCAATGCCCTCATTTACTTTAAGTGCCGATTTAAATTTGCGTTCTTTTCCTTCCATGGCAGCGGTTTTTTGCAAAGGTAGAGCAAAAAGATGGGATAAGAAGTGACGATAATTTAACGAAAGTTTTTACCTTTGCAGTCCGTTTCGACGGTAAACTTCTCTCCGTAGCTCAGTTGGTAGAGCAGTTGACTCTTAATCAACGGGTCATAGGTTCGAGCCCTATCGGGGAGACACTTTAATTCAGCCCCTCGCGATGTAATTCGTGAGGGGTTGTTTGTTTCGCTGGATATATATAGCGTGACAGGTCAGATGATGGTTTCAATACCAGAATTCATTATTTTACAATCCCAGGGTCAGCATAAATCCTGATAGCTGTCGGACCGAAGGCTAACAGTTGCTTTTTTGATGGAGAACTATTTAATAGACATTTTCCGACATGAAAGTCATCTCAAACTGTTTGGTAACGGCATTTGCGGGAATTACCCCTTCTCAGGGTTGTACCTGGAGAATGTTTCTAAAGGTAGCGGGAGATTCAACCTTTCCAGAGAGTTACAATAAATTGTCCCGGTTGAATTGGTTTTGATGCCGATATTTCAATCTTTATCATCTGCTATTTCAAAAAAGTGATGCAATGCATCGGGGCTTTGCCCTGGCTGAAGAAATTGGATCATTTTTTAATATGAACCGTAGATGGACCGTAGATGAACCGTAGGTCAAGCGTTGATTAACCGTGCGGCCAGGATTTATTCCCGTTTGATTTTCGATTGGTTTTTGTTTTATATTCTATTAATTGCATACTCAGATATTGCAAAAATTGTACCAGAGCAGGTGATCTGTATTTTGATTGAATGATAATGTTATACGAGATCATGCTGTCAGGAAAAATATGCGGACAGCCGAGTTATGGACATAACCAGGCATAAAGTCAGTCGTGATGGCTACTGTTAAAGTCAAAAGTTTAACTGCACAGCGTTTCACAGAGAAGACACAGCGTTACACAGAGAAAAAATTTTTAACTCTGTGGTTCTCTGTGTAACAATCGCGATGCTAATAGCTCGCGTCAGCAGTCAACGCCGAATGCCTCCCGAAAGCCTTCGGGAGTCAACGCCCGCGCTCAGTTATGCCTTATCTGCTTTGGCAGGGGTGTACTGCCCGGCAGGATGCTCAGCACCACGCTGTCGCTTCCTATACAACTGTTAGGAGAGGTAACGGTAACACCATACGTCCCGCTGTTGCTGACTGCTATGGAACTGGTTGTTGCCCCGGTACTCCAGAGGTAGGTCCATTGGGGATTAAAACCGGCATCCAGTACCACTGTCTGGTTTTCGCAGACCGTACGATCAGGCCCGAGGTTCGGGGAGGGTTGTGGTTCTATGGTGATGTTAACAGTAGCTGTATCATATCGCATGTCGATATGCCTGACGATCATCTGGACGGTGAATGTCCCGGCAGAGCTGAAGGTATGTTCAGGAGTGCTGTCGTTCGAGAAGTTGGCAGTACCGCTTGCCGGGTCTCCAAAGTTCCACCACAGTGAATCAGGTGGAGGCCATGTGTTGGGTTCAAAGGTAACCGGCATCCCCTGGCAGTAACCAGTGTGATTGATGTAGGCGAAATAGCGCTGAACAAAAGTTGGGATGGAATTCATCCCAGATCTTCCAAGTAAAGGGACATAATTATTCTGATAACCACAGAGTAATGCGGGGAGTTCAGGATGGTGAATTACGCTTAAGGAATCAATAAATAAATTAGCTCCAGATTTTGATATATATATTTTCCAGTCAGGCCCCAACTGCATTTTACCTTGATAGTTGGTGTTGGCTACCTTGGTTTCGGATGCCACAAAGGAGATAGAATCGGTCAAATCAGCATTGAACTGTGCAATTTTACAATTGAATGGATTGTTTGTGGTTATGATATACAGGTATTTGCCATCGACAGAAAACTCGACGGAGGCTATTCCAAATTGCCCCATACAGCTAAAGGTGAACTTTGGAACTATGATTCCGTTTGATGGGTCAAAAGAGTAAAAACTTGCAACAGGATTCGAGCTGTAGAGACATACAAATTTCTGTCCGTCACCTGAAAATCTCATTCTGGTTGGAGAAGTGAGTGTAGGTTGAAGAGTACAAGGGCTGATTACAGGAGGCTGCAAACCTTTGTTTGTAAGTAAAAAAACAAGAAACTTTTTCGGGAGGTTCCAGGTCTGAACAATAATCCAGAAATCCCGGTTGTTTTGATGCGGAACGGCAGTAACCGTACCGCTCGAATTCTCTGCCCCCGGAACAGGAACATTTTTAAAACCTGGCATAATCCCCCCCAACCCGTTGTCAAGTGCCATGTCTACGATATTATATTCCATGGGAAATCCCGGAGGGGCGGGAGGAAGGCCGGTTAAGCCATCTGTGAAGATATAATATTTTCCCGGGTTACTAGGGAAAGGAACAGTTATCACAGCTTCGTAGTTGTTATAACCATGCAACATATTCCCGTTCTGCATGATCTGTTGAAGCCGGTTATAAACTTCTCCCCCGTTTGTAGCAAATAGAAACTGGCCCGAAGAATCAGATATTACAGAAGTTACCGTCCATCCTACTCCACATTCACCATCTAATAATGCTACAGGTGGCGGTTCGTCTTGAAATCTGATGCCTGCCTTTGCTCCGAAATACCAGTTATTCCACTCCCCCTGGGCGTTACCTTCCGTCACCTGAAACAGCAGCAACAACAGGCACAGGTACCTGAGGAGTTTTCTA
>MEOA01000039.1 GCA_001768515.1 Bacteroidetes bacterium GWE2_42_24 | reverse complement strand
TGCCGATAAGTTTGATATTGTATTCTCTTCATCAAATAGTCCCTTTTTCCCTTTTGCCTTGAATTGATGGTTTGCCAATGGCTTTTTGCCTTATTGTCAGGTAAATACACAACTATTTATTTGAACAACAATGATTCAAATAATAGAACTCCCCACATGCAATTAAAAGCTGATAACAGTAACAACCCATCGGCAAACAGCCTGCCGGTAATATTGGTTGTTGAAGATGATACGGGCAGTCAGTTCTATATGGAGGTCATTCTCAGCAGGGAATTCCGTCCAATCATCGCAGGCAACAATCGTGAAGTATTTGATGTGCTGGAAAAGGAGAAGGTTGCGATGATTCTGATGGATATCTCGCTCCGGGAAAGCATCAGCGGACTTGACATTACACGGTTACTCCGATCTGATTCACGTTATAAAGAATTACCCATTGTTGCTGTAACGGTACATGTATTCCATGCCGACAAGCAACGGTCACTGGAGGCAGGCTGCAACGAATACCTTTCGAAGCCTGTAAAAAAGGGGACGCTTTTAATGATTATCAATAAATATCTGGGGCCAGATAACTACCCGGTTACTCATCCGATGAGTCCTTCAAAAGTCTTCTGTAACGGGAGAAAACATTGGCTCTTGAGACAAACCCCACATACTTGCCATCCTTGATGACCGGCAGGTTATAATGGGCTGTCTGTTGAAATACCGAAGCCACATCTTCCATCGAATCATCGGGAGATACACTTACGTCGGGCATAAACATCAACTGCCTTACAGTGATTTCGTTGTAGAGCGAATGATCAAAAAGCATGTGCCTTATATCATTCAAAAATACGACACCCAGATATGTATTGTCGGAATCGACAACTGGAAAGATATTGCGTTCTGATTTGGACACAATCTGTACAAACTGCCCCAGTGTCATGTCCATTGAAACTGTACAGAAATTCGTTTCCAACAGGTCACTCACCTTCATCCTTAACAGCACCGCCTTGTCTTTATGGTGTGTGATGAGTTCTCCACGCTGAGCCAACATCTTGGTGTAGATTGAATAAGGTTCAAAATAATGAATGGTCAGAAAAGAAATCGTGCTGGTAATCATCAACGGGGTGAGCAACTGGTACCCTCCTGTTATTTCGGCAATCAGGAAGATGGCTGTGAGGGGAGCATGCATAACACCAGCCATCAGACCAGCCATCCCTACCAAAGCAAACTTTGCATCAGACACCCCGATGTTGAAAGTAGCATTGAGCAAACGTGAGGTAAAAAAGCCCGCGACACCTCCCATGAACAAAGTCGGGGCAAAAACACCACCAACACCTCCTGCAGAATTGGTAACTGCCATGGCGACAACTTTGAAAGCCATCATCAACCCCAATACCCCGATCAACATCCATTCATTATCTGTAGCAAAACCAAAAACAGATTGCTCAATGACCTCCTCTCCTCTTCCATTTACCATCGCGTGAAGTACCTCATATCCCTCACCAAACAGTGAAGGGAAGATAAAGATCAATCCACCCAGAACAATTCCCCCTGCGAGAGGCTTTAACCACCATGGTTTTATTTTCTTTACCCTAACCTCAATGGCCATAGAAACACGTGTAAAGTAGAGCGAAATAAACCCACAGACAATCCCAAGCAAAATGTACCACGGAATATTGGTGAGTACAAAATGTTCCTCAATACGAAATGAGAACAACACGCCTTCGCCCAGTAGAAAGTATGCTACAACAGAGGCGGTCACAGCACTGATTAACAATGGCATGATGGTGGCAATGGAAAGGTCAATCATGAGAACTTCCAGTGCAAAAACCAATCCTGCTATCGGAGCCTTAAAGATACCCGCAATGGCGCCAGCAGCTCCACAGCCTACCATGATGGTTACCATCTTATAGTCGAGCCTGAAGATCCGGGCAATATTACTCCCGATAGCACTCCCTGTTAACACCACCGGAGCCTCAGCCCCAACAGATCCGCCGAAGGCAATGGTAAGTGTACTGGCAATAATCGATGAGTAAGTATTATGAGCCTTTATCAGGCTATTATTCTTCGAGATGGCAAAAAGAATACGGCTCACACCATGGCTAATGCTATCGCGTACAAAATACCTGACAAACAAAACGGTCAGAACTATCCCAACCAGAGGGGAGGCAAAGTAGAGGTAATTCTTCGCTGCATAATTGAACCCATCCGACAGAAGGTAATGAGTATAATACAGTGTATTCTTAAGTAACACGGCAGCCAAACCGCTAAGGATACCTACGATGAAGCTGACAATGTATACGAACTGTTGTTCGCTGACATTCCTTATTCGCCAGCGAAGCAAAACGGCGAACATTTGTGAACCATTGATCATAGCTACAAAGATACGGGGAGGTTTTTAAAAACCTAATCGGGATTAAAGGATAAAATGGTTTTCAACTCAATTACTGAAGGAACAGAAGACAAGAAGATCGCTTTAATTTAATTTCATTTTTCCGAAAATAATCAATGACAATACTAACATTCGGTACTTTATACAGTCTTTACAAACCCCGGAACTATAGCATCTCAGGTCGTTACATTGTTAAATCCTGTGTAACCCTGTTCCTTCTATAATGCGGCTGAACGACGGCCAGATACCATATCAAACCTGTAGAAGTAATGATGGCCAGTATTCCAAAGGCATTCACCAACCCAACAAGCGAGGCCAGATAACCCGTAATAATGGCTCCTATACCTATCCCCAAATCCAAAGCTGTGAAGAGTGTCGAGTTGGCCGCCCCTCTTCTCCACGGGGCAACCAGATTGTTGACCATGGCCTGGAAAGTAGGAAAAATGATCCCATATCCCAAACCGATTGACAGCCCGGCAAGCATAAACCCTGTATAATTATGCATAATCCACAGCAGAGAGATTCCGATAGTCACTAATATCAAACCTAACGGTGCGATAAAACCCGGACCCTTTCGATCGAAAATCTTACCGGAAGAAAGCCGGGAGATAGAGAGACCTACTGCATAAACGGTGAAAAAAATGCCAGCACTGCCCAAGCCCAATTCAAGGGTATAAAGGGTAACAAATGAGATCACACCGCCATAACTCATCATCAGAATCATCATTGCAATACTCACCGGTAACGCCTTAAAAGCAAAGAGCCGCGCCACAGAAATCCCTCCTGGCTGGTGTCTGACGAATTGAGGAAAATGCATCAACTGTGTAAGGAGATAAGCTCCGGCAGCAACAGCAGTACCTACCCCAAAAAGCCTGCTATAATTCCCATCAGCCATCAGCCATAATCCAGCCAGCGGGCCAAAGGCCATAGCAAGCGGAATTGCCAGTCCATAGATTCCAATCCCTTCACCCCTTCTGTTCTCAGGAATGATATCTACTATCAGTGTTGAGTTGGCTGTAGTAGTGGCGCCCCAGGCCAACCCATGTAGAAACCGTACAATCAGTAGCTGCATGAGGGTTGTTACCAGCAGGTGAAACCCTAACAAAACGGCAAACACTGCCAGCGAAACCAACAGTATGTATTTCCTGCCATAATGATCTACAGCATAACCTGTAAATGGCCTGATAAGCAAGGCAGCCAGTGTATAGATGGCTACTACCCAACCGACACGACTCTTGTCAGCACCTAAAACCTCCACCATAAAAACAGGTAGTGTCGGAATCAAGAGATAAAACGCCAGCGAAAGAAAAAAACCTGACAGTGTTAGCAGAACAAAATTACGGGTCCATAGGTGCGTGGAATTCATCAGATAATTTTTAGCATAAAAAACAAATACCAGGGTAATTCGTTTGAATGATTTTAAATAAATACGCGTCGCAAAAGTACAATCATTTGTAATGGACAAGACTCGGATTTAAATTACAATCTTAAATTGCTAACCATGAAGGAACTTTGGGAAGAAAGGTACCTGGTACCAGAATATGTTTATGGAACTGATCCCAATGGTTGGTTCAAGCTTTTTATCGATACACATTCACCCGGAAAAATTCTCATGCCGGCAGAAGGTGAAGGGCGCAATGCCGTTTATGCCGCGAGCAAAGGCTGGCAGGTATCGGCCTTTGACCTGACTGATGCCGGACGTCATAAAGCTATGAAACTGGCAGCCAGAGAAGGTGTTTCAATTGAATATGTTACAGGTGATGCTTTGACCCTGCTTTACCCGAAAAACCACTTCGATGCATTGGGCATCATCTTTATGCACCTGCCGGAAGAATTACGCAGAAGGATTTTTCAAAGGCTTACCGGCTTTGTTAAGCCAGGTGGGTTTGTTGTTCTGGAGTGTTTTGATAAAAAACACTTTGGGAATACAAAAAGTGGCCCAAAAACAATCGACCTGCTCTATTCTCCCGAACAGTTAAAGGAAGATTTTTCCGGAATAGAAATGCTGTCTTTTGAAGAAACTTCCTATGAAATTGATGAGGGGCCGCTTCACCGGGGGCCTGCTGAAGTAATCAGAATATTGGGAAAAAAGAAATAAAGGATACCTGATTTTTAATTCCCAATTGCTTGGGCTGACGTATTATGATCTCCTTCCTGTGACAGAAAAGAGTCCTTTTGGCTGTACACTTATAAGTGCAATGTGTAAGGCGAGAAAACTATAAACTGCTCAAAGAAAATAAGAGATGACGGCAGATAACCTATATTAAGACAAACACTTCATTACAAACAACATCTCCTAAAGCGAAATATACGAGAGACCTATGATACAAGAAAAGTCATTTTTTCGATGAACTTCCAGGTATGTAGTTTGCCAGCCTTCCCCACGAAATAACGCGCTTGAGGCCTACAAAAGAAAGACCACCGGCAAGCAGGCCAATGACCATCCCGGCACCTACATCACTAGGATAATGAACACCAAGGTGCATCCGCGAATAGCCAACAAGAGCTGCCCACAAAAACAAAGGGACAATAACCCACCATTTTCTGAACATTAATGCCAGCACAATGGCGAGAGCAAATGCATCGGTAGTATGTCCTGAAGGAAAACTCGGGCTCCCTCCTACACTTAACTTTTCAATGAATTCGTAGGTGATAAACGGACGTGGTCTGTCGATCCAGAACTTAAGAATTGTACTGATCAGGGCAGCAATTCCAACTGAAACCCCGGCTATCAGGGCAGTGAGGGCTTGTTGCTTATTTCCGGTTACAAGAAGAAAAACTATTAACAGCGCAGGTATCATAAAGGAAAGGACAGGGGCACTATCGGTTATCACCTTGAAAAATCCGTCGAAAAAAGGATTACGGTCTGTATTGATAGCCCTGAGTAACTCTAACTCTGTATTACCCGCCAGCGATAACAGTGGCATAAATTCACAAATTAATAGTGGCAATAGTGCCTTTCTGCCGATAGATTTACAATCGATCATACTTCCGGTGGCATCGAATACGCCTGCTGAAAAGTCAGGTTCTTGCTTCATTATGGCAAAGGTAATCAATATCCTCCTTTTCATCTATGCCACCTACTGGTCTTGATATCTTCACCTGTCAATTCACACCCTATATACACCACCAGGTCAGACCAATGCCACAAAAACGCTGTTCAATCTGAATTTTTATCTGCACATTCATTGATAAACCAGCATAGGGTCAACTTAACTCTAAACTGGTTTTTTTTCTTACAAAAAAACATCCCCTGTTTCAGAACCGTTGCGTCAGGTTGAGGTATATTCGCTGGTACTGCACACCAGTTTCAAAGGTGCATTCAGCATTCAGGGATGCGGTAAAATTCCGTGTTGTACGCCAAAGAAGGCTCACCTCTCCAATATGCTGTCTGATGGAAGTTTCCCCGCTTACAAACCGATAATTAACATTACGATATGTAGTTCCGGCAAAAAGTTTTCCTTTAAATAAATCACCATTGAGCCCAAAGCTGAACACGTCGCCGTTCATATAAGGAGTTTCCAGTAAGGTAACCGAAGCATTGGCAGTTACATTTTCAAACAAGAAACGGTTAAAAGACAGGTAAGAATAGAGATTTTTAGAGGCCCGTTGAGAGCCTTTCTGGTCACGATAACCAGCATTGAGTCCAAGGGAAATACGCTTCCCCGGATGCCAGTTAACCTGAAATAGGTACCCTGTTGAAGTTTCGAGTTCAAGCAGCCTTTCGAGATATGTCTTATAGGTTTCGTAGTATATAATATTGTTGCGGGCACTATATGATATTCCCACGGAAAGTTGACTGACAATACGATATCGGAGCGACAGGTATAGGTTTGTAACCACTGGTGAGTTATCCTGAACCAGCGAAGAATCGGTCTTAATCAATTTCTTGTTGAAAAGGTCTACTTCAGCTGAACCGAAAAAGTATAACTTCTTCAACAACGAGTTGATATGTTGCAGATAAACGAACCTCCGGTCGGTATATCCATTGTTGGTTTGTTCGACCACCCCTGCCGTTGACTGCATAAACCCCGATTTACCTTTGAAATCGTGCGCCACATAAGCACCTGCCTGAAGCAGTTTGGTATTGATGCCGTAATTATAAACATCTGGTCGGCTTCCGGCAATAACTCCTGTTGTAAAAGCGCCCGATTTCCACTCATATTGAAGGCCATCTACCGCCCCAAGGCTTGCCATGCGCTGATTAATACGACGCCCAAACCACAATCCATGATTGGTGTTGAACTGATAGTGTACTGCCAGGCTATAGATACGCAGTGCATTAAAAATGTCGGCTTTCACAACATCCCATTGGTTGAGCCTGTGGGCAAAAGTAATATAAGCTTCAGTATTTACCTTCTGGCTCAGCAGCCCATTTGAATTAAGCATCAAGGTGTACCTGAAGCGTTGTGTGTTTTCGGTCAGACTGGACAAATTTGAATAAGAGGCCATAGAGAATCGTCCTGATATATCCCCTTCAGTTGGTTTGAGGTCACCCTTTGCTACCCTCGAACTGTCGATGAAAGGAACCACGGGTTTAATAGTCTTTTCACTTGTTTCTTTTGTCTTACCTTGAAGTTGTGCCCTTTTACGAAATATGACATCCGAAACAGTAAATTTATCAGGTACCAGCGCAGAGCAAACACAGGAAACGGATGAAATAACATGGTTGTGTTTTAAAATGATGTAGAAATTTATTATTTTTGTAATAAAATGGTTAAAAGATGAAAATAGAGACACTACTTTCAAGACTTAG
>MEOA01000038.1 GCA_001768515.1 Bacteroidetes bacterium GWE2_42_24 | reverse complement strand
CACATTTGTGAGTGATACACCCGGCTCATTTGTGAGTGATACACCCGGTACATTTGTGAGTGATATGACTGGCACATTTGGTGTGATATTATCAAATTACATAATTACCAATTTGGGAAAAGTTGACGTCCACAGAATAAAACAGGATGAAATTTTAGATGTTTTTGATGCAATAAAGTTGTACGATAATTCAATCTTGGAAAATAGCTTCGTCTAAACCACTGTCAAAGATATTATGGTGTACCGAAGAACCTGAAAAAGAGATTAGAAATTTACTATTTGGTGAACCAAATGGACGAGCACCAACAAAATTAATCAATATGAAAATTCAGAGATATATACTTTTTATAATAATCTCATTAATTCCCCTGATTTTAAAGTCTCAAGATTATTGTGATTTTATTTTGAAAATACAAAACTATCAGGATTCTGTAAAATTTAAACAGGAAGGAGATTTCAGCACCATTGATTCAAATTCATTCACTATTGATACATATTTAGGCTATTTTAATGAAATTCGAGTTCAAAAGAACTACAAAATTGGGCTTTATTATTTTAAAAGTTTGATTGGTGGTAATCCATTTTTGTATGCAATAAAAGAGAATACGGAGATTAAGAATACTGATAAAATGTCAATTTATAGATTCGTTAACAAGCCAAAACATCGAGCGAAAAATCATATTATTCCAGATGATTCAGGAAAGGGGTTTCTTCAATATTTGTTTTTTTCAGTGATGGGTGAACAATTTGCTTTAAAGTGGCATTCATACTATAGTGAGAAATATGTGATTTGTTCTAATGACAAATTAATTGAAGTCATTAATATGTTATCCGATTCAGAAGATTTCTATGTTGATTTAGAAGAGTTGGAAAAATTGAATCAAATCTCACCGCAGATTCTGATTAGAAAGAATGAAAAAGATTTTTTAATTACTTGGATTGAGAACAGGACTCATTCAGGAATTTTTAGATGTACCTATCAGATAAAGAGGTCTAAACCTTACCCTATTTCGTTAATAAGTGAAGAAAAACTACTAAATATTGGGTTGGCTTTTATATATTGATGCCAAAAAATATGATTATTAATGTGCAATTCTGCTCCATTGTCGCCCTGGATGAACTTAACATTCATAACAAACCATGGGTCGGTCAGCCCTAAAGCATATGTAAACAGTGTTGTGTCTTGCATCTGGCAAAGTAAATAAACCCACAAATTATAGCGAAGAGTCAATAGATTTCAATTTCAAATGAGGATTGAAACCACCTTTTAGTTTGTTGAGGAAAGCAAGATTAGCAGAAAATTATAGTTTGATAATCTTAGCTGATCTGACCTCATTATCCCCGCTTACTATCGTGAGATAATATATTCCAGACCTCAGGCATGATATATCAATACTTTTCGCTTCAGATTGATTGAATGTTATTTTCAATACCTGTCGCCCTTCACAGTTAAATAAGGAAAGGTCTGCGTCTACTTGTGCAAGACCAGAAATAGTAATTTTCCCGGTTGCAGGATTGGGCATTACAGTAATTTTTCCAGTCATTGGATTTCCGATTGCATTTGGCTCACATGGTTCACAGTTTTTGAAACATACCATTTCAAGCGTACTTTCCTTTCCCGGGACAATCAGGGTGCGGTTAGAGTCAAAGCCATAGGCACATTCAAGTCCTGAAAGATTTTCATACATTGACCAGTTGTCAGGAGCGCCGTTTACAAATTTGTAAGCAACGGCTTCTCCTACAGGCAAGTCGATTGTAGAAGCATAATGGCTATGTTCAGGGGTTATATGCTCCGTCAGCTTTATTGCATAATCGGGATTCCAGTCACAAAAACTGCCGTTAATATAAACACCAGATGCGCTTACCTCTTCATTTTGCATATTAACCCTGAAGGTAACGGGTTTTGTTTCTGTCGGGATATTGATGTGATTTAGGGCATAAACGCTTGCGTTCCAACCATCCAATGAGATTTGCATGGTTTCTTTCTGCGTGTTGTCTGTCGTGACCTCTTCGCTGATATTGTACCATTGAGATTTGCCCAATCCTTCGAAAGCACCATTATTCAGATCGAGACTAATGGCTGATGCTGAGCCGGAAAAATTCACCGCGGTAAGCATAACCTCGCCGTTAGCCTTAGAAGTATAGACATATACATTATCAGGGATATTATCGGTAATCCGTTCAATTGCCGGATAATTGCCCAACAGTTCTTTTCGGGCTTTAATAAGTCGCTTGTATAAAGGAAGATAACCCAGAGGATCGTTAAAGTCAAACATTCCGTTGCTTCGGACAGCACCCACTTCTTCACCAGCTCTTATATTAACCAGGCCATAGGTGGTGGTCACCAGTGAAAGCGCCGCACGTTCCTGTTCCCATCCATACCGGTTGTGCAGATAATCGTGGTACCCGCTGTTTGCGTAATTCATAATCAACCCGTTATCGGATGGAATACCTGCCATAATCAGGTTATGCAGCTGGTTTACTGTATACACGCCTTTATATATACCGGGAAGCCCTTCGCCGCCATTTCCCCATTCACTGTTGAGTTTCCAACTGTAGGCAGCATCACCAAATTCGTAAAAATTAACTCCTTCATAATCACGTGGGTCTCCTTCGTTCAAAATAAATAGTTCCGGTTTGATGTTACGTAAACGTTTATGCAATTGTTTGATAAAACCAGGGGCTCTCAGGAGTGATTCCTGCCCGCAATCTATCCTGAAACCATCGCAGTCTGCCACCTCAACCCAGTATTCCATCAACCGGGTGAAGTATTCCTGGGTATATGGGTTGTCGAGATTAGTATAAACACACTGCCTGCCATTACCCGGGCTGAAAACAACATCTGATTCTCCTGGATTGCCCTGCCACATGATGAAATCAGTAAAAGGCTCAGCAGCATCCTTTAACAGAAATGATGGGTGTATAAATGGATGATAGGAGGCTACATGACTGAGGGGAATATCAAAAAAGACCTTTAACCCGAATTGATGGGCTGTTTTGACCATTTTCTTTAAATCATCCATTGTACCGGTTGATGGAGAGATTTCGAAATGGTCGAATGAGATAAAACCACCAGCAACAAAGGGGGTAATCCTGAAGCAGTTTACACCAAGGTTTACCATATGTTGGAAAGTATTTCCAATATTCTGAAAGGTATAGTTACCCCAGTCGAAATAATCTCCTTCGACCTCATAAAGCACCATTTTTTCCATCCATGGTGCCCGCTCATTAACATCTATAAAATGCGTATTGCTTTTTGTGGTCAGCATTTTGCGGGCATAATAAACCTGGCCATCAGTACTTTTTGCTTTTAACTCGATTTCGTATACACTTTGTGATTGAGGTATCTGGAATGAGACAGAAGGTGAATTGCCGGAAATCCCGGCTATGGTATCCACGGCATTTTCACTGTTTCGCCATCTCAGTTCAAGGTTCTCAAAACTGATATCATGCGGAATGGCAGTAATTACAGCTGTTGTACCGTTAATTGAAGTTTCAAGCTCAACCCACCATTTATGTCTGATGTCTGCGTTGATAGTCATCTCATCAACAGGCTCGTTAAACCCCGTCTCTGAGTAAGCTGTTTTCACCAGATTCTGACCATTCTGAATATTGATATCTGTACCGAAATATCCCTGCTCGTTTACGGTAGCTTCGTAAACAGTGCCATTACAATCAACAAACACAGAATTTGGGTAAGGCAATGAGAATACCCGCCCCCATGCAAGAATATGATCCATACGATATATCATGGGCTCCATCATTAATTTAACAGGTTGATAGCTAAAGACTGATGTACGGCTTGCTGCCCCTTTGGGTGTGGTATATTCTACAGTCACCTGATTCTCTCCGTTAATCAGAAATGGTGGATTCTCCATCAACAATATTCTCTTTGCCGGATTGTAATACTGGCTGGGATTATTCACCTCGTTCCCATTAATGCTTAGTTTTATTGAATTGATATCGGGTTGATTACCGGCCGAGAAAGCAAAATTTGCCTGAATCTGGTTCTCCCTCATCATGTCATTGTTCATGGGCAAAAGGTAACTAATCATGGGGTCGGACACATTCATATAGGCACCGTTCGATGGGATTCCCCCGGGATGAAGAGGGTTATCGGGATCCCAGCCCCACGCATTGTCCCTAAGTACATGATAATAGAAAAGTCCCGTGTCCAGAGACATCGTGAGTTCAAAAACGCGATCATTATCATAATCGTAATACTGAAAATACTCCGAATTATGTATCAGTTGAACCGATTCATACTGTGCATGGGTTGCATCAAGATGAAAAGTAAGTTGAACCTGATCGGGATTAACCGGTTCACAGGCAACACAACGATTAAAACAAACAGGTTCGAGTACTTCATTGGTTCCGGGAACTGTCATACACCTGTCCCCATTACTGTTAGTACAACTCCCTGAAATATTGTCTTCAGTAATGTCTCCGTTTATAAACCTGTATTCAATTTGCTCACCAGGCGTCAGTTTCACTTCAGATGAATAGATGGTACCGTCTGCCGATAAACGAATCAGGGGATTCCCCCAGTTATTGAAATTACCAACCAGAAAAACGCCTTCTCCAGATACTGGTGTTTCCTGCATATCAACACGAAAAGTGACTTCAACCTTTTCAGAAGGAAGACAATTTTCGCAGGAATTGAAGCAGGCGGTTTCTAATATTATATTCTCAGAATGAACCTGAAAGAAGCGATTTGTCCATTCATCAGTGCATTCACCTGAAAAATTCTCACCTATATAATGATTCCAACCATTGGCCGGACTACCGTTATAAAATTTATATTCTATCCGTTGTTCGATGGCCAGGGTTAATGCAACTGAATATACATCGCTCTCTTCACCTTTCACCATCTCGATTTCATTGGTCCATCCATCCCAGTTACCTTTTAAAAATACGCCGTCTGAGCTGATAATTTCATTTTGCATATTGATATTAAAAGTTACCTGTACGGAATCTGATATTCGTGGTATGATATCTCTATTTGAAAATTTGAGGACTTTTGATGCAGTTTGCCTCTGGGTAACGCTCTTCGACGAATTCTGTGCTATTAGTGCAGTTCCGATCAACAAAGCGATTGTTAGGAGATAATGCGTTGTTCTCATGAAATATAGATGTTGAATTGATCTTTTTTTGTATGCCTGGTCTATATATCTCACCCATTTTAGGGATATACCGGCCACAAGTTACAAAACTTGATCGTATTATGGTTATAATTGTTATTATCGACAGAAAAAAAACTTTTCGTTTATTACAATTAGTTTTATTTCAGTCATTTGCCTTTAGAGGAATAAATCAATTCGGGAAATAAATCCGATGTTCCGAAACAAAACCAGGCGATTCAGTGCAAAATTTACATGCATATCGTTGATTGATTTCTGGCATTGTTAGCCTGAACTACTATTTCTATATTCTTGCACGGAGATATCTGAAGCCTGGGCATGCATAATTACGGCAGCTTTCAGATGAAAGCTGCCGTGATGAAATGTTTGAAGAGGAATAAAGGAATTTTATAACTTAGAATGATTATCCAATTGCCGATAGGCCCTTTTATCATGCCATATCCATTGCTACCAAATTTTAGGTACTAGTCTCTTCTGAGTGATTTGAGAGTATTCGGTATATCCCTGCAATTCTTTTTTAAGGGCCTCATCTTCCAGATAAGTTCTGATAAATAAAAGCGATACCGCCAACATTATTGGAATTATACTCCAAAGTGAGCCGGTTAATAATGGAAAAGCAATTAAAGAAATTGTCATCCCAGAATACCCGGGATGCCTGACAATCCTGTAAATTCCTGTATCACATACCGAATGTCCCCTTTCGGTTTGAATTCTTACCACGCTTGAAAAGAATTTATTCTCTTTTCGCGCGGTTAGAAAGATCACCTGTCCTGTAATAGTCAGGAGGACTCCTATGGCGTATATACTCCAGTGAAAATCAGGAGACCATTGAAAACGCCCTGAATCAAATCCTGCGATGATGACACCTATCAGATATGTAATGCCTGATAATCCCAGAATAACCTTATCCCACGACTTTGCACCATCACCTGGTTTCGACCTCTCAGTCATTAAGTCCGGATCGTTTCTGATAGTCCGGAAATTCATTAATGCTGTGAGCAAGTTGGTTGCCATGAAAATGAATCCTTGTAAATAGACAACTTTCCCCGCTGAAAGGAATAGAATGATTGTAAAAATCAACGAGGTGATCAATGACTTGATCAGGAATTTTACTTTCATAATTCTGTTATTTGTAAAATAACCGTTTAATCAAAATCAGTTTTGATTGAATTTCCAATCCGGGGCAAAAATAGTGAACCGATTGTTACATCTTACACGATTCTGGAAAAATTTTGCCGGTCAGAAGAATAATAGTCATGTTACCATGTGCATCGTAGGTATAGACAGGGTTTCCTGCCTCGTGGGGAAGCAGGTGGTTGGTGGCAGTATGGGTAACCGGGTGGTTCAAGGCATCGAAGAGTTACACTAATGAAGTGACAAAGATAGGCCATTTATGAGTAAATGAATAACCCGTTGATAATGGAAAAGAACCGATTGTTTCTTCAATTTTAAGAAATACTTTTCTACTTGTTATTCTTCCTGTGTTCAATATACAGGTATGTCACTGATAAGAGGAATGAAAAAAACAGATACATAGGAATGTTTTCGTATATTTCATTCCAATTCAATGGATTATGAAAGGTTTTCTCTTCTCCTATATACCTGTCCCGCAATATCATAGCTGCGAAACTCGAAATAAATAGAAAGACTGCAATTTTTATGTTCTTAGTCATCAGAATTATTATTCCTGAGAGAATTGTAAACCTGTATTGCGTGTTTTGATATATTTTTTGCAACTGGGTTTGCAATTTCAAAATTCAATGTTGGCATTTTCATCCTTGTATTGTCTTCTGGCATTAATGGAACCTCATAACCATTATCTTCTCTTACTGGGATTATATTGTTGTAAATCGTCTCAATTGCAGTTCCTAATTCTATCCCTTGCTGTGTTAAGTAAGAATCCAGGCGGCGTAATACCTTGCCCCATAATAGTATAACCCAGTCTCCTCATCCCGCTCCTTGCCCACGTACTTGTAGCGCTTCAATGCTACTTCTGTTTCTGTTCTCCCGCTGCGGTAAGAGGTCGTTCCAAACGGGTGGTACTCCTCGTACGAGATAATGGCAGCGTTCTGATCGAGTTCCAATGAGGCGGAACCAAGATGGTTGTCGTACTGGTAACGGATACTCACCACAGGAGTGGAGAGTGTAATCCCATTGTCGATGGTAAGCCTGTCGATCATGGCCACCATGCGGGTATCATCCATAACATGGAGGGTTTGACGCTCGGTGGTGGTGGTATTACCTGTTGTTTTCCTGTACAGCTCATAACTTCCCAGGTATATCCGTTCTTCTTTAATATCACCGGGCTTCAGGGTA
>MEOA01000037.1 GCA_001768515.1 Bacteroidetes bacterium GWE2_42_24 | reverse complement strand
TGGCTATAAAAAGGGAAAGGATGGCAAGATAAGGGTCAGGACAGAAAATATTTTATAAGAAACTCTACAATGGAGAGTTTGATCCTGGCTCAGGATGAACGCTGGCGGCAGGCCTAATACATGCAAGTCGAACGGGATCCGGTGTAGCAATACACTGGTGAGAGTGGCGCACGGGTGCGTAACACGTATGCAACCTACCTTTAACAGGTACATAACAGCGCGAAAGCGGTGCTAATATACCATGTGGTTATTGAATGGCATCATTTAATAATTAAAGATTTATCGGTTAAAGATGGGCATGCGTCCCATTAGCTAGTTGGTGAGGTAAAGGCTCACCAAGGCAATGATGGGTAGGGGTTCTGAGAGGATATACCCCCACACTGGTACTGAGACACGGACCAGACTCCTACGGGAGGCAGCAGTAAGGAATATTGGTCAATGGGCGAGAGCCTGAACCAGCCATGCCGCGTGCAGGAAGACGGCCCTATGGGTTGTAAACTGCTTTTGTCAGGGGATAAACCTACCGACGAGTCGGTAGCTGAAGGTACCTGAAGAATAAGGATCGGCTAACTCCGTGCCAGCAGCCGCGGTAATACGGAGGATCCGAGCGTTATCCGGATTTATTGGGTTTAAAGGGTGCGCAGGCGGATTGGTAAGTCAGGGGTGAAATTCTACGGCTCAACTGTAGGCGTGCCTTTGATACTGTCAAACTAGAGTTAAGTTGGAGTGGGCGGAATGTGTTGTGTAGCGGTGAAATGCTTAGATATAACACAGAACACCGATCGCGAAGGCAGCTCACTAAACTTAGACTGACGCTCATGCACGAAAGCGTGGGGATCAAACAGGATTAGATACCCTGGTAGTCCACGCTGTAAACGATGATCACTCGCTGTTGGCGATATACAGTCAGTGGCTAAGCGAAAGTGATAAGTGATCCACCTGGGGAGTACGACCGCAAGGTTGAAACTCAAAGGAATTGACGGGGGCCCGCACAAGCGGAGGAGCATGTGGTTTAATTCGATGATACGCGAGGAACCTTACCAGGGCTCGAACGTTCAGCGCTTTACCGGGAAACCGGTAATCCCTTCGGGGCGGTGAACGAGGTGCTGCATGGTTGTCGTCAGCTCGTGCCGTGAGGTGTCAGGTTAAGTCCTATAACGAGCGCAACCCCTATCCTTAGTTGCCATCAGGTAAAGCTGGGCACTCTAGGGAGACTGCCTACGCAAGTAGAGAGGAAGGTGGGGATGACGTCAAATCAGCACGGCCCTTATGTCCTGGGCTACACACGTGCTACAATGGTCGGTACAGAGGGCCGCTACCGGGTGACCGGATGCCAATCTCGAAAGCCGATCTCAGTTCGGATCGGAGTCTGCAACCCGACTCCGTGAAGTTGGATTCGCTAGTAATCGCGCATCAGCCATGGCGCGGTGAATACGTTCCCGGGCCTTGTACACACCGCCCGTCAAGCCATGGAAGCTTGGGGTACCTAAAGTCCGTAACCGTAAGGAGCGGCCTAGGGTAAAACAGGTGACTGGGGCTAAGTCGTAACAAGGTAGCCGTACCGGAAGGTGTGGCTGGAATACCTCCTTTCTGGAGGACCCTGTCTAAGAAAAGGTTTTGCTTCAGGCTACATTAAACTCATTAACCCTTTAACATTGAAAGATGTTAATAAAAAGTCCCGTAGCTCAGTTGGTTAGAGCACTACACTGATAATGTAGGGGTCAGCGGTTCAACTCCGCTCGGGACTACATCCCGGGGAATTAGCTCAGTTGGCTAGAGCATTAGCTTTGCAAGCTAAGGGTCAAGGGTTCGACTCCCTTATTCTCCACCATCTGAATAAGATTATTGTATTATTGTTATTGATATTTCCATAAGGGAAGGCTAAGGCCGGTAAACGCAGGTTTATCATATCAACCTAACGTGTAGGGATGTGAATCCTGAAACGAAGAGCGTTCATTGACATGAAAAAGGAAAGAATAATGTAAGAGACTTACGAGCGCGTAAGCAAAGAAGTTACTAAGGGCGCACGGGGGATGCCTGTGGCTCTCAGAGGCGAAGAAGGACGTGATAAGCTGCGAAAAGCTTGGGGTAGGTGCAAATAACCGATGATCCCGAGATGTCCGAATGGGGCAACCCATCCCACTGAAGGTGGGATATTCCGAAAGGAAAGCAAACCCGGAGAACTGAAACATCTAAGTACCCGGAGGAAGAGAAAATAATAATGATTCCCCAAGTAGTGGCGAGCGAACGGGGAAGAGCCCAAACCGAAGTTGTTAAGGCAACGTCGGGGTTGTAGGACCACGATATATTTATTTATTATGTATCAGAACACGGATGGAAATCCGGACCAAAGAAGGTGATAGTCCTGTAGGAGAAACGTAATAAATAGATTAGTGGAATCCTGAGTACCGCGGGACCGGAGAAATCCTGTGGGAACCAGGCAGCACCATCTGCCAAGGCTAAATACTACTGAGAGACCGATAGTGAACCAGTACCGTGAGGGAAAGGTGAAAAGCACTCCGAATAGGAGGGTGAAAGAGAACCTGAAACCGTGCGCTTACAAGCGGTCGGAGTCAGCGTAAGCTGATGACGGCGTGCCTTTTGCATAATGAGCCTACGAGTTACACCTCTCTGGCGAGGTTAATCCGCACAAGCGGAGGAGCCGAAGCGAAAGCGAGTCTGAAAAGGGCGAGCAGTCAGAGGGGGTAGACGCGAAACTTTGTGATCTACCCATGGTCAGATTGAAGTTCCGGTAACACGGAATGGAGGATCGAACCCGTTGACGTTGAAAAGTCTTGGGATGAACTGTGGGTAGGGGTGAAAGGCTAATCAAACTGAGAGATAGCTCGTACTCCCCGAAATGTTTTTAGGAACAGCCTCAGGAAGAAGTGTCATACAGGTAGAGCTACTGATTGGATGCGGGGGCTTCACCGCCTACCAAATCCTGACAAACTCCGAATGGTATGACATGGTCCCTGGGAGTGAGGCTATGGGTGCTAAGGTCCGTGGCCGAGAGGGAAAGAACCCAGACCATCAGCTAAGGTCCCCAAATATATGCTAAGTTGGTTTAACGAGGTCTGATTGCATTGACAGCTAGGATGTTGGCTTGGAAGCAGCCATTCATTTAAAGAGTGCGTAACAGCTCACTAGTCGAGCGATCGGGCATGGATAATAATCGGGCATAAGCATATTACCGAAGCTATGGATTGATACTATACGTATCACTGGTAGGGGAGCATTCCAAAGTTGCAGAAGCAGTATTGTAAAGTGCTGTGGAGATTTTGGAAAAGCAAATGTAGGCATAAGTAACGATAATGAGGGTGGGAAACCCTCACGCCGGAAGACTAAGGTTTCCTGATCAACGCTAATCGGATCAGGGTTAGTCGGGTCCTAAGGAGAAGCCGAAGGGCGTATCTGATGGATAAATGGTTAATATTCCATTACCGCCAATAACTGCGAAGGGGTGACGAAGTAGTGAAAGGTCTGCCATCTGACGGAATAGATGGTTAAAGGGTGTAGATATATGAGAGGCAGGCAAATCCGCTTTTCATGTCGAACCTGATAGTACCGAGAGTTTTCGGACAATCGGATAATGACTGTAAACAGACTTCCAAGAAAAACCTCTAAGCTTCAGGTTATTGGTGCCCGTACCGCAAACCGACACAGGTAGTCGAGGAGAGTATCCAAAGGCGCTCGAGTGAGTCATGGCTAAGGAACTAGGCAAATTAACCCTGTAACTTCGGGAGAAAGGGTCCCTCAGCAATGAGGGCGCAGAGAAATGGCCCAGGCGACTGTTTAACAAAAACACATGGCTTTGCAAAATTGAAAGATGAAGTATAAGGCCTGACACCTGCCCGGTGCTGGAAGGTTAAGAGGAGATGTCATCGCAAGAGAAGCATTGAATCGAAGCCCCAGTAAACGGCGGCCGTAACTATAACGGTCCTAAGGTAGCGAAATTCCTTGTCGGGTAAGTTCCGACCTGCACGAATGGTGTAACGATCTGGGCACTGTCTCAGCCATGAGCTCGGTGAAATTGTAGTAGCGGTGAAGATGCCGCTTACCCGCAACGGGACGGAAAGACCCCGTGCACCTTTACTATAGCTTAACATTGACTTTGAATAAACGATGTGTAGGATAGGTGGGAGACAATGAAGCGGGCTCGCTAGGGTTCGTGGAGTCAACGTTGAAATACCACCCTTTGTTTCTTCGGAGCCTAATCTGATAAAAATCGGAGACAGTGTTTGGTGGGTAGTTTGACTGGGGTGGTCGCCTCCAAAAGCGTAACGGAGGCTTTCAAAGGTATGCTCAGTACGCTTGGTAACCGTACGCAGAGTGCAATAGCATAAGCATGCTTGACTGTGAGACAAACAAGTCGACCAGGTAGGAAACTAGGATATAGTGATCCGGTGGTTCCGTATGGAAGGGCCATCGCTCAAAGGATAAAAGGTACGCCGGGGATAACAGGCTGATCACTCCCAAGAGCTCACATCGACGGAGTGGTTTGGCACCTCGATGTCGGCTCGTCATATCCTGGGGCTGGAGAAGGTCCCAAGGGTTCGGCTGTTCGCCGATTAAAATGGCACGCGAGCTGGGTTCAGAACGTCGTGAGACAGTTCGGTCCCTATCTGTTGTGGGCGTTGGAAGTTTGCGAGGAGCTGACCTTAGTACGAGAGGACCGGGTTGGACAAACCTCTGGTGTACCTGTTGTGGAGCCAATCTGCATAGCAGGGTAGCTACGTTTGGAAGAGATAAGCGCTGAAAGCATCTAAGCGCGAAACTCGCCTCAAGATGAGACTTCCCTTGAGGGTCGTCGAAGACTACGACGTTGATAGGCTGCAGGTGTAAAGGTGGTAACATCAAAGCCGAGCAGTACTAATAGCCCGATGACTTCTTTGCGCGCAAGTATAAGATAAACGTTATTCTTTCCTCATGTCATTGAAAGGCTTTAAAGGTCTTATGGTGACTATAGCGGTGGTGATCACCTCTTCCCATTCCGAACAGAGAAGTTAAGCCCACCCGCGCCGATGATACTGCCGAAAGGTGGGAAAGTAGGTCGTCGCCAATTTTACATTACAAGGCTGCTCCTGTTTAGGGGCAGCCTTTTTTGTTTTTATGCCTCTCCCTAAATTGACCCTCCTGAATTGTGGATCCAGGCATATTATTATCCAATTGCCTTTTTCTGATTAATGATGTGCTGACTTGTTGCTCTGATTGCTTTTACACGTTGGCTTGATGATATGAATAAAAAAAGGGCAGTCATTAACGACCGCCCTTTTTTTTGGAGAGCTTATTCTTTATGACCGTCCGAGAGATGCTTCTTCGTGGTCGGTTGAGGTCCATTGGTAATTATATATACCGTCAAGCAGCCGTTTTTCTTTTTCTTCGGGGGAGAGGTTTTCATATTGCTGTTTTTCTACAAGCCATTTACGGCGTTTTTCTTCTTCAATTGCATGAATCTCGTTCATGTATTTTTCCTCTGTTACCTTTTTCAGATACTCATAGGCAACGTTGGGAAAGAGTTCGAGCAATAACTCATCGCGTTCATTGTCGGCCAGCTTTAAGCCACCGTATTCTTCGAATACAGGGTTAGGCTGCTGTTTGTAATAGCGGGTATCATATGGGGTCTCTTCTTCTACTCCGGCTATCTTGTAACGGAACTTCGGCTCCACGGGGATGGGTGTATGACCATAAACTCCTTTGACGAGATTTACGAATTGAATAGACTTAGTAGTAAAGGGTGGAATTCCTTTTTCTTCATCAATCGCACAATTTACAGCCTGGGCTCCCACTATTTGGCTTGTTGGAGTAACCAGTGGCGGTAACCCGGCTGCCAGACGAACTGATGGGATGAGTTCGAGGGTACGGTTAAGCAGTTTCTCAAGTTTCAATTGTTTAAGCTGTGATAGCATGTTAGTATACATGCCACCCGGCATCTCGGCATCACGTACCTTTTGATCAGGTGCAGGAAAGCCAAACCACTCTTCAATCTTATGACAAGCAGTTAGCAATTCTTCTTCTTTCTCTTCTTTGGCGTACCCGATGGCTGCATCGAAAAGCTTGTCGATATCGGCTGGTAGTTTATCGCGCGTAAGGTCAAACACTCTGGGAACGATCTTCAGGTTATCGGCCGACCCTAATTCTTTTCTGATCTCTCTGAGTTCGGCATCTATGGCAGCAATGACACTTCTATTGATAGCTGTTTCTATGTCAAGCTTATCGCAGAAAATTTGGATTAGTTCATACGCAGGTGCTGCCGGACCTCCTGCAAAAGAGAGAATGGCAGTATCAAGGATGTCCACACCATTGATGATTGCCGATAATGCGGAGGCAAGTCCGTATCCGGGAGTACAATGTGTGTGGAAATCTATTGGTACCTTGATTTCTTGTTTGAGCATCCGCATCAGGCGCCCTGTTTTACCCGGTGTTATCAGACCTGCCATGTCTTTGATGCTGATCATGTCGGCTCCAAGTGCTTCCATTTCCTTCGCCTTATTAAGAAAATACTCTTTGGTGAATACTCTGGGAGGGAAGTGGTGTTCGTTAATCAGTGTCCTGATTTTATCACGGGTTGAATATTTGGGATCAACTGTATAGCAAACCGCACAATCAGCTTTCCCCCCATATTGTTTTACATATTTCACAGTGGCCTTCACGTTGTCGACATCATTCAGCGCATCAAAAATACGCATGATGCCAATGCCTGATTGTACCGAATGCTTGCAAAAACCCTCAATAACCTCATCCGGGTATGGGTTATAACCAAACAGGTTCCTCCCTCTTGAAAGGGCAGTCAGCAATGTGGTGTCGCCGATCCCTTTTTGAATTTTATCGAGACGGGCCCATGGGTTTTCGTTCAGAAAGCGCATGATGCTGTCGGGAACTGCACCTCCCCACACTTCGGTAGCATAAAAACCTGTACTGCGATATAACTCAAGTACCCTGTCAACCTGCTGTTGTGACATTCGGGTAGCAAATAACGACTGCTGCCCATCGCGAAGGGTGAGGTCGCGTATTAGAAGTTTACGTTTCATCTTGACTGGTGATTTGATGTTGTACTATTATTTTGCAAAGTAACTAAAAGTGAACATCGAAACGAAGGAAGTGTATAAAAAATTATCACTTTTTCCTGTGTTTCTCAATGTTATCAGATTATTGTCCATTTTCGTGCCACAAACTAAAAAACTGATCGTTTCGCGTGTGCTTTAATTTCCGTAAGATTGTTATCCCATGCTTTATCCTGCCAGAAATATTGTATCGGCTACACCCTTCCGCCTCTTTTTTCCGTCTTATAATTATAAATTCTTATGATGGATAAAATATTTTTTTAAAACTAAGGTTATAGTTGACAAACTAAGTTTTTAGTTGTATCTTTGAGGTCGTTTTAAACCAACGGTTTGAGTTATGGAACAGATTAGAGAACTTACACGTGCCGAGGAACAGATAATGCAGGTGATGTGGCGTATCGGAAAGGGATTTGTGAACGATGTGATTTTGCAGCTTCCCGAGCCCAAGCCTGCCTACAATACAGTTTCAACTATCATCAGAATTCTTGAGCAGAAAGGATTTATCGGTCACACAGCTTATGGCAGGGCACATGAGTATTTCCCAATAGTGGCCAAGAAGGATTATTCGCGCGCTTACTTCAAACATTTCATGACCAATTATTTTGGGAGCTATAAGAGTCTGGCCTCTTTTTTTACCCACGAAGAGAACCTTTCGGTACTTGAGCTTGAGGAGATACGGAAAATGGTAGATGAAGAGATCATTAAAAAAAACGCAGACCATGAATGAAATTACCTTTTATCTGATGAAGCTTATAGCCGGATCTGCAGTAATGTATCTGGGCTATAAGTTTTGGCTGACCAATAACCAGCATGTCGGAATGGTCAGGTGGTATCTTTTAGTTTCATTGGTATTACCTGCTGTTTTGCCTCTGGTGGGTAGTTTTGTCCCTCCCCCTGATACATCACTACCTGTTATAAGGGTTACAGTGCAGGCAGAAGCTGTCGTTGTAGCGGGAGCGGGTGCTTCTAATGTTGACCATCCATTCATTACATCCTTCTTTCTTTACCTGATTGCTGCCGGGTTTCTGGGACTTTTATTCGTTGCCCGTTTGTTTCATATCATGATGATCATCCGACAATCAGAATCGTTGAGATACCAGAACCTCCGACTACATTTTTCGCTGAGGAATTTGACACCTTTTTCTTTTTTTAACAACATCCTTATCTCTGATACCTATGTACATGGTGGGCGGCTACGACCTATTCTAATCCATGAGGCTGCGCACATTACCCAAGGGCATTCATATGATGTTATTTTTACCGAATTCATGTGTATACTACAGTGGTTCAATCCGTTTGTATGGTTCTTCCGGAGTGCCATTCAACAAAACCATGAGTATCTCGCCGACCGTGCAGTCCTGAAAGTCAATTGTAATCCGGCTAATTACAAGGCTTTGCTGCTCGAATCGCTGACGGGAATCAGTGTGCCTGTCGTGAATAGTTTCAATCATTCATCTCTTAAAAAACGTTTTATTATGCTAAACAAGCCTATATCCGGCCGGGGCGCCTATGTGCAGACTCTGGCCACTGTTTTATTTCTGACGGTAATGGCTGCCTCTGTCATTCTTGCCTTTCAGCGTGAATCCTTTGCGGCAGTTTCATCAGGGTTTCTTCCTGTAATGAACGATGATACTACTACCCAACCCCCGCATCCATATTTCGAAGTTGATCATACAGATGGCACTACCGGGAAGTCATTGTCCGGGGATTTTGTTTACCCTGAAACTGCAAAGAATTCCGGAAAGCAGGGAACTGTTTACATTTCATTTGTTGTCTCCGACAAGGGAGTAGCCTCCGGACACAAAGTCTTAAGGGGATTTGACAAAGCCTGTGAAGAGGAAGCTCTTAGAGTTGTTAAATCCTGGAAATGGAAACCAGCACTTAAGAATGGTAAACCAGTGACAGAAGAGATCGTTTACCCCATTAAATTTTCGTTGGACGGCACTGAAAAAAATGTTGTAGCGCCCGGAGCCTCCCTGGATGAAGAAGTTGTATTTCAGGTAGTAGAAGAAATGCCTGAATTCCCTGGTGGTAAAGAAGCGATGGCCAGTTACCTGGCCGGCAATATCATCTATCCGCCGAAAGCTCGTAAAGATGGCATTCAGGGTGTGGTGTTCGTTACCTTCGTGGTGGAAAAAGACGGTTCTGTTACTGAAGCTAAAGTCCTTCGGGGTATCGGAAGTGGATGCGATGAAGTCGCTTTGGAAGCTGTGAAAAAAATGCCCCGATGGACACCTGGTACTCAGCGGGGAAAAGTTGTCAGGGTGCAAATGAATATACCGGTAAAGTTCACCCTTGATATAACTGTTAATAAGAATGAAAAGGTTGTTTCAGTCGTTGGAAAAACCGGGACGGAGGAAACTTTTTCTATAGTCGAAAAGATGCCCGAATTTCCGGGTGGTGATGAGGAAAGATCCACTTATCTGAATCAAAATCTCAAGTATCCTGAAGATGCTATAAAGAAGAGGATTCAGGGAACTGTATATGTAACCTTTGTGGTCGGAACTGATGGGACGATTGAGGATGTGAAAGTGTTGCGCGGTATCGGCGGTGGCTGTGATGAGGCTGCTGTTGATGTCATAAAAGCGATGCCTAAATGGAAGCCCGGTACGCAACGGGGAAAAGTGGTTCGCGTACAGTATAACATGCCTGTAAAGTTTACGCTGAGTAAGGATAGAACTACCGGGACATCCGGAAGTAAATAATAAGGTACGCTATCAGGGGCACCTTCAGTTGGTGCCCCTATATCATCAGTTTTATGGCAAGATTCAGACTTAAGGAGCTATCTTTTAGGCTGCTTTTATTGATCGTCGGGGTGTTATTTTTGAGTTCATGCTCCTTTCTATTCCATCCCCGTATTAATCTGTATGATGCTGCAGGAAAAAGGACTGGACGCTGGATTCTGTATAGTAGCGACGACACCACACGGAAGGTTTCGGATGGATTTTTTAAAGACGATCTGGAATACCGGCGATTTATCTATTACCATCCCAACGGACGAAGACAGGCCCGTTTTGTTTATGGAAGAAATCATGTTTATGGGAAGTCGCACCTGAAGGCTAAGTTTTGGTACCCTGACGGAAAAGTGATGCAAAAGGGGACATCACTTTTCTTCATTAGTGAAAAGGAGGTGCGCTATGTTTATGATGGGATCTGGCGGTTTTACGATGAGCAGGGAAAATTGACAGAGAAGACCCGCTATGAAATGGGAGAACCTGTTGAGATCATTTATCAGCGTTCGCCTCAGGATTCATCCGACTCAGCAGCGTTGATTCAGTAGCCCTTCCCTGCCACAGCAATGCTGGCCACCGATACGGATACCCCTTCTATGGTCTCTATTACCTTTACACAAGCCTCAAGGGTGGCTCCTGTGGTGATAACATCATCGACCAGCAGGATGTGTTTTCCCCTGATTGCCTCGACTTCTCCCAAAGCAAAGATGGTATTCACATTCTCCCAGCGTTTAAATCTTGATTTGCGCGTCTGCGTCTCCGATGCCACTACCCTGAAAAGCGATGTATTGTTTACCGGAATACCCATGCTTTCAGAGAGGCCTTCCGCAAATACTTCACTTTGATTGTAGCCTCTTGCCTTTTGTTTCTTCGGATGAAGGGGCACGGGGACAATACAATCCGCCGAGGCAAAAGCAGGAGCATTTTTCAGTTGGTGCCCATAAAGCTTTCCCAGTGTAATTCCTACTTCGGGGGCGTGATAGTATTTTAACGCGTGAAGCAAATGCTGAACTTTGCTGCCCCGTCGAAAGAAATAGTACCCTGCTGCCGCATTTAGCCGGCACCTGCCCCAGAATTGCTGTTCGACCGGATTGTCAGGCTGGAGATGATAATGGGTTTGGGGTAATTGCTGCCTGCACGGAAAACAAATCACCTCCTCGTTGGCAAAGAGAGGCTGGCCGCAGGCAAAACAAAGCCTGGGATAAATCAGGGAGAGAAAATCGTCGAGGTAAACAAACAGATTGCTTTTCATACGATTGCTGTTTGTCTCAAAATTACTATGAATTTGGCATAAATGAACATTTCTTTTAAAAATTTGTTTATTGTGAACAAATGTTCATAAATTTGCACTTGTAATGGGTCGTAAAAAATTAGAAAGACGTATTTGTGCCCCACCCGTCATGAGTGGATTCAGACCATTCGGCATGCCGTTGCTGCAAACAGAGCCCGTTGTGCTTTACCTTGAAGAATATGAAGCATTGCGGCTGGCCGATTATGAATCGCTTTCACAAATGGAGGCTGCTGCCAGAATGGGGGTGTCGCGCCCTACCTTTACGCGGGTCTATGACAGTGCCCTGAAATCAGTGGCAAAGGCTTTTGCCGAAGGACGTGCCATCCTGATTGAGGGTGGTAGCATTACCTGTACCGACAACTGGTACAAATGCGATGTCTGCCACCAGATATTTGCGACCGAAAACCTGACAACATTTTGTCACCATTGCAAATCAACCGACATCAGGTTAATCAGTCGTGCAGGAGGCGCTCCCGAAGATGAGGCCAATGCCTGTTGTATCTGTCTGAAATGCGGTAAAAAGATTCCACATACTGTTGGCGTTCCCTGTCACAGGCAAATCTGTGATGAATGCGGTACACCAATGATTCGCGAGAACAGTTATCATCACAATTTATATAAAGAAAAAAAACTTCAATCCATGAAAATTGCATTACCCAGCGACGATGGAAAAACCATCTGTGCTCATTTTGGCCGTACTCTCGGATTTATCATCTTTGATGTTACCGGTAGCACCATCACCGAACAAATCTATGTGCCCAATACCATCACCGGACACGCTCAGGGTCTTCATTCTGAAAATGACCACGAACATGCCCATCACGAACATTCGCACGGTGGAATTTTAGATGCGCTGACCGAAGTGTCGGTTGTGGTTGCCGGAGGAATGGGACGTCGTTTATTCGACGACTTCTCACAGGCCGGTAAACAGGTTTTTGTAACCTCTCTGTCGGATGCCAGGGAAGCCGTTGAAGCGTACCTGGCCGGAAAGCTTGACAGCAATCCGGGTGGTTGTTGCAATCACCATCACTAAACCGTATTCATTTTAAAAATTACAAATATGGACATGATCATCAGTTTCGAGGGTAAGGCTAAAGTAAACGCCGATTACCATGGAATGACAATTCACACCGACCAACCTTTGCCATCAGGCGATGGTTCGGCACCGGCTCCTTTCGACCTGTTTCTGGCTTCTATCGGAACCTGTGCCGGTATCTATGTGAAATCTTTCTGCGACCAGCGGGGTATCCCCACCGATAATATACGAATTGTGCAGTCGATTGGATTCGACAAGGTAAATCATCTTGTATCAAACATTAAACTCGATATTCAGTTGCCAGCCAGCTTCCCCGAAAAGTACAGGGCTGCTGTGCTGAATGCTGCCGATATCTGTGCTGTGAAACGTCATCTGCAGAATCCTCCGAAAATCGAAACCCTGACATCTATTGTTTAGGACTTCTTTCCGGAAACAAAAAAAACCCTTGCCTGATCCGGCAAGGGTTTTTTTTGTCGAAGGAGCTATTCAGACGTTCCCCTCAGAATGAAAAACAGCAGAAGGGGGAAAACTGCATTTTCCTTGAACCTGAATGAGTTTCATTGATAAGTGTAGTGCCAATCTAGTTATATTTGCGGACATTGATGCTCAGTTTTTCATAGAGTAACTTTGTGCAAAGGGTATTATTTTTAAGTAAATACATACCTTGTTTTTCTTTTACTTTATTAATGAAATCAAATTCTTTATCGTATTCCCGCGCTAAATCAATAATCAAAATGTTTGTATACACTTTGTTTTCATCTTCAATTAGTCTCCATGTTCTTCTTTCATATTCCGGTCGAATGGTTTTCGGGAAGCTTTGCATACAGGAAGGACAACCATAATCGTAAACATCGTAAAAGTAATGGTTTACTATCACGATAAGATTAACGTTGTTGTTATCAGAGATTTTTTGCAATTCTGAGCATTCTTTTTGAAGCAAGTCGGTTGGTAAAACGATAATGACATGTTTATTTTTCATGTTCTTTTCGATTGCCTCCTTTGATGTTGCAATGTTAATACCAAAAAAGACAATTGACATGATTATGAAACCATACATCCATTTCTGATCCTGAATACGAATAAATGAAAGCATTAGCATAAGCAGAACCGGAACGGCAAGATACATTCTTGCATACGAAAAAAATACAGAATCAGAACCATCGTGCACTTTCGAGAGCAAAAGGGTACCTACAACAATTATGGGGATAATTAAAGCAACAAAGGAGAGATCAAAGTCTTTCCTTCGGTACAATACAAAAGCAATTAGAAAAAATAAAGGCAAAATCAACCAGCCATTATGCCAGAAAACCGGGGTAATATAATTGAAAAACTTGTCAAGATTCAACATTCCTTTTACCAGCGAATCGATAGATAACTCACTATGATAAGTATGCAGATTATAGTATGGATTATCGATGTAAAACTGTGCAATTAACAGGTGAATTGCCAGTCCGGCTAAAAAGCCAATGATTGAAAAAAGATAAAACTGCCTGTTCATATAGTTTTTAAGAAAAAAAACTAACCCTGTAGGAATAGTTAGAAGAATTGAATTGGCATTGATCGAATAGGCAACAACAGAGATTAGAAAGACAAAGAAAAAGGAAACCCGAGAGTTGTATTTATATAAAAATAAAAAGGAAAGACTGGCAAAAGCAACACCTGTAACGAAACCTCTTGATAATGTTGTAAGCATGGAATATTCGACAGGGAGTGTTAAGAATACACATAATACTATGATTCCTGCAATTTTAGAATTCCGGATATAGGTAACAATTGATAAAATGAAAACCGGGACCAGAGCCAGTAGCGTAGTGGCAACAGGTAAGGCTTTGAATATGGGCATCCCCAGTTGCAAAAACGGAACTGCAACCAATGCTTCAAGCATCGTATTGTAAGCCTGTCCGTAAAAGCGGGGTTCATGGAACACGCCCTGTGAATAGTCTCTTGCTCCAAGCCACATTATTGTCTGGTCGCTATCAGTAAAAACAAATCCAAAGATCTTTAATATCCAGGCTCTGAATATTATAACAATAAGGCTAATTCCTATAAAGGAGAATAGTTCTATTTTAGAGTTGTGTTTGCTATTAGTCATATAATTGTAATATTGAATCCTAATTGTCTCCCCACGATTGATTAATGGCGATTTTTAATTATTGAAACTTTCAGTTATTTAGATTATCTATAGTAAAATATATACTTAGGGAGTTGCTTTCTTGCCTAATCGCCATTTTATTGTGACAGTATGCTTTGCACTCAGTTAGCATCCGGTTGTAATTTTGACAATTTATTAGCACCAGTATTTATTCGCGTGATATAATTTTCCTTTTTTGATTTTGTTTATTATAATCAAATAATCGTTTTTCAACCTGTCGGGCAATCAGGGAAGTCTCTTTCGCGAGTTGTCTTATTATGTTGACATATTTCCACCATTGTTCTAATGTAAATCCGTGTCCTCTCTCATTGTCGGTTACGAATCCTGCATTATGAAGTTCTTTCCATAACCGGATATCTATGTTGGGAAATACTTTTTTATCATAAAACATCAGCAACGCAGATGTCGCAGGATAACTGACGCCATTTAATGATGTAAGAATGTGAATTTTCAATTTGTCATTATTTGTTTCAAATGCTAGTTTGGTAGTATCCTTAAAGTCAGCTTCGCTATTTGATTCAAATCTTTTTACAGGTCTGGGAGATTTCCATTTTAAAATTTTAAAAGCCTTTTCCTTTTCAAATAACCTGATCGTTTAATATCCCCGATAAAGTTAAATAAGTCCGAAGTTTTCTTATCTTTTTTGTCAGGCATACTTTCAACAATCTCGTAAATACTCATTACTTGTTTCTTTTTAAAATCGTTCATTTACTGCTCAAAAATAGCCATTTTGCACGGGTGTTTCGACAAAATTGATGCCTTTTGCAGGCCTTAAGTTTAGCCACTGCTATCATCATGCAAAACCTGGGTGAAAGTGATGTCGGGCCAGGTTCAACATCTCAGGACGCTTCGGGTAAAAGGAGCGGACTGCTGCTACCGGGCTGTGGACGCAACGCCTCAAAACCTGATCAAACTGGTCGGCTTTCTGGTGCTGATTTTCTATTCAAAAGTACAGCTTTTATGATTCATCGCATCGTGCGGAAAGAAGATTGCGTAGATAAACACCGACCGGGAAAGGTTATGAAAGTTTAAAGAGGACCCAACTCACATGGGGCGTTATAGCATATTACTGTAATTGTATCATCTCCGTCTCTAAATACCCAATCAATATCAGAGAATATCACATTAGCCGCTGGCAATGTAATCCGACTTTTTTAAGGCGATGAAAAGGTGTCATTTTTTTAGATTATCCGAAGATGAACCGTAGATGGACCGAAGATGAACCGTAGATTGACCGTATGGTTACGGTCAATTCACGATTGATTTTCGCTTGGTTTCCGCTCCATATTCTTTTAAAAGTATACCGATATAGGACAAAGATTGTAGCAGAACTGGTCGCTTTTTTTTGGTTGAGAGAAGCAAAATGTTTTTAACGACTATGCTGTCAGAAAATACCCAAGCGAACAGTCAGCCTCGCACGATAGCTGTCAAAGTCAAAGTAAAAGTCTCCCTATGACACTAATTTCGATATCTCTTTTATCTTTTCGCTTTCAAAATAGAGTTCTGAAATAGCGCTGCCTTCAGAAGTTACCCAACTGACAGCACTTTACGCTCGTTTTTCATACCTTTGTAAAAAATTCATTCTATGTCATCATTTGACCCAAACGGTGTTGCCGTGGCCAACGGTAATTTTATGGGGTTGCCTTACACCACTTCCGAGGCACAGATTATTCTGCTGCCTGTACCCTGGGATGTCACCACCTCTTACCGCCCGGGCACATCGTCAGGGCCGGCTGCCATCATGGAAGCCTCGCTTCAGCTTGATCTTTATGATGCTGATCTGGCTGATGCATGGCAGAACAAGATTGCCGTGATTGAAGCCTCCGGCAGTATTGTGGAATTGAATGTGGCTCTGCGGCCTGTGGCTGAAGAGGTGATCGATTATCTGGCTAATGGTGGTGATGAAACCGATGATGCTATTTATGGCAAGATTCAGGAGGTCAACAATGGTTCTGCCTTTCTGAACGATACAGTTACTCAGGTTGCATCCAACTGGCTTGACCAGGGAAAGATTGTAGGTGTGATTGGGGGTGAGCACAGCGTTCCGCTGGGGCTTATTACCGAACTTGCACGACGGTATCCCGATCTGGGAATCCTTCACATCGATGCCCATGCCGACTTGCGGGAAGCCTACGAAGGATTTACCTGTTCGCATGCCTCGATCATGTTTAATGCCCTGAAACGGACTGCTATTAAGCAACTGGTACAGGTGGCAGTGCGTGATTTTTGCCAGGATGAACTCGATTTAGCCGGTTTGGGTTCGCGTGTCAGCCTGTACACAGATGTACAACTCGCCTCACGACAGTTTGAAGGGGAAACATGGAACAGGTTGTGTGAAGAGATTGTATCGAAGCTTCCTTCGGAGGTTTATATCAGCTTTGATATCGATGGCCTCTCACCCGATCTTTGCCCCAACACGGGAACACCTGTGCCGGGTGGCCTTACTTTCAGGCAGGCTGAATATTTGTTGCGGACGCTGGTATTGTCGGGAAGGAAGATCGTGGGATTTGATTTATGTGAAGTGGCACCAGGTTCCGATGGTTCGGAATGGGATGCGAATGTTGGTGCCCGGGTGCTTCAGAAACTCTGCAACCTTACTGCCCTTTCACAGTAAGGTTAAGCAACATTGTTGCGATCGCTGCTGGTATCGATATAATCCTGTGGATTCACCTTCAGCGATTCTTCGGTGAGGGTTCTGAGCGCACTGATATGCCATGTTACCCCGATGCCGACGATGAGCAGGATGACAGGGATGTACCATCGCTGGTATGTAATGGCCGCTGATATTGACAGGGTAATCCATAAAGTGAGTAATGTCCTGATTTTTGCCTTACGAGTAATACCACGATGAAGTGTATAATTTCTGATGTGCCTTCCCAGGTAGGGATGATCGAGCAGCCATGCTCTCCAGCGGGGCGAGCTCTTCGAGAAAAGCCATACGGCAAGAAGCAAAAAGGCTGTTGTGGGTAAAAGCGGAATAAAGATTCCGATGATGCCCAGCCCAATGCTGATGAATCCTGCTATGACGAGTAAAATGCGTTTCATAAAAAACCGGATTATAAAATGATCCGGCTATTAAAAGGTATTTACTGCCAATTTGTTCACTGGCTTACTTTCAATCAATAATAGAAAAAACCTGGGTGCGCTTATCCGACAATGATGAGGTAATAGTTCTTTTTCCCCCGTTGTGCCAGCAGATAACGTCCATTGAGCAGTTGGGCCGTATTGATCACTGTATCTTCGGCGACCTTTTCCCTGTTTATCATCACGCCGCCATCTTTCATGGTGCGACGCGCTTCCCCTTTCGAGGGGAAGATGGAAGTTTGTCCGGCGAGCAGATCCAGAATGTTGCAGCCATTGTCAAGTACTTCCTTTGCGATGTTGAAGCGGGGCACGCCATCGAACACCGAGAGCAATGTTTTTTCGCCGAGTCGGTGAAGAGTTTCGGTGGTACCTTTCCCGAAAAGGATTTCTGAGGCTTCAACGGCAGCAATGTAGTCGGCTTCGGAATGTACATCACAGGTGATGTCATGGGCCAGCGCTTTCTGAAGTACACGCAGGTGAGGTGCCTGTGCATGTTCAGCTTCCAGAGCTTCGATGGCTTCTTTCAAGCGGGTAGTGAAGATGCGGATGTATTTGGAGGCATCGGTATCCGACACGTTGATCCAGAACTGGTAGAATTGGTAGGGAGACGTGCGGTCGGGATCGAGCCATATATTTCCTTGTTCGGTTTTGCCAAACTTTCCGCCATCGGATTTGGTGATGAGCGGGCAGGTAAGGGCGTAGGCTTCGCCTCCGGCAATACGGCGAATCATTTCGGTGCCTGTGGTGATGTTGCCCCATTGATCGGAGCCACCCATCTGGAGCCGGCAACCCAGCGTACGGTAAAGTTCCAGAAAGTCGTAACCCTGAACAAGCTGGTAGGTAAATTCGGTAAACGACATACCTTCGCCGTTTTCGCCGCTAATTCTTTTTTTAACGGAATCTTTGGCCATCATATAGTTCACGGTGATATGCTTACCTACATCGCGGATGAAGTTGAGGAATGAGAATTCCTTCATCCAGTCGTAATTGTTCGCCATTACGGCCTTGTTGGGAGCCTCTGAATCGAAATCAAGAAAATGGGCGATCTGTCCTTTCAGGCATTCCTGATTGTGACGGAGGGTAGGTTCGTCAAGCAGGTTACGTTCCTGTGATTTTCCGGAGGGGTCACCGATCATTCCGGTTGCACCACCCACCAGAACCACCGGACGGTGGCCGCTGCGTTGCAGGTGGCGGAGCATCATGATACTAACCAGATGACCAATGTGAAGTGAATCGGCTGTAGGGTCGATACCAACATAAGCCGTCACCATCTCTTTCTGTAACATCTCTTCGGTACCGGGCATCACGTCATGGATCATCCCACGCCACCGGAGTTCTTCAACAAAATTCTTCATAGCACGCTATTTGAGACGGCAAAGGTAACCATTTTGCCTTATTTTTTTGCCGGGTATATGAGGGTTGCCCCCGGGTTTGTTGCATAAGGGTCCAGTCACTCAAATTCAAAATGATAATCAAGTCGATCTGCGTCCCCGCATCACGCGTAAGCCAGCGCCAACCTCCAGAGGTAAAAGAAAGTTCAGCGAAACGGCCGTTAGCAATAGAACCACTGGCCTCCGGTTGTCTGTATGGGAATATGGTACGGAAAAAGATTACGGGTCAGTTGCAGGGAAAATAAACCCGGGAGTTGGCAACTGACAGATAAAAACCTCATTTCCGTTGAATCAGCTAATAACCGGGAATCCCGAAGCGTAAGGGAACCTTACCTGGTAGAGGTCGGTAACATGGTCGAGCAGTAATTGTTTCAGTGCATCGGTATCGGAACGGTTGGTTGCCGAGATGAAAACAGAGGGTCCTTTATCACGGGCCATCCATGTGTTTCGGAAGTCTTGAAGGGTTGGTAACCTGGTTTCGGTGAAGTTGACGACTTCATCCTCGGCGAAGGGTTCAGGCAGGAGGTCAGTTTTATTGAAAACCATGATTACCGGTTTTTCGCCGGCTCCAATTTCGCGTAAGGTTTGCTCAACCACTGCAATCTGTTCTTCGATGCCAGTATGCGAAACATCGGCCACGTGGAGCAGCAGGTCGGCTTCGCGTACCTCATCGAGCGTTGATTTAAACGATTCGACGAGGGTATGGGGCAGCTTGCGGATGAAACCGACAGTATCAGACAAGAGAAAGGGTGTAGAGCCGATAACCACTTTGCGTACAGTTGTGTCGAGGGTTGCAAAGAGTTTGTTCTCGGCAAACACGTCAGATTTGCTAAGCAGGTTCATGAGGGTTGATTTTCCGACATTTGTATAGCCTACCAGCGCGACACGGATTAAGCGGCCACGGCTTTTTCGTTGGGTAGTGCTAATCTGGTCAATTTCACGGAGTTTCTCTTTAAGAAAGGCGATACGGTCGCGGATGATTCGTCTGTCGGTTTCTATTTCTTTTTCACCGGGACCACGCATCCCTATTCCTCCGCGCTGTTTCTCCAAATGGGTCCACATACGGGTAAGGCGGGGCAGGAGGTACTGGTATTGCGCAAGCTCAACCTGTGTCCGGGCATGGGCTGTTCTGGCACGGCTGGCAAAGATGTCGAGGATCAGGTTATTTCTGTCAAGTATCTTGCACCCCAGTGCTTTTTCTATGTTGCGCAATTGCGATGCGGATAACTCGTCGTCGAAAACGGCCATCGTGATATTGTTTTCCTGAATGTAGGCAGCTACCTGAGTCAGTTTGCCTGAGCCCAGGAAAGTGCGGGATTCGGGTGCGGAGAGTCGTTGTACAAAACGTTTGGTAACGGTGGCTCCTGCGGTCTCAACCAGAAATTCAAGTTCGTCGAGGTATTCTTGTGTGCGGTCTTCGGGACAGGAGGGGGTAATCAGCCCTATGATGACAGCCTCTTCGGCTTTTTGGAGATAGTCGGTCATTAAAATATATTAGCTGGCAAAGGTACGGATTTTGACGTGATTAACAGTGATAGACGCTCATCTCATCCTGTACAGGTAGAAGGGTGTCCGGTGCTGTACACACTCTTGCCGGAAATGAACAGTTAAATAAGTGTTTAGTAATTGTATTCCAGGGAGATATCATGATTGGCACGATGTTGGCCTTTTGTTTCCGGGGGACAAACCGAAGTGTCCGGAACAAGGTGAAAGCGTCACGGTTGGCGCTTTCACCTGTATATTTATCGCCTTTGCCGGAGTTGAAATCGTTTATTGCAGTCGATTATGTTCAGAACATTTTTTCTTATCGCCTTTAGAAATCTCATAAAAAACCGGACGCATTCGTTGATCAACATCATCGGTCTGGCGGTGGGGCTCATGAGTTTTATGCTCATTGCACTGTATATAACAGATGAGATGCGCTACGACCGTTATCATTCAAAGGCCGACCGGATATTTCGTGTTACGCAGACAAGCAACTATGCCGGAGTCCCTGAGTATTCTTCGAGTTGCCCATGCCCGCTTGCCCCGGCGCTTCAGAATCATCTGCCTTCATCCATTGAGGCCGTTGTTCGGGTTTTTAATGACTGGGGTACCGAGTACATGGTGGAATACATGCCCGAGAATGGCAATACAGGTGCGCGGCGTTTCAAGGAGCGGAAGTTCTATTATGCCGACAGTACCTTCTTTCAGATTTTTGATGCTGTGCCGCTCAGGGGAAACCTGTCGGCAGCACTCAACGACCCTAATACTGTTGTGATCGCACGCACATCAGCGCAGAAATACTTTGGGGCTGAGGATCCTGTCGGCAAGGTCATCAGGGTGGGTAATGCCGTCAACCTGACAGTGACCGCGGTGATCGACGATCCGCCTGCCCAGTCCCATTTTACCTATGATTTTATCGCTTCCATCAGCACCCTTCGGAAGCAGTACAGGTCGGGGAAGTTACCCGAAACCTGGATATGGAATCCTTTCTGGACCTATGTGCTACTGAATCCCGGAGTGGATGAGAAAACTGTTGAGGCCTCTTTTCCTTCGTTTATTTCCAATAATTATCAGGGGATCGAGAATGCCAAAATTGAACTTGGCTTACAGCCTATTACCGATATACACCTGCATTCTTCCCTTGATTATGAAATAGAGACCAATGGCCGGATAAGTTATGTGCGGATACTGGGCTTTATTGCAGCTTTTATTCTCCTGATTGCCTGTATTAATTTCATGAACCTGGCAACAGCAGCATCAGCCGGGCGTGCTCGTGAGATCGGGGTGAAAAAAGTGTTTGGGGCTTTGCGTAGCCGGTTAATGATTCAGTTTGTTGGAGAGACCATGCTTATAACCCTGTTTTCGATGGTACTCGCCTTGCTGATGGTGAACCTGCTGTTGCCGGTTTTCAACAACTTCGCCGATAAAGCATTCCGTGTTGAGGATGTATTCCGCGCAGGTAATGTCGTCTGGATGGTTGTGATTGTTGTTTTTGTCGGATTCTTGTCGGGAACCTATCCCGGGGTATTCCTGAGCGCTTTCGAGCCCATCCGGGTTTTGAAAGGCGACCTGAGTCGTGGAACACGTTCATCCTTCACGCGAAAATTCCTTGTTGTAACTCAGTTCACTATAGCTATCGTACTGATTATTGCAACATTTGTGGCATTTAGACAGCTCAACTACCTGAGAACAGCTGATATTGGTCTGAAGAAAGACAATATCATCATGCTCCCTGTAAAAGGGACCCCATTCGTGTTGCAGTATGAGGTATTCAAGGCCGACTTACTCAACAACAAAGACATTGTTTCCGTGACGGCGGTGGATTATCTGCCCGGGGTGGACCATAACAGCCATGAATTTAAGCCCGAAGGTTATCCTGAAGACCAATGGCAATTTTTTCCGGCCCTGGCCATCCGGGATGATTTTCTGAAGACATTTGACATTCCCATTGTAGCAGGTCGTGATTACATTACTAAAAGTCAGACCGACCCCGATCAGGGGATACTGATCAACGAGGCCATGGTTAAGCATCTAGGATGGAAGAGCAACGAAGCAGCTCTTGGGAAGAAGTTTAGTTCGCTGAGCGGACACGAGAAAGTCATTGGTGTCTTCCGCGACTTCAATGCGCGGTCGCTTCGTTCAAAACGCACACCATTGGTGCTGAATATTAAAGAGGATGACTGGCAGGTCAGGTATTTCACCCAGTATATTGCAGTTCGCATACGCGATGGGGTCTCCCCTTCGGTTGTCCTGCCGGCTATCAATTCTTTGTGGCGTGAATATGCTCCCAACCATCCATTCGAGTACAAGATACTTTCGGCTGAGATAGAAAAGCTGTACAATGCTGAAGAACGGACCGGCCGGTTGGCTTTTGTGCTAAGCCTGCTTATCCTTTTTGTGGCGACACTTGGTCTTTTAGGCCTGGCCTCTTTTCTGGCAGAGCAGCGGACTCGTGAATTAGGAATCAGAAAGGTTATGGGGGCTTCGGTGAAGACCATCATTTTGCTTTTAACAAAGGAATTTATGAAATTAGTTTTTTTGTCGGCCCTTGTAGCCGTACCAGTGGCGTGGTGGCTTGTGACAGAATGGCTGTCCGGCTTTGCCTATCAAACATCAATCGAACTCTGGATTTTTATTTTGGCAATAGGTTTATCAGGTGGTGTTGCCTTCCTTGTGACGTCGGTTCGCGCTTGGCATGCAGCGACTATGAACCCTGTTTTGGCGTTAAAGTATGAATAGTCAAATAATTGCGTTTTTTCATTGCGTTTTCTTTTCTGGTATGGTTTTTGCCGAAATTCATCGAATTTTAAAAGAATAAAGTATGAAATCCTTTACGAAATTATTTGGTATTGCAACTTTTGCAGCCATTACGCTGGTTTCTTGTCAATCACGTCAAGTTACGCGCGTTTCTCCCGATCAGACCATCGATCTGAGCGGCCGGTGGAATGATACAGATGCCCGCCTGACAGGTGAAGCCATGATTCAGGATGCACTGGGTACAACATGGTTAACCGATTTTACGCAGCAGGCAGGCAAAAAGCCCGTGGTGATTGTCGGATTTGTGAAGAATAAGACTTCAGAACACATCGATGCTGAGCCGTTTATGAAAGATCTGGAGCGTGCTTTTATCAACTCGGGGCGCGTAAGACTTGTTCAGTCGGGCGAAAAGCGTGAACAAATCAGGGCTGAAAGAGCCGATCAACAAGATTTTGCTGCTACAGAGACCATCAAGAAATGGGGAAGAGAAGTAGGTGCTGATTTTATGCTTCAGGGAAACATCTCTCAGATCATGGATAGTTATAACAAAGAGAAGGTGTACTTCTACCAGGTTAATCTTGAACTCACCAATATGGAAACCAATGAAATAGTGTGGATTGGTGAAAAGAAGATCAAGAAATACGTGAATAAATAAGTATCAGGTATGGTGGCGTCGGAGAGAATTTCATTCCGGCGCTCTCGCGCCTTCTCCAATTTTTTATGAAGATCTGTTTAAGTGTATTGAGGACAGCATTCCTTTTGCTGTCGACGATTTTTCTATTGACCTCTTGTGCCACCTGGTATCAGAAGAGTCAGAAGTTTCAGGCTGCGGTAACAACCGGAAATTTCAAAGAGGCTCAGAAACTGATTGATAAAACCCGCAGTGAGGCAGAGGGAAAAAATCGGTTCCTTTATTTTACTAATGCCGGATGGGTGTATCAGATGACAGGGAGATACGATACCAGTAACTATTGGCTCAATCGGGCAGATCTTTACATCGAAGATTATCAGAAGAGTTATGGAGCAGAAGCGCTGGCACTGGTTACCAATCCGGAGGTGAAACCTTATGCACCCGAAGATCCCGAGAAGGTGATGGTGAACTATTACAAAGCCATCAATTACATCGAGGAGGGCGACATGGAGTCGGCTTTAGTTGAGACCCGTAGGATCAACATTAAGCTAAATGAGTTAAATGATAAATATGGCAAGCGGAAAAACCGCTATTCAAACGATGCTTTCGCCCATGTTTTAATGGGGCTGATTTATGATGCCACCAACGATTACAACAATGCTTTTATAGCTTACCGGAATGCCGCGCTTGTATACGATTCGCTTTATACCAAACAGTTTGGAGTGACCATGCCCGAGAGTCTCCGGCAAGATCTGTTGAGAACCTCGTGGCTCAATGGTTTCAATGACGAGTTGGATCGTTTTCAGAATCAGTTCAACATGAAATATAAGCATGATCCTCTGGGTGAGAGAGGTCAGGTGGTTGTACTCTGGGAGAATGGATTCGGACCTGTTAAAGATGAATGGAGTATCAATTTTTCCATTATTCATGGTGGAGGGGGTCTGGTGACGTTTCAATCTTCAGAACTGGGCATCTCGTTTCCATTCTTTCTTGGCGGGAAAAGTAGCAGCACCTCTTTCGGTGACTTAGACTTTGTTCGGGTTGCGTTTCCCAAATACCTTGTTCGGCCACCTGTCTTCAATGCTGCAACCCTTTCGGGCGGAGGCCTCTCCAAATCTTTAGATAAGGCTCAGGATGTGAGTGCCTTGCTTGTAAAGACACTCAACGACAGGATGCTTCGTGAGATGGCAAACTCGTTGCTCAGGCTGGCTGCTAAGAAGTCGCTTGAATCGGTAGTGCGGGATCAGGATAAGACGGTAGGTGCCTTATTTAGTATCTTTAATGCTGTAACTGAGAAGTCGGATACCAGGAACTGGCAGACTCTTCCTGCGGAGATATGGTATACCCGCATGATGCTTCCTGTAGGCAAGCAGAAAATTACTTTATCGACCTCTTCGGGAGGAGGGTATGGTAAAGATTACGAAATTGAGGTAGATATTAAAAAGGGGAAGACGACCTTTGTCACCTTCCGGAGTCTTGAGGCAGGATTGCCAACCTCGGTCAGCTATAAATAAGATCGCCGTATAGTTATTATCACCTAAAATGTAAGGGAGAAGACAGTTCCCTCTTCGGGCTTTGATTTTACCGAGATGGAGCCTTTGTGCAATTGCATGATCTGACGAGAGAGGCTGAGCCCGATACCAGAACCTTCTTTTTTTGAGGTGAAGAACGGCATGAATATTTTATCGATGATGTCGGGTTTGATTCCGCTTCCGTTATCGATTATATCAACCGTGATTCTTCCGTTTTTATTGGCGTAGGCTTCGATTCCGATCTTGCCTTCCTCTCTGCCTTTCAGTGCGTCCAGGGCATTTAACATCAAGTTTATGAAGACCTGATCGATAAGGTCAGGATCGGCGGTAAGCATCAGATCAGGGGGTGATGCCCTGAATGAAAAGGAAACATTCTGTTCGATTAACCGGGGTTTCATTAATCGTTGTAGCCGGTCAAGGACTTCTGTTACAGGGAAGTAGCGGAAGTTAGGTTTGGGAATTCGGGTGAGGTTACGGTATATTTCAACAAAGTTCAGCAAACCACGGCTTCTGTTTTGGATGGTCATGAGGGCATCATGTACATTTTGAACATCTTCCTGATCAAGTTCGCGTGCTATGGGGAGTGTTCCTTCATTGTCGATCAGCATGTCGGTAACAGTAGAGGCCAATGAAGAAATTGGTGTGATCGAATTCATGATCTCGTGGGTTAATACCCTGATTAGCTTCTGCCACGATTCAATCTCCTTCTCTTCAAGTTCACTGTGGATATTTTGAAGAGAAACAAGTACATACGACTCATTTCTAAGTCTGAATTCTGTGGCATAGATACTTAACTGGAGCAGTTCGTTTTCGACGAATACCTTGATGAGCGACCGGTCGCCGGCTTTCATCTGCAGCAGGGATTCAGGCAATGACTTTTTAATGGTCCCCAATTCACTGATATTTCTTAGCGGACTTGTGCCAAGCAACCGGCGGACGGCGTGATTTTGCATATCTACTTTACCGTCGCTTCTGAAGGCTATGATTCCGATACTTATATGCTGAACAACGGTTTGCAGGTAGTTGAAATGCTCTTCTTTTTCAGCTCTGTTTTTCTTAAACTCATTAATTACCTCAGTGAAAGCTTCGCTTAATCGTTTAAAGCTTTTTCCCATTCCTTTGTCGCTAAAGGTAGAAGTGAAATCGGCGTGGCGAATGCTTTCAAGAAATTGGGTGATTCGGCGGTTTGTCCGTTCTACATAGCGAATAAGTTCCAGCACAGCAATAATAGCCATTATGCCAACGATAGCAGCGCTGAACCTGAATTCAGGATGCATGGCCAGCCAGACGGCAGCAAACATCAGTACTGCTATAAACAATACCCGGGCGATAACCCCAAACCTGAATCCGTTAAAGGCCATATTTTTCTATTCTACGGTAGAGTGATGCACGGGTAAGACCCAGTTCACGAGCTGCCTTACTGATGTTTCCCCCATGTTTGTCGATAACTTTACGAACCAGAAGTTTTTCTGTTTCCTCGAGGTTGTAACCGGCCGATTGCAGATCGGGTTCCTTCTCGTCATCGTTTTGATTAAAGAAGAAGTCGTGAGGTTGAAGTATGTTTCCCTCGCTGAGGATCACAGCCCGTTCAACTGCATGCTCGAGTTCACGTATGTTTCCAGGCCAGAGATGTTTCTCGAGCCTCTTTATAGTAGCGGGAGCAAGCCGTTTGGCGGGCATCTTGTATTTTTTGCAGAAGACCGAGAGGAAATGATCAGCAAGCAATGGGATATCCTCTATTCTTTCTCTGAGGGGGGGGATTTGAATCTCGACAGTATTGATCCGATAGAGCAAATCCTGACGGAATTTAGACTCATTGACCATCTGGTAGAGCGGCATATTGGTGGCGCAAATTAGTCTTACATCTATAGGGATTTCCCGATTGGTGCCCAGCCTGACTACTTTGCGGTTTTGTAGTACACTGAGTAGTTTCGACTGGAGGGGGAAGCTAAGGTTGCCAATTTCATCCAGAAAGATAGTTCCTTTGCTGGCTGCTTCAAACCTCCCGGCACGATCCTCCTTGGCATCGGTGAAGGCTCCTTTTTTAAACCCAAATAATTCGCTTTCGAAGAGGGTCTCGCTGATAGCCCCTAAATCGACGCTTACAAAGACCTCTTTAGAGCGGAGGGAGGCACGGTGAATAGCTCTGGCAATTAATTCCTTGCCTGTACCATTTTCGCCCAGGATTAATACATTCGCATCGGTAACCGCTACCTTGGTAACTGTTGCCAGCACCTTGATCATAGCAGGTGATTGCCCGATCAAATCCTCATATGGTTCATTCGCGTTGGTCAGTAGAATTTTTTTTTTCGTACGGAGATCCTCCAGTTCCTTTTTTGATTCCCTGAGTTTCAGGTTTGCCTGAATCTCGGCAAGCAGCTTTTTATTATCCCAGGGTTTGAGGAGGAAATTGGTAGCCCCTTCCTTGATGCCCTGCACCGCCAGTTCAATGTCGCCATAACCTGTAATGAAGATTACCACCGCGGCGGGATCAATGCCCAGAATGACATTCAGCCAATGAAAGCCTTCCTTGCCACTGGTCGCATCACGCGAGAAGTTCATATCGAGAAGAATCACATCATAATTCTCGTTTTGAAGCAAGGTGGGAATGTTATTGGGGTCAGGTTCGGTGTGAACGATCTTGATGTGTTGTTTGAGAAATAATTTAGCGGCGAGCAGAACATCCTGATCATCATCGACCACGAGTATTTTGGCTTCAATTTTTTCCATAAGCAACATTTTTGCAATGTTATTGAGGTAATTTATCTCTGTATTACAACAAAAGACGTAAAAGGGTCTTCAAAAGTAAACAAATGTACGGAAATGAACAAGGTAATTTGAACAATTTTTCAATCAGCTGTTTAAGGATAATAGGCCTTTACTACATCTTGTTTGCAGTCAAAGAAACAGGTTATTCTAGCCTTTAGCCGGGCCAGGCTTCTGGTTTTAGTTGAAAATTAACACGATAAGTTGAAATTGTCCGACTTTCTGACATTTTCATTATCTTGCACCGGTAAAAACCCGATCAGAGATGAACCACGAAAATGATCAACATCGTCAGATAATCGATGCCTCTCATGAGAGGAGCCGTCGGTTTGGGGTCATGCGCTCACAGAGATTTCCTTCTCAGTCATTAGCACCTGATGAGTTAGCGAAACAGATCGCAGTCAGCATACCCTTTATTGATCTGGCTCTGCCGGTGGTTCGTCACCTTTATGAAGCTGTCAGGGGATCGGGCTATTTTATTGTGCTAACTGATGCCGGAGGATGTATCCTTCATGTAATTGGCGACGATGAAGTGATTGATGAGGCACAGCGCCTGAACATGGTTACCGGGGCCTTCATGACAGAGGAAAGCATTGGTACCAATGCCATGGGGACGGCACTAAGGACAGACAAACCCATTCAGGTAAACGCGACAGAGCATTTCATCGATGCTTATCATCGTTGGACCTGTTCAGCCGCACCCATTCACAACCCTGACGGGGATATTATCGGTACACTGAACCTGACCGGACATGCGCATGATGTTCATCCTCATACACTTGGGTTAGTTATTGCCGCCAAAGAAGCGATTGAAAGCAAGTTTGAAGGCCAGATTATTCAACATCAGTTATCTGAAGCCAATCAGTATGCCTTTACGCTAATGAACAACTTGTCGTTTGGTGTCTTCGCTATTGATCTGAACGATGAGATACATTGGGTTAATGACACTGCCTGTCGTTCATTGAATATCAGGCGACAATTGCTGATTAACCGGCAGATGTCTTTGTTTTATAAGGAATGGGCAGTCGTAAAGCGGAAGATTCTTTTAGGCGAGACATTTCTGGACGAAGAAGGCAGGATTATCATCGAAGGGGTGGACGAAAAATTTATTGTGAATTCTTATCCGATCAAAACCCCTGAGAATGAAATTCTCGGCTTCATGATAACCCTGAGGGAATATCGCCGGATGCTCAGCTTTGTTAATAAGTATGCAGGAAGCCATGCCCGGTATACTTTTCAGGATATCATCGGTATCAGTGCTCCAATTCAGCAGGTTATCAGTTATGCCCGGAAGGTTGCCCCGGGTCCTTCATCTGTGTTGATTACTGGTGAAAGCGGTACCGGCAAGGAGGTTTTTGCACAAGCCATTCATAATGCCTCGTCCAGGCATGAGGGCTCGTTTATTGCCATCAACTGCGGTGCTATCAGCACAACGTTGATCGAAAGTGAACTCTTCGGTTACGAAGACGGAGCATTTACCGGGGCACGCAAAGGCGGACGTCCAGGAAAGTTTGAACTGGCTGATAAAGGAACCCTTTTTCTCGATGAGATTGGTGAAATGCCTCTCGAGATGCAGGTGAAATTGCTGCGCACCATTCAGGAAGGTTCTGTTACCCGAATTGGAGGTGAGAAAGAGATCAAGGTTGATGTCAGAATCATTGCAGCAACCAATAAAAACTTGTCGGAGGAGGTTCGGAAGGGGCGTTTCCGCCTGGATCTTTTCTATCGTCTGAATGTTATTCCACTTAGAATTCCTGCTTTACGTGAACGGCGTGAAGACATCAGGGCACTTGTGAAGTTTTTCCTGAAACAGAAGGCCACCAGTCTTGGTAAAAATATTCCCTATCTTTCTCCTACACTAATGGAAAAGGTGCTGGATTATCAGTGGCCTGGCAATATAAGGGAGTTGGAGAACTTTATTGAAAAGGCCGTCCTGTTGGATGGTAACATTTTAAATATCACCGAAACTTCCCTGTCTCAGATACCCGATCATCAGGAGGAACAGTATCCCCCCCAGCAAGTCGTCAGTGAAGACAATCAACCGCTTTTGAGTATCGAGGAGGCCGAACGTGAGGCTATACTTCGTGCCATTAAGCGTCTGGAAGGAAATATCAGTAAGGCAGCCCGTGTGCTTAAAATCAGCAGGAATACGCTTTATCTGAAAATGAAGAAATACGATATTCCCTTCTGATTGTCCTGAAATTATACATTGTTATTTATAATGACACCATTCCTGATAGGATGGTGTCATTTTTTTAGACACAATTGGTATTTGCTGAAATCGTCTGTGTTTTAATTGCTTGATATATATTGAATTAGTATTATTGGCACGACATTAGCATAGAGTTATCCAAGTTAGATAACAAACTTAATATCCTTGCCTTATGTCACGTTTCACATTACCACGCGATTTATACTTCGGCACCGGCTCATTGGCCGAGCTTAAAAATTTTAAAGGGAGAAAAGCCATAATCGTTACCGGTGGCAACAGTATGCGTCGGAATGGCTTTTTACAAAAGACTATCGACTATCTTCATGAAGCTAAAATGGAAACCATGCTCATTGAGGGGGTTGAGCCAGATCCTTCAGTTGAAACGGTAATGAAAGGAGCAGCGATTATGCGCGACTTTCAGCCCGACTGGATTGTGAGTATAGGTGGCGGATCACCTATCGATGCAGCTAAGGCCATGTGGATTTTTTATGAACATCCTGAAGCCGAATTTAGTGAGGTTGCCAAACCTTTCAATATCCCGATGCTGCGCAATAAAGCGCGGTTTGTTGCCATCCCGAGCACCAGCGGAACCGCAACGGAAGTCACTGCTTTCTCTGTAATCACCGATTATAGTAAAGGAATTAAATACCCGCTGGCCGACTTTGAGATTACTCCCGATGTGGCTATTGTTGATCCCGATCTGGCGATGACGATGCCTCGTGAGCTCACTGCTCATACCGGAATGGATGCGCTTACCCACGCTACCGAAGCTTATGTCGCTTCACTTCATAGCGATTTCACCGATCCTCTGGCTCTTAAAGCTATTCAGATGATTGTTGAAAACCTGCTGAAATCTTACAACGGCGACATTGAGGCCAGAATTAAAATGCATTATGCACAATGTCTGGCAGGTATGGCCTTTAGCAATGCATTGCTCGGTATCGTGCACAGTATGGCTCATAAGTCGGGGGCTATCTTTCATGTGCCTCATGGTTGTGCCAATGCCATTTATCTGCCTTATGTTATTGACTACAATAAAAAGTGTTGTGCTTCAAGACTTGCCGATATCCCCAGATTTTTGGGTTTGAAAGGCGAAACCGATAATGATTTGATTGATGCATACACAGCCTTGATTCAGCAAATGAATCGCCAGTTGTCTATTCCACTTTCGCTAAAGGAATATGGAATTTCTGAAGAGGTTTTTCTCGCCAATCTGGATCGTATTTCACACAATTCGGTAGAAGACGCCTGCACCGGATGCAATCCAAGGCCAACTGCCGAAGCTGACTTCAAAGAGCTTTTCAAATCAGTATACTACGGCTCCAAAGTAACCTACTGATCCGACCTTCAACCCTAACGGGTTTTTATATATCACCACCTGGTCCGGTAGTGAAGAGCTGCCGGACCTTTTTCTCAATAATCTTACCCGACATGAAAATGATTGAAATAGAAGATACGGCATTGGCCGAACCTACCCTCAGGCGACTTAATTCTTATGTGACCGCAGGTAAGATATTGCTCCGGCAGGGTTGTCGTCAGATTACCTACGAGCAATTGGCCGATGAAACGAATACTGAAACGGAACTGGTTATATCGGATCTGGTATCCAATCCCAGGATGGCCTCTGCGAACAAATTCATACAAATGGATGAACTTGTTATAGAACTTGAATCAATCCTTTTAAAAGGTGTTCGCGAGACAGTTATTGTGGCTGGTACCAGAGAACGGGTAGGTAAGCTAATCAATAGCTGGGAATTTGGAGGCTATAATTTTAACATTGAAGCTGTTTACAGTCCTGATGGTATCCCGGCTCACGCTATGCAGTATGAAATGCTGGAGAACGAACATGAACTGAATGAATGGGGTGAGACAGCAAGGCTGACAACAGCGGTGCTTGATGCCTGTTATGAACAGACTCAGGCCATTGCTGACAGATTGATCTCTCTTGGGATTAATCATATCTGGAATTTTTCCCCAATGGTTTTGGTAACGACCCCGGGAGTAAATGTCGAAAACGTTATCCCTGGTTATCCCAAATGGCGGAGTTATCAACAAAAAGCAATGCTTAGCTGAATTTTTGCATCCTGATTATGGTTTTCAAAACATTCGGCTTCTATAGAGAATAGACAACATAGCTAAAGTTACCCTGCTTCTGATTAAACCAATCGCAACAATGGAAAAAAAACACAATATAACAATTTGTCTCGGCAGCAGTTGTTTTACCCGGGGTAATGATATAAACCTTGAAGTCATCAAAAAATATATCGCCAGGAATGGAATGAAAGATCAAATTGATTTCAGGGGTCATTTATGTGCCAATTCGTGCAGCAAAGGCCCGGTACTCAACATCGACGGCATCACCTATTATGAAGTTCAACCCGATCAGGTGGAACAAATTCTTAGTGCGGCGCTTAATCACGCCGTGGAGGTGTAATTCTGTAGCCATGACAACTCAATTACCGGTCTATACCGTTAGCAACAACTGTCAGGATTGCTATAAATGTATCAGACAGTGTCCGGTAAAAGCTATACGAGTCGAGCACTCCAGAGCGGGTATCATCGAAGACCTCTGCATCAGTTGCGGCCATTGTACTGTCGTATGTCCTGCAGGTGCAAAACGTTATCGCAGTGATCTCCAATTAGTCACCTCCTGGATAGATGCCGGTGAAGAGGTTGTGCTTTCGGTTGCTCCTTCAATATATGCATTCATTGGCGGTGGCCAGCAGGAGATCATAGATCATTTGTGGTCACTGGGGTTTTCACGTGTATCAGAGACCGCCTGGGGAGCGGTGCAAACGAGCAAAGCCACAGCACAGTGGCTTGAAAATTTTGTAGGCAATGTGGCCATTTCAACCGCATGTCCTTCGGTGGTTTCACTTGTCGAAAAGTATTACCCGCAATTCATTCACAGCCTTGCCCCGGTTGCTTCTCCAATGCTGATGCATGGTGCCATGCTGAAAAGGGCCTTCGGCGCAGATGTAAAGGTTGTGTTTGCAGGCCCCTGTATCGCGAAGAAACTGGAAGCCTCATGCGGACATGGTGAGATAGACGCTACACTCACCATCAGTGAATTGCTTCAGCTTCCATCCGTTCGCCCGCCTGATTCGCATCATGTACAAGGTTGGTATCCGGGGGCTGCAGATGGTAGCAGCCGATGCTATCCGTTGGAAGGAGGAATGATTGGCTCTATCGACTTTCGAAATCTGACTTTTCAGCCTGCCGCCTTTTCCGGGCTGCAAACCTGCATGAAAATACTTGACGATTTGTCGTTGGCTCCACTTTCTGAAAGTGTATTTCTTGAATTACTAGCCTGTGAAGGAGGCTGCTTTATGGGCCCAGGCACACCGACAGCAGGATCGGCCATCAGACGGAAAAGAGGGATTGAACGAAAAAGTGACGATGTTAACCTTTCCATAGCCCATTTTGACATTCCCGAAGTCTTGCCTGATAGGGCCGGACTTCCCACAGGAAATATTACACATTGTGTATATAGCGAAACCGATGTAATATCAGCTCTGGAATCGGTTGGGAAGCACACTCTTTCCGATGAACTTAATTGCGGTGGTTGCGGCTACGACTGTTGTCGTGAGTTTGCCATCGCACTGCTTGAAGGAAAAGCAGAACGAACCATGTGTGTTTCATATATGCGACGAGTGGCGCAGGATAAGGCCAGCGTATTACTTGAAAAAATGCCCTATGGTGTGGTGATAGTTGACGACAAACTCCGGATCGTTGACGCCAACCGTAATTTTGCGACAATGCTTGGTGCTGAAATTGAGGAGGCATTTGAAGCCAGACCTGGGCTTGAGAGCGCCGATCTGCGGAAAATCATTGGATTTTACAAAATATTTTCCTCCTCAATTAGCACTGGTGAAGAAATAGTAGAGCATGACATACGGCAAGGTGATCAGTATTTTCATGTTTCTATTGTCACCATTTTGAAATACAAACTGGTTTGCGGAATTATGCAGAATATGAAGGATGAACGAACCCGGCGTGAGATGGCCACCGATCGCGTGCAGCAGGTTATTACCCAAAACATGAAGGTGGTTCAGCAAATTGCTTTCCTTCTTGGCGAGAATGCTGCCTTTACCGAAACGATGCTCAATTCTGTAATTGACTCACACGATGCCGGCTAACCTCAAGAATGCCTTTCTGGAGACAGGTTGGTCGCAACTTAGCAAGGCTGGTAATCAGGTGTGTGGTGATACAATCCTCACGCGGCGTATCCAATCTGAGAACAGGTATGTGGCTGTACTTAGCGATGGTCTCGGTAGTGGAATCCGCGCTTCTGTTTTATCGACTATGACTGCCGGAATGGCGCTGAATTTTACCCTGTGTCATGAGCCGGTAAAGAGAACCGCCGAAACCATCATGCGAACGTTACCCGTTGATTCAAAGCGAAACATCAGTTACTCTACGTTCACTATTCTGGATGTAGACTGTCAAGGTGATATGAGTATCGTGGAGTATGACAACCCACCTCTTTTTCTGATTAGAAACCTTGAAATCATCTTCCCTCAGCGCGAAGATGTTGCTGCCGAAGGGCCTGCCGGATTTAAAACAATGCACCTAAGTCAGTTGTCGTTAAAACCGGGCGATCGGATAGTTGTGGTTTCTGATGGCGTAGTACAGTCAGGCATCGGGGGTGCAGTGACTCCATTTGGCTGGGAAATAGATGGATTGACCAGTTATGTACAGGCACTTTTGGTGAAGATTCCCGATATCTCGGCGCGCGACCTGGCGGCCCGCATTGTCAGCCACAGCCATGCCAACGACCATTTGATCCCGGCTGATGACATTAGTTCGCTCGTGTTTTATTATCGCGAGCCCCGACGGTTACTGATCTGCTCCGGACCTCCGTATGATAACTCCAGGGACGCATATCTGGCCTCAAGAGTCGATTCTTTTGCCGGCCGGAAAATAATATGTGGAGGAACTACAGCTCAGATTCTTGCACGGGAACTCAACCGGCTCATCGATGTTGACCTCACTGCACCAATGTTTGGGGTACCGCCAGAATCGCGCATGGATGGAATTGATATGATTACAGAAGGTATTCTGACACTCGGCAAGCTTGCCGAAACGCTGGCAACCGGCGACTTCGATTCCCTGTCCACCGAAAGCCCTATTGCGCGTATCATCAGTTTAGTGATGGATTCCGACATCATTGAACTGCTCACAGGTACCCGTATTAATCAGGCACACCAGGATCCTGCCCTCCCGATGGAACTCGAAATCAGACGAAACGTTGTGAAAAGAATTGCCAGAATTCTGGAAGAGAAATATATGAAAGAGGTAAAGGTGAGTTATATCTGATTTGGATAGTTTTATAGATTGTTCTTACCTTGATTCAAGGCGCTAATTTCCATCCTTATAACTAGCTGAATCGGCAACCTTTAAGGATTTCAGCCATATTTGTGGTAAGAGCAGTAAGCTTCTGTACAACATTGTAAAGTGATGAGAAGACCATGCTTTAAGTTGGATACTCTTATTTAGCTTAACCGCGACTCTCTTAAAATCAAGTTTATATGTGTTAGGTTTTCGGCCTTACTATAAAATTATTGCGACCATGAGATTTTGTTATAGAGAAGCTCACCAGCCGCTAGAGTAATGATAAATATTCCTGTTATATCTTCTCCCTTAAATAGTTATGTTTTATGCGGGATGAATTATGCGGTAAATGGGATTGAATTTTAAAATATGTTTGAGATAAAACATAATAATATTGATTATCTGGTTGCGGCATAATGATCTGATGGTTTTAAATGCCGGGTATTTGCCTCAATCAGGTCCTTTTAAAAAAGCAAAGTAAGAATTAAGCGCATTGATTGCCCCGGAGGACACAACGATAATCAATGAGGCTATATTCTATAAATCAACAAAGTATTTCTGGAATGGCTTCCATGCTATTTGGTGAATAATTGCTCAAAGCAAATCAACAGAATTAGCTCAAAAAACTCCAAAAACCCACATTATTCTACAACAAAAGAAGAAAACGCCAAACAACTGACAGACAGAGATCAAACATATTGTCGCTTCGAAATCGCTTCGAAGTAGCTTCGAAGCAGGTTCGAAATGGCTTTGTTGTTCTTTCGTTTCATTTCGAAGCAATAACGAAACTACAACGAAGCAGCCTCAGATGGAGCATAACTATGGTATAATGCATGCAGGAAGAGTTTCTTTTAATATCCGGGGGTAACAATTACATAGAACTGTTAAAGATCGGATAGCCTAATATTTAGTATTTTTACAACCATTACTGTCAAGTTTGATTTGAATCAGTTGATCAGAAATGTGGAATTTTGGGTTTGTTATTAAAGAATTATATGAAAGAACTTCCTAATCCTAAATTAATAATTAAGCCTGCCCGTGCTGATTGTGTGATAGAAGTATTGGGTTGGGTGGTGCTGGGGTTCCTATGGAGTATGACCATCTGGGCATTTACCACGGTCTCGGGTGATGTTCCCGTTCATTTTAACTTTCGTGGTGAAGTTGACGGATATGGCTCTATTGGGTTTATTGTCTGGGTACCCGGCTTAACGACACTGATGCTGGCCGGAATCACCTGGCTTAACCACTATCCGCATATATTCAACTATCCGGTGAAGATTACTGCTCAAAACGCGCAGAAACAATATGCGATGGCCACCAGGTTTTTGAGGATACTGAAACTTTCAATAGCGGTCATTTCCTTTATTATTAATCTTTCAATTATTACCACCGCGACGGGAATCAGCGTGAAGCCGGGGTTTTGGCTTACCCCTTTAATAATAATTATCGTTTTTTTGCCGTTTGCTATCTATCTTTCGAAATCGTTTCGCCAAAAGTAATCTGAACTTAAAACATCTGACAGATGTTTAATTATATAGCATATTGTAAGTAAAATCAAATTAATAAACAACAAAGATGATTCGAATGGAACGGTTGTTGATTAGTTTCTTTATTGCACCTTCAGGTAGCTGAATAAACATATTTTTCTATGAAACGAATTCTTATAGTCGTTTTACTTGCATTATTGGTACATCTGTCGGCCAGGTCACAAGGCATTATGATTACCGATACCGTTGAAGCGGTTTCGTTGAAGAATAATCTGATAGGTGAATCTACCCGCCAGAGCATCGCGGTCTATCTGCCATTATCCTATCAGCTTTTCGGTGAAAAGCATTACCCGGTCATTTATTTCCTTCCGGAATATGGTGAAACCCCGGCGTGTTATATCAAGGGATATTTTAATGGTTTTTTTCTTGAGAAATCGATGAATGAACTTACGCTGAGTTCGAAGATAGCTGAGATGATCGTGGTAATTGTAAACGGGTACAATCGCCTTGAAGGAAGTTTCTTTCATAATTCCCCGGTGACAGGTAATTGGGAAGATTTCGTTGTAAAGGATGTAGTTAAACACATCGACAGTTTATACCGGACACTGCCTCAAAAGGAGTCAAGAGCCATCATTGGATTGTCAATGGGAGGGTATGGCGCTTTTGAACTGGCTATGAGCCATCCGAATATGTTTTCGGTGTGTGTAGCTCAGAATGCCTTCCTTGCACGGCCGGGAGATATGACGAAAACACCAATGTTCAGGGACCCGCAGCAGATAAGACGTACCTATCATTTGATTGATTATCTGGGTCAGTTTTCTGTTGAAGAAGCGCACCGCCGGTATCTCGACACCATAGCATCGATTGGCCGTAAGGGTGATTGGATGATGATGATGGGGTTAGCATATGCATCAGCCTTTGCCCCCAATGCCTCCATAAGGGCTCCCTATATCGACTATCCCTATTTTATTACTGAGGATGATGCCCTGATCCTCAATCCTGATATTCTTAAGCGCTATGAGGAAGGAATAGGATCATTTGACGCAAAAGTTAAAAAGCATTCCCGTCAGTTAAAGAAGCTTCATGGGATCGGTATCGTTTATGGGAAAAGTGATTTGTTTCGTTGGATTCCTGCCGGTAATGAGCGTTTGGATAGTCTTTTGACCGCCCGAAGGATTAAGCACAAAACCTGGGTTAACGATGGCGGACATGGAGAACAGTTGCGCCAACAAATGGAGGAGGCCGTGCTTCCCTTTATCAGCGAACTGCTTGACTTCAATATGGGTAATGCTATTCATCGGACAGTGAAGGCCGGAACACAGACACCATCCCAAAGGTGATTTGTAATGGATTATGGTGATTTTAGTAGCAGTTTAATACTGCACATGTGGCCTGTTTAGCGTAATGTGGTGGGCGTATGAGCACCTCTGAATGGATGTCCCGTAACAACCTGATCAGGCAAATCTCATGATTCATCGTGATCCATATATTATTTCTTTGCCTCATCCTTTCGTTGATAAACAGGTGGAATTTGGAACTCTCGCTTATGTTCTGTTTTCAATTGTTTTTGTAAAATGCAGGATCGGGAATCCGTGTCTTCCTATGGTAAGGATGATCAGAGGCAATGGGATGCAGAAAACCAAAAAAGGAACCTTGCCGGAGCAGGTTCCTTTTTTGGTTCGGGTGGAGCGTAAGGGAATCGAACCCTTGACCTTTAGACTGCCAGTCTAACGCTCTAGCCAACTGAGCTAACGCCCCGAAGCCTTTTGAGGCAGCAAATGTACAACTATTTTGTATTTCCGCAAGAATTTTTTGTAATTTCATCCCCTGGATTGCCTTGTTGGCCTACCTCCTGAAGTTAATTTACAATCTTTTGCATGTCAAAACTCTATCTTGTACCTACCCCTATTGGTAACCTTGAAGATATCACCCTCCGGGCACTACGAATCCTGAAGGAGGAGGTTGATATAATTCTGTGTGAAGATACTCGTACGTCAGGAAACCTGCTGAGGCACTATGGGATAGACAAGCGGTTGGTGGCCCACCACCTTCACAATGAGCATCAGATGGTAGAACGACTCGTACAGCAGATTGAAGCCGGCCAGCGGATGGCTCTTGTTACCGATGCAGGGACCCCAGGGATCAGTGATCCGGGCTTCCTGTTAGTAAGGGCTTGTGTTGATGCAGGCATTCAGGTTGAGACCCTTCCGGGTGCAACGGCTTTTGTTCCCGCTCTTGTTAATTCAGGCCTTCCCTGCGATCGTTTTTTTTTCGAAGGCTTTCTGCCTCATAAGAAGGGGAGGGCTACCCGCATCGAGTATCTGGCGGGGCTGGAAAATACCCTTGTGCTATATGAATCGCCATTCAGACTGGCAAAAACATTAGGGCAACTGGCCGATAAATTTGGCCCGGACAGGAAGGCCTCGGTTTCCCGTGAACTAACTAAACTTTTTGAAGAAAACCAGAGGGGAACGCTGGCTGAATTATGCGATCACTTTCAGAAAAGCACTCCCAAGGGCGAAATTGTAGTTGTCGTGGAGGGAGCCGGCAGGAACGGGAAGCAGACCCTTGATGAAGAATCAGACGAACAAGACTGATCGACATGACTACACAATCAGATATTGTTGCCCGTGACTGGCTTCATTTACAGGAATTACTATTTCGCGATAGTTATGATGCGCAAATCGAGCGGTTCCGTTCGTCTTATGTTTATCGCGGGCTCAGTGACAGGAGTTATGAATTACTGACCAGTCTTATCAGACTTGGGAGTGCTTCTGCTATCCTTGAGCGGCATTTACTTCGTAATTTTCGTAAGTATGCAAGGCGTAATGATGTGCCTGGTGATTCTGTGTGGAACTGGCTTGCCGTTGCGCAGCATCATGGACTGCCGACCAGGTTGCTCGATTGGACATATTCACCCTATGTGGCCTTACATTTTGCCACGGCTAACCTGATGAAGTTTGATATTGATGGTGTCATCTGGTGTGTCAATTATGTTAAGATAAACCAGTATCTGCCACATTTACTTCATGAGCCCCTTCATGATGAAGGCAGTAACGTTTTCACGCCATCAATGCTTGATCCGGTATGTAACTCCTTACGTAAGCTCGAATCACTACAACCCGATCCGTTTGCCCTCTTTTTAGAGCCTCCCTCAGTGGATGAGCGGATAGTAAACCAGCATGCCTTGTTCTCGATGATGTCGAATTCTACTTCTTTGTTCAATCCCTGGCTTGAATCCAACCCGAGCATCTTCTTCCGCATTATTATTCCCTCCTCGCTGAAGTGGGAAATCCGTGATAAGCTCGATCAGGCCAATATTACCGAGCGGGTATTGTTTCCCGGTCTCGATGGCTTGAGCGTTTGGCTGAAACGTCAATATAGTCCGAAAGTCTCTGAAAATATATAAAGCAATATGTCATATACCTATCAGTATCCCCGTCCCTGCGTAACCGTTGATATCATTCTTTTCAGGAAGAAAGAAGGGCCAACGGAAGTGTTGCTGATTCAGCGTGATCGTGATCCTTTTGCAGGGAGCTGGGCGTTTCCGGGAGGATTTGTCAATATAGATGAGGAACTGGAGGCTGCCGCATATCGGGAGCTGCTTGAAGAGACAGGCTTAACCAACGTTAAATTACAGCAATGGAGAACATTTGGTGCGGTGAATCGTGATCCCCGGCATCGTACAATTACAGTCGCCTACAAAGGATGGGCAGTTGGAAGTGAAGTAGATCAGCCTGTTGCCGGTGATGATGCCCGCAGTGTAAAGTGGTGGCGTGTCGATCAGTTATCTCAACTTGCATTTGACCATACAATTATTCTGACCGAGGCCCTTCAGGCCTGCAATGAATGTTGACGGGTTTCGTTTAAACATGATTTCTGAGTTGTAATAAACACCGGGGAAACCCGTCATAACTACTTTATCTCTTATTTTATGATGTCAGCAGAAAACGCCACCACACGGTCACTCATTCTTGGATGCATGGGGATGGGAGGAACATGGGATCAAAATCCTGTTACCCTGGCAGATGAAACAAAAGCAGCAAGTGCATTAGATGCTGCCCTTGAATCTGGAATTACCACGTTCGATCATGCCGATATATATTCATTCGGGAAGGCCGAAACCGTATTTGGTAGGTTGCTTGCCACCCGTCCTTCTTTACGCCAGTCAATTCATATACAGTCGAAAACAGGCGTTAGCCTGAATGCCGGTGTAAATGGTGATACCCATTATGATCTGAGCCGTAAATACATTGTCGATCAGACCCTGGCGATTCTGAAGCGGTTACAGACCGACTATCTTGATACCTTGCTGCTTCATCGGCCTGATCCATTAATGGAGGGAGAAGAGATTGCTGCAGCTTTTGAGTGGCTTCATACCCGGGGCCTTGTCAGGTTTTTTGGTGTCAGCAATATGCACCTGAAGCATATACGCTATATCACCGGGCAGAGCCATTTCCCTATTGTAGCCAACCAGTTGCAGTTTAGTCTTGGGCATCGCCTGCTGATTGAATCGGATATTTTAGTGAACCAGGCCGGAGTAGCGCCAACAGCATCTACAGACGGCCTGCTCGCATATTGCCACGATCAGGAAGTGGTGCTTCAGGCATGGAGTCCGCTCGATAAGGGAAAGTATCTTCAAACTGATGCAGAAGATGCGACAACTTTAGCTACCATTCTGAAAGTGAAAGAAATGGCTGGTCGCTATCAGGTGCCTCCTGAGGCCATTTTACTTGCCTGGCTTTTTGCAATGCCTGCCAGAGTAGTTCCTGTGGTAGGTACCCTTAATCCATCAAGAATCAAGGCTTGTGCTATGTCTCTGAATGTGAAACTTTCGAGAACCGATTGGTATGATTTGTGGATTACGGCCCGTGGAATCTCACTGCCCTAAGTAGGGTTAGCTTTCCCATGGCCAAAAATATTGGTTAAAGAATTATTAATCGAAAAAATGAAAAGTTACCAGTTGCTAGTTTTTTTTAGTGTAATATTGACCGTCTATGCTCTGCTGAATTGGTTGCTTTTTAGCAATGGGTTACAGGTTTTTCCGCAGGGGACGCGAGCCAGAATATGGTTTATATGGGTGTTTTGGTTACTGGTCTCTGCATATCCTATGGCGCGTGTTTTAGAACGTGTATGGTTGTCGCCTGTATCCGATCTCCTTACCTGGATTGGCTCTTTTTGGCTCGCGGCTTTCTTTTATTTTTTATTGGCGTTATTGGTTGTTGATCTGTTCCGTCTGGTCAATTGGGTGTTTCCGTTCTTTCATCTTCTGGCTGGTGGAGATCCCTCTAAGGCTCGTCTTGTTATATTTCTCATAACGACCGGTGCTGTTGCAATTGTTTTAATCGTGGGGCATGTTAATGCTGTCAGGACGAAGGTGACTCACTACAATCTATATATCAATAAGCCTGTTGAATCAATAGATAAGTTGCGTATTGTGGCAGCATCCGATATACATCTCGGAACAGTAATTGGTCCAAGACGGCTGGGCAGGTTGGTTAAATTGATTGATGAGCAGAAGCCCGACGTTGTGCTTTTTGCCGGTGACGTTGTGGATGAAGATCTTGCCCCGGTTGTACGAAATGATCTTGGTAAGTTGCTTCTAAAAATTACGGCGCCAATGGGTGTTTATGCCATTACAGGTAACCATGAATATATCGGGGGCGCTGCCAGCGCTGTAAAGTACCTGTCAGACCACGGGATACAGATGGTGAGAGATACAAGTGTACTGGTCGGGAATTCGATCATTCTCATAGGAAGGGAGGATCGTGATCGGGGAAGATTCTCGGGGATGGAAAGGAAAAGCATGGGGACACTCTTAACCGGGATTGATCTATCAAGGCCGGTAATCATGCTCGACCATCAGCCCTTTAATCTGCAGGAGGCTGTAGATGCAGGCATTGATGTACAGATCAGCGGGCATACGCATCATGGGCAAATATGGCCTATGAATTATATCACACGGGCAATTTTTGAATTAAGCAGTGGCTATTTGCAAAAAGGAAAGAGTCATTTCATCGTTTCCACCGGTTATGGAAGTTGGGGGCCGCCTGTGCGTACAGGAAACAGACCCGAGATTATCGTTGTCGATCTGACTTTTGCAAAATAGGCGGTCACATGAGTATTTAATCAGTAGGGCTTCGATATCATCCGAATAAACCCATTACATTTGTAGAAAAAACAGATATAAATATTATGAAAAGAATTTTACCCGGATTTATATTTCTGGTTCTGGCTTCAGGAATACTACAAGCTCAGGTTGTCCTCCAGAGCACAATGGCACCATTGCCAGGTTCAAAGCTCTCATTTCAGGAATTTGATGATCCCGCTTCCTTTACATTTGTTCGCCAGGGAGAAAATCTTACCTGGGACTTTACAGGGATGAGTTCACATGCCATTGAACCGGTTATTTATGTTGATCCGGCTACCACAGCCTATCCGACAGCTTACCCGACAGCGAATCTGGCCGTCAACATGGAAGAGGGGATTGGCTATATTGAAAACAATGCTTCTCAGGAATTGCTTCTGGGGGTGGTGGGCGACCCGGGCAGTGGTGTACAGCCTATGCCATTCTATCCGGCCATGCCTTTGTTTGATTTTCCATATACCTATGGCAGTTCAATGAATACAACATCACAAGTCAGGGTGAGGATGGACGGAGCTTCTTTCGGAATTCCGGCTACTGATTCTATCAAGTATCACATGACACTTACCACAATCCGGAATGTGGTGGGATGGGGAACCCTGAACCTGCCTGATGGAATATACGATGGTACTCTGCTTGAGAAGGCAGAGACTATTCAGGTCGACAGTGCCTGGATGAAAGTAGTCTTTCTTGGTTGGATACTTGCTCCCGGTTATCCGGTAACCACATACGACTCTTCCTATCGCTGGCTTACCGATGAGATGCTTCATCCATATGCTGAAGTAGGTTTTGGTGAGGGGGGCTATATTGAAAGTGTGACTTATTTTAAAGGGCTGAATGTGTCTGCAGGGGCTGCGGTCACCGACAATGATATCTTCCTGCAGCCCAATCCTGCGAATGATTATGTTGTAATTGGATGTTCAGGGCAAACGCCAATCAATAAAATTGATATATTAGCAAGTGATGGACACTTATGTGAATCACTGGATGTGCCATCTGGAACAGAACGACCTATGGTTAATGTTCGTCGTTTAAGCGCGGGTATTTATGTAATGGTGATTCATACAACGGCTGGTGAAAAGATTGTAAAACGGTTAGTTAAACGATAATCATGCCGCGCTTCTTTTTTGGTTTTTATCGGCCAGGATGACACAATCAGCCGGAAAATGAAGCAGATGCAATCGTAGTTCCCTAACTTATATTTGTTATTCACCAGATTAATTCTTACTTTTGCCGCCCTTATTTAAACTTTGCATAAGGTGAATCACCTTAAAGATTATATCATTTCATATGGAGGCCTCAAGCTTGGTAATCACACGTTTGAATTCAACGTTGATGACAAATTTTTTGCCTGCTTCGAAGAATCGGATCTAAACCAGAGTCTGATTCATGTCGCCATCGAGTTGGAAAAAACAGAGCGAATGCTCGTTTTCAATTTTTTACTTGACGGCTATGTGAAGGTAGTCTGTGATCGTTGTGCCGGGGAATTTGATTTGGAGGTCAACGGTGAGGAGAAACTGATCGTGAAGTTTGGAGAAGAAGCTATGGAGGAGGACGACAATGTGCTGGTGTTGCCGCATGAGGAAACACGGATTGATCTGTCGGGAGCAATCTACGATTATATCAATCTCTTGGTTCCTTTTAGACGTGTTCATCCCGAAAATGAAGACGGACTTTCTGGTTGTGATCCGGAAATGCTGGCTCGAATCGAAGCACTTAAGCCTGCCACTCTCACTGATCAACGGTGGGAGAAATTAAAAAATATTGATCCTGAGAATTAAATATTCATTTTCATAAACCTGTAAATCGTTTAAAAAATGCCAAATCCAAAAAGAAAGTGGTCGAAAACCCGCACTGCGAAACATCGGACCCACTATAAAGCTACCGCCCCAACCATTGCTTCGTGCAGTAACTGTGGCTCCCCAGTACTCTACCACAGAGTGTGTCCCGAGTGTGGCTACTATCGTGGCAAGCAGGTTCTGGAAGTTGCCGATGCCAAATAAGCCGGTTTGATATCAAACCACGCTAAGCATGAGATTAGGAATTGATGTTATGGGCGGGGACAATGCGCCAAAAGCTACGGTAGCTGGTGCTGTCCTTGCTCGTAATGCGCTGAATACCAACGATCGTATAGTCTTGGTTGGTGACAGGGCACAGATACTTCAGGAACTTGATTCGCTTCACGTTTCCGCGGAGTTATTCGATATTGTTCATGCCCCGGATGTCATCGGAATGGATGAAAGCCCCACCAGAGCATTCACAGCCAAGCCCGATGCCAGTATTACTGTCGGCTTTAGAATGCTGCTCGAGAAAACCATCGATGCATTTTCAAGTGCAGGCAACTCAGGTGCTATGCTTGTAGGTTCTATTTACAGTGTAAACACCATTCAGGGAATTATTCGTCCTGCTACTTCTACCGTATTACCGAGAGAAGATGGTGGTGTGAATTTTTTGCTTGACGTAGGGACAAACCCTGATGTTCGTCCTGATGTGATGTACCAGTTTGCCATCCTTGGCAGCGCCCTTGCCAGCACGGTGTATCACGTGGATAATCCGCGTGTGGGCCTACTTAATATCGGGCATGAAGATAAAAAGGGAAGCCTGCTGGTGCAATCGGTTTTTCAGTTGATGAAAGACTCCCGTGACTTTAATTTCATCGGCAACATAGAAGGTCGTGATATCTTCCGGAACAAAGCAGATGTTATAGTATGTGACGGATTTACCGGTAATGTGGTCTTGAAAGAGGCTGAAGCAATTTACCGTATTATGATGAAACGTGGTATCCGTGATGAATACTTCGATCGGTTTAATTATGAGAGCTATGGCGGGACGCCAATGCTGGGAATCAATGCTCCGGTAGTTATCGGACATGGAATCAGCAACGATGTGGCAATTAAAAATATGATTCTTCTCTCGGGTGACATATGTAAATCCAGTATGATTAAGCAAATCCGTGAAACGGTGCATGCTTATATGAATGGTCCCGAGTTGTAATGTTTTCAGAAAATTAACTATAGATTAATAAGATGCAAGGTATTAGAGCTGCGATTACCGGCATAGAAGCCTTCGTGCCTGATTATATCCTAACCAACGAAGAACTTAGTCAGATGGTTGATACTACCGATGAATGGATTATGAGTCGCATCGGAATCAGAGAACGGCATATCATTAAAGAACCCGGAGAGGGTTCAAGTTTTGTAGGAACAGAAGCTGTCAGGCGATTACTGGCGAAAACCAATACAAAGCCTGAGGAAGTCCAGTTATTGATCTGCGCTACGGTTACACCCGATCATCAATTCCCTGCTACTGCCAATATTATTTGCGATAAAGCCGGGATTAAGAAGGCTTTTAGTTTTGACATCAATGCCGGTTGTTCAGGATTTTTATATGCTTTGGCAACAGGTGCCAAGTATGTTGCCTCTGGCCTTTATAAAAAAGTGATTGTTGTGGGTGCTGAGAAGATGTCGTCAATTGTTGACTATACCGATCGGGCAACCTGCCCTATTTTCGGCGACGGTTCGGGTGCTGTATTACTGGAGCCTACCACCGACCCTGATGCAGGAATTATTGACGAGATTCTACAATCTGATGGGTTTGGTCGCATTCACCTTCACCAGAAAGCAGGAGGTTCGGTGAAACCGCCATCGCATGAGACGATTGATGCCCGTGAACATTATATTTATCAGGAAGGGCAGCCGGTTTTTAAGTATGCTGTTTCAAACATGGCTGATGTATCCGTAGCGATCATGGAGCGTAATAATTTGTCGTCCAATGATATCGCATGGTTAGTCCCTCATCAGGCCAATATGCGTATCATCGAAGCCGTCGCCCGCCGGATGGGTCTTGAAAAGGAAAAGGTGATGATCAATATCGAACGTTATGGCAATACGACTTCGGCTACGCTTCCCCTGTGCTTGTGGGAGTGGGAACCACGACTGAGAAAGGGTGATAATATCATTCTGGCAACCTTTGGGGCTGGATTTACCTGGGGTGCTATCTATCTGAAGTGGGCTTATGATCCTAAATAATCTTTGAAGAGACAATTTCACCGGAATATCTAAAAGGATATTCCGGTTTTTGTTTTAGGTGTTTTTAACCCAGATTCCCATATCGGCGGATATGAATTGATAATTTTATCTCTCTGTTTGTTTAGCCTGCTAATACTAAAATTAATCCTGGCACCAGGGATTCACATAAACAACTCTGGCACCAGCATAATTAACAAATTGCTTTACAAACCAGATTTTTTGAACAATAAGGGGTTATCCATAAAGGGAAAGGCCGTCATCATTGTATTTAGCAAGCCGGAATGAGATATACAACAACAAGGGCATCTGCAAACATAAATAATTGTTTTATTGTATTTAAAGCATTAGCATATGAAATAAATACAAATACTGCATGTAGCGTTATGAACTTCGCAGGACTTAGAAAATCGTTGATAATTCGGGAAATCAAATGATTTCCTCTTGCTGATTGCGTGGTTTATTTATAAGGTTCACAACAGCCATGGTGATTAATGTAATCACCATAAACCAAAGGATGAGGGCCGCTCCTGATTGTGTGCGGTAGATCCAGGTGCTAAGGTTTCCGATGATAATCCACTGGACTATGTAGATGGTTGTAACGTTTCTTCCAACCCAACTCAGGCTACTTATGCCAGGCAATGTCTTGATAAGATATTGCCAGCAGTAGACGGAGGCTCCTATTGCTGCAAGCGCCCACCCAAAATATAAGAGGTTATGGTGATAGTAGCGTTGAAGATTGGTGCTTATTTGCCAACCATACCATGCCCCTGCCAGAAATATTATAATTATTGCAGTTTTAAACGCCAATTTTTCTGTATAGTTCCATATTTGTGGATTCTGTATGGATACTGCGGCTGCAGCCATCCCAGCCAATACGTAACCCAGCCATGGGAAAAGGGGAAAGTAACTCCACCAGGCAAAATTATCTGCAATAAACGGACGGAGGTAACGCCAGACTCCTGACGCCGGGATATCGTTTCCAACAAAAGGTGTGATCGTAACAATCGCAATAGCTACAAGCAACAGAGCCCACCATTTGTCATGGAGAAGCCTCTTTAAAAAAGCTACAGTCAATAGCGACAGCCCTGCCAGAAATAGAATGTCGACTCCAAACAAGTAAGCCAGCCTGTCAACCTGGATTGACCCCTGTACCGTATGGATAAAGAGATTTGCGTTTAACGCGATGTTGAGTAACAAGCCTGTGCACAGTAATTTAATAGCTCGCCATATTTCTGTTTTCAAAGGTTTAGATCTGAATGCATACCAGCCCATGATCAGCATAAAGAGAGGTGCAGCCGGAAAACTTCCCAGAAACAGGGAAATCTTTCCATTCATGGAATTGAAAAACTCAAGGTTTGCGAATTGCTCGTTAATATGAACCTGAATCATCAGGATCACTGCTACCCCTTTTAAAACATCAGGTAATAAGTTACGCCGGTTCATGGTTTTGCGCTAGGTTGCTGACTGTTTTGATCCCATCCCTGGGGTTTCATCAGAATACTGTCTAATTGCGCCCGGGAGATGTATTGAGGGCTAAAGGTAAGTTTTCTTTCATTAGCCTGTTTATAGAGAGCCCTGATATGATCTTGTGTGCATCTGATCAGGATACTTAATAAGTTGAGCAAATCGGGATTTGCTACCTTGGGTTTAAACTGTAAATATCTGTATAGGTTATATTCCCCAAGGTCAAAGCAGGATAATAGTGCCTCAGCTTGGGATGTTTTCCCATTGCTTGTCAGGTTATTGTATTGAACTGTAATGCCAGAATTGGAGTATCTACCTGGGAAATGGGGGATGACAGGATCTTTAATCTGATTCTTTATCAATAAAGAATGCGCCACTTCCGATTGATTTAAGTTTGAGAGCCCAATCTGTTGAAATTCAGGCATCGGATAAATAACCAGGAAATAATTACAGACATCAGAAGTCATCCATTGCTGTTCCCTGATAAAAAGGAGTATTTCTGTTTCTTCCGGAGTGAGTTGCCTGACCCCGGCGTTCTGCTGTGGCAGCCCGACATGGGTTTTTATATCAACCGGCTTGCCTTCCATTATGAATGAAAGTACGATAAAACACGAAAAGATATAACTCATAACCATGGTTTTTAGTGTTTTCAGGCACCCCTGATACATGACTTGGAAAGCAGAGAGGGATGATGGTTTAATGAGCCCCTTCATTTTTCAGAAGATTATATCATAACAGGCTGGAATGGAATTAGCTTTTCTGTGTGCGAGGTATAACAAATATATCATTTATTCATGCAGCCCTTTGAGCTGGTCTATCTGCCGGCGATCCGACTTTGTTGGGCGGCCTGTTCCCCGGGGACGGTACTCATTGTTGAACTCTCCGATAAGTTTTACTCTTTCGTATTCCTCAGGCGGGGTTAAGTCTTCGAGATAATCAGTCACTAGTTTTGCGCCTACCCTGTTATGAAGTAATGCAATTACTTTTACTGTCTTGTTTAGTGGATTAAGGTGGATATCTATAATATCACCCACTTTCGGAATCCGACTCGGCTTCACTGGCTGACCACCAATTTTAACCCTTCCGTTCTTACAGCCTTCGGTAGCCAGCGAACGGGTTTTGTATAGCCTGACAGCCCAGAGCCATTTGTCGATACGTACCTCTTCGGAAGCCATGACTATTATTTTTCGCGGAAATAGATCTCAATAGGGACTCCTGAGAAATCAAACTTTTCACGCAGGCGGTTTTCTACAAACCGTTTATAGGGTTCCCGTACGTATTGCGGCAGATTACAGAAAAACACAAACGATGGGTAGTGTGTCTTTAATTGCGTGATGTACTTAACTTTAACGTATTTTCCTTTTGTCGATGGGGGTGGTGAGGCATGAACAATGGGAAGCATTACCTCGTTTAGTTTAGCAGTGGGGATTCGGCGGCTACGGGATTGATACACGTTCAGTGCCGTTTCCAGTGCTTTGATTAACCGTTGTTTTGTTATTGCTGATGTAAAAACAACCGGGATATCATCAAATGGCTCCAGCCGTTTCCGTAAGTCGGCTTCAAATTGTTTCATGGTATTGTTCGTCTTCTCGACCAGATCCCATTTGTTGACTACTATAACTATTCCCCGGTGGTTTTTCTGCATCAGACCGAAAATATTCATATCCTGCGACTCGAAGCCCAGGGTAGCATCAATCATTAGGATGCAAACATCGGCATGCTCGATGGTTCTGACAGCGCGCATGACTGAATAGAATTCGATGTCTTCATTCACCTTCCCTTTTTTTCTCAGTCCGGCAGTGTCGACTAAATAGAAGTCGAACCCAAACTGATTAAAACGAGTATAGACAGAGTCACGTGTAGTTCCGGCGATAGGGGTCACGATGTTGCGATCCACGCCCAACAAGGCATTAATCATTGAAGATTTTCCCACATTTGGTCTGCCAACTACAGCTATTTTGGGCAGTTCGGCATGAGGATCATCAGTCGAATCGGTTGGTTCAAAGTTTTTGGTTATTTCATCAAGCAGGTCACCCGTTCCCGATCCACTTACAGCTGAAACTTCCCAGGGGGTTCCCAGTCCGAGGCTGTAGAATTCTGCTGCCAAAATGCCGCGTTTCGGGTTGTCAACTTTGTTGGCTGCAAGTACAACTGGTTTTCCGGAGCGTCGAAGCATGATGCTGACTTCCAGATCAAGTGGCGTAATACCCTCCACTGCATCGACCAAAAACAGGATAACATCGGCTTCCTCGATGGCCAGAGTTGCCTGTTTACGGATTTCTTCCTCAAAAATATCATCAGACCCCATCACGTAGCCACCAGTATCGATGACAGAGAAGCCTATTCCATTCCAGTCAGAACGGCCATAGTTCCTGTCGCGTGTGACCCCACTAGTGGGATCAACGATGGCAGGCCTTCCTCCTACAAGCCTGTTGAAAAGAGTTGACTTACCCACGTTGGGGCGTCCGACAATTGCGAGAATATTTGACATAAATTTTTATCCTAATCGTTGTTATAACCAAAGTGCTTCAATAGTCGCGGGTCATCACGCCAATCCTTAGCTACTTTTACATTCATTTCAAGAAAAACTTTTCTACCCGTAAATTCTTCGATGTCTTTACGCGCATGCGTACCGACTTTTTTTAACATTCTTCCTCCTTCGCCAATTAGAATAGGCTTCTGGGATTCACGTGAACAATAGATGATGACACTGATGCGTAACAACTTGGGTTCTTCCAGGTAGTTATCAATTACTACCTCGGTGCTGTATGGAACTTCTTTGTCGTAAGTGAGGAGTATCTTTTCGCGGATGATCTCTGCTACAATAAAACGCATGTGCCTGTCAGTGAGGTCTTCTTTATCGTAGTATGCCGGACTTTCAGGGAGATTGGCCAGTATCTCTTCAAGCACTCTTTCCTTGTTGAAACCTTCTTTTGCTGAAGCAGGAACGATAACTGCCTCTGGGAAAATCCCTTTCCAGAACTCAATGTCACCCACTACTTTTTCCTGCGTGGATGCATCAATTTTGTTGATGACAAGTACGATTGGGACATTGGCTTCGATGATCCTTTTGACGATCCGTTCATCCGGACGACGTTCACCGATTTCGGTGACATATAGAAAGATGTCGGCATCAGTAAGCGAACCTTCTACCTCACGCATCATAAACTCCTGTAACTTGTAGTTGGGTTCAAGAATCCCGGGGGTATCGGAAAACACAACCTGATAATCCTCGCTGCTCAGAATGCCGAGAATGCGATGGCGTGTGGTCTGTGCCTTGTTGGTGATGATAGAGAGCTTTTCTCCCACCAAACTGTTCATCAGGGTGCTCTTCCCTACGTTGGGACGACCTATGATATTGACGAAGCCTGCTTTGTGTGTCATTAAAAAAAATTAAGCAAAAGTCTTGCTAATTCAAGAAAAGCAATTACCTTTGCAGTCCGTTTGCAAAGATACATTAATTTCGGGTCTAAGCAAGAAAGTTGTTGATTGCGAATAAAATAAAGACCTGACTTTCAAACATAAAGACATATTGCGGGGTGGAGCAGAGGTAGCTCGTCGGGCTCATAACCCGAAGGTCGTAGGTTCGAATCCTGCCCCCGCTACTAAAAAAACCCGATGCATCAGCATCGGGTTTTGTCATTTCATGAAATTATTGTTATTGAAGGCCTCTCTTTTGTCGGATCACAACCAAAACCGGATCACAACCAAAACCTGGGGGCGAGTAATATTAAGCATACAGTTTAGTAGGATCACAACCAAAACCTGGGGGCGAGTAATATTAAGCATACAGTTTAGTAAGCCTGAAGAGAAAGAAATTTATGTCTGTCAC
>MEOA01000036.1 GCA_001768515.1 Bacteroidetes bacterium GWE2_42_24 | reverse complement strand
TAACTAAGTCTTGAAAGTAGTGTCTCTATTTTCATCTTTTAACCATTTTATTACAAAAATAATAAATTTCTACATCATTTTAAAACACAACCAAAAAAATAAGAACCGCATCCCGAAGGAATAATATTATTATAGAATCAAAAGCAATAATACAATATATGTTTTACTCAAGATACAAAGATGTCCTCAAGGTATTACATTAACTATCTGTTATTCCGTTTTTTAAACGTAAGCAACGGGCACTGATTATGTCAAATAATTACTCACACATATTAGACCAGATCAAAGTGTGCCCGAACGGATTATTCGATACGAAGGGTTTATAGAAATTCTCTTTTTAGAAAATCTTCCAGCTTCAACAGATCAACGGTGAATTTACGGATTCCCTCGGCAAGTTTCCCGGTAGCCATGACGTCTTCGTTCATGAGCCAGCGGAACGATTTCTCGTCGGAAGGTATCCTGTCAACTTTAATCTTAGCGGCTGCTGCTTTGTCGAGTTTTAAAGGCACTGGTTCGTCTGATGCTTCCAATTCTTTCAGAAGCGGGGGGGCAATGGTCAGCAGATCACAACCGGCCAGCGCTGTAATTTCGCCCTTGTTACGAAAACTGGCGCCCATCACTTCGGTCTTATAGCCAAAGTGCTTGTAGTAGTTGAAAATTTCGGTTACCGACAGCACGCCGGGGTCGTTGTCAGGGTTTTCAACGACAATGTTCTCCTCTTTCTTGTACCAGTCGAGAATACGTCCGACGAAAGGGGAAATGAGCGTAACTCCTGCTTCGGCGCAGGCAATGGCTTGTATGTTTGAGAACAACAGGGTGAGGTTGCAGTGGATACCTTCTTTTTCAAGCACCCTGGCAGCACAAATACCCTCCCAGGTTGAGGCTATCTTGATCAGTATCCGCTCACGACCAATACCTGCGGCTTCATACAGCCTGATAAGCTCACGCGCTTTGCTGATGGTGCCTTCTGTATCGAACGACAGACGGGCATCTACCTCGGTGCTGACCCTGCCGGGGACAATCTTTAGAATTTCAAGGCCGAAGTTAACAGCCACGCGATCGAGACAAAAGGTCAACTGTTCGGCTTTGTCGATGCTGAGGGCTTTGGCTTCAACGGCTGCCTTTGCAGCCAGATGGTGGTATTTCTCCTCACGGGCAGCGGCAAAGATGAGCGAGGGATTGGTGGTGGCATCCACGGGACGGTAGGCGATCATCGATTCAAAATCACCGGTATCGGCTACCACGCGGGTATGTTTCTTCAACTGTTCAAGAGCATTCATGGTCATTGGATTTTGAGGCAAAGATACAAAGGGTTGGCAGGTTGAACAAGGATACAGAGATAAACAGGCTGCCAGTGTGTTTGTGAAAAGCTTACTTTTGCAGATGGTTTCCGGTCTGGTTGATATTTGCAGTTGACCGGATGTATTTAAGAATAATAGCTTATGATCTGTCGATTGGTTCATATTCTCCCCATACGTTTCTTCACGATGGCCCTGATGCTGATTGCAACTTTTCAGATTTCGGCCCAGCAGCAAAACCCGCCACCCTCTGACCGCAAGCTCATCCTTGTTCGACAGGCTGATCTGGGCATCAGTGAGAAGGTAAACGGAGTGGAAATCACCCGCTTCGTGGGGAACTGCATCTTCGAGCATGAGGGGGCTCTGATGTTCTGCGATTCTGCCTGGATCGATAATGCAACCAATGTCCTTGACGCCCTTGGTCATGTATATATGAATATTGGCGACACCATCGACATCTGGAGCGATTCACTTTATTATGACGGCAACATTAAGATGGCCACACTCTACGACAATGTGAAGCTGGTTGACCGCGAAACAGAACTCACCACTAATATCCTCTTTTACGACCGCACCATCGAGCGGGCACATTATCCTCATTATGGTTTCATTGTAAACGAAGAAGACCATCTTACCAGCCTCGAAGGATATTACTACTCAAAGCCCAAAGTGTTCAATTTTCATCATGAGGTGGTGTTGACCAACCCCGATTATGTGCTTAAAAGCGACACCCTGGTGTATGAATCGCGTGGGAAGATCTCGCGTATCTTCGGCCCTACTACCATTACAGGAAAAAATCGTTATATTTATTGTGAACGGGGTTGGTACAATTCGAAGACAGGTAACTCCCATTTGCACGAAAAAGTGTTTATCAGGGATAATGATCAGACACTCAATGCCGACAGTGTTTATTACTTTAAGGAGACCGATTTCGGCAAGGCATTTGGCAATGTGGTGATGCACGATACAACAAACGATGCATACGCATTCGGGCAAAGGGCAGTTTATGCCGGAAAGGCTGGTTTTGCCTGGATAACCGATCGGCCTGAGGCGCGGTTTATTGATAATGGAGATACGCTCTTTATGCATGCCGACACCCTCCGGATTACCTTCGATACCGCCAGAACCGTACAGCGCTTGTGGGCCTTCAGGCATGTGAAGTTCTATCGTTCAGATATGCAGGGTGTCTGTGATTCTTTGGCCTATACGCAGTCCGATTCTCTGATCACCTTGTATGGACTGCCGGTTCTGTGGAGCGATCAGAATCAGCTTACCTCCGATACGATCAGGATGTGGGTGAGTAACCGTCAGATTGATTCTGCCTATTTCGTTAGCGCGGCATTTATTACCCAGCTTGACGATTCTGTTACACTTACCTACAACCAGATCAAAGGGAGGAACATGCAGAGCTATTTCGATGGCAAAAAGCTCAGGCTGGTTTATGTACTGGGAAATGCGGAGTCGGTGTACTATGCCCGCGAGGAAGACCACTCCATAATCGGTATCAATTTCGCCGTGTCGAGTTGGATGAAGATCAGGATAAAGGACAATGAAATCAACGATATACTCTACATCGATGCCCCCGATGGCGTATTCTATCCTGAGAAGGACTTTCCGGCTGACAAAAAACAGTTGAAAAACTTTAAATGGCTTGGTGCCGACCGGCCACTGAAGCCGGAGGATATCTTCATTCACCGGTAGGCGATGGAGGTTGGCCGGAGTAAAGTAATTTCAAGGTAACAGGGGGAAGCAGCATCATTCTTTATATGCGTATCCATGCATTGATAAATAGTAGATTTTTAAGAATTTATTGTTAATCAGTTCAATTCTGTAGTTATAATCAATTCCAGTAGATGTTTTGGCCTCCCGGATAGGAATGGGGTTTATTTCGGTGAGGAGCGACTTTGAAATAATCAAAAGAGTTTGTTTGTCTGGTTTTGTCTTAGGAGTATGTTTTTTAAATGTGTCTGTGACTTATTGCTAATAATCAGGCAAAAGTTTCTACACCTTTGAAAACAGAATTGGAAAATGATTTTTTGATCTGAGGCAACCATTTGGTCAATTGCTGAGTCTATATACTTGGACTCAGTTAGAGTTCTGATGAACGATCTGAACAATTATGTCTTAACAAAAATTAGTTTTATAATTCATCTCCATTTCAATTAATTTCGTTATGAGACCATTTGATTTCCTTCTCTACAGAGTATTATATATACAGTGGAGGGTATTACCTCTAAATAAGGTCTTATCTCAGGTCTGGCCGGTTTAATATTATTATAAGATGAGTAGTTTTATAAAGTGGTGTTGGGAATATATCTTCCATTTTAAAGCGATGACTTTCCATGCAACCAAGAGTCAAAACATAATTATGTATTAGCAACATGAGACTACACTGAGTTTTTGTATGATAGCCACTAGTATATTTTTAACTAAATATAATAACTTATTAAGGTAAATAATAGTTGAGTAAAGATAGTATTTATGATATAAATATCAGAATAATTTGTAAATGAATATGTTATATTAATTTTGCCAAATATCTGTTTAAATATTAATTTAATTAATGAGTAGAAAAATGAAAAAATCATCAATATTTAGAAAATGTGTTTTTATCTTTTTTGCTTTGTTTTTTCTTTCTATTAGTTCTTTGTTTGCCCAAGACAACTATATCCCAATTGCGGTAGAAGGGGCGCATTACCGTATTAGGGTTGAAAATACCGGAACATATTGGACTGATAGCACCTGGTATGGATATGCATTACGAGGCGATACTGTTATTAATAATCAATTATGGAAAAAAGTATACCATAGATGGTTTGAAGATCGTGATGGTCAGTTTTTTATCGTTTGGGATTCGCTTCATGCTGTTGTGAGGGACGATACAATTAATAGAAAAGTGTACTCAATAAAATTCCGTCATAATCCATTTGGGTATTATTGCCCGTTGAACGAGGAGTTTTTGCTCTATGATTTTTCTGTTATGCCTGGTGATACACTTCCTTCCTGTGTCTGGGGAAATTTCCCCGTTCATTGCACTTCAATTCAGTATTACCAATATTTTGGCTCGAATCGAAAATGTTTTATAACAGATTATTGGGAGGTTCCAGCAGTGGAAGGAATTGGTACTCCCTCAGGTCTGTTTGAGTTTCCTAACATTCTAGTTAAAGGTTATGGAGTAGAACCGAACTATGATTACCCTGTATTGGAAAATTACTGTATTGGAAATGATTATGAATGTGGTCAGTTATATTTAGGCGAAGATAATTCACATTTGACTGAAAATCTGGAAGTAATATATATTAAAGACTTGAATTCTTTCTTTGTTACTGGCATCGAAAGAGATAATGAGGATTGTGAGTTTTTACTGTATTCATTTGATGGTAAGTTGATATTGTATAAACGAGGTAACCTTTCCGAGGTACCGTTCTTAAATAGCCAGAATAATTATGCGAGCTTATATATAGTCCGATTGAGATATGGAAACCTAATAAAATCTTTTAAAATCAAAACGTTATGAAATCAAAACTTTTTAATTACAGAAAAGCAGGTCTTTTCTTAGTCATTTCTCTGTTATCGTTTCAACTTAAAGCACAAGACTTTGATCTTCAAAATGTGACAAATTTTTATGAGTTTGTTACATTAAATATGGACTCTACAAAATTTAATAACTCTGAAGGAGGTATATATAGGAGTTTAGAGCGAGATTATGCAACTTGGGGGCCCAGGCTTTTCCCCTCAGGCAACATTGCTAATGCGGCAGCCTCGATTATTGGATATGCTGAATCATATCAGCCCAATAATAGTATAGATAATCAATGGAATAGTCTTGGTCCTTCCAATACTCCTGATAATAGTAAAGTTACAACAAGCACAAAAAACCATGCAGGGGTTGGCCAAATTCACCGATTGACTCTCGATCCAGGATATGATGGAGTGTTAAATAAAACACTTTATGCTGCATCATCCTTTGGCGGATTGTGGAAAAGTACAGATGATGGGGAACATTGGAGTGGTTTAAATACAGATTATCAGCTACCTATATCATCTGATCTCTTTGCGCAGCTATATCCAAACCATTGCCAGTGCCTATCCAACTGCTGATACTACTATGATTGGATCACTTGAAACCCTGATGGGTGAATCGGACGGGCTGGCTGAAGCACTCAGCCGCAATGCCCTCATCCAGTGTGGTGCCATCAGCTACAATGAACCAATCCTGATTGATGAAGGATTAAAGTCGGAGAGGACTCATGCATTTGGATTGAAGCCGGTTATTGAGAACAACTCCGAACTGCTTTCAGTCTATCCTAATCCGGCAAAGGGCTATTTCGTGGCAAAGGCAATACTTGCCGGGCAGAGTGGAGTCCTGACGCTTATCTCACCCACTGGTGTAACGGTGATGGAGAAACAGATTGATCATTCTTCGTCGGTTACAATTCCTGTAAGTCATCTTCCGGCAGGTGTTTATGCGATCCGCCTGACTGAAAATGGTGCCTTGAAGGCTGTTATGACGGTTACATTACAGTAATTATTGTGTATCTTAGGGGGAAAATGGCGATGAGCTGTTTCCCCCATTTTAAATTTCCAACCACATGAGATACATTAAATATGGTCTATTAGTTTGTCTTCTTACCCTGTCCGGTATATCTAAAGCTCAGAAGCTTCCTCCGGTGAACGATATCCGAAAAACATTCAAGCGGGGTGAAACAGGAGCCTCTGTTCCGGAGTATGCAGTCACAAAAGACTCATGGCCTAAAATCTATACATTTAATTGCCATGCTGGGAGTACACAGATTTACGAAACCTACGACTCCGGCTACATGATTTTGGGTCTCCTGGTAGATAATGACATGATTAACAAAATGAGTTTTATTATTAAAACCGATGTAAACGGGAATCTCCTGTGGAGAAGAATTATAGGCGATCCGCAAAACCAGGGAGCCTTCAGCCATATTACGCCAACCCAGGATGGTGGTTGCGTGTTGATAGGCAGCACAACGACTGTTGATCAATGTACAGACAACGACTGTTATGATGCGTGGATCATGAAATTGGATGCCTGTGGCAATAAGGAGTGGTGTAAGATATACTCGGTGCCAATGGATGTTGATGGAGGCAGCGACATCGTGCAGTTGAGCAATGGTAACTATGTTGCATTAGTGAATTATTTCGGTTACGATATAGCCGAGGAGCGCATCTGGCTGTTTTGCCTGTTGCCCGATGGTGAGACGATCTGGCAGAAGGTGTATCTCACCTCTGAACACCCCCATTGGGCTACCAACGGGTACGGTTACGAGTTGTTGAAAGATAATGACGAAAACCTGTTGTTCACCGGCGAGTGTGTATTGTATGACAATTATATCAACCCCAATGCGTGGAGCTTTCAGTTGCTTCATGTCAAATTCACTGCCGAAGGGGAAGAGATATGGGGAAAGCCCTGGTACATGAATTATGATTCAACCCATTTCGGGGGAAGAGTCTCTGTCCAGGATTTCGATGGAAATTACACGTCAGGAGGAGGCCAATATTCCGGATGGTCAGGATGCAATTGCCATCCCCCGGTGCTGTTCCGACAGACCAAAGAAGGAGCAAACATAGCGGAAATAAGATACACTCAGGGGTTACCACCCTATATAGGATCCGGAGGTATTTCGGGTTTGACCTATCTTGAGCCAAACAAACTGGCGCTGGCCACAACCTATCGGGATGAGCCTGGATATATCGCGGGGCACAATGTAGTTCGTTTATCCGATACACTGGGTAACATACTCAATGAGACAGAGCAGTTTTATGATTGGAATGAAATTTTAGGTATCACCAAAACCACAGATAATCATATACTTACAACTTCAGGCTACTGGATTACCCCCGACTCCCTGAAGCTGTTCCTTTATAAGTATACACCCGACCTGGAATATCCTCCAACGGATACCCGCCCCTTAGTTTACGACTACCTCTGCTCCGGGACTCCACAGGCGAATGACACCATCTTTCCCGACTGCGACATCATTGTTGGAATGGCAGAACCGATGCACCAGACAGAGCGATACTCATTGCTGGCTTCACCCAACCCGGCAACAGAGCAGCTTACCCTAACCATTCCCGACCGTATGATGAAGGAGTGGGAGAGCAATGGGCTGAGCAGCCGCACACTCTACTACACCCTGCCCGATAACCTTCAGTTGCAGTTTACCGATGCCCTTGGACGGATGTGCGAAACCGTTCCGGTAAGCAAAGGAACACAGCAGGTAACAGTAGATGTGTGAGGTGGTCTAAAAAAACTGGACAGAAAAATTAAATTTTTAATTTTATGACCTATGAAAAAGATCAGACGGAAATTCAG
>MEOA01000035.1 GCA_001768515.1 Bacteroidetes bacterium GWE2_42_24 | reverse complement strand
CATACTTCGTTCAATGAACAGTAAAAATTGCAATTTTTAAGAATTTCTGTTCAATGTCCGTTCATTGAAGATTAAGCAACCAATATCACACTTTAAAACAGCTTGATAATCAAGTTAAAGAGAGACCAAAGTTAGGCCAAAGATATATCAAAGAGGGAACGGAGCCTTTTTGTACATATCTTTTTAGCGGGTTTACAGTATGTTAGGTGGATGTTTGTAGAGACTCACGACCAGTGCGTCTCTGCCATCGAGTTATAAACATCATGCGCCAGCAGTCAATGTTAATAGCTATGGACTTTGACTTTAATTTTGACTTTGACTATGGCCCGGCATAGCTATCAGGGCGAAATCTCGTTTTTTTTGCCTGATGTGTAGAGTTTGAAAAGTTTTACTTTTGGTTAGGAATTCAAAGCCAAAAGGACGATCAGGATGAACAAGTTTTGAGAAGATGTGTCGACAGTCCGGTAACAGATGATTGCTCCCTCTGCCCGGGGCGCCATAAGCCGCCAAACCTAAGCCGACATCATATTTTCATTTGTTGATTGACACCCATAGGCAATGAATAAGCACCATACTTTCGCTCCATAACTGTAAAATTGCCTGGAGCGACTGACAACATTATGTTACTGTAGTGAAAACTGTAACTCATGGGGTGAAGCTATAGCTGGGGGCAACCAGAATTTGTATCCATAATGTTGCGGAGGAAAAAAAGGTTTTGCATTTTTTTATATCCTGATAATTTTGAAGAGAGGTACTATCGGAAGAATTACTTGCGTGAGAGGAAACGATGTTACCTCATTCAGGCGACTGGCAGAACGCAGGGGGTTGTTGGGTTTCCGGATAATTATTTTAGATTATACCATAAGTGCCAGAATAAGTTCTGATTTTCAAAGAATAAGCAAAAGTAAAACTGCATAAAAAAAACTAACAAAATACTTGAAGGCTTGGGAAAGTTTGTATATTTGTGATGTTAAAAATCAAGATCGTATGAAAAAAAGAGCAGCGATAGCAAAGTGGATTTATCCATTTTAAGAGGAGCGGCAATACTTTTCTTCGATGGAATTGAACAATCGAAACCGCACATATATGACGGGATCTGATGTGTATGCAGTTTTTGTGTACATATAAGTAAGTTGACGTGATAATATTAAACACAATAGCCCATACAATAAAATAATTGACAATGAACTTAGACGAAATTTGCTACAAGAACACACCAATAAAAAGAGTTATAATAAAAATTGACTTTTTAGGACGTGTTGCAGAGCTAAACGACAATTTACCATTACCAATTGCGGATGTAATAAAACAATCATTTCCAATTGCAGAAGCAAAAGATGTAGTAGCTAGAGAACTTCAAATATCTAATGAAAAGGTGACAGAGAATAATAAAAATGTCAGGGAGTGGCACTTCCACACAGAAGAAAGAAATGCAACACTTATAATAGAAGAAGACTTCTTTGCCATTCAAATAAATCACTATATATCATTTGAAAAGATAATGTTAGTTCTAAAGGAAATTAAAGACATTTTCTTCACACAATATCCTAAGCTATTATCCAGACGATTAGGAATTAGATTTATAAATGAAATTAACTTAAATGAAAAAAATCCTTTTGATTGGAAAAAATATATTAACCCTAAGCTGACTTCTATTTTTGAAGCAACTCAAAACCCTTCAAACATAATTCGAGCGTTTCATAATTTGGAAGTCAAATATGATGATATATTGTTAAAATTCCAATATGGTATGCACAATCAAGACTATCCAGCTACAATAAAGAAGAAGACCTTTATACTTGATCTTGATGCTTCATTTTCAGGCATATTAAAACAACATGAAATTGATATTTATTTATTAAAACAACATTCCATTATTCAGAAACAATTTGAATATTCAATAACTGATAAACTTAGATCTTACTTTGGACTTAAATTGCCTAATAATGATTGATACAGAAGATATTATGTTTTCAGGAGAATACAATACTTCTGAAACAACAGAGACTATGAAAACAAATAATTCTTGTGAGGCAGTATTTGAACAAACTACGGTATCAGAACAAGTTGAATATTCAGTATCCAAACCCCTAAGGATTATTATTAAAGCGGTAATTAAGAATGATTAAAGTAGATAAAAATAAAGTTGAAACTCGAGTTTGTCAAGGTGATATTATTGCAAACGTCGAATTTGTTGAATATGCTATTGAAAAATCTGGACAAATTGAAATTTCAAAAATTATTTTTCCTTATGTATATGTATTGAGTCAAGATTGTGACTTAGAGCAAGAGTATTCAAGCAGAACAAATGCCAACTCACAAAATCAGGATAAACATTTGATTTCTGTGATTGTTGCCCCACTTTACAATCTTGAACAAGTCTATGACGGAATTCATTTAGAAGATATTGGATTAAAAATGCAGACAATCAGTAGAAATACTGACAAGACTGAAAATAAAATTTTACGTCAAAACAATAACCCAAGATACCACTATCTTGAGTTTTCAAATGAAGTTTCAATTCCAAATTCTGTGATTGATTTCAAGCACTATTTTACAGTTAACAACAATCTTCTTCTTGACAAAAAAAAGAAATGTTTTGTTTGTAAAGTAAGTGAGCTTTATAGAGAAAATATTTCACATCGCTTTTCTTTTTTTTTATCAAGAATTGGACTACCATAAATGGTTGACAAGAATTACTTCGGCCAACAAGCAGCTACTCAAAAGAGGTGTTTCAACTTACTGTAATCGTGTTGTATTGTTAGGTTGTGCTTTTGTCGTGTTGTATGTTGTTATGTTTATTTTTGCATTGGTAATTTGTCATTTAGCTGATTTTGTCGCGATTTTGACAGATTCATTGCAGCGACAAGGCATACCTTGTTGCTTCGATACAACAATCAAATCGTCTATGGATATAATTAGTAAAATACGAAACAATATTGATTCAATCGTTTCATTGACTGATGAGGAATATTCTATATTCCGCGATTCCATTGAAATGAAAACGCTGAAGAAAAATGAATTTTTTCTTCAGGAAGGTCAGATTTGCGACTTTATCGGTTTGGTTAACCATGGCATATTGATTTATTTCAAATCTATGGATAGTGGCAATGAAATAACAACCGACTTTGCATTTGAGGGCGATTGGGTAACTAGCAACCTTAGCCGTCTGAATAATTCTCCGTCTTTAATCAATATCAAGGCAATTGAAAACGCTGAATTATTTGTTGTTAAGCAACAGAAATTGTCGGAACTGTATGTTAAAATCCCTAAAATCGAACGACTTGGCCGAATTTTAATGGAACAGGAATACTTGAAAATTGTACAACAAAGTGTCGATTTACAGGTGCTTACTGCAACAGAGCGGTACGAGAACCTACTTCATAAATTTCCGGAAATCTTTCAAAGGGTGCAACTTCACCACATTGCCAATTATCTTGGTATAGCTCCTAAATCGTTAAGCCGGATACGGAAAGAATTATTCGATTGAAAAATTTGGTAACAAATGTGGAGTACTTGCCCGCATTATATCGCTGACCTTTGTATCATAATTATTAAGACCTTATGATATGAAAAAGCAATTCTTTCTTTTTGTTGCAATATTGGCTATAGCCTTTTCAGTTACAGCGCAAAACAATGAAGTGGAGAAGAGACATGCCTCTTTCCCAATTACTCAAAAATCTCAATGCGACAGTCTGGAGGTTAAACAAACTGTTGGTGTGGCAATCGATTTACTTCCACCAGTTATGAGTGCTATGGCGGGCAATTTTGGTTACTCGGCCCAATTGTGGTATGGATACAAGAAATTCAGGGTTCGTGGTGTAATAGCCGGGTTTACCATGCCTGATAAGCTTATGGGAAACGATGACTTTAAAAATTTACATACCACTGCCACTGCTTTGATCTTTGATTACTTCCTGAAAAACAACTTCAGGGGATGGTGGTTTGGTGCCGGGTTTGAAATGTGGGATAACACTATAACCATGAAATTGAATAATCAGGATTATGGATTTAAAGATTACGTAGCCACGGCAGGAAGTGGTTATATTTTCAAGGTTTATAAAAACTTCTACGTTGAGCCCTGGGGTGCGCTGCATTATGTTTTAAATGATGAAAAAGTAACTTTTGGCGAAACCAGCTATAAAACTAAAAAGTTTCAGGGAGAAGTATCGCTGAAGGTGGGTTGGCATTTTTAAACACAGGTGCCCAGATATAAACAATAGTAATTGCTAAAATATTTATATCAAGATATCCAGACAACGATTTGTTCACTTCATTGAATGGTGATAGGGTGGTTTGTATGGAAGTAATGCTTTATCAGGCTGGCGAGATTCAGGCTGTTCCCGAAAACTTGTGATAAGGTTATGGAATAATATGCTATTTTTACAGCTGTATCTGTTGTTTCCGTTTTCTGATGTCGGCTATTGAATATCAGTTTTTTCGCGAAGCACAAATTAAGTTATCACTGGTTAATTAGCCTAAATTGTTATTTTTTATGTTATTGTGGTTTTGCGTTGTTCCGAGCGTCTGTAGTATGATTATAAATACAAAGCAAATGATTCTTACAAATTAGTTACCAATGAAAAAAACCTTCGCAGCAATACTGTGAGGGTTGTTTTTAATCTCAATTTGTTGCATAATGAAAAAAATATATTACCTGATCATAGGACTGATCATTCTATTATCCTTTCGCTTTTTTTCTTCGTTATTTTACCCTGTTCTTAATTCCGACAATGCAGTTACAATATTAATGATTCATTACTTTAAACTGCCAAATGACCTTTATTTTTGGGGGCAGGACAGGATGGGTAGCCTTATTCCCTTAATTGGTCAAATCCCTTTAAAAATATTCAGTTTCTCAGCACTTACCTCTGAATCAATTGTACATTATTTAATTCTGATATTGGGATCTTTCTCGTTTACTCATTTTTTAAAATCGCATTTTCTTAAAATTATTTTTGCAATTGTCTGGTTCTTTCCTCCAATGAGGCTCATTGATGTGACTCAGTTTTCATTTGGAATACACTATAGTTTAATTGCAATGTCGTGTTATTTATTTGATTACTATCAAAAAGAGAAGATTCAGAATAATCTGCTTCTTCGTAATTCAATTCTTTCAATAATAGCGCTCCTTCTGATATCTGCAATTTGGGTGTCTGATATGGCACTCGTTACCGTTTTTTTATTGTTAGCGTTCCAGTTGTATTTTTATCTGAAGAAAAATGTATTTGCATTCTCGTTGCTCAAAAAGAGCGAGTTGTATTTTACACTGGCAGGTTTTATATTAGGTTATATTTTTATTCATTATGCTAAAAGTCTTTCGCAAAACAGGCAGGACTATACTACTTTTAGTGATTTCAATACAATATGGAAGACATGCGTGCTTTTCTGGAATACTATTGCTGACTTCTCTGCATTCAGGGCAAAAGAGCCTTTTACAAGCGTGTATTCTTACCTGGTTGTCATCATTTTTATAATAATCGTCAGTCAGATTAAGAATGTTAAAATAAGCAGCACTGCTAAAATGATGATGTTGTTCTTTCTCTTTGATGCAGTTATTCTCTTCGGTGCAATAATGATCTCCAACTGGACTTTTTTAAATGGCGTTCCGCGGAGATATTTTACCTGCACATATATTTCGCTCTCCTTTGCACTTTTATTACTATTGGATAATTTAAATACAAATGGCAAGTATTTGAATATTATTAATACAGTTTTACTTTTAACGGTCTTTACGGGAGGCATTGGAACACTATATAATATTAGATTTATATGGCCAAAAACTATGACCCCAAGAGTTAAGATTGCCGGTGAATTTGAAAAACTGGGACAAATAGGGATAATCTCTGAATATTGGAATTCCTATATTAATTCATGTCCTGATCCTGGTATGATTAAAGCAACTCCTCATGATTTAACATGGGCTGTAAGGAATTACGAAATAGTAGATGAAGTTTTTGAGCAGAAAAACATATATGTAATTAAAGATATGTGGCTGGAGGCATTTCCTGATACCTTGAAGGAATTCGGACGAGTATTAATAAAAGATGGTACTGAATTTAGAATTGGTGATTGTAATGTATGTAAGTATAAAAAGATTTCATCTCCAAAAAACTAAATTTCGGGTAACTCCATAGTTTACACAGAACTAAAGAAAACATGGGAAAAGTAAATCTACAGGAAAAGCTGTCACAGTTTAGCGATCATTGGAGCCCTAAAATCGTTGGTGAGCTTAACGGTCAACAAGTAAAGCTTGTTAAGATTAAGGGCGAATTTGTCTGGCACAAACATGACCACGAAGACGAATTATTTTTTGTCGTCAAAGGAAGCTTCAAAATGGAGTATCGTGACAGGATGGTTGAAGTAAATGAAAATGAATTTTTAATTGTTCATAGGGGTATTGAACACAGACCTGTTGCGGATAAAGAGGCTTCAATTATGCTATTTGAACCTGCTTCAACTCTCAATACCGGCGATACAGAAGGAGAACTGACAAAACACACATTAGACAAAATTTGAAGGAGTATTGTACACACAACTAATGGTGCCTGAACTTACCGCCATGCCAAACGCTGGTGGGAAGGTTGTCTTATATTAGTTACTGACTATCGCGGTTATTTCATTTGTAATGATTGTACTTGTAGGGCACACAGGTGGGCGGATCAGACACACGGAATTGTTATAGTGGTTTGGTAACCATTCTGTTATTGGAAATACATCTGGCGTAGGGTGCCGGTTTTTAATACAATCCTTCCTTGAATCTGAAATACCGGATTCAATACCATTCATCTAATTTCGTTTACTGTCAGATGTATTCAGTCAGGTAATGCCCGGTATATGAGTGCGGGCACTTTACCAAATCTTCAGGCGTCCCCTCGAATAGTATTTCTCCGCCTTTTCTTCCTCCTTCAGGCCCCATATCAATGATCCAGTCGGCCTGCCGGATGATGTCGGGGTTGTGTTCGATGATAATCACGGTATTGTGGTTTTCTACCAAACGGTTTACAATGCGGAAGAAGTTCATGGTATCAGAAAGGTGAAGCCCTGTTGTTGGCTCGTCCATGATGTAGATGTTGGATTCATGGTTAAGCTCGGAGGCAATCTTCAGCCTTTGTGATTCACCGCCTGATAGTGTGCTGAGCGATTGCCCGAGTTTAAGGTAGCCGAGCCCGACCTCCTGCAACAGGCTGAGGTGTTTTTGGATGGTCTTTTCCGCGAAAAACTCTCTGGCCTGGTTGATTGTCATGTCGAGTACATCGGCGATAGTATGTCCCTGCATCTTCAGGTTGAGTACATCGGCATGGTAACGTTGTCCTTCACATGCATCGCATACCGTTTTCACAGCATCGAGGAAATGGAGTTCGAAGCTCAGGGTTCCTTGTCCGTTGCATTTAGGACAGGCCCCTTTCGAGTTGAAACTGAACAGAGAAGCATCATTATGTGTGGCCTTGGCAAATTCTTTCCTTATCAGATCAAACACTCCAATGTAGGTGGCAGCGTTTGCCCGTGAAGTTTTTCCAATTGGCGACTGGTCGATAATGACTGCTTCGGGATGGGCGGCTGTAAAACATCCATGGATGAGGCTGCTCTTACCGCTGCCGGCAACGCCTGTAATGCAGGTAAGGATCCCGATGGGTATCTTTGTACTAACGTTCTTCAGGTTGTTGAGGCTGGCTCCCCTGATATCATAGAATCCATGCGGTTTTCTGCGTTTGTAGAATTCCATTTTGGGTCTATTCAGGAATTTGGCGGTAATGCTGTCTGTCATCTTTAATCCGGACGCTTCACCGTTATAAACCACAACACCGCCCTGTCTTCCTGCTCCCGGTCCCATATCGATAATCCATTCAGCGGCATTGATGATGTCGGGATCATGTTCCACAACAAAGACACTATTTCCCTTTTCCTTTAGCCGGAAAAGGATGGCGAGAAGTTTTTCGGTATCACGGGGATGGAGTCCTATGGAAGGTTCGTCAAGGACATAGAGCAAATCAGTAAGATTGCAATCGAGTTGCCGTGCCATCTTTACCCGTTGTGATTCACCCCCTGAGAGAGTTGATACAGGGCGATCGAGTGACAGATAACCTACACCAATTTCTATTAGTTGTTCGAGCAGAAAGAGGGCTTTACGCAATACTGGACGTGAGATATCATCGCTGATTGTGCTGAGAAAGCTTAATACCTCTGTAAGCTCCAGCCGACACAAGGCATCAATGGAGAGACCGTTCAGGGTTACAGACCGGGCTCTTTCGTTTAGCCTGCTTCCGTTACATTGGTCGCATTGGGCATAGATGAAATAGCGGGAATAGGCGTTCTTTTCATCGTCGGGTAATTCATCTTCTGCTTTTCCGGTGACAGCATTGACCAGTTTCCGGGCAATACCTTCAAAGTTTTTGGTGTAGGCTAATATTTGTTTCGAGTCTTTGATGGCAAAGGGTTCGGAATATAGCAGACATCTGATTTCATCCCCCGTGAAATCGTGTAGCTTTTTGTCATTATCAAAAAGGTTAGTGGCGATGAGTTCCTTCCACATGAAACCGCCTTTTTTATAATGGGGGTGCGTGATTGCTCCTTCGCGCAGGCTAAGATTCTGGTTAAGGAATAATTCAAGGTTGATCGTTACCTTCTTGCCCAGACCATGACAATAGGGGCACATCCCCTCGGGGTGATTGAACGAGAAATAAAAGGAGGGGCCAATACCCGGTTGTGCAACGCGCGAATAGAGCAATCGCAGATAGGTGTTGATTTCGGTAGCCGTACCGACAGTACTGCGCAGGTTGTTCCCCATACGCTTCTGGTCGATTACGATAGCTGTGGATAGGTTCCTGATATCGTCAACATCGGGACGTGAAAGTTTTGGCATCCTGGTGCGGGCAAAGGTGGAGAAGGTTTCGATAAGTTGCCGTCGTGCCTCTGTATAAACTGTATCGAACAATAATGACGATTTTCCGGATCCAGATACTCCCGTAAATACTACCAACCGGTGTTTCGGAATTGAAAGACTGATATTTTGGAGGTTGTTGGTGTGCGCGTTCTGAATGATGATATCATGATGTGTCATATTTTCAGAATTTTATATTGTGGGCACTTCTGATTGCAAAAGTAACCGATATGAGCGACGTAATTCCCAAAACAGCAACAGCTATGGTGAAGAAATAGCCTGAAGAGGTCCCGGCGAGGAGGAACCTCATACCTTCGAGGACATAAGTTACCGGGTTACCCCATGAAGCGGTGAGAAGCCATTCAGAGGTAATCAATTCGCGTGGCATATATGTAGTGGAGAGAAATATCAGAGGGAAGACTGTATTGGTGATGATAGCCGCGCTTTGATGCCTCCCGGTACGAATCATCACGCCGGTTGAGAATCCGCATAAGGTGATGGCCCAAAGCATCGAGAGGAGTAGTACTCCGAGTATGGAGAGGACACCAAATCGAAAAGGCAGGGCAAATAGCGCCCCAATCATGATGATAAGCGCCGAGAAGATGAGGGTAGAGAGGATGTCGGCCAGCATGGGGGCGGCAATGAGTACTTTTCGCGAGGCAGGACTAAGGTACATGCGACGGAAATAACCGGATTGCATGTCGGCATTGAGCGTCTGGCTGGCTCCGGCGGATGACCCCATGGCAAGTGAAACAAGCGCGATCGGGAAGATGAAGGCAAAATAGCCGTTGGGACCAAAGGCATCCAGAAAGCCAACACCACCAATACCGGCGTTGTAGACAATAAGGAAGAAGAGACTCATTCCAAATCCCATCAAGGGGGCTTCAGGGCGAAATATCAGTTTGGTAACTCCCCTTCGGATAAGAAGCAGGTCGGCTGTGTTCATGAATTGATGTATTTAGTGTTATTAAGTGATTTTGTGTATTTCAGGTAGTTGTCCTCGAGGGAGGCATCATCGCCGGCATTAACATTTTGCTTGAAAGCTTGCACTGTTCCCTGAAAATGAATTGTGCCATCAATGATCAGAGCCATTTCAGAAGCATGGCGGTCAGCCTCTTCGAGGTATTGGGTGGTAAGCATGATCGTGACCCCATCTTTGTGGTTAAGTGACGTAATTACATGCCAGAAAGTTTCTCTGGCCAGTGGATCCATCCCTACGGTTGGTTCGTCGAGAAAGAGTACTCTGGGGCGATGTACAAGTGCCAGTGCACAATGAAGGCGACGTTTATTGCCTCCCGAGAGAGAAGCTGTTTTCTTGTGTTTCTCGTTTTCAAGACCAAACTGGATAATGAGTTCTTCGGCACGTTCGCGCGATTCGGCATAATGCAAACCGAAAAGTCGTCCCTGAAAGCGAAGCAAATTGAACGGTGTTTCTGCAGGATCAAGTTCATTCTCCTGTGAGGCAGCCCCAATATAGCGTTGGATGGCAGCTGTTTCTTTTTCCGGGTCAAGGCCGCCGATAATGATATCACCGGCGTCTTTTCTGATTAGGGTGGTCATGATGCCAACGAGTGTTGACTTTCCTGCGCCGTTAGGCCCAAGCAAGGCAAAGAAGCTGCCGCGCTCTATGTTCAGGGTAATTGTTTTAAGTGCTTCGACGCCACCTTTGTAGTGCTTTTTTAGTGCCCTGATTTCAATTTCTGACATGATGGATGGTTATTTGAATAGTGACGCAAAAGTAGCGGCATCCATTCATGCAGAATTGTAAAAACGCGACAAAAAGCAGAGAGGATTATCCTGTGATCTCTTCTATGGTATTGTCCTGGTTGCAGGAGTTGAGAAATTCGGTAGGAGTGTAGCCCGAAAGGTCACGGAAGTCGTGGATTAAATGCGCCTGATCGAAATACCCGTTTTGGCAGGCATGTTGTGTCAGTGCTTCTCCCCGGGCTTTCCCCAGCCCCTTGATGGTTTCCAGAAACCGTGCTATCCGGAGGTATTGCTTGGGTGATTTACCAACCAATGAAGCGAACTTTCGCTCCAACGTGCGGGGTGTGACTGCCATTTCAGCAGCCAGAGAAGTCACACTCACCTGAGCCTGATATTGTTTGATGCGCTGTATAGTTTGGCGGATTAGAAAGAAATCATACCCCGGATCGGGCAGGAGTTTTGAAAGCAGAAACTGTTCGATGATTGCAAGACGGTGGTTTTGTCCAACAGCCTCCCCCAGTTGTTCTTCCAGGTGATGTATTTCATAGCTGAAGAGGTCGTTAAGGGCAATGCTTTTCTCTTCGATTTCAGTGAGTGGAAAGCGGAAAAAGCGACAGGCACTGAAAGGGAAGAAGGCTACGGCCAATACACCCGAATCGCCTTGTGTAACAGCATCACACCATTTGCCGGTGAGACCACTGACCATGGATTTTGGCTGATATGTAATGACCCCTAGCGGATCGTGAACAACGAATGGCTTGCGGTAATGAAACATCATTTCAATATGGCCCGTAGGTACTACCCGTTCTCCGATATTGCCATCGCCGGGATCACTTTCAAGCAGCCAGTAGTGGCTGATAAAAGGTGCAAGGGGGGGAGATGGGGCGAAATACCGGAAATGCATAGTAGGGTCATTGGTTTTGCAAAGGTAAGGATACGCGGGAATGAGATCGATACCATAAACTGTGTTGCTTCTTAAAAATTACCGGGTGTAGGATAAATGCTTTAAATAAGGCCTCATTCATGTGATGTGTAATACAAAACATAATAATCTTAGAGTTTGAATGTCAGTGGCAAACAAAGCTACTGTATAAATGGAATCGTCTCCTGCCTGGATTAAAATAAACTCATTAGGCAACCTTTCAAAAATCATCGGGTCTGGTTATATGGTTCAATCAAGATATAGGTGTAGAACTATCATACTCACCCCGTCATAAGTTATCTCTCGCATTAGCGTCAACATAATCAATCAATATAGTATTGTAATCTGGTAATTCATCATTTGTATTTACAAGGGTTCTTTTATAGCTCACACTCACAAGTTTTCTGAAATATATCTTCATTACATTGGATGTTCAAACAATCAACATAGAATTAACAATCAACGACATTGGTTCGGCCGAGAACTATTTTGCAACCTTCTATGTCTATGAGCGTCATTATGGTGCTTTCTGCCCCATGGTTTCAACCCATGTGATTACCGGTTTAGCGGAAGGAACTACTAACATTCAAATTTCCTACAAGGTTCCTTATGAAACCAATGATCCTTTGTTCAGGGTGGGGGCGGTGATTACAGCAGAGAGCTCCGGTGATGACCAAATTGGGGCAGCACCCTGGTGCAATACTAACGATCTTTGCAGGACTGTACAAAGTATATCAGTTACATTTTAATGATTTTGTCTGTTTTCCCGACTCATCTTGTGTCCTGTCCGATCGTAGGATGCGGTACCGGTTCCTGAATTAACAAGAGTGGTTATTCTCTCTCTCTTCAGCTATCAGGTTTCTTTTTACACTTTTTTTTTGAAAATATCCGGCATAATGTTTTGGAATCATTTTATGTCGTATTTTTGCGTCATTAAACATAAGTTATGATTAAGAAAGAAGTTTTCCCCGATGATTTGCAGCAACTGGCTCGTTTTGCACGGGTTATTTCTCATCCTGCAAGACTGGCTATCCTTAAATATCTGGCTGAGACGCCAGCCTGTATTACTGGGGATATCTCAGAGTTTCTGCCCCTTAGCCGCACAACGGTCTCACAACACCTGAAAGAGTTACGCAATCTGGGCCTGATACACGGAGAGATTGACGGACTGAAGGTGAATTATTGTTTATGCTGCCCTTCAATTGGTAAGTATCTTGAAATGTTTGAAAGCTTCTTTCGTCAGGTGCAAGCTGTTGAGGTGCCATGTACATCAGGTTGTGAGACAGGAAAGTGATGATTATGTAAAAAAGAACTGCATGTTATGCAAAACGATTTGTTTTCAGAAAAGGGTTTTGTCAGTGGCGGGATTTTAAATCTCTCGCCAAGGGATGCCTGGCAGGAGTGCGTTGAACGCCATATTGTATTGGTTGATGTCAGAGAACCTTACCTGACCTCTTACAAGTTGTTTGATGTGCCGGAAGTGGTTTATCTTCCGCTAAGCCAATTACATGAGAGGCTAAACGAATTGCCTTTTGACAAACCTCTTATTCTGGCCGACTCCGCAGGAATCAGAAGTCATGAGGCTATGTTGGTTCTGTTGAAAAGGGGTTATGTAAACATTGCCAACCTGGCCGGTGGCCTTGTAGAGTGGGAGCGGGATGAATTACCCTTGAAGACCAATATCAGTGAACGGCTTGAAGGAGCTTGTGCCTGTAAACTTAAAAGAAGAAACAAGCAATAATAATTAGTAAGCGTATAATTATATTAAAAGCCAGGTAAAATGATCTGTAACCTCATCAAATTTCTGCCATAATTGGCAACAATCGTGCTTATTCATGAGATATTTTGGCAATCCCTTCACTCATCTTCTTTTTTCTCTTCCCATTACTATTAAGGAGGAGTATTGACTTTTGGTGGTCGATGGCGATTTAATTTATCTTCATAGTACCTGGCTATTTTGCAATGATATTTATCTTGAGAGAAATTGAAATTAACCTTTAAGTTTTATGTTATGGACGAGAATATTAAAAATGTTGTAAAAGAAAAATACGGACAGATTGCCCGTCAGTCGAAAGCCCAAAATCAGTCGTCGTGCTGTGGTGTTGGCGGCTGCTGTTCAACAGTCGATTATAGTGTGTTCAACGACGACTACAAGCAGATGGAAGGTTACAATCCTGATGCAGACTTAGGTTTAGGATGTGGTTTGCCAACAGAATTTGCCGGGATTAAAGCTGGTGATGCTGTGCTTGACCTTGGAAGTGGGGCAGGGAACGACTGTTTTGTGGCCCGTTCAATCGTCGGAGATACAGGACATGTTACCGGTCTTGACTTCACGAAGGAAATGCTGAAACTGGCACGTGCCAACAATTTGAAAATGGGCTACTCCAACGTGGAGTTTGTCCAGGGTGATATCGAAGAGATGCCATTGCCCGACAGTACTTATGATGTTGTGGTTTCCAACTGTGTGCTCAATCTGGTTCCTGATAAGGAAAAAGCGTTCAGGCAGATTCATCGTGTACTGAAACAGGAAGGTCATTTCTGTGTTTCCGATGTGGTGATTCAGGGTGAACTTCCTGAAAAGTTGCACGCCGATGCCGAGATGTATGTGGGATGTGTTTCGGGAGCTATTGCTATCGATGATTACCTTGGTATTATAAAGAAAACAGGATTTGACGGCATCACTGTGCATAAAAAGAAAGCGATTGAACTCCCCCGCGAAATATTGCTGAATTATATGTCGGCCGATGATATTGATGCGATGGGTACTACAGGAACTGGCATTTTCAGCATCACGGTATCAGCTTTTAAAACTAAATAACCCTTAGCCATGCCAGGAAGAAAACGTTTAAATTTTCTCGACCGTTACCTTACCTTATGGATATTTCTGGCCATGTTTGCCGGGGTAATGGCCGGATGGCTGAGCCCGGGAATTGCAGTTTTCTGGAACAGCCTTTCATCAGGTACAACCAATATTCCCATTGCCATCGGACTCATCGTGATGATGTATCCCCCGCTGGCAAAGGTGAAGTATGAAGAATTGGGTGAAGTGTTTCGCAATACAAGGGTATTGACGTTATCTCTGATTCAGAACTGGGTTATAGGACCTGTACTGATGTTTGCTCTGGCTGTTTTGCTTTTCAAGGTGTTTCCCGGTGAGAACAATGCCAATCTGCCTTATGTATATGGACTGATTATGATTGGACTGGCACGTTGCATTGCCATGGTGATTGTGTGGAATGACCTGGCCAAAGGCGATACTCAATATGCAGCCGGTTTAGTGGCTTTAAACAGTCTGTTTCAGGTGCTTTTCTTCTCGGTCTATGCCTATTTCTTCATTGCCATTGCTCCGGCATGGTTTGGTATTCCTACCAATGAATCGGTAGGTGCAATTACGATTGCCCAAATAGCCGAGAGCGTGTTTATATACCTGGGAATTCCTTTTCTCGCGGGTTTCCTTACAAGGTTAATCCTCATTAGGGTAAAAAGCAAGGAGTGGTACCACACGAAGTTTATTCCGAGAATTAGCCCGCTTACCCTCATCGCGCTATTGTTTACCATCGTAGTGATGTTTTCTCTTAAAGGGGAGTATATCGTGAAGATACCGCTTGATGTAGTGCTGATTGCGATTCCACTGTTGATCTATTTCCTGCTCATGTTTATCGGATCTTTTTTTATGAGTAAGGCTATTGGTGCCAATTACGCCCAATCAACCACGCTCTCATTTACAGCAGCAAGTAACAATTTCGAATTGGCAATCGCTGTTGCCATTGCAGTCTTCGGCATTAATTCCGGGGAGGCTTTTGCAGCGGTCATTGGTCCTTTGGTTGAAGTTCCTGTAATGATTGCGCTGGTGAATGTGGCATTCTGGTTTAAACGACAGTATTTTCATATCCATTAAAATTACTGAAAAGCGCTCCGGACTGTAATTGTCCGGAGCGCTTTGTTTTCATTGCGAATTCCTTATTCTGCCATTTTACTGAGATGTGATCGAACAGTTCTTTCTATAATCATGTCAAGACTGTCGGCACGAGTTGTGGCGAACAGAAAGGCGTCGGCTGTTATGTTTGTAAAATAGGATTTCTGATTGTCTTGTCGATAGACCACTACTCCGGCATAACTGACATTAAAATGCTGCGCCAGCACTTTTCCTTTGGCAGAATTGATGTCAATGTCACGGAAAGCAACCGCGGTTGCTTTAAACCGAACTGCAGCCCTTTGCATGGCTTCTGATATGGCACGGCAAGTCTTGCACCCTCTTTTCTGGTGCAGATAGATAAGAGATACCGAATCTGGAGAAAATCCCTGCACCTGAGCCCTGAAATCTCCGGTTGCTTGTGATGACGGATTTGAACAGGATAAGACTACTGCAAAGACTACTGCAATCAGGGTTATTGGCTTTATATTCGCTATTCGGTACATTCTTTTATTACTTCGTGATCTTAGCTTTGATCTCATCAATAACCGATGGCGTATAACCTTCGCGTCGCCATACAATAACACCTTCTCCATTGGTGATTAATACAGCCGGAAATACATTGATTCCCATGGTCCGGATAAGATCCTGATTTTCGTCGACTAATACTAGTCCTTCATATCCTATCGCTCTGACCTGTCCGATAACTTTTCGGTTGTTACGGATGTTATCGCACGAAACCCCAAGTAAGGCAACGTCAATTGTTTCTTCGGTAATCCAGTCGTTTGTCTCTTCCAATAGCGATAAACCATCAGTACAGCAACCCCTCCATACAATGATGATGTTTTGCTTTTCAGGTTTGATGCATGCTGAAAAATTTCGGCGGATACCCCCGGTATCCTTGATCTCGACCGATGGAACCCGGGTTTCCTGGGCAAGTGCTCCAATCGGATTGATCATACCTGACCAGAATAATACTATGAGGGTGAAGAATAGAAATGATTTAATCATTGATGTAATATCAGAGGTTTAAGGTAACAGCAGCGGTTCCTGACCAACTGTTGGCCATCTGAATTCCGTTATAATACCTGTAAACAGGAATCTGCGGGATGAAGCTGAATGAGGTTTTTTTCAGCAGTTTAACTGCCACCAGCGGGCATAAGGCTACTTGCCTGAATCCTGTAGCCTCCAGAATGATACCATCGTCACGATCAGACCTCTCCCTCCATTCACCCCTTGTCTGAAGTCCGACTGTAATATAGTTGTTTAACAGTCGATATGCCCCCAAGGTCAGGCTGTAGTAATTACCATAGCGATAGTTGAAATTTTTGGATTTTATTCTTGCCGATAATTCTGCCTCGCCCTGAGCGAAAAGATCGATTTTCGATTCGGTTAACGATTTGATGTATTGTAGCCCGATGCGATATTTAAATGCACCGGAAGAGGGTTGTAATTGAACAGGAAGGGTAACATCATCGCGCACCAGATCGAATTGGCCCGTTGGGAATGTCACATTAACAGTGCCAAAAAGCTGTTGAGAGGAAGCAACCCCGCGGTATATTAATCCCCGGCATCCTATGGAAAGATCACTCAAACCATATCCATCATCCGAATTGAGACCAGCTATCTTGTAATGTTCCGCTTTTTTGAAGAAGTAGCCTAATGAAGCGTTTATCTCCAATCCTCGCAGTATGGTATATCCGGCTGAAAAACTGCCGAAAAGATAATCAGACCTGGTAATTAATGGGGTGATATCGAGTTTGTTATCTTTGCTAAAATAAGCTTCAGAATTGGAATATTTGACTGAAGCTGAAATTGTATACCCCCCTGTTTTAAGCGTTCTCAGGTCCGGATTAATGTTTGCCGGACTTCCGGCAGCACAACATTGTGCTGTTGCCTGAGATGGTTGCAACAGGATGAACATCGGGGCAATGAGAAGCAATCTTCCAATTTTTTTCAAGGGATATAGGGAGTTATGTGAATCTTCATACTGGCAGTATCAATGCCATCGCTTCCCTCAACCCGGCATTTAATGGTATTTGTTCCTATGCAACACATACCGGCATAGTAGGTAATAGTTGCCCCGCTGCCGATCAGCGTTCCATGATCTGCTTCCCACTTTATGCGGGTAGTGGGCAGATTGGTTAAAACAGTAATTTTTGTGGTATCCCATGCCATTACCGTGTCAAGGGTTGCCTGAAGGGAGGTGATTTTTAATGCTCCGGTAACAATGGGATCTGTTTCGTCCTTATTAGTACAGCTATGAAGCAGCAGCGCTGTAAAGAGGAGGACTGTCAGGTGAAATGAACTTCGCATAAAGGTTTGTAAAATCGTTGGTAAAATGGAAATCGATTCTCTGTAGAACAGTATAGTTTGAATTAATCGTCTGGCAAATAGTTGCATGAAATTAATCATTATTCGAGGATTTTTCTTACTCTTTTCGATAAATTCATCCCTGTCAGGAATGATTGAGGTGATAGATAATCTACAAGTGGCGTCCTCCTGGCAACTTAAATCAGGTGAGCTTGTGATGGTTCAGTTCCAAAATTATCCGCCACACTTATTACTGGGGCGAACCAATGCGTATTCGTAAACAATCATTCACTTCCACAGCCACAGCCACCAAACGATTTACCGGAATATGAATCCGGAGAGATGCGGCCAATCTCTTTTACAATTTCACTGGCAACTTTATCGACCATTTCAAGATGTTCATCTTTCAGGTCTTTGTTTCGTATGATTTTTGTATTAAGCGCGTTTTCAATTCCAATAATCTTCGAAACATCTATTGAGCCACTGATCTTGCCACTATATTTCTCAGTACTTCTTTTAGCGCATAGCTTATCACAGCCATCAACCGAAATCGTCGGAAATACTTTTGCAAAGTTTCTTTCCTCTTCACCGCCTGCAAGGTATAGTGGCAAACAAAGTGTTACTGTTTTAACAAACTTCAATTCCTCAAGTATTTTTCGGGTAGCAAGTCTCGAGATGGTCCCTCCAAGACATTCTTCGCCACTGCACGATAAAACGCCAACTTTTAGTTCTGACATTGTATTTCTCTTTAGTTTATTTCATTTATTATTATCGCAATCTTTTCAGCGATTTCATTCACGACTACTTCGCCGTCTGCATCAAGGTGCGTAGCCGAACCGAAGTTCTTCCCTTTATGTTCTTTCACTGTATCCAGAACTTTAATTTCTTCTATTACAATTCCGCCAGCTAAAGCAACATTTTTCGATGCGCACATCTTTGGACAACCATCAACAGTAATACATCTGGTTTTTGCGATTTTCTCATTAACTGCTTCGTCTCCGCTTACTATGTAGGCCAGACATATAGTCTCTGATTTTTCAGGACATAATTCAAGAACTGTTTTCAGAACTGATTCTCTCGCCAGGAGGCCGAATACTTTCCCAATGCCACTGCATGGAATTACTTTTATTTTCTTATCCATTTAAGTCCTCCACCTTTTTTTTAATTATTTCAAAATACTTATCAAATCCTATCAGTAATTCTTTGTCGCTTTCAAAATCGGTTAATTCAATTTCAGCCACCCAGCCCGATTCGTATGGATTTTCATTAATGAGCTCAGGTTTTTGCTCAAGCGTTTTATTAACGGAGATAACCTTACCGGTAACAGGTGAGATTAACTCAAAAACTGACTTGGATGATTCAATCTCACCGACTTCACCGAATTGGTCTATTTCAGCACCAATTTCCGGAGGGGTAAAATACAAAATGTCGGAAAGGTTTTGCTGAACAAAATCAGTTACACCTATTCTGGCACGGTTCCCGATCACATAAGCCCAGCAATCATTTTCGTTAAAATAAATTTGGGGATTTCCGGGTACCCTGAAAATGAATTTACCATTTTGAAACGACTCGTAGTCGAAATGATAGGAGGTATTTGATTCAATCGAAACTACGGCAGCATTGTCATGAGCATTCTCAAGTTCGTATAAAACAAGTTCGACCAGCGTATTTTCATTTTCCTGAAGTCTGAGCCCACTTGATAGTTTGATATTGTGACTCTTAGCTTCTTCTGTTATTGTTATCCTTTTGGAAATCTTCAGGCTCTTTTCGGCTGCCAGCTTGCTGGCACAACGGGTTGGGCATCCGTCGATAACAAGAAGAGGATGCTCCCCTGCTATTTTGTTGTATTTTGTTTCGGCAACCCTGTAAAATACAGGACATATCATTTCATTTCCGGCGTTCTCGCATAGTTTAATCGCAATTTCTCTTGATATAGCTCCGGCGCACTTATCCAATCCATTGCATGGAAGAATCGCATAGCTTTCAATCAATGCTTTCCTCCTTTCTTATTTCCTTGATCCTTTGCGTTGTGGCATTCTTGTCAGGAAAAGAGATTGCATCGGGACCGCAGGTTTTAGAACAAGCCCGGCAGAAAACAACGCAGTTGCTTGGATTTCTGACAATCAGTTTAATTTCTTCATTTTCGTTCACCTCAAAAACTTTATGAGGGCAAAATTTCACGCATTCCATGCAATAATCGCATTTGGAATAATCAATTGTTGGTTTCCAATCAATCTTCTCGCGCTCAACCCCCATGAATGTTGTTTCGCTCATTTTATATCCTCCATTTTTGCAATAGCAGCACTAACTTTCTCAACGGCCTGATCAGTTGTCATGTCCCTCACGTCGATTGAGGTTAAATCTTTGTTTACATCAAGACCCGCTTGGGCAAAAGCGTCTCTGAACATCTTCCGTTGCATATTTGGGGCACAAGCTCCAATAACAACTTTGCGGTGAGCTTTGAGATAGTCATTTAAAAACCTGTCTCCGTCTTCCTCGCATAGTTGTGGATGGATAAATCCATATTCAACAGGAAGTTCAATTCTTACTCTGTTGATGAAATCCCATATATCCATTTGTGAAAACCCGGGACATTTTCCGGTGCAAACGCACATTATAAAGCCTGGTTTATTAATTTCTGACATAGTTTTTATTTTTAACAGGATTATTTCTTCTTATTTCGCACTTTAGTAAAGGATGTCCTGAAAGTAGAGGGGAATCATTCAGCGAGTTAATACTTCTTTAGTTTTAAACATTTATAAACACACCGAAGCATACTTCAACCTTATGGTATCCTTTTTATTAATAGGGTAATTGAAACCGTCGCTTATGCTGCTGAAAAAATATCCCATAGTTTAATAACCTGCCGATAATTATGGTTTTTTTCGGTGAAAGAATAATCTACAGGAGAACAGTAGCTAAAGGGTAGGGTGTTTACTATTTCAGACATTATTCCCACGGCAGAATAGTTAAAACCATGTGATAAAGATTAAGTAAATTCCTGTAATAATGAATAATACAGAAATTAGACGACGCGACCACACTTCAAATACTTTAATCTTATTATAGAGCGTCCCTACGCTGCCTACTGCATAGGCAATAAGCCATGCGAAGAGAATGACGGGAAGTCCGGTTGCCAATGCAAAAACCAGAGGTAACCATAATCCTGAAGGTGAGGCAATGGTCATTGGAATCAGCATACCAAAATACAATACGCCGCTGTAAGGACAAAAGGCCAATGCAAAGACAATCCCAAGTAACAATGGCCCGAGAAGCCCCATGCTTTTACTGCTTTTACCAATCCTTTCGGAGAGTCCTGACAAGCTGCCAAATTTAATAGTAATAACATCCAGCATAAGCAGACCGATGAGAATGAGCAATGGTCCCAACAACTTCTCGCCCCAGCCCTGAAACAGTGAGGCTACCTTAAACATGCTGGCCCCGAAAAAGAAGACCATGCCAAGCGCGGTATAGGAGATGGCCCGTCCCAGAGTGTAGAGCAGCCCATTGTAAAATACCTTTCTCCTGTTGTCAATATCACGGCCAATGTAGCCGATGGCCGTGATATTTGTGGCAAGAGGGCAGGGGCTGAATGCTGTCATCAGCCCCAGAAGAAAGGCTGACATCACAGGCCATTCTGTGTTATCGAACAGATTCTGAAGGAATTCCATCTGAAATTATTTCAAAAGCTTATTGATCTCGGCTTTAAGTTTTCTCTTGAATTCGGGGGCATCATTCCTGGCATTGGCGAAGGCCATTTCCGTCAGGTTGATGGTTTTTCCCTTTGCATCGACTAATAGCAGGCTTGATCCCCAAATTTCATATTTCTTCACGAGGGTTTCGTTTTTCTTATCTTCGTGGTTGAGGACAGATAGTTTGATGACGCCTGCTGTCATTTGTGCTTTAAATGTGCTATCCAGCAGTGCTTTGGTCTCTTTTTCTATGGCATTACATGTAGGGCAGCGATGATTGCCATGGAAGTAATAAACATCGACTTTTTTTAAGGCTTTTGTTTCTGTCTGACCCTGAACAGCCGTAAAAGAAATGGCTGCCGTAACAGTAAGGATAAATAACAATAATTTACGCATGATTGTATTGGTTTAATATGTACTTGACTGACTTATCCGATGAGTTTTTTTAAGTCTTCTGGTGTTGGAAGCCTGCCACTCATTACCACTTTACCATCAACAACCAGACCGGGTGTGCTCATCACACCATAATTCATGATTTTCATGATGTCGGTTTCTTTGGTTACTTCTGCATCAATTCCATGCTCGCTTGTAAAATCGATAACAAGTTTTTCAAGCTGTTTGCATTTTGGGCAACCTGTACCCAAAACGATTATTTTTTTTGACATAAGTATTTATATTTAAGGTTTTACGGAGATGAGTCAACTAAAGAGTGCACCCGCCATTATCATTTAACTTGAGATCAAAAAGTCGGGTTAACAGTTGCTGCGCCAAATTCCAGTTCTCCCGGTTAATGCAGTATTTGATCTTTGGAGGGCTCAATTCGCCCTGAATCAGACCTGCATCCTTTAACTCGTTGAGATGCTGCGACAGCGTACTACGGGCAATGGGAAGCTCTTCGCAGAGGTCGCCACTGTAACAACAGTTTTGCCCGGCAAGAATTTCGAGTATCTGAATCCTGACAGGGTGTCCCAAAGCTTTGGCGAATCTTGCCGTCTGGTTTTGAATATCAGTATATTTATCTTTCATTTCGTATTTCGTAAAATTACGAAACAAAGATATGTATGTTTTACCAGATAACAATGCCCTGACGAAATATTTTTTGGCTCTACCGGAATCTGTGTGGAAGAGAATGCTTTGATCGGGTATTCTGCAATGATTTAGGAATGATTCTCAGGCGAGCTGTAAACTGTTTCTCTTCATGAATCAAAAGCTATATCCGGATGACTCTTAAAACTATGTTTATTATCTGGTAAATATGTGCTTAGATTATAATTGTTTACACACTTTACGCTTGTCAGCCATACTGATCACAAGGGATGGCTTCCATGGTTGCTGGGATATTGAATTGAATGACCGATACCAGATAGTTGAATGATCCTTCGAATGACCGGCAGGGATTCTTACCCGATCATTCCCTTGTTGAAACATGCTGCTAAATGACTCCCACTAAAATTGTGCCAAAAATTACACATAGTTATATTTTCTTCATATATAAGATACTCAAACGTTACTACAGCCATAGGCAATACATAAGAAAAAGATAACTTTGCCCTATCTTTGGTATATGTTTGTCATGACTTTGGGGTAAAATTGACCTGCAAGTAACCGGTAATCAGTTGTTTAAAAAAACAGGATTTTGTGATTATGTTCACATAAAAAATTTTAAAAAAGTTGAAATATTTTTTAAAAAGGGGTGAAATCAAGTGTAAAGATATGTCCAAAATTGAAATATTGTCTAAAATCCGGAGATGCTTTGAAGATGAAAATCTGTTTCGGAGTTTTTGCGGGGGCAATGGCTATTGATTAGCCTGGCCAATTAATTATTACCCGCTGTTAAGGTTTCATGACCGGCAAGTATTCCGTCAAAAGTATTTGTTGTTTACGCTACTGGCCTTTTTGTCCAGATTCTGGTGCAATTTAGATGTAAGAATATGCTTCTATATGTCAGATGAATAGTCAACTATCTTCTTAGCGGGTAAAATCACATCCTTCCGGTCTGTGAATTCTGTCAATCGCAATTTGGTTTTCAGAATGTTTCACACAAATGCCAGCAGAGCCTGTTTTTAAATGATAAAGTACTCTGGTAAAAAATACTGAACAACAAACAACCCTGCCTTCCAGATGCAGGGCAGGGGTGTTTGTTATTGTGATCTAATCTGGTTATGGTACGAATTAAAAGTTACCAGAGAGGTCATTCATTGCCGGTATAAATAGTGCGGGTTGAACCGGGTAAAGGTGTTTCTCATCTGCTTAGCATGTAGGCAGATCTAATGATTTGTCAAAACAGCATAAATGCTTTCTGAATACTTCACCGTTTCATCCGTTCGGTAAGCAGCGGAATAATGCGGTTTACATCGCCTACAATACCTACATCAGCAACCTGAAAGATAGGTGCACCTTTGTCTTTATTGATGGCCACGATAAAATCTGATTCCTCCATACCCGCCAGATGCTGAATGGCTCCGCTGATACCGCAGGCGAGGTAGAGGTCAGGTCTGACTGTTTTCCCTGTCTGTCCTACCTGATGGTTGTGGTCGGTGATACCGGCATCAACGAGCGCGCGGGAGGCCGAGACTTCTGCTTTGAGTACTTTGGCCAGTTCTTTCAGTTTTTCGAAACCTTCAGCAGAACCTACACCGCGTCCACCGCTAATAAGAATACGGGCCTGGGTAATATCGGTTTTCCCTTTGCTTTCTTTTACTGTTTTAATGAGCCTTACGCCAAATTTACTGTGGTTGAAAGGGATGGTGATTTTGTCAATTTTACCGGTACGTTTTTCATCAGGATCGCAACGGCGCATGACGCCCGGACGTACGGTAGCCATCTGTGGGCGATGTTCCCTGCACACAATTGTAGCCATCAGGTTGCCACCAAATGCAGGACGTGTCATTAATAAGTGGCTGTCATCACCAATCTCCAACCTTGTGCAGTCGGCTGTAAGGCCTGTCTGGCAGCGTGCTGATAGTCTGGGGCCAAGATCACGCCCGATGGTTGTAGCTCCAATCAGGAGGATTGATGGTTTATACAAATCAATTACCCGGGCAAGAGTCTGTGCATAAGGTTCGGTGGTGTAGTGCTCCAGTTCGGGGGCATCGGCTACAACAATATGATCGGCACCACAATGAATCAGTGACAGCGCGTGTTCTGACACGTGAAAGCCTGCCAAAACAGCCACTACTTTCTGGTTTAATGTGTCGGCCAGTTGCCTGGCCTTCCCGAGTAATTCAAGTGATACCATTTGTATTTGGCCTTCGCGTTGTTCAATGAACACATACACGCCGGTATAGGATTCTTTATTCATTTTTTTCTAATGTTACGTATGCTATAGAAATTACATTTCAAATATGATAAGTATTTTAGCTTGCTTCAGGTGGCACTCTAAATTTTAGATAATAAACTTCTCTTTCAGTTTACTGATGATGATTCCCACTGCTTCTTCAGGCTCTGCTTCATATACCGAGCCAGGTGATTTCATGTCTTTGGCGAAAGCCTTTTTAACCTGGGTGGGGGATCCTTTGAGACCGAGGAATTCTTCGTTTACTTCAATCTGTTCGAAGCCCCATATTTCCACATCACGGCTATAGGCTTCCACTATCCCTCTTACTCTCATGTAACGGGCTTTACGGGCCGAAGCCAGTACGGTAACCAGACAGGGGGCATCGGCTTCAAGCAACTGATATCCTTCTTCTGTTTCACGTGTAAGTGTAAAGGTTTTGTTACCATCGAAGGACAAGTCGCGCAGGTAGGTCACCTGAGGCAGTCCCAGGTGTTCGGCTATCTGTGGTCCCACTTGCGCGGTGTCACCATCAATAGCCTGACGGCCTGTGATAATCAGGTCGAAGTCGAGTTTGCGCAATGCTCCGGCCAATGCATGAGAGGTGGCCAACGTATCGGCGCCTGCAAAGCGTTTGTCGGTTAAGAGAATGGCTCTGTCGGCACCCATCGACATGGCTTCTCTCAGGATGGAATCTGCCTGTGGCGGCCCCATGGTGAGTACCGTGATGTGGGCGTTGTGTTTTTCTTTGAGTTCCAGTGCCATTTCAAGGCCTCCTTTGTCGTCGGGGTTCATGATACTGGGAACTCCCTCGCGGATTAATGTTCCGGTAGCGGGATTGATTTTTATCTCGGTGGTGTCGGGCACCTGTTTTATACAAACAATAATTTTCATCTTTACTAAAATTTGAATTAAACTAAAACTAAAACAAAAGTCATGTGGTGTTCTTTATTTCAGTAGTTTAGCTGATATTACCATGCGCTGAACCTCCGATGTGCCTTCATATATCTCGGTGATTTTAGCATCACGCATCATTCGCTCAACAGGGTACTCGCGGGTATATCCATATCCACCGTGACATTGTACGGCTTTGGTGGTAACCTCCATGGCAACTTCGGCTGCAAACAGTTTAGCCATGGCTGCTTCTGATGAGTAGTTCACTTTTTGATCTTTTAAAGAAGCTGCGCGGTATACCAGCCACCGGGCTGCCTGTACGCGCGTCTCCATATCGGCCAGTTGAAACTGTGTGTTCTGGAAGGCTGATAATGGTTTGCCAAATTGCTTTCGTTCCTTTACGTATTTTATGGTTTCAGTTAAGGCTCCCTGAGCAATTCCAAGGGCCTGAGCGGCAATTCCGATACGGCCACCATCTAAAGCCTTCATAGCAATTCCAAATCCTTCATTGGTTTTGCCCAATTGATTTCCTTTCGGAATTCGGCAGTTTTCGAAGATGAGTTCACAGGTGGCAGAACCTCTGATTCCCATCTTTTTTTCCTTTTTCCCGATCGAGAACCCAGGTGTTCCTTTCTCGACAATGAAGGCGGTGATCCCTTTGGTTCCTCTCGACCGATCGGTCATGGCCATAATGACGTAAACATGTGCATATTCAGCATTGGTGATAAAGATCTTCGATCCGTTGAGGATGAAACCGTCGCCATCGGGTATTGCTGTTGTCTGCTGAGCAGAGGCATCAGTGCCGGCATTCGGTTCTGTAAGTCCGAAAGCCCCGATCCATTCGCCGGCAGCAAGTCGTGGCAGGTACTTTTGTTTCTGCTCTTCGGTCCCATATTCCAGAATGGGTACAGCACACAGGGAGGTGTGAGCCGAAACAATGACCCCTGTGGTAGCGCAGGCCCGCGACAGGTGCTCTACGGCCATGGTATAAAGCAGTGTATCTCCTCCGGCGCCACCGTATGCCACCGGGATGGGGATTCCCATGATGCCGACAGGTCCCATCTTTTGAACTGTTTCAACTGGAAACCGTTCCATTTCGTCAATTTCAGCCGCAAGGGGCTTCACCTCTTTTTCTGCAAATTGATGAATCATCTGCTGAAAAAGTATTTGTGTTTTTGAAAGGTTAAAATCCATTTTCTGATTTGTTTAAAATAAAAAAAGACGCATTCACTTCCCTGCCACGCGGGGCAGGGAATGTAAAGCGTCCGTTGTTGAGGGCCGGTTTTCCGGCCGGTTATCTAAAGCTGTTTGGGGAGATCTAATCCCCGGGAGGTTATTCTATGTTCTTCAAAATAACAGCCGTCCCCATTCCACCTCCGATGCAAAGTGATGCCATGCCCAGTTTGTGGCCGTTACGCTTCATCTCATGCACCAAAGAAACGGTAATTCTGTTGCCGGATGCTCCTATCGGATGACCCAGGGCAATAGCACCGCCATTCAGGTTACAATGCTGATCAAACCATTCTTTTCCTACACCGTGATCAGCGCAAAGCTGACTGATGACACCCAATGATTGGGCAGCAAAGGCTTCGTTGAGTTCCAGAACGTCAATATCTGTCAATTTCAGGCCTGCTTTCTTCAGTGCATTAGCAATAGCCGGCACAGGTCCAAGACCCATGACCGAAGGCTCTACACCACCCTGACCAACTGCGATGACTTCGGCCAAAGGAGTTAATCCGAATTCTTTAACAGCTTCCTCTGAGGCAACCAGTACGAAGGAGGCTCCGTCATTAATCCCTGATGCATTGCCTGCTGTTACCGTTCCATCCTTTTTAAACGCGGGGCGTAAGCCTGCAAGTTTTTCGGGCGAGGTGGTGCGATTTGGGAATTCATCGGTATCGAAGATGATGGTTTCCTTTTTCGTCTTAATTTCTACAGGAACAATCTCACCTTTAAAGCGGCCCCCGTCGATGGCTGCAATGGCTTTCTGTTGCGAAGCATAAGAAAACTCATCCTGTGCCTCACGATTGATTGTGTAACGTTCAGCAACATTTTCAGCAGTTACCCCCATGTGATAGCCTTCAAAAGCATCGGTAAGTCCGTCGCTGACCATGTGGTCAACAGCATGAAAATCGCCCATCTTCATGCCGTTACGAACGCTGCCTGGCAAAACAAAACCTGCCGATGACATATTTTCTGTGCCACCAGCCAACACCAGCCGGGCTTCCCCTGCTTTGATGTTGTTGACTGCCGTCATGATCGACTTCATGCCACTTCCGCAAATCATGTTAACACCCCAGGCAGGAACTGAAGCCGGAATTCCTCCCTTGATAGCAGCCTGACGGGCGATCCCCTGTTTCTGTCCGGCCATGAGAATGTTTCCAACAATTACTTCATCGATCTTTGATGGGTCGATTTTGGTCTCAGCCACGATGGCCTTGATTACAGTAGCAGCCAGGTCAGCGGCTGGTACACCTGCAATCATTCCCATGAACTTGCCGATGGCGGTGCGTTTTGCAGCTACAAGAAATACTTTCATCATTTTTTCTATTATTTGTATTAAAAAACAAGATTAATTTTTCATGGCACACAGATCGGGCGAAATAATGAGCGTGGCGGCTGTAGCCTGCTGCACTTGTTCGACTGTGAATTCCGGATGAATCTCCTTCAGCACTATTCCTTCAGAAGTAACCTCCATGACCCCCATTTCAGTAATGATCAGGTTTACTTCACCGGCTGCCGTGAGAGGAAGTGTACAGTTCTTGAGAATTTTATGGTTTCCCTTTGCGGTATGTTCCATTGCAAGGATAACCCTTTTGGCTCCGGTGGTCAGATCCATGGCTCCTCCCATACCGGGGGTAAGTTTTCCGGGGATAATCCAGTTTGCAAGGTTACCCTTTTCATCTACCTGTAGGGCACCAAGGACAGTTACATCCACATGCCCCCCACGGATGATACCAAAGGAGGTGGCACTATCGAAAGAGGAAGCACCCGGGTTGGCTGAAATATAGTTACCCCCTGCATTTACGAGGTTCTCGTCTCTGTTGCAGTCATCAGGCATGGGTCCCATTCCAAGCAGGCCATTCTCCGATTGCAGAATGACGTGGACATCGTCGGGTAGAAAATTGGGAATAAATGTGGGTAATCCAATACCCAGATTTACAACATCACCATCGTGCAATTCTAATGCAGCACGTCTGGCAATGACTTCACGAATCTGATCTTTATCCATTGTGTATTTTTTTGATGATTGGTTTAGTTCTTATGTTTAATTCTGTTGGCCATTTCAGAGGCGATATACGAAGCTACATCATCGGCATAGGCGTTCATTCCAAAACCGGCATCATATCCTAATTCTTTGGCTAGTTCGTGCGAAAGTCGCGGTCCCCCGCAAACCAGAATGACTTTATCGCGCAGTCCTTCAGCTTCGAGTAGTTCTACAAGTTCGATTAAGTTTTTAATATGTACATCCTTTTGTGTTACGGTTTGCGAAACCAACAGGACATCTGCCTTCAACTCAATGGCCTTGGCAATAAAATCTTCATTGAGTACCTGACTTCCCATGTTGAGCGCTTCAAACATTTCATAACGCTCCAGGCCATAATGACCTGCATAGCCTTTCATGTTCATGATAGCGTCGATGCCAACGGTATGGGCATCAGTTCCAGTGCTTGCACCAATTACCACTATTTTCCGGCCAACGTTTTCTTTGATGTATTCATCTGTTTCCTGCATATCCATCTTGGTAGATGTAACTTTGGGGACATGTATTACAGTGTAATCAACTGTATGTACACTATTTCCGTAACAATTGAAGAAGGTGAATCCTGGTGCCAGTTCTTTGAAAAAAACCACTTGTGGATTCTCAAAACCCATTTTCTTCATGAGTTGCTTGGCAGCTTCGGTTGCTTCATCGCTGGCCGATACCGGCAAGGTGAAACTTAACTGGGTCTTGCCGTCATTCATTGTGTCTCCATAAGGCTTCAACTGCCTTAGGTCGAGTGTTTTGTCAAATTCACGCGACTCTGTTGAGTATAGTCCGCCACTCATAGTGATGATCCTCCTTTCATAATTTCAATAAACGGGTTGATGTAATTCTTTTCCTTGCGGGCTACGCCATCCAGCCCTTTTCCTCCATTGCGCGGACGTTTGACATCGGCAAACAACCCCTTTTCCAGTGCAGTGAACAACCCTTCCTTCTCCATATTCTCGAGGAGTGAGAGTGCTCTTTCGACAACAAATTTAGCTCTGTTGCGAATGATGCCGTCTTCCCTAAATTCGACTTCATCTCCTATATTCTTCATGTTGCTGAAGATATATCTGGCGTTTTCTATCGACAGGTAACGATCGCTCATAAATGGGGTGTGGATGGCTTCGGTCAGCATGCCCAGCAACTGGATCCCCTGACCAGTCCAAATACTGACAGCATTAAAAAGTGCATCCTGGATGTGGCCACGGAAGATATTGCCTGTCATAAACTTGGTAGGAGGCATGTATTTCAGCGGGGCTTTCGGGAAGATTTCGCGTGTCATCTGTGCCTGAGCCAACTCATAAAGGAATCCGTTTTCGAGTTCCGGGTTGAGTTCAAAGGCATGCCCCAGCCCCATCTGTTCTTCAGGTAGCCCGGCCAGAAGTGCCAGTTGTTCGTTAATCAAATCTGAGGCCAGCACTGTATGTGCTTCATCGAAACCATCGGCAGTGGTGAGGTAATTGTCTTCACCGGTATTGATGATCACTCCGGCATATCCGTTGATGATACGCGAGAAGTATTGGTCAACAAGCGTACGTTGCATGTTGATGTCCCGGAAAAGGATACCGTAAAGAGCGTCGTTGAGCATCACGTCGAGTCCTTCGAGTGCACCCATTACAGCGATTTCAGGCATACACAGCCCCGAACAGTAATTGCATAACCTTATGTAGCGGTCTACTTCTTCACTTACTTCATCGAGTGCTGTTCGCATAATCCTGAAGTTCTCCTGTGTGGCATAGGTTCCGCCGAAGCCTTCAGTCGTGGCACCAAAGGGAACATAGTCGAGCAGACTCTGACCGGTAGTCCTGATCACGGCAATGATATCTGCTCCCTGACGGGCAGCAGCCTGTGCCTGAATCACATCTTCATAGATATTACCAGTTGCCACGATTACATAGATGTAGGGTCTGGTGCCTTCTCCAATCGTGGAAAGGTATTTTTCACGACGCTCACGACGTTCGCTGATACGGTTCAGGCTTGCATCAATCCATGGCTTGAGAGCCGACAGAATAGCTTCTGTGGGGTGTATCTTCAGACGGGTGATGTCCATTTGACCTGTATCAATTCTTTCTGCCAGTTGTTGTGGCGATAAGCCTGTCTCTATAACTGCATTGCCGAGCCAGAACATCACCCCTTCGCTGAGGCCGTTGTTTTTTCTTATGTGGTCAATTACGATGTTTGGAAGGGGAGCCTCATCTTTGTTTATGCCATCGATCCCCAGCAGACGGCATAATGTCCGTTCAACGGCTACCGTCGTGTATTTATCGACGAATACCTGCACGTCTAGGGCGATGTTTCGGGCCACAGATCGGGCCCTTTCTACTTTGGTGAAGTCTATACCCAGTTTGCTCTTTTGCATTGATTGGAATTATTTTGATTTATTCTGTTATTTCTTAACTCTGTCTTCTTCATGCACATAATATTGTGCTCGTTCTATCAATTCGTTGTCCACACCCAAAATGCCTGCGATGCGGAGGGCTTCATGCGGAAGGCTTTCTCCGGTATCTTCTACAAGGTTGTAATCGAGATAGCGGATTAGGTTCCCGATTGAAATATCCTCAGGGATATCCGTTTCGGTAAATCCTTTTACACGGAGCTTTCTGCATGTAAAATCGGTACCGCTGTAATGTGTGGTGATTAGTCCGGCAACTTTCATCTTTTCAAACAACTCAACAATGGCTTTTACCAGAGCCAATCCTTCGGTTGGGTTGGTTGTCCGTGCAGGTTCATCGATCAGGGCAAGTACCTTTTTCCCGGAACGAATGGTTCGGATAATCCCTGTAATTCGAACCATCTCGGCACCAAACGACGACAATCCCTGCAATTCCGACTGCTGATCCCCGACCGATAACATTACCTGATCGACAATCCTTATGACGGCTTCTGAGGCAGGGACAAAGAAACCAAACTGAACAAGTAACTGTGACAGAGCAACAGTCTTTAGCAGCACAGTCTTCCCAGCCATATTTGCTCCTGTAATCAGCGTAGGCATGAAACCGAAAGTGATATCCACCGGCTGAAAATGTTCTCCTTTGGCTTCAAGTATTTTCTTTACCAAAGGATTGAAAAGGCCATGATAATTGGTCAAACCTTCACCGTATAATTCCGGACAAGTAAAATTCCATTGCTTAAAGAGGATTGCCTTGGACAGTAGGATGTCCAGATAAACCAATTGATCCATGGTATGCCGGAGTGCATTATATTGAACATGGAGTTGCTCACCAAGATGCTGCCTGACGACTTCTTCGCGTTGAATGGCAGCCTCTTTCAGTTGTTCTTCGAGTGCTTTTTCCCCGCGTTGATGGGCATTGTTGTATGCTTTCCTTAGAGCGGCGAGTTCATCGTCATAGTTGTCGCAGATGTAGAATGTTGGGATACGGTTCCCTTCCGGGTCAAGAATCTTCATAACGGGCCCCATATCTGGCAGACATATCAGTTCAACCCCAGCATCTGATAAAAATCGCTTAATGCCATCGGCCAACAGCCAGAAGTGCTTTAACTCGAAAAGTTCGATGTCGTCAGGAGTGCTACCTGTTTTAATGTTTCGCAGTGTTCCCCTGATATCCCTTATTTGGGCAAGGTTTATCCTGATGTTTGCTGTAAGGGGCTCATTGGCTTCAATGAAATGCATAGCCGAAACCACTTGTGCCAGTTCCCTTTTGATGGCTTTCTCTTCCGAAATCCAATGCAATGCCATCAGATAGTGCCGTGATGGCGCTGATTGCAAGGGAAGAGCTTCGATAACAAACCGCAGGCTTTCCAGTTCTTCTATGGCACTTTTTAATTGCATTATATCAGGTCTGCTATTTGGCTGGTTAACCAGCCAGTTTCCGGACATCCCAGATCGGGAGATTTATTCTTTCATTCAGAGCTTCACGCAAACGTTCAGAGTTTAGTACTGTTCCGTCGGGAGCAGTGGGGTTAATACAGATGGCGAGTAGTTTAGTCTGGAGGAGGACTTCAATGGTGCCGCCACGTTGTACAAATTGTGCATATACTTCAGGAGAGGCAAATATCCTGGTGAAGTCTCTCACGATAAGTTTTATTCTTACAATATCTTTCAGGACTTTCAAATGGTTAAGCAGTTTATCGGTCACTGCACCGGGAACGAACAACGTAAACCCATGTCCAAACAAATCAACCTCCTTTTGTTCTATTCCGAAGAGGGAGTTGATTTGCAGATTGGTAACCACACCTTTTGTATTGATCGAACAGATCGAGTTGGCAGATAAAAGCCGGTCACGAAGAATGGGCTCAATGGAAGGCAGGGCGATGAGATCACAGATGAATTTCGTCTTTCTGACAAGCGTGGGGATGTTGGCCGACCATGCTGCTCCGGTTGCCAGAATCATGGCGTCGGTCACAGCTGGCGACCCAATACTTTTTCTTGACAAGGCACCATCAACCAGCGTAAGTTCAACACCACGAGATTTAAGCCCTGTAATTAAATTTTTGAGAGAGTTGGTGTCAGACGGTCCTGATAGCAATACTTTTCCAGATTCCAGTGCGCGGGCTGTAACAAGACGCCCCAATGCAGTGGAGCGTCCTGATACATCAAGAATTTCTGCCAGAAAACGTCGTTGCCGAAAATGGCTCTCTGATGTCACGAACATCATTGGTTTAAAAATCTCAATTTCCGGCTTCCTTGTTCCAGTCACCTGATCACAGGATTCTCCATCGATACCCAGCGATGTGAGGGCAATTGATACACCCTTGTCGCGGAGGCGTCGGATGATGTAGTTTAGGCATTCGGTCTTCCCGGTATTCTTTTCTACACCAACGATGGAGAGACTTCCATAATTCAGTATGTCGCCGGTAAATGGCATGTTTAGTGTTTCGTGTGACGATTTTTTCGTGGCAATTCAGCCGGTTCAATGGCCAGACGGTTACCTTGTAATAGTCCGGCAACACCTTCGAGCATTGGCTTTTCGCAATCCGGGCAGTGGCATTCGTTCTTATAATCCATCGGTTCGGTATAAGTGGTGATTACTCCCTCGAAGTTGCGAAGGACTATTTTGCCGGGAGCCTGACTCACCACGTATTGCGGCATGACAGGTGTCTTGCCTCCACCACCGGGGGCATCGACAACAAAGGTGGGCACCGCATATCCTGAGGTGTGGCCACGCAAGCCCTCGATGATTTCGATCCCTTTTGAAACGGGTGTGCGGAAATGTTCGAGACCCATTGACAGGTCGCACTGGTAGATATAATAAGGCCTTACGCGCATTTTCACGAGGTCATGCACCAAGCGCTTCATCACGTGTATGCAATCGTTCACGCCACGTAGTAGTACGCTTTGGTTGCCCAGCGGGATACCGGCATTGGCCATCTTATTGCATGCCTCGATTGATTCAGGCGTAATCTCGTTGGAGTGGTTGAAATGAGTGTTGAGCCAGAGGGGGTGGTATTTCTTCAGCATGTTCACCAGATCATCGGTAATACGTTGAGGGCAAACCACCGGTGTACGTGTGCCAATCCTGATAATCTCTACGTGAGGTATCGCACGTAAACGTTTGATGATGCTCTCTAATTTATTGTCGCTGATCAATAAGGCATCACCACCTGAAAGGAGCACGTCGCGTACCTGTGGTGTATTGGCAATGTATTCGATGCCTTTATCGATATTTGTTTCAGGCGTGGCCGCATCGTGTTGTCCTGCAAAGCGCCTGCGGGTGCAATGACGGCAATACATCGAACACATATCTGTAATGAGAAACAGCACACGGTCGGGATACCTGTGGGTGAGCCCCGGAACAGGGGAGTCCTCATCTTCATGTAAGGGATCCAGCAGATCGGCAGCAGCCTGATATGTCTCAGCACCTGTTGGAATAGATTGCTTACGTACCGGGCAATTCGGATCATTTGGATCGATAAGCGACATATAGTATGGTGTGATAGCCATGCGAAGTGTTGCCAGCGATTTGGCAACGCCTTCTTCCTCGGCGGGTGTGAGGCTGATGTATTTCTTCAGCTCATCCAATGTCTCGATGCGGTTGCGAACCTGCCATTTCCAATCGTTCCACTGTTCGTCGGTGACGGTGGGGAACATTTCTTGTCTTCTGCTTTTTGCCATGGGGTGATTATTTTAGTCTAAACATATATTTTTTCAAACAATTCGCGGATGGGTTTTGATTCGCGGATAATATTCAGGGTAAGGTCGGCATGCCCCTTTGCATAACCATTGCCCACGATCAGGTTGATGTCTTTTCCAACTCCCTCGGCGCCAAGGGCAGCTTTGGTAAAGCTGGTGGCCATCGAAAAGAAATACACGCACCCTTGTCCCTTGGTGATCAGGATAGAGGTCATTTCAGTTGAGGGTACATTCACGTTGTTGATGGTCACATCGCAACCTCTTTCGCCTGTGATGGCTTTAACCTTGTTGTACACATCCATTACGTTGGTGGCATCAGCCACAATGACATCAGTTGCCAGGCGGAGGTCACGGATCCTTTGTGCATTTGCTTCAGCGTATTCTACCACAATAACCCGGCCGTAAGGCCCTGCATTTTTCATGGCCTGATAGCAGCATAATATCCCTGATTTACCGCCTCCGCCAATAATGCATACTACGTCGCCTTCTTTAACCAATCTGTCGACCTGCGCTGGTGCTCCGGCTACATCGAGCGCTGCCAGTGCCAGCTTTTCGGGAATATCATCAGGTAATCTGGCAAACAGGCCGCTGTCAAACAGAATAGCCTCAGCCTCTACGTCAATCTGGTCTGAATTGGGGTCAAGATGGTTAATTTTATATATTTTGAGCGGGGTAAGTGACAGCGAAACCAGCGTTGCAATCTTATCGCCTTTTTTCAAAGATTTATTGTGGAATTCAGGTCCGATCTCCCTAATGGTTCCCAACAGCATTCCACCCGAACCAGTGACAGGATTCTGCAGCTTACCGCGGGTTGAGACGATATCGAGTATCATCGCCTTCATCTTTTCCGCATCACTACCGCAGATTTGTTTAATCTGGGTATAGCTGGCCGAGTCTATATTGAGCGTACTCACGGCAATAAGGGCTTCATTGTCGTATATCTCCATGGTGTTATCGAGCCGAAGTGCCGGCTGGGGTAATGTTCCCTGCGGTTCTGTTACACGGTGAGTTCCGTAACGGCATCCTTTTTTCATTCCTTGAGAAAAGATAAGAGAGCGGGTGTGGCTGAATTGCCACACCCGCCGTCTGTTTATGCGTATAATTCGGTAAATACCTTGCGTAGCTTTTCGCTTTCGCGAAGCAACTGCAGCGTAATTTCTGCGTGTCCTTTGGTATAGCCGTTTCCAACAATCATGGTCACATCGCTGCCGACACCTTCGGCACCAAGGGCTGCCTTGGTGAAGCTGGTCGCCATGGAGAAGAAATAGACTACGCCATCGTTCTTGGTGCAAAGGATGCTGGTCATCTCGGTATCGGTGATGTTGACGTTGTTGATGGTCACATCGGCCATGTGTCCATTGGTGAGTTCTTCGATTTTTTCAAGAACGGCAACAGGTTGTGTGGCGTCGGCTGCAAATACGTAATCGCAGAAACCAAGCTCTATCAGTCGTTTAGTGCTTCTTTCGCTATGGCAGAGTCCGATGACTTTCCCCGTTACGCCGGCCCTTTTCTTGGCTTCATAGCAGCACAACATACCTGATTTACCACCTGCACCAATGATGAGTACTATATCGCCGGGTTTTACCAGCTTGGCTGTCTGAGCAGGAGCTCCTGCAACATCCAAGGCCGATAAAGCTAACGTCGCGGGCATATCATCAGGAATTTTGGCATAGATGCCACTCTCAAAAAGGATGGCTTTCCCGTCAATATCAACCTGATCGATGTCGCTACGAATCTCTTTGATCTTGTCAATGCGCAGCGGAGTAAGGGAGAGGCTGACCAGTGTGGCAATTCTGTCGCCTTCCTTCAGGTCGATCTTTCCTTTCAGCGCATCACCAATCTTTTCAACTGTGCCGAGCAGCATGCCGCCTGAACCGGTAACGGGATTGCGGTGTTTGCCCTGTTTGGCAACGATGTCAAGCATGATTTCAGCAATCTTGGCATGATTTCCTCCTGCCTGCTCTTCAATCTGGGTGAAACTGGCGGAGTCGATGTTGAGGGTCTGTACGTCGATAAGTATCTCATTATCGTAGATCTCGTCCATGTTGTTGTCGATCTTATTGGCAGGCTGAGGTAAAACGCCCTTTGGCTCTATTACACGGTGAATACCGTATTTGCTTCCTTTTTTCATGGTAATGTATTGGTAATTATTTTATTAACTAATTATATATATTGATGGATATGCCGATCCTTAAATGGCATTAGGGTTATGCCAACCCAAGTATTTTTCTTGCTTCGGCGGGAGTGGCAATCTCACGACCGAATTCTTTGGCCAGGCGGACTACCTTCCCGACAAGTTCACCGTTCGAACTGGCAGGTACTCCCTTGCTGATATATACGTTGTCTTCGAGTCCAACCCTGACGTTACCTCCATCGATGATGGCAGCCGCAGCTAAGGTGAACTCAAAGCGTCCAACGCCTGCTACCGTATAGGTTGCATCGGATGGAAGGCTTTCACGTAGGAAGATGAAATCACGCAAATTGCCCGTGATGCCTCCATTGACACCCATCACCAGATCAAAGTGCATCGGACTCTTAATGAACCCTTTTTTGTGAAGACGAAGTGCCATGTCGATCATGCTCTTATCGAAGACCTCCAGTTCGGGCTTAATACCCAGATCAATCATCCGCTTACCAAAATACTTAATAGTGTTTTCTGTATTCTCAAAAACTTCATCACCACCAAAATTCAGGGTACCACAGTCAAGGGTAGCCATCTCGGGTTTTAGCTCCGTAGGTTGAAGCCGCTCATCGTTGCTCATCCCGACGGCACCTCCTGTAGAGGGCTGGATGATGAGTTCGGGGTATTTGGCTCTGATGGCCTCCATTACCGCGCGAAACCTTTCACGGTCTTGCGTAGGGCGGCCATCGTCCCAACGTACATGTAAATGAATGATGGAGGCTCCCGCTTCATAGGCCAAACCTGCTTCACGAACAAATTCTTCAATGGTATAAGGCACTGCCGGATTCATCTCTTTAGTGACCTCGGCGCCTGAAATAGCAGCAGTAATGATAAGTTTTTCCATGATATTAAGAGATTAAGGTTTGCGCTGGTTATTTTTTGGGGTCACGCAGGTTCCTGTGGCGCGACACACGACAATCGGTTCAGCCAGTACATCGGCAGCTGAATCGGAAATATCTGCACGCGGTACAATCACTTTACGGGCTTCAAATTTCATCTTGCGCGAAGTATTCCCAACATGAGTGATCTCACCAACTGCCTCAATATAATCGCCTGCATAAACAGGTGCAATGAACTCAACCATATCATAGGCCTTGAAAAGACCTTCGTCGCCATCAAGATCGATGAGCAATTCAGTCGCTACATCTCCAAAAAGTTGAAGCATCTTGGCTCCATCAACTAAGTTGCCACCGTAGTGGGCGTCATGCGAACTCATGCGCAGACGAATCAGGGCTTGTTTCATTTTATTAATTGTTTAGAATTAAATGTTCGAAATTCAATTTTCAAAATTAACACCAGAATTGTGTGTTTTTGTTTTCCGATTGTGACGAAGTGTATGATCACGCTGTCGGAAACAAGAAATCTCTTTCTATCTCTCCACGAGATAATCTACAAAGATACCGGGAGTATTAATCGATTCGGGAACTAAATGACCAGTTTCTACCAGCCTGTCAACTTCCGCGATCACCAAATCGGCTGCAGATGCCATTAATGGATTGAAATTCTGTGTGGTGCCTTTGTAAACAATATTGCCTGAGGCATCGGCCACGCTCCCTTTTATCAGTGCTATATCTGCGCGGATGGGTTTCTCGAGCAGATAGTCTTTTCCATCTACATTGATCACCGCTTTACCTTCCTGCACCAATGTCCCTAATCCGGTTGGTGTCAGAATACCGCCTAGGCCTGCTCCACCTGCCCTTACACGTTCGGCCAGAGTACCTTGCGGACAGAATTCTACTTCCATCTCGCCTTTGTTGATCTGCTCTATGGTCAGGGGGTTCGTTCCGATATGTGAGACAATGATTTTTTTCACCATGTGGTTGGCTACCAAAAGGCCAATTCCCCTGTCGGGAAAGCCGGTGTCGTTGCACACAACGGTAAGATTTTTTACCCCTTTTTCTACCAATGCCTTGATGATGCCGGTGGGTGAGCCGCACACCATGAAGCCGCCAATCATAAGCGTCATGCCGTCTTTTACATGTTCAACAGCCTGTTCAACGGTGATTATTTTATTCATTAATTGATGATTGTGAATTATTGATGAAGATGGTATCAAATAGTCGTAACGAGACCCACTTTGGGCTACGGACGCATGATGCTGCCGGGTTGTGGTTGATCAACCAGGACAAAGATGTACCGAGAAAGCGTAGATGTAATCGTTCAGGCGGTATGGGCGACAAGCATAAGATGCCCCTGAGGTAAACTCCAAACCGGAATTCCTCAGTATTTCATTTCGTTCAGCATTGAACGACAGATATTTGCTGGCAATGCGCTCAATCATGAAGTAACACCTGAATCGTTTGTTAAGTGGCTGACTGTGGTATCATTCGGATACTAATACAGCAACTCCTGATTCTGCAAAAGTATGGAATTGTTTTCAGATTCACAAGAAACGGGCATGGTAAATGAACCTAACCTCCTTGATACTTATCATGCTAACCCTGACATTTTCTTCGTCCGGCATGAATGTGATTTTTCCGGGTTTTGTGATTTTGCATTTACTTGTGCTGACTATCGTTTGAGTTATTCTGGTCGCCGATAAACGCCGCCTTTCACTTATGAACATGAAGGTTTTGCTCTGGTTTTTAATAATATAGGCCAGTAAACTAATCGCTATATGGAAAAGTCCACGTTAAAGCCAAAGTTAATACCTTTTCTGTGTCAATTATTGAAATTCAGTGGCTTTATGCCTCAGAATCCGATGCCGGCCACTACTTCTAAATAGATTCAGGGATTTTACGTTTATTGGGTTTTATTTGCTGTAGTATGGTTTTTTAGATGGTATCATCCAATTTTTCTACCTTTGAGCAACTAATATCCTGACTCATGGTTCTGTTGCTTGTTTATCTGTTTCTCGCGTTGTTTGTGTCTTTTACTTGCTCCGTTGCAGAAGCAGTTTTACTTACTTCATCACTCTCTTACCTGCACAGTCTTGATCAAAAGGGTGTCAGGGGTGCCCGGCAGATGCTGAAGTTGAAAACCAATGTAGACCGTCCTCTCTCGGCTATCCTTTCGCTTAATACGATTGCACATACCATCGGCGCCGCAGGTGTTGGTGCGCAGGCAACCTTTTTATGGGGAGAGGCCTGGTTTGGTGTTGTATCGGGTGGGCTTACATTCGTGATTCTGGTTTTTTCAGAGATACTGCCAAAGAGTATCGGGGCTAACTATTGGCGCCAAATTATTCCGCTGGCAGGAAGGGTCATCACGGGTATGGTGTGGATTGCCTATCCGTTGGTCGTTTTATCTGATTATTTTACAAGGCTCATCTCACGGCCTAAAAATGTGTCTTCTGTGAGTCGTGAGGAGATTTCGGCCATGACCCATCTTGGTAGAAAAGAAGGGGTCTTCGATGAAAATGAAAGTAAAATTATCGATAACCTGCTTCGACTGAAATCTATCAGGGTACGCAGCATCATGACACCACGCACTGTTGTTCTGGCAGCTCCTGAAGAGCAAACCCTGAAAGATTTTTTTGCCCGTAAAGAGTTTTTCCGGTTCTCCCGTATTCCGGTTTATCGTGGCAATATGGACAACATTACCGGTTATATTCTGAAATACGACCTTCTCGAAAAGATTGCCAACGACCAGTTCAATCTTACGCTGGCCGATATTCGACGCCCCATCGTGGTGTGCCATGAAAGCTTTGCTATTACCCGCCTGTTTGAAAAGCTGATGTCAACCAGGGAGCATATCTCACTGGTGGTCGATGAATATGGCGGAATGGAGGGGATTGCCACCATGGAAGATATTATCGAGACTATTCTCGGACTGGAGATCATCGATGAATCCGACAAACAGACCGACCTCCAGGCACTGGCACGTGAAAAGTGGAAAGAACGGGCCGAAAAACTCAACATCAAACTCTTCGATGATATCCCTCCTGAAAAGGAATAGTCAAGGCTCTGCATGGGCAAGAGTGTAAGGAACTCCTCCGGGGTAATAACCTAATTTTCTGAATCATGTCACAGTTTCTATTTGAAATAGCCCGGAGACTTGCGGTTGTCAAACCTTTAGGTACTCCCCAGACAACTGTTGTGTTACCAACCCGCAGGGCTGCTGTCTTTCTGAGACACCACATGGCCTCGTTGTTGCAGAAAACCATCTGGGCTCCCGACATCATATCGATCGAAGATTTTATCTATTCTGCCGTGGGCTATCAACCTGCCGATCCCATTGAACTAGTGTTTGAATTGTATTCGGTTCATCGTGAAGTTGAAGGCGACAATGCCCGAACACCCGATGATTTCTTTGCCGTTGCAGAGGTTATGCTGGCCGATTTCGATGAAGTAGACCAGCACCTGATCGATCCGGATGTTCTGTTTAACTACCTGCACGAAGCCCGTGCAATCGACCTCTGGAACCCTGATGGTGCATCATTGACTGATTTTCAAAAAAACTACCTGGCCTTTTATGCTTCCCTGACTTCTTATTATGAGAAACTTCGTGAAAGGATGCTTCAGAAGGAGCGTATATGGCAGGGATTGGCTTCCCGGATGCTCAACGATCGATTGGCAGACAATAATACCCTTCAATTAAAGGGGCCTGTATTATTTGCAGGATTCAACGCGTTCACACCGGCAGAAGAATCAATCGTTGGGAAATTGTGTAAAGATTACGGTGCTGAGGTAAAATGGGATGCAGATGCCTGGTATATTGAAAATCAGGAACAGGAAGCCGGATTGTTTCTCAGACGTTACCGTGAGAAGCGTTACCCTGCCCCGGTTGATGATTACCCCAATCATTTCGCCACGGGGTCAAAGAATATCACGATCATGGGAGCACCGCTTCAGATAGCCCAGGTTAAGCAGGTGGGAAGACTCCTCACTGAGGCCCCGTTTACACGTGAACCTGGATGGCAAAGTCGTACAGCCGTCGTGCTGGCTGATGAATCATTGCTGCTTCCTTTGCTTAATTCGATTCCCCCTTCCGCCGGGAAGTTTAATGTGACCATGGGGTTGCCACTCAGGACAACACCTGCCGGCTCGCTCGCCGAACTTTGGCTTGAACTCTTCTCAAACCTGCGCCCCAATTCAGAACCCGGGGTGAATTATTATTTTATTTCCGATTTTTACCGTGTAGCCATGCACCCGCTTATGATCAAGGGGTTTGGCCGTTTACGCGAACAATTTGATATTCTTAAGAAAACCGACCGTTTGTATATCAGCGCGCATGAGTTAAATGAATTATTTCTGTCAGGTGAAGTACTGCCTTCACAAAATCTTTCGCTGCCTGTTAATGCCATTGAGTTTATCAGGAAGGTGGTCGATCGCATTTTAGAGTCGACCAGTGATGAGGCTACCGGCGATCTATTGTTAATCTCTACGGCTACACTTAAAGATGTGCTCACCAGGGTACAACATTACCTGAATGGTTTCGATGGGCCGCTGACAATGACCATGCTGCAACGTCTGCTCGGCCAGGTGGCATCATCAGTTAGAATCCCCTTCGCCGGTGAGCCACTGGCTGGTATTCAGGTGATGGGGATGCTCGAAACCCGTGCCCTCGATTTCGAGAATGTAATTATGGTGGGGGTCAACGACGATATTCTTCCGGGTAGTGGGCATTCACCATCGTTTATCCCGGGTGATATTCGTACCGAGACCTTTGGCATGGCCGGATTCAGGGAGAAAACCTCGGTGATGGCTTACCATTTTTACAGGTTGTTGCAAAGGGTAAAGTCGGCCTTCCTGCTCTATAACAATATACCTGGCAATCTTGGCAAAGGTGAACCCAGCAGATTCCTGCTTCAGATTAAACATGAGCTTCCGAAGGCCATGCCAAACATCTCCCTGAAAGAGGTACTGATCAGCGATTTTCCCAGGGTAACCCCTATAGCCCCCATTGTTATCGAAAAGACCCCCGAGGTCATCAACAAGTTGCGATTTGCCGCCGGAAAGGGGTTTTCACCTACCTCTCTCAGTTTGCTGGTAGAGTGTCCATTGCGCTTTTACCTCAATCGCATTGAGGGAATTAATGAACCTGAAAGGGCAACGCTTATGATTGAAAGTGACCGCTTTGGCAATGCGATACATGATCTGGCTGAACAGTTCCTGCGCCCGCTGCTTCACAAAACAATAGCTGAAGATGACCTCTCCATTCAACGTGAGACTGTCATTGACAACCTCACCGACTGGTTTAATCGCAATCAGCCAGACCTTGATTGCCGGTCAGGTAATAATTTGTTGGTGTTTAATGTTGCCGTCGATTATCTGATGAATTTCCTGAAGAAAGAGAGGGAAATGTGCACCCTGCAAAAGGTGGTTCCTGTTCAGCTTGAAGCTGTGATTGAGCGGGTCATTGAAATTGATTGTGATGGAATTTCGGAGTCCATCTTGTTCAAGGGACGTGCCGACCGTATAGACTTTCGGAATGATTTTCCGGTGGTGATCGATTATAAAACCGGGACAGTTGATCCACGTAGTGTCTCAATCAGTATGATGGATACCATCGTTGAACAACCGAAACATGCTAAGGCACTGCAATTGATGACGTATGCATGGATGTCGGCAGGAGCAGGTGGCTTTAATCCTCCCTTCCTTTGTGCCATCTGGCCCCTGAAAGCACCTTCGAAAGCATTGGTTTATCTGAATTTTGCAGATGATCAGCAGGAAAGACCGCGTCACCAGGGTACTGATCGAACCATCACTTCCCAAAGGTTAAACGACTTTGAAGCTGTTTTGACGACCCTGCTTACCAATTTGTTTAACCCGGCTATCCCTTTTACCCAGACCAAAGAAATTGAAAACTGCCGGTTCTGTCCCTTCATCGAACTTTGCAACCGCGTAAGACCCGGTCATTAGGCTGTCGCAAGATATATGTGAACTTTGGCATTGGCTTTCGATAACCATCGGGAGCTTCCGGCTATTCGTTATGGCATTTTCTGACGTAATAGCCTTGTGAAAAAACATTTCTCTTCTTTCCATCAAAAAGGCAACCTGCTTTGGTGCAATTATTGTTGTTTATTCGATATGCTATTAAAAGAATATACAACGAGAACCAGGCGAATATCAATCGTGAATCGACCATAACCGTACGTTGATTGTACGGTTAATCTACGGTTAATCTACGGTTAATCTACGGTTAATCTACGTTCCATCTCAATAAATGATACATTTTTCTATGCCATACATAAGCTGGATGCATTACATCCGGCTCTTATTTGATTTTCTCTGATTTTGATCGGGATTTAATAGACGGGGACGATTCAATTGTGGTAATTTGCCTAAATGCCCCGAGTTAGATGAGTCTTCAGTAAACTTTCAAAATCTACCACAAATACTAACCAAAGAAGCCTCCCAATAGGCTGGCACTGTAATTTCCGACCCGACTTTAAATTCATTTAAACATACCAAAATTAGTCCTTACTAAAAAATCGTTGATCGCTGGCGGGAGTACCGCAATTGAGATACCTGCTATCCTTCAGCATTGCTAATTAAGATTCAAATACTCAGATCATCGACTAAAAGCCTCCCGATAGATTCCCTTTGACTTTTTTTAATGAGAAAATAGTGTAAATTTGTCACCTTTATGGGCACAGAAATTATAGTGCCTATGGATTATTTAAAGTGCTAATATCTATGTTATGAGGGTTTTATTATTGAGCTCATTTCAGAGTAAGTACCTGCCGATGGCTTTCGGGCGGCTGTTGAGTGTCGTGTGTTTTGTTCTGATGCTGGTTGCTATCACCGGGTGTGGTAAGTCGGATGACAGACCCAGCGGGGCGTTTGTCTGTGAGGAGGTTCAGTATCCACTGACAAAAGGGATTCTGGCAAGGATTACCTCTCCTCCCGCGCAAACCTATAGGTATGACCTCACTGTTTATTCGGGATTTGTAAATGCGCCGTTGAGTGGAGTCTATACGTTTGTAGGCAAAGGTTGTCTGGTGTCGTTCAGTAACATCATTTGCGAACATTCAGACGGGCTGAGTACTGGTAAATACACCTTTGATCCTACGGAAAAGACGCCGGGAACATTCAGCATAGGAGAGGTTCTGATCGATTGGGATATTGATACACAGACAGGTCAGCATCTATTTATTAAAGAAGGTTCAATTTCTTTAATTGCTAATGCGAAAACCTATGCAGTGGTTTTTTCGCTTACCTGTGAGGATGGGAGGGTGATCTACGGAAGTTTTAAAGGAGAACTGAGTTACGAGCACTCGTAATATAAACAGACCACATAAAAAGTTGATAAATGAAGAGAGGTTTGATGGTTGTTTTATGTTTGGTAGTTCTGATTATCAGTCGATGCGAAGCGCAGCCGACAAAATTTGTTGCTGAAGGTTTTGTCGAACTGTTTAACGGAGCCCTGGCCGATATGCGGAAGCAAGACCTGTATGCTGCAGAAGAGAAACTACGAGGCGCCTTAGCGCTTGATTCCACTTTTCGGGAAGTATGGCTGGCTCTGAATGAGATACTATACCACACCAAACAGAAAAACAAGCAGAAAGAGTACCTGAAGCTGGCCATCAGCAGGTTTCCCGAAGATGGCGATTTTCAGTATTATTACGGGATGTTGTTACAGCGGGACGAGTTGTTCGATCAAGCTATCCGGCGGTATTCTGATGCCATCCTGCTGAATAAAGCAACCGACGAGAAGTCGGCAATTGGCTATGCCTACTACTTCAACCGTGGGGTATGCTATTACAGGACAGGAAAATGGAAGAATTCGCTGAACGACTTTGAGGTAGCAGTTAAGTTGAACGACACCCTCAGCTACATCCATGTGAATCATGGTTTAGCTCTTCAAAAGATGGGTGAGATGATCATCGCATGCAAATGCTGGCGAAAGGCGCGTTCGCTTGGTGATGCCGAGGCTGTACGGCTGCTTGGAAAATACTGTAAACCGGATTGATGTATCGCGTTTTCACTGTACTGGCTCCGGTAGACGCTTTTTGCTGAGCGTTACCTTTGGACTTTGACATTGGTTCTCAGAAAATTTACGATTGATTATAGTTTCCCTTTGGTATTATCGGTTCGCTTAATTACTACACAATGTCTTGTTATAATGATTTAATATCTCGGTTTATTGTAATTCGTGGTTAAAAGTTGTAACGTCTGTATACCTGCATTGCATGGTAGTAGACTGAGGCTTGTCGGGCGGGGCTCATGGAAATAGCTATTGCAGAGAACCCCGAAAGGATTGCAGGTTTGGCGGTACTTGGTATTATCGGGAAGTGCATAAAGGTAGCTGAAACAGGGAAGTAGGCACCAGCAAATTTGTGTACTAAAAAACAATTCAAAAACATGTCATTTAAATATGTTTTATATTTTCGTAATATTGTGTGTGGTTATACATAGTAATTAGCATAATTTTGTTTGCAATTGCCTTGTTTTCTGACGTGTAGTGTAAATATTAACCAATATCTTTTCTAATGAAAAATTTTCCATTTCGCTTTGCTTTAGTAAGCATTGCTCTGGTTATGAGAGCATGGCAACCAGCCTTGGCTGCTGATCAGGTGGTCACTACTAATGCTGATAACGGGGCAGGCAGTCTCCGTCAGGCGCTGACAGATGTTTCATCGGGAGGAATGATCACTTTCAACCTTTCTTCAGGAAACGAGACGATCACCATTACCTCTGAACTTCAGGTTACCAAGGCTTTGACGATCGATGGTGCGAATACTGCAGGAAGCGGGGTGTCCGTTACCGTGAAAGTTGTTTCAGTTGGTTCATCTTTATACAGGGTATTTAGTGTTAATGCCGGAGGGTTGGCTAATATGGTCAATATTCAGGACATGACACTTCAGGGAGGTCATAGTGGCTTCGGGGGTGCTATCTATGTCGCCAATTCAACCCTGAACCTCAATGCGGTCAATATCTCTGATTCCAGAGCCTACCAGGCTGGCGGAATCTATGTGTCAAGCTGCAATCTTAACATGACGAACTGTATTTGCTCAAACAATTCAACAGATGGAGCCGGCTCTGAATCTCACGGAGGATTCTCATACTCGCTGGGCAGTACCATCACGATTTCTTCCTGTACATTTATTGAGAATTCGGCTCAGGTCGCGGGTGCCATATTCAATGGAGGAGTAGGGGGTAACCTCTTGGTTAGTTCCAGCATATTTACCAATAATAGCGGTACTGCCGGAGGGGCAATATACAATGAGGGTACTGCAAAGATCTATAATTCTACGATCAGCGGAAATACTTCCAGCGGCGATGGGGGAGCTATAATGTCATGGAACACGCTTTATGTTGTTTCCTCTACGCTTACCGGAAATACGGCCCACGACGGAGGGGCTGTTTATGCGGGGGGAACTTCGTATTTCATCAATTCCTCTATCACCGGTAACAATTCTTCATTAAGCAGTGGTGGCGGAATTTTTGAGAATGGATTAAATATGTATATCCTGAATTCGATGGTCATAAACAATAGTGCTTCAGCCGGAGCGGATATAAAGGTTTATTCGGGCAATGCGTATATCTATTATTCATGGTACAATGGGATTTCGGGTTCTATTAATATACAGGCTACCGCACCGAATGTGACCACAGTCTTTAATGCGGGAGATTTGGGTGTACTGGCTGATAATGGTGGCCCTACTCAGACAATAGCGCTGAGAGGCTTTACTCCTTCTGCAGGAACAGGTGCCTATGTCTATTATAATTCCATCGACGGATATTATTTTCAGGATAACCTTGATTCTCCGGTATCGCACAGGTTGAACTCCTGGGCCACTCATCCTACGGTGGAGGATGGCGATAGGATTACCCTTGATCAGCGTGGAGAACTCATCTCCACGCCGCCTTGTATGGGAGCCTACGATGAACCTTTTACTGCTATCTGGACAGGCAGTACAAGTAGCGATTGGAGTGTTGCATCGAACTGGTCTCCGGAAGGGGTTCCTGGTCCGGCGGTGAACGTGATTATTCCCGATGTGACTAATCTCCCTTCAGTTTCAGCGACAGTAGCCAGTCCTGCAATATGCAGGAACCTAACTATAAATGCTGATGCCGGTCTGTCGATAAACGCAGGGAAAGCATTAACTGTGGGAGGGACAATAAGCAATAATGCAGGCCCGTCAGGCTTGTACATCGGAAGCGATTTTTCGGGCAGCGGCTCCCTTATCCAAAGCTCTTCGGATGTGGCCGCAACTGTGAGTAGTTACATTTCAGGGAGTAGCACCCTGACTAATAATGCATATCATTTCGTTTCTATCCCGGTAATTTATACAAATCCGACATCAGCCTTATTTATGGATTCTTACCTGTACAAAATGGATGCTACCCTGACCGATCCCTCGAATTCGAATTATTACGGGCTTTGGGTTAACCAGGGTTCTTCTACTACAACGCCACTTTCTATGAATTCGGGATATATGATCTACTATCCGGGTGATTGTACCCTGTATGTCTTCGAAGGTAAGCTTAATACGGGCTTTTTCTCTCCTTCTGTCTCCTATGGCGGTGATTATACCTTCAACCTCGTTCCAAATCCCTATCCTTCGGCCATCAACTGGGGTGCCTCTTCCGGCTGGACAAAAACAAATGTGGGAGGAACGGCCTGGATATGGTCCTCTGAAAGCGGTAATTATACAGCACTTTCGGGCGTCTCCTATGTCCCTATGGGGCAGGGATTTATTGTGATGACAAGCGATTCATCACCGGTTTTGTCAATGGATAACACTGTATGCGTACATAACACAACTACATTTTATAAAGATGGGGAATTATCGGCAAACCGACTGACGCTATCAGCCTCCTCGAATAATTATTACGATGAGACAGTTGTAACCTTCGACGACAATGCGAGTACCGGTTTTGACCTTCAGTTAGATGGCTTTAAACTTAATGGTCTGGAGGAGGCTCCCCAACTATGGACCCGCGCAGGTGATCTCAGGTTATGTGTCAATGCACTTCCACTGACTTCTTCCAGCATCATTATCCCGGTCGATTTTAAGACCACCTATTGCGGGCAGGTTAAACTCGGCGCTAAGGGGCTTGAAAGCTTTGATCCTTCACTGCCAATCCGCTTGCGTGATAAAATCACAGGTTCACTCATTGATTTGAGGCAGCAGGCAGAGTACACTTTTTCGCATGACCCGGCTACCACCAGTTCCCGCTTTGATCTCCTTCTGGGTAATCCTGACGGCATAGGCGAAAGTTCTTCCAATGATGGTCGTATGTGGATTTCCGGAAATTCCGTGTACTTCAGGGTTCCCGCACTTCACGGGCAGACCGCCTTGCTCGAGATATTCAATATCATTGGGCAAAAACTTTATACCCGTCAGTTTTCCCCCGACAATATCACATCAATTAATCCGGCACTCAGTGGCATTATTATAGTCCGTCTAACGGCTGGCAGCAATGTTGTTACCACTCGCGGAACTATAATTCGGTGATACATGCAAAATCTTAAGTTTCTTATCTTTCAATTTTAAAGCTCTACACCATGAAAACCCGACTGACTTTATTATTATTTAGTGTTTTACTCGCTACCACACTTCTGGCTCAAGTTCCTCCTCCTCCTCCCGACGACCCTTCTACTGGTGGCGGAGGAGGTGGCCCCGTAGGTGATGGGGGCGGTGCTCCCATAGCCGAAGGACTGGGTATTCTCCTTGCATTGGGAATAGCCTATGGTGGAAGGAAATGCTATGAGGCCTATAAGGCTGATAAGGCGAAGCGGCATCCAGAGGTATAAGGAAGAAAGTCGTTTGAGGTGGTTTGAAAAACGGGACAGAATATTTAGTTCTATAAACTTACGTCCTGTGAAACGAATCCGTCGCAAATTCAGTTCAGCGTTTAAGGTTGACTTAATCCTAAAACGCCATAAAAAGCATCAATGTGAGTTCTGAGATAGCACCTTAGAATGAGTTACATCCCATGCAGGTTATACAATGGAAAAAGGGTTAATAAAACACTCCATTGAGGCTTCTATGGAAGTAAATAAACAAAATAAACCAAAGAAGAGCCGGAACGACTTCTTTGGCCTCCATAGGGAAAAGATTGTACGTCGAAATGATGGTCAGTAGAATCTAATATTTGAATTATTAATAAATTAAAGAGGGTCAGATATCGACCGGGTTCAGCTTCAAAGTACCGAATCATTGTAAATGCCTTATGATGCAGAAAGTTCTTTCTGGGGGAGATTTTTTTTAAATGGTGTGTTCTTCGGTGAATCTTATTTATCTTGGTTGTGTTTTAAAATGATGTAGAAATTTATTATTTTTGTAATAAAATGGTTAAAAGATGAAAATAGAGAC
>MEOA01000034.1 GCA_001768515.1 Bacteroidetes bacterium GWE2_42_24 | reverse complement strand
CCCGCTTGTCATATACTTTGTTTTTGCCGCAAAGGTATAACTACCCACTCAAATTAGAAAAGAACCTGAATTATTCCGATAACTGCCGGTAAGTACATAGTCTGTTGAAGGATGTAGTTCAACCTGTACTCCTTGCCGGGTCTAGTAGACCGCTCAGAGTCCTATTTATTAGCGGGCGTTTTTCTGCTGCTAATTTCCTTTGTCTTCAATATTTGCTAAATATTTTTTATACAGTTCTATGAATATTTTGTCTATTAACACTAATATGGAAAAGTAAACAAAATAATTTTCGTATTTAAAATCTTCGTCTATCAAAGTTTTTAGTGTTGGCAAATTTTGTTGGTACGATGATGTGTTGTGAGCAATTCTATTTCTTTGTCTATACAAATGTTCTTCATACATTTTTCTCAATGAAGCGTCTGAAAATAGGCTGCCTTTCTCACTAGCAAAATGGCTATCCTTAATTTGATCTGAAATAGTTTGGAAGTTTAAAAAATCTTTCTGAGCCCAAATTGATAAATTGGTATTAGAAAATGTATCTAAAATGTCAGAAAAAGTCGTTTTCAATATGTCTTGTTTGCCAATGTCAATCTTAGAAAACTCTAATCCATATTTTTCAATTTGTTTAACCAAGTCTCTGTAAATCTTTTGTTTCTCTGAATAGCTTGAACATTCGCCCAAAGGTGTTCTTGTGAATTCGTATCTATATTCGTAATCAACAGTTGCCATTTCCCAACAAACACATTTCATTTTCTGTTCTTGAAATCCTGTCATTCTTATGAATACAGATTGCATTACATAGTCGCACAAAGTAAATGTTTCTATACCACTTCCAATTCCTGCGCTTGCAGACACAACATCTTTCAAAATGTCTGTAATTGGTGATAATATGAAATCTGTGTGAATGTTAGGACGCATATTTTTCGTATATTTCAATTGATGAACTAATTCTAGACCTTAAATGGCCTAAATTACTAGGTGCTCTTGTATGAGAATTGTCCTTTTTAAACTCGCTTATTTTAGCTTCAATTTTTTGTTTTAGTTCGTCCTTTTTGGTAACGTCTATCGTTTTGTTTTCAAAGATAATCGTATATGTAAGGCCAAAGAAATACATATCCAAATCAATAATTGACGGGGATTGTTTTGGAATATCCAATGAAATTAGTGCTTGTTGCAAACTTGAAAAACGGTCGTCATATTTATTGTTCGGAAAAATGGTAGAAAATTTCCCATACTTAGCATCAAGATCAGCGACAACGGAATAAATATATTCTTCATAGTATTTTTCCATTTGTGGTTTATAACTGCGGGCTACATAATTTGCAACCTTGTCTTTGTTGTATTGCGACAATAAAGATAAGCATCTAACAAAGTCAATTTTAGTTTCGTTGCTTACACTTTTTACTACGAATGCTTTAGTAAAGTCTGGAACAAAAAATTGAACCAAGTCTTTATCCAAAAAGTATAATGAAGCTCTACTTTCTTGTGGCAACAAGGCTTCTCCTTGAATGTTTATATTTCTAAAAACAGAAGAGTAATATTTCTGTTGTACTTTTTCGTCTGAAATAAACGGCACTAAATAAGAAAAACCCAAGAAGGTTGTCTCAAGGAACTTTTCGTCAATTTTGAAATCAATTTTCTTGTAATTGCCATCAGCAATTTTTGTAAGTATGTCTTGTTTGTTTTTTCCCTTTTCAGTTAATTTTTCAAATGTCCATTCAAAAACATTGTCAAGTTGTTCGCCCGGTTCGTCTTCATCATCGTTTTCGCTAGCAAATTTTTCAATTGCTTTTTTGTATGTTGTTTCATCTGGATATAAACCAAGATGTGCTAATAAAATGCTGGTTAGTCGCTGTTGTCCGTCAAGTATTAAATTTTGATTGGCATTTCCATTTTTAAACGCTCCGATTGTAATAGGTGGAATAAATTGTTTGTTTTTAAAAGTGTCGATTAGCGTTTCAACCTTTTTTTCATTCCAAACAAAATAGCGTTGATAGTCAGGAAGAATTATATTTTCCTTCAAAATTAACTCAATCCAATGTTTCAGAGAATATTCTCCGTAATAAACTCTGTTGTCCATAAGCAATATAATTTATTTGGTTTACTTGTTATTATGATGTGAGCACTTAAATAACCGTAATGGATGGAACTATATACAGTTGCCAACTGCGGGCGATTTTCCTGTCGAGCCGCACTGCTCCCGATCGCTATCTGGATTGCGGGCTACACGGCTTGTTGTCCGCACGGAAACGGCAATTGACATATAGTTTTTGTTATGGGTTGTATTTCTTTATTCATCTAATCTTTTGATATACATGAAAGGGCTGAATTCTATCGAATTGTCTGCGGAGAAGTATTTTACCTTATCTTCTTTCTCTATTTTTCCATTCTTTGTCCACCTGATGTTCCAATTCACATTGCATGGCTGAATTATTGGTTTAACTAATATCCCATTCTCGATACTAATGTCCCAGCACCAACGTGGTGACTTTTCTTGGGATTGATATGGTTCCACATCCCATAATTCAATCTTATCTAATTCATTTGGAGTTTCTGTTGTTTCACAGATCTCTATTAGCGGTTTATAAAATGTGAGATCGGACTCAGCATAAACACGAATTGGAAATTGAATAAATCCCATTTTTTTCCAAAAGTGTTGAGATTCTCTAGGTTCACAGAAAAGCTTAATTGCTAGAACTCCCTTGTCTTTGTATGACTCTGAAATCATTTTGAAAAATATTTTTCCTAAACCTTTTCTCCGATAATCATGGTAAATTTCCATGATGTCTATTTCTATGAAAATGTCAGATTGTCGCCAAACAACAAAACCAATTGGAATGTCATTTAATTCTAAGCTAATCAATTCGTTTCTTTCAAATGAATTCTCGATAATATTCCAATTACAATAAAATCCGTCATCATATCTTTCCCTCTCTTGAATCAACCAATCTTCAATTTTTTTCAAGTCAATCTTAGAGGGTGAAAAAATTATTTTATACTCATTCTCCATAGTTGGTAGTCCTTTTAATATAACCCATAATGGCGAGTATATGCCAAGTAGGCAACTATGGGCTTCAAACCTATCAAATCATTACAATTTTGAAGCGGGGTACAATCGTTGAATTTACAACTGTCACGCCTATTTTGTATATACATTATTAGGTTGTGTTATTTGTTCATACTTCTAATTCTTAGACTCTCCAGATATGCTTCTTCAAAGTATTGACTTAAGGGTCTGTTATAATTTTGATGCTCAGAAATAATTACAGAAAAATCACTGTCAATTAATTCTCGTTTATAAAACAACCAGCCAACTAAATGCGGTGTTGTCTGCACTCTTTTAATTCCTAGAACTAATCCCCCTAATTTTCTTGCCTTTGAGTCATCTGTCATGAAATTCTGATTTATTTTTTTTGCAAATGCTATACTTGATAATTCGCCACTTCCTAATCGTTTTCTTTGTTCAAGGATTTCTATTTCTTGCAAATCATCAATGCTTAAATTATGACATTCAAGCCTTTTTGCGCATGTTTCATCTTTAAGTTTCTGTTGCAATTCTTTGGATTTCTCATCTATATTTTTCCTGTTTTTATACAACATTTCGTATTCAACAAATTTTGTATAGCAAAAGCTGCAATTGGAAGACCTTGCAGCTCGATATAGTGTCGCTGATGATAAAAGGTTATCAATAGCACATGTATCAATCACATTTATTCTATTAAACTCTGTAATATCAATATTCATAATCCAATTTCAGTTTAAACAAGTCTAAAATGGAAGTCAACTCAGATTCATCCACTAATAGATTTTCCGCCAACCTTCCAGAAGAAATGTGCCCATTTTTATATGCCTCATGACAATTTCGAACATAATACGTTGATAAACCTTTCTCAAGCAATGTCTTTTTTGATTCTATAATTGTAGGTGAAACCCCTTTTAATTCAAAATCTTCTTTTTGTTTTCTGGGTATTTTTAACACCATAAATCTTTCATATTGGGATTTACCAATGCAATTATTAGATTTTAAGGCTATAAGTAAAGTTTGAACATTAACTTTTAATTGATTTGCTACATCTACTATCAATTCTTCATTCCAGGTTACTGCCCTTAGTTTTTCAATAAAACTTGGAGGAATTAAGAAACTACTAGCAAAATTATTAGCTCTTATTTCTCTATAATCGTTGTCATTTTTAAAAGAAACACTAAACTCAAACTCATCATCTAGTAATGCATGGCATACTTCATGAGAGAGCGTAAAGTTTTGCCTATATGTATCTTCGTCATAATTTACAAGAATACATTTCCCAGCATTAGGATGCTTAATAAATAACCCTGATACTTTTGAATTACAAAGCCTTCTTCGAAAAATATGTAATCCTATTTTCCTAAATTCAGAAAATAAATCAGAATACAATTCATCGTTTTTATACCCTAAGAATTGTCTGAGCTTTTCTGCTGTTTCTGCTCCCTGAGATTTATAAACATTAGGATACTTAGGTGCAGAAAAGTTTACATTCTCATATTCTAAGTAATTTAATATTTCTTGTTCATTTTCGCATAAATAAATAAACTCTTGTAATGCCCACCGGTCTTCTTTTGAAAAATCATCGCCAAATTTTCGGTATAAAACTTCAATCTGTTCTGTTGCCGACAGTTTTTCATTACTAATGAAATACTTATAGTCCTGTTTGTAAAAATCCGCAAAAATCAAAATCTCATCACCAGTTGGTTCAATATGTCCTCTTTCAATTTCATCTAAACGTTCAATAGAAATCCCTACCTTTTCAGAAACATCTGATAATTCAAGGGCTAGGTTTTTTCTACACCGATTTATTTTCTTTCCTAATGAAATTATATCTATTGGCATATTTGTAAGTTTTCTTTCATTAATGCAGGGATGCTATTTATAATGCAGTCTAACGGTCTTAACTATATGCAGTTAGTGATTGCGCGTTGCTTTCCTGTCGAACCCCGATGCTCCCGATAGCTATCGGGATTGCGGGCTGCGAACTTTATTGTCCGCACCAAAACCCTAATTGACATATAGTTTTTGTTAGCGGCTGCCCTTCTGTCCGTCCGAAGTCGGTCTGCTTGAAGTTTGCACACATTTAGTTCGTTGCTTGTCATGTCGCAATATTATTGTCTGTAAACAGTTTGATAATGTCGTCAAAACTCAAATGTAAACTTGCAGGAATTAGTTTCTTCCATTCCGAAAGATAAAGTTCAAAAGTCATATCGTCTGTAATGGCTATTTCTTTTATGAACTGAATTGTTTTCCATAAGTCGGGTGTCGCTGTAAAAAACGGAAGAAGCTTAACTGCAATAATTAAGTTTTCAGCTCTTTTATATCTGTCTTTGTATAGTTCAGTGAGATTTTTAGCGAGCCACTCATTAGTTCGTTTTGCTATTGTGTTCTCTGACTTTGAAGTCAAGTCGTCAACATACGTTTTTAGAGAAGCGGAATACCAAGTCCAACTAGCGTATGGCGGATTCGTCTGCCAAGTAATGCTCATTTTGTTTAAAGTAAACAGCGATGCTAATTCACATAACGATTCTTCAAACCATCCAAACCTACCATTCTTTGGCGGGAAGTCGATATCAATTACATAATGGCAAAGTTCATGAGAAAATTGGTAGGAATACTGACTCCAAAGTAGGTCTTGAGTGCTTAAATAAATCAACACAAGATTTCCAGTTTTAATTATTTCAGGATTACTGGTTGGCGGATTTCTTGTCAATGTGCTTAACACAAGAACAGGCATAGTAGGAATTTTGCCGATGTCAAGGTTTGAGTAAAAGTCGGTAATAACTGAATCAAGCAAAGCTGCAATGTCCTGGGGTTGTCCTGAACCCCAAGAAGAAGAAACAAGATTGAAATGTTTATGCGTCGTAAAGTTCATTATTTGCATTGTTCAACTACTCGCTTTTTTTGTTTGTCGGTTGATGGTTGCTCTGTCGTCAAAGGATTGCCACCAACGGTTGGCGGGTCGAGTAGGCCGAAGGAACTTCCCCTTCAGCCTCTCACAGAACCGTGCTTGATAGTCTCCCATCACACGGCTCTTGTTATACAAATCTATACATTACATTATGAAAATCCTAACTTCCATTGGTAAAACAAGTTCGGGAATTGCTCCTTCACCCGTTTTAACCATTCGTAAGCTTTGTTTAGGTTCGTTTTGTAACGGATCAGAAACTTTACCCAATCACTCAGTACCACCACTCTTTACAGCAGCACCATTGGGTGGTTTGATGCCCCCTCCTGTAAGGTGACACCGGGGATTCAACTTACTACTGTTTCCACCATCTTGATTACAGCAGGCAGAACTTTATTTGCCGCTGTTCTGCTTCTCGGCACACTATGAAAAGTGGCCGATTGCGGGTGATTTCCTCTCAAGTTACACAAAAGTTGAAGCGGGCTACAACCCATGAATAACCGACTGTCCAGGCAATTTTTCATACCGCGTGTTATGCGGTCGGCTTTTTTATTTTTCGTGATTTTCGTTCTTCATATTCTCTTAATAGTCTATTTATCTTTTCAATTTTGTCATTATCAACTGGCTCTCTTTGGCAAAGTTGGTCAACCATTATACTTAAATCATAAAACTGATTGTCTGTTGTGATTTTACCTTTTCCGATTACTTTGTCAACTCGTTGGAAATAAGAATTAAAAATGTCGATGTCATAATTGGTTTTCTCTCGTAAATACTCATTGAATTTTAGGTCTATTGTTTCTATCTGTATTTCAGTCAAGTCACGAAACCATTGCTTTAATTTTGTTAGTCGTCCTTTTTGATAGTGTTCCTCTGTTTGTTTTTTAAGTCCTTTATAATGTTGAACTGAATCAAAGTCGGTAGTTTTGATTTGCTTTTCTTTATTAGCAAGGTAATAGTCAAGTGTTGCCAAAACCAAGTCTCGGTACTTTTCAAGTTCTGCTTGTTTTTCGTCTTTATTTTGCTTCCTTTCTATCATTTTCGTGCTTGCTCTTTATATTTCTCAACAAATTCTTTAGCGTCTCTAATGTTGTCGGGATACGTTGCATAATTCTGATAACTTGTTACCCCGTTGCAGTTAGTTTCAATTTTTTGATAAACGTGGTCATAATAAAAACCGTTTTCAATTAAATATTTTACTGTCTCCCACTTCTTGTCATCCGTCTTTTTAGGTGGTCTGAATCTATGAGATAGAAGTGTCATTGGTTTACCGCATAATGAACACGGATAAAGTCTGTCAGAACCTGTGTCTAAAGGTCGGTTTAATGACTTTCTACAATCTATGCAAACACTTTTATATCCCATTGTAATGTCGTGTTAATAGTTGGTATTGTTGTCTTTTAAGCTGCCGCATAACGGACAGAACTATGCAGTTGCCGACTGCGGGCGGTTTTCCTGTCGAGCCGTACCGCTGCTGTTGCGGGCTACACGGCTTGTTGTCAGCACGAAAACGGCAATTGACATATAGTTTTTGTTAGCGGTTCGTGCTTTTTCGTCACGCCCAAAATTTCCACCAAGTTTTCTCATTCCTCTGATTTCGTTTTTTGTCTATTAAGTCCCAATGCTTTTGTTGTTCGCTCAATTGTTCGCTTATAAATTTTCCGTCAAAACCAAGTTGATACTTGTTGTTGTTGAAGTCCAATAAACTAATATATGTGTCGTGCATGACAAACTCGTTTTGCTCTCTATTCTCTTCTATGTTTACGATAATATCACGAAGTCCTGTCTGCCAAACTATTAGTCCATTATGGTCAAGTCGTGCTACACTCATTTCTCCATGAGTGAAAAGTCCGTTATCGGCTTTGTAAATACCGAAGCAAGTTGCCATATCTACTTGGGTTATCCAGTTTAGAGTCAAGTCCGGAAGAGATAAACTAAAAACCTTGTCTGCACAACTAATAAATATGTCATTGTCGGCAATGACCGCTGATTGGGAATGAATTGTCGTCCCGCCTGCAATTGCACACACAATTGCACTTTTATAAAGTTGTCCGTCTACGAAAACTTTAATTGCATGTTGGCTACATTGAAATTTGGGTGCTTCTTCGTCATGATAAACAAAGTCATACTTGAAGTTATTGTCAGCCGAATTAAGCTTAAATACATTGTCATTAGACAACTCAATGTCGTATTTTTCAAAGGTTAATTTCAATTTGCTGTCGTCCATTATTTGTATCTCAGTATGTGTTTGCACTGTCGTCATAGCATGACCGCTAACGGACGGAACGTCGAGTAGGCCGAAGGAACTTCCCCTTCAGCCTCTCACAGAACCGTGCTTGATAGTCTCCCATCACACGGCTCTTGTTATACAAATCTATACGTTTCATTACGAAAATCCTAGCCTCCAGTGGTAAAATAATGTCGGATATTGTTCCTTCACTCTCTTCAACCATGCATAAGCTTGGACAATGCTCGTTTTGTAACGTTTGTACCGTTTCCGTGCCCACATTACAAGTCGCCTTCTCAGCCACTGAAAGACCGGGTTCATCGACCACAACCTGAACTTCCCGTAATAGTTGATCCATCCCCTGATATAAGGTTCAAGGTATTGTGCAACCCCTACGATGCTTTTATGCGTCAGGCGTTCAATGCCCAGTTCTTTCATCTTTTCGGCAATGCGCTTCTTTGAACCAATGCTGATGGCACAGTCGTAACCAAGGTACAGTTTCCCGTCCCTTTTTGACTTTGTTGTGCGGGGCTGGAACGAGTATCCCAGAAAATCGAACTTTACGTTCTCGTACTCCCCTTGCCGCCTGTGATCTTTACAGTATACAAGTTTCGTCTTTTCCGTATGCAGTTCCAATCCGCACTGTTTCATCCGTTTGTTCAAATTGCGCAGCACATAGTCAGCCTGTACTTTGCTCCTACAGTGCAATATGGCGTCGTCGGCATAACGCACATACCTTACTGCTGAGTGGGTTTGCTCCAACCACTTGTCCATGGCATAGTGCAGAAACAAATTCGCCAGTAGCGGGCTTATTACCCCTCCCTGTGGTGTGCCTTTGCCCTGCTTCTGCTTCAGTTCGCCTGATTTGGTAAGCACGGGCATTTGCAGCCATCGTTCGATGTACATAATGCACCACTTTTCCGGGACATGTTTCTTCACGGCCAGCATAAGTTTCCCATGGTCAATGTTGTCGAAAAACCCTTTGATGTCGAGGTCGATTGCCCAGTCCGGCATCCTTACGTTTTCACGTACCACAGACAATGCCCCATGGGCATTCTTTCCCGGTCGGTATCCGTAGGAATGGGGACTGAAGATCTTCTCAAACCTCGGTTCCAGATAGTCTTTCACAACCATTTGTGCCACCCGGTCGCTAATGGTAGGAATCCCAAGCTTACGCATCTTGCCGTCTTTCTTGGGTATCTCAACCTCTTTTACCGGTGGCGGGAAATAGCTGCCCGAGGCCATCCTGTTCCACAATTTGTACAGGTATCCCGACCTTTTAGCATCGTATTCTTCCATGCTAATGCCATCAACCCCTGCACTTCCTGCGTTGGAGCGCACTTTCCTGTAAGCTTCCCAAACTTGTTCTTTGCTTACCGGTACCGATTTTGTCTCATTCCATAAAGTCATCTTCTTGCGAGTTGTTCGATGTTATGATCCTGTATAACTTGCCCCCTTCGCTCCTCTTCCATTACAGTTGTATCATCACTACTACGGGGCAATCCGACCCAACATGCCGCTTCGGTTTATGGCCTCCGGGGTGATCCCGTTGTGCCCTTCCCTTAGCATCGTCATGCTGGTTCCCGAGTTCCGTAACCAAGCCTGGATAAAAGTCCTGCCCTCTGTAAAGACGCCTGCCGCTTAGCCAATAAACAGGTTTCCGCTAAACTTATCACTCCGTCACATACTCCGTAGCTTTTGACAGGTTATGGCAACTTCTCGACTCCTCATCAAGGGTTCACTTGCGTTCAGCTCCTTTATCCTTACCTGAAAACCTCATAGGGTTAACTTTTCCCAATCGCTCAGTACCACCACTCTTTACAGCAGCACCATTGGGTGGTTTGATGCCCCCTCCTGTAAGGTGACACCGGTGGTTCAACTTACAACTGCTTCCACCATCTTGATTACAGCATGCAGAACTTTATTTGCCGATGTTCTGCTTCTCGGCACACTATATGCAGTTGCCGACTGGGCGCGGTTTTCTTGTCGAGCCGCACCGCTCCCGATCGCTATCGGGATTGTGGACTGCGGACTTTGTTGTCCTCACCGAAACCCCAATTGACAAATAGTTTTTGTCACAAGTAGTACTTCTTTGTCCGTCAGATTTTTACTTTGAATTATCGTAGTTCTCAACAACTTTTAAAAGTGCGTCCGAGAAATTGAAAATGTCGTCTATACATGAAATCTCGTTTTTAATCTCTTTCTTCTGGTCGTCGAGTATTGCCAAATATTTCTTGCTCCCATTTAGATAAAGTCGACAAATTGTCTTGCGGTTGTTGTCGTCCAATAAAATTGCAAAATATGATTGGGCGTCTCGGTGTGAAATCCTTGATACGCTTATCTTTTGACGTAAAACTGTTTTTACAATCATAAAACCTTCTAACTCGTCTTCGGTAGTTACAACTTTGCTCTCTTCAACTTTTGTCTGCTCTGCTTGAATTGCTTCTTGCTCTTTAGTCGCTTCGTCTTCTTTTGTCAATGCGGTCTTCAGCCGTTCAGTGATTAAGTCGCTGATGTGTTGCTGAACCGATCTTTTAGTCAAAATTGTGAATTGCTCTAAAACTTTGGCTGTTACAATACTTGGGTAAACTTGACGTGCAAAATGTTTTACAAATTCTGGTGAAGGATTATTTATCTCTTGCTGAAAGAGCTGTTTTAACTCGTTTATAAATTTTAACTCACTCGCAGTGTTTACAATGCTTTCAGCGTCAAATATAGTTTTGTGAAACTTTTTTAGCTCTTCAATTTGGTTGTCTTTAATCTCTGAAATATTAAACTCCAAAAATGGTTTTTCATCCATTTTGTTTGCATCGACCAAGTCGGAATAAAAACGGTAAATAATTCCATTGGTCAACAATCCAAATTTTGCTTTAGAAACATGAAAGTAACGTAAAAGCTGACCATCGTGAATGCTTAAATTTTGCGCCCAGTGTTTGCACTCAATCAAGATTGTCGGAGCACCATCTTTGAAAATGGCGTAATCGATTTTCTCTCCTTTTTTAAGGCCAATGTCGGAAATAAATTCCGGTACAACTTCGAGTGGATTAAATACATCATAACCCAATGCTTGTAAAAAAGGCATAATGAAAGCGTTCTTTGTAGCTTCCTCTGTGTGAATTTGGTCTTTGAGTTTTACAACTCTGTCTCCGATCTGCTTAATGTAGTCTTTAAAGTCCATCGTCATTTATTATTAGTTGCGATTAATTCGTTAAATGTTCGTCCCTGTCAAGTTGCACTTCCCCTTAGTATTACTGCTAACTAGTATATCTCATCCTAAACATATCCCTTTCAATGATAATCAGAATTATTATTTTGCTGATTTACAATCCTATCAAGTGGAATTGCAATTGTTCGGATAGCTATTCGTATGATGTGCGTATAAACCATCGTGGTTTTTACACTGCAATGTTTAGGCAGTTCCTGAATAGTGGGCTGTTCGATTCTGATGTCTGCTCTGCTGTAGCTCATTCTAAAACTGTAATTACAACAACCTGAGGGAAAACTTTCAGGACAAAAATAATCTTTTTGACATAATCTGGTCATCATCGAAAAAAAATACTTGCAAAAAACCATGGGTTAAACAGCTTGTTGTAAGCCAGTAGAGGGCTCCAGCCCGTTGGCGGGTAAATCATTTTTTTTAAAGGCCGGCTTATCCGCCAACATCTCCTCTTCTCCCTAATCATCACTTATCTCTCATCTCTCACTACTCACCCTTCACAGCTTCGCCACGTCAGTCACATCATAATTGTACTAACATCTTGGTCATGAGGCCAATATGAGCAAAAACGCGTGCAGGACTTTTTGCGGAAAAAGCAGGTTTTTACCACTTATCCGGGCCGGTCTTCCCTCTCAGGGTTAGGGCACCCGGTGAGCCTTGCTGACGGTTTGTGAACTACCGGCACTCTATTGTAGCCAAAAGTAGAAATTCTTGCGGAAACATCGAATAAAAAGGAATATTTTTTCGCCGTCTAACTTCCTGTCAGGGTGTGTCACCGGCAGGTACAGCATTCCCCGATTTCCTGAAGATCGCCTAGACCGTGCTGCACGGTCTACCAACCTGATCAGGATTCAATGCATAGTCACTAACATCAGGCTTGTGAATAAACCCCTGAATTTGAATGGCCATGCTTCTTTTAGGTTATCCGGTACCCCGCAATTTCAGTTTGAACTGACCTGTTCACCCAACCTTCATACAAACCCATTTTCAAAAATGAATCAGGCAACAATGCCCGCTTTTAATGTTGTCTATTTTGTGGATGAAATTCCAAATTACAGACACGTTTCTATGTCTGTTTCACCCTTCCTGTAAAAATATTTCAACTTTTTTTGAAATTTTTTAGTAACTTACTGTCACAAAACTCAATATTTTATCTAATTGATTATATGTTATTTACATGTCGAAAATACACGTGAGAGGGGACAAAGATGGGTCAAAGTTAGGTCAAAGATAGGTTTTTCTTATGTATCGCCTATGGCTGTAGTAATTATGGAATATAATTTATATGTAGAAAGAATAATTATGTAAAATTTCTGGCACAGTTTTAGCCAGGGCCATTTTGCAGCAAGTTTCACCGCGGAAATGATCGGGTAAAAACCCCATCCGGTCAATAGCGACTTCTCCAATAATTTTATCGCGCACAGAGATTTCTATCGGTTACTGTCTAAGAAACGGATAACGCTATCATTGCAAACATGAATTGACGAGGAAATTACAAGAGGAGTGTTACATAAACCTCTTATATAGCTTACTTCATGAATGTTAACATGAATTTGCCCCTCGGTTTCCTGCGTCTCTTTTCCTTGCAGGCCTAAAGAAACAAGCATCGGAAGTGTTCTTTCTAAGCTGCCGTGGGTGTTATTACAGGAATTGCCACGAAACCCCACGGTAATACAGCCAATAACTGTACTCTCCCATTCCGGGAGCCTGTACAACGACATCCCCGAAGGGTCATTCCGTGGAGAATGAACCAAGGGGAGCTATTCAAAGGCAAATAATCAGTTTTTAAAACTGTTGCCGTGCATAGGGGGTGGCATCCTGACCGGCAAATTCACCACGCAGGTATTTGAAATAGCCGGAGATGGCGATCATGGCAGCATTGTCGGTGGTGAAAGCAAATTCGGGGATAAACATGTTCCAGCGGTACTTCTTCGCGGTGTCCAGCAAGGCAGTCCGCAATGCTGAATTGGCCGATACACCTCCGGCAACGGCTACCTCACGGATCCCTGTCTCTTTGGCAGCCTTGATGAGTTTAATCAGCAAAGTTTCAACAATAGCGCGTTGCATTGAAGCGCACAGATCATATTTATTTTCCTCCATGAACAGCGGGTTTACCTTCAGTTGATCACGCACGAAGTAGAGGAAGGATGTTTTGAGCCCGCTGAAGCTATAATCGAGGCCATCGATTCGCGGTCGGGCAAACTGAAATGCTTTTGGGTTTCCTTGTTTGGCAAGTCTGTCAACGACAGGGCCTCCCGGGTAACCAAGTCCCATGATCTTGGCAACTTTATCGAAGGCTTCACCGGCAGCATCATCGATGGTTTTCCCGAGTACCGTCATGTCGAAATAATCGCGCACCAGCACAATCTGGGTATGGCCTCCGGAGACAGTAAGGCACAAAAACGGGAAGCCGGGTACGGGTTTATTGCCTTCCCGGGGCTGGATAAAATGAGCCAGAATGTGTGATTGCATGTGGTCGGCCCCGATGATCGGGATGTTGAGACCGATGCCCAAAGATTTGGCAAAAGAGATGCCCACGAGAAGAGAACCCAGCAAACCGGGACCACGGGTAAAGCAAATGGCGCTGAGTTGATCTTTAGTTATGCCTGCTTCGGTAATGGCCTGATTGACGACGGGAATGATGTTTTGCTGATGAGCTCTTGATGCCAGTTCGGGAACCACCCCGCCGAACTTTTCGTGTACAGCCTGGCTGGCAATAATGTTCGACAATAAATGATTGCCATGGAGAACCGCGGCAGAGGTATCATCACAGGAAGATTCAATTCCAAGAATTAAGGGGAAATTATCGGTCATTATTTTTTTGTGGAAACAGTATAGAAAACCACCTGCAAAACTAATAAAAAATAAGACCTTTGCATTCAGGAGTTAGAATCGGTCGGATAAACCGACACCTGCTCTGTCAATAACTAACTGAAGTAATGTGAAACAGATTTCGCGACGATCGGTTCGACGTTCAGCCCATGCCCACTTCCGCAAGGGGCTTTCGCACCAACAGGTGTTCGAGACGCTTTCCGGAGAATTTGGTTTCAGGGGAACTGCTGACATGATAACGCTGCACCGTCTGGCAAAATGGATAGAGCAGATTCCCGGTGTTGCCGCGCTCAAAAAAGAACGGTGGCGCCGGCTGATACTCATTATCTTGTTGGGGATACTGGCTGTGGCAGAGGCCTGGAGTGCCCTTCCCACCATCTCGATGCTCGGGATTCAGGAACTCCCGGCACGGTTTCTCATTCCAATAGCGGTGGTTTTGTTTATCTATCCGGTAATCTATCTGATATTGGCAGTACTCTCAGCCGGGCATTCGATGTCGTTGTACCGCTGGATCATGGTCATCATGTTGCTGGCGCTTTTAAAAGATATTCCTGCTTTTTCGCTATATTACAACTCCGGGGAGTTACTGTTTGGCCTGATCGTTGCAGTGAAAGTAATCTCGTTGTTGATTGCCTGGTTGATTTACCGGGGACTCAGATCCGGGATCAGTGTACAGGTTACCTCTGGCACCGGTTCGACGGAAGGGGATGAGGCACCGGCTGCCAATTCATACACGGAGGAGAAACCGGAAGACGATCAAAACGCGTGAGTCAGGAATATTTAAACCACAGAAGCTATTAGAACATTTTCAAAAATATTACTCTACACGGCCGTTATTCTACTGGCGATCCACACGGCGCTCTTCGCCTTTTTGCGAAGTCCGGCGGTGCAGACATGGCTGGGTCATCAGGCAGCAGGCTGGCTGACAGAACAGCTCGGGCAGCAGGTTACAATAGGTTCGATACGTGTCGGGTACCGTTTTGACATTCAGCTAAACGACGTCGTAGTGCCCGATAAGACCGGCGACGCGTTTATTGCATTTAAAAAGCTAACTGTTGTTCCTTCCCGTTTCCAGCCGGCACGTCATCGCATACGATTGGCATCAGTGATGCTCGACAGTGCCCGGGTAAACATCGTGAAATATGCCGGCGACACAAGCTTTAATTACAGCGCATTGGTCAACCTCCTCGGGACAGCAGGCACAACCCCGGTAGCGGAATCCAAAACAACGCCATGGCGGCTTCATTGCGGGCACCTCGACCTGTCACGCGTCCATTTCACCTACCTGAACCAAAACAAGCCCCGCGATCTTCAGGGAATGGATTATCATTTCATTGATGTAAACGACATCGCCCTGCAGGCTGAAGCCGTTACCATGATTGCCGATTCGTTCGATTTTGTACTTAACAAACTTACAGGAAAAGAACGCAGCGGGCTTATACTGAAAGACCTGACGGGGCACTTTCGGCTGAGTTCTACTACATTACAGGGATTTGACACCAGATTACTTACACCCAGGAGCGACCTTGACTGCGACTTTGCGTTCAAATACAACACCTGGCAAGATTACGAAATGTTTATCGACAGCATTAATATCGAAGCCTTTGTACGGTGGTCGGCGCTCAACCTGGCAGAACTGGCACCTTTCAGCACCTCCCTGCTGGGGATGGATAACGCCGTGCGGTTCGGGGGGGTGGTCAACGGGAAAGTCAGTAACCTGAAATCGGATCAGTTTACCTTTACCTTTGGCGATGAGTCCCGGTTCGACGGGGCAGTACAACTGGTAGGGCTTCCCAATGTGGAAGAAACATTCATCAGGTTAAAAGTCAAAGATTTCACCACCAATACTGCCGACATTGAAGGGTTTAAACTCGGATCCAAATATGGGGAAGTCGGCGACCAGATAACACTTCCGCGAGAAATGCGCCGCCTGGGCTTTCTGGGGATCAAAGGAAATTTCACAGGATTCTTCAACGATTTTGTAGCCGATGCCTCCTTCCATACCGCGCTGGGCACCATAAACACCGACCTTGTTTTACGGCAAAGCAAACGCTACGAGCTAGAATATGAAGGGAATCTGAAACTCGACAAATTCGACGTCGGCGTGCTGACAGGAGAGGCTCTTTTCGGACCCGTTACCATGGAGGCATCGCTGAAAGGACACGGAGTATCGCTTGACAATCTATATCTTGACATCGACGGTAAAATCAGGCAGTGGCGGGTCAAAGGCTATGAATACAACGAGATTAACATCAGCGGGCTGTTCGACCAGAAACGTTTCAGCGGGATTCTCGGTATTGATGACCCCAACCTGAAACTAAGTTTTAACGGCATTGCAGACCTGAGCCAAAAACTACCAACCTTCAACTTTACAGCAGCCATTTCCGACTTCAATCCGGCAAAACTGGGGCTGATAAAGACTGATTCGACGATGGTTGTTTCGGCGGTGCTGTTGACCGACTTCAGTGGTTCGGATCTTGATAACCTGACAGGAAGCATTAACATCAACAACCTCGTTGTTTCGAATTCCCATGCAACTTATAACCTGAACTCGATAGACATCAGGACAGATTCATTGGCCAACGGGGAAAGGCTGATAAGCCTCAGTTCCGATATTGCAGATGGACTGATCAAAGGGAGAATAAAATTTTCGGAAATCGGAGGTTCTGCAACCCTCTTTATCCGAAATTACGTGGCATCATTTAAGATGCGTGATGAACTCATCGAAAAGGATATCAGCGGGCAGCAATTTTCCTACCAGTTGCATATTCTCAATCCCGACGCCATAACAGCGCTCTTCTTCCCTACCCTGAAGATTGCCCACAACTCAAGGATAACAGGACATTATGATGCCGAAGCCGTTGAATTTAATCTTCAGGCCAATGCCCCCGCGATTAGTATTGGAGGAAAGCGTTTAGAACATTGGTTTCTGAGGAGCCAGACACAAAACCAGCGACTGGTTATTGAAACAGGGTGCAAGAGATTAGTTGTCAAAGAATCGTATGATTCCGACACTACCTTAATCGCGTTTGATAGTCTGGCTTTTATGGCCGATGTTGCCAATGACAGTATCTTATTCGATCTCAAATGGAATGATATCGACATCAGGGATCTCAACCGGGGTGACATTGCAGGCTATGCCAGTTTTGGGAGACAGAGGGCGGTAGATATCAGTGTCACCAAATCGAAGCTCAACATTGGAGGACAGATATGGATGTTTCCTCATAATAACAGCGTCACTATCGATAGCCTGGGTTGGCACTTCAACCAGGTTGGGCTTACCAACGGGGCACAATGGCTCACCGTGCAGGGCTCGCTTGCTGACGACACACTGGCTCAGCTCAAGGTAAACTTCGTCAATTTCAATCTCTCCAATTTCGATGCCCTTTTAGCATCAAGTGGAGTAAACCTCGACGGACTGATCAACGGCGAGGCAATCGCCTTCAATGTATTCGATCAACCCCGCGTCACCGCCAATGCCACCGTTGATAGTTTTGGTTTCAATGGATACAGCATGGGAACCCTGAGCCTTAACTCCGAATGGATCGACCAACTGCAATCGTTACACATTGATGCGACCTCGCTGATCAACGGCGATAATTACTCGTATCATCCACTCAGCATCAAGGGCTATTACCATCCGTCATCGGTTAAGCAGAACTTCGATCTCAAGATTGGCATCGAAAACTTTGATCTGAAAGCCCTCAACCCTTTGCTGGAAGACAACCTGTCGCAGATATCCGGGTTTGCAACCGCCCACCTTGACCTGGCAGGGACACAGTTAAAACCCGATATTCAGGGAAGCGTGAAGCTGATGCGTACGGAATTTCTGGTCAACTACCTGAATACCCGTTACAGTCTGGCCGATGAAATTACCATCGAGCACGATAAAATCATTTTTGACAACATAATTATCAACGACTCACTTGGTCATAAGGCCTCTTGTACAGGCGTCATCAGGCATAACTATCTTGAGGATTTTGAACTGGACATTACAGTACGGCCCGAACAGTTTATACTGATGAATACCGATGCCTTTCAGAACAGGTTCTTCTATGGGACAGCCATTGCCTCAGGCCCAATCCGTATCAGCGGCCCTCTAAACAATTTAACGCTCAATGCGAGCACGAAGCTTCTGCGGGGTACCGAGATCTTCCTTCCGCTGTCGATGTCAACATCGATTGCCGATAATGACTTTATCGTCTTTCTGAACCAACCACACGACTCAATAGAGGAAGCGCCTATATACAAACTCAATGTTAGCGGATTCAATCTCAACTTTGACCTGACGCTTACCCCTGAAGCAAGGCTCGAAATTGCCCTGCCTTATCAGTCGGGGAACATTGAATGCCGTGGACAGGGTGAAATCAACCTCACGGTCAATTCGAAAGGCGACCTTGGGCTAAATGGCGAATACCAGATTACCAGCGGGAACTTCCTCTTTAAGTACAAAAATCTTTTCAGCAGGGGATTTGAAATCCGGTCCGGGAGCAACATCAGGTTCAATGGCAGTCCTTACAATGCCGTCATCAACCTTACCGCTGTTCACCACAGCAGAACTACCCTCGCGGGTCTTGACCTGGAACTGGACTCAACAATTACCAGGGCAAGAATCCCGGTTAACAGCATTATCAGGTTAAAGAACAAACTGCTGAATCCTGACATTTCATTCGGGCTTGAATTTCCGAAGCTTGATGAAACCTATAAACAGGTAATCTACGCCAAACTTGATACCACCAACGAGGTCGTCATGACGCAACAGATTCTCTCGCTGCTCGTGCTCAACAACTTCAGTTTTCAGACCGGGAACAACTCCATTTCCAACACGATAGGAATAAGCGGGTTTGAGCTTTTATCGAATCAGGTCAGCAACCTGCTTTCACAGGTCAGCCGTGATGTCGATATAGGGATCAATTATCGGCCGGGGGATAACATTTCAGCGCAAGAGTTTGAGGTGATCATGCGAACACAACTCTTCGACAACAGGGTAACCATCGACGGGAACCTTGGTGTAACAGGCCAGGAGGGATCAAACCGCACGAGTAATATCGTGGGTGATGTGAATGTAGAGGTTAAGCTTACCGAGGACGGAAGATTCAAATTTAAGGCTTTCAACCGATCCAATAACCTGGATCAGGTATTCAACAATTCCCCGTACACTCAGGGAATCGGCTTCTCCTACAGGCGTGAATTCAATAAACTGAAGGATATTTTTGAAAAACGGACACCGCCCCCTGCACTCATAATAACTGATACACTGAATGTAGAAATGGAAGACGATAAAAAGTTACCCTGACACTCATTTTCAGTGGTAATTTGTTTCCCGGTAAATCGTCGTTACATCTGTAACGAAAAAAAAGCTAACTTTTTTCTGTCTATGTATAAGCAACTATCTATCTTAGCCTGTTCGTGCCTTTTAGGGTACAATATCATGGCACAAAACTGTCAGCCTGTTGAGACGACAGCCACTGAAATCAGAAACAATCTCAACTACCTCGCTTCCGATCAGCTGATGGGTCGCAACACTCCTAGTCCGGGACTGGATACTGCCGCCGAATACATCATTGCCCGATTTAAAACGCTGGGAATAAAACCTGCCGGCAGTTCATACCGTCATTCCATCGGGTTGCAACGCCAGCATCTTGGAAACGATAACAGTATGACGGTAACAAAATCAGGGAAAACAACCGTCATCCCGTTGAAAAGTGGATTCATCCCATTCCTTTTCGCGGCTGATACAGCAGTTGAATCTGCCATTATCTTTGCCGGCTATGGCATCACAGATACGGCTAACGGATATGATGATTATCGCGGACTCGATGTGAATGGTAAGATCGTAGTGGTATTAAGTGACGGCCCCAAAGGGAGCGGTGTGATGCCCTCCGAAAAGCTGACAGCAGAAAACGTCAAGGCCAATAACGCCATTTCGCACGGGGCGATCGGTTTTGTCATGATAAACGGACCTGCCAGGCGGCTGATCCTTAAACCACGTGGTTACCCGTGGCCTTCGCTTTCGAAGATCATGCCAGATGATCTGATGCCTGTCCACACCGCCGATCCGGGTAGAAAACTTGTTCCCGCAGTTCATGCAGGGGAGCCGGTCATTGAAGCCCTCTGGGGAAGTGCGGATGCGTTGAAGTCGGTTCAGGAAAAGCTTGATGGAGGGGCTTTACCAGCCTCTCTGCCCATTGTGGAAGCATCGGCAAGAATCCATACCAATGTGCAGACTGAGCAACTGGAGGCCGATAATGTAGCTGCATTTCTGGAAGGATCTGATCCGCTGCTTAAGGACGAACTGCTGGTGATTGGTGCTCATTATGATCATGTAGGCGCCGGCAAAGACAAAAAAGATGGCAGCGATTACATTTTCAACGGTGCCGATGATAACGCATCGGGGACATCAGGCGTTATGGCTATTGCAGGGCTCTTCGCCCAACAGAAGGCAGCGCCGAAAAGATCGGTGTTGTTCATCCTGTTTGCAGGAGAAGAACGCGGGCTTTTGGGATCACAGGCTTATGTCAGAAAGCCGTTCATGCCGATAGCGAAGACCGTGGCCATGATTAACCTTGACATGATCAGCCGTAATGGTGACAGCCTCTTTCTGGAAGGAGCAGCAGCCTGTCCGGAATTGGCCAACATCGTCGAATCAAAAAATAAAGGAATCGGCCTAAACCTTATACTTGATAAAAATGAACTAACAGGTGGCAGCGATCATGCCAGCTTCTCCGATAAAGGAGTTCCTTTCCTTTTCTTCATCAGCGGATTACACAATGATTACCATAAGGTTACCGATAATCCTGATAAATCAGACGCGTTGAAAGCAGCCAAAACAGCCCACCTCGGTTTTCTCACTGCATGGCAGATAGCCAATGAAAGCCAACATTATACACTCAACAAATAAATTAATTACTTTTACGCGCTCACAATAATTGTAAAAAAAATGAAAAATACCCTTATTCTTGCTGTATTGGCACTCTGTATTAATTTTGTTTCAGCCCAGACCCTGAAGCTAAAAAAAGGACAGGAATTCAATTACACCACATCCCTCAATGGTACAATGACCCAGTCGATGGGTGGTCAGGAAATGATCATCAACATGAAAGCTTCCGGAACCCAGAATTATCTGGTAGAAAACAAGAAAGGCGACAATTACACTTTGGTTGGCACGGTAATTACCGACACTCTGGTACTCAACTCTGCGATGATGGATTCAACCTTTACACCAGGTGCAGAAATGGCTGAGGTTGTCCGCTATGAGGTTGACAAACTGGGAAAAATGATCAGCAAAGCCGATGCACGTTCCGATTCCTCGAAACAGAAAGGTGCTATTTCCATGGGTATCTACATAAAACCTTCGCTGCCGATGGTACCATTTGAACAATCCAAAGTCAGTGTTGGAGAAAAATGGACTCTGGATCGCACCGATAGCACCGATTTCATGGGTGGTCAGTTGGTCATTAACACCAAAACAAATTATGTCATCGCTGAACAAACCAAACACAACGGAGTAAAATGCCTTGTAATAAAAGTGACTGCCGACATCGCCAATGAAGGCAAAACCTCGATGCAGGGGATGGATTTCTTCATGGAAGGAACCGGCAAGACGGCAGGAAACCTATACATCGATGCTAAATCAGGCATGTTGATTGATGAAGAACTGGTGACCGAGAACCAGATCAATCTTGCCCTCTCAGGTCAGCAATCGATGGTAATTCCTATCAGCCAGAAGATGACAACCAAACGGACATTGAAATAAGGGAGATGAGATTCGTTTACCCAATCGTTATCCTGATTGGAATGGTCTGTGCCGGCACTTCGCGGGCACAGACCATCTCATTTCCGGACAGGGAGATCAGGGACAGGCATAACCATGCACTCCGGTTACTAAACGACAACTCATGGATTGTTCTGAAAGCACCATCGACTTTGGGTGAAGAGAAAGTACGCTATCAGACCAATGCCGATCTGTTATGGTTCACCGGAAACGATAAACCCAATACCGCCTGCATGCTGTTTCCAAAAGGAAAATGGGACAAGCACCCTGAGATCACATCTATATTGTTTTCCGATAGGAGCCCCTCCCTGTTTCAGCCATTCGACACCATTCTTCCGATAACGCAGTTTCAAAACATATACCACCAGCTCGAACAAAGCTTTTCTGTGTTGTACACCCGGCTACCCGAACCTGAATTCGTTCATGACTGGATAAATAATAAAGGGCAGTTTCTCCACTTGTCGATGATCAGGGCTAAAAAAGAAAAGTTGAAAAGCCTTTCCATTGAACCCGTTGGTGTGATTACCACACCCCTCCGGCAACTCAAATCAGACTATGAGTTGGAAATGATACGTCAGTCTATCAACCTTACCGGAAACGGAGTCATCAGTGCCATGCAGCATTGCAGTGCGGGCATGTATGAATACGAGTTACAGGCAGCCTTCGAATATGCCATTAAGAGTGGTGGTGCCACCACTACAGCCTTCCCTTCTATCGTTGGCTCAGGCACCAACGGACTCATTCTTCATCATGAAGAGAACGGGAGACAGATGAACGACGGAGATATGGTTGTCATGGATGTCGGAGCCTGGTTTAATGGCTACTCAGCCGATATAACACGTACATTCCCGGTTAATGGCAAATTTACTGAAGCCCGGAAAAAGCTGTACAATCTGGTATTGAAAGCACATGATAAAGCAATAGAAATAATAAAACCAGGCGTTACCACTGATCAGTTACAACATGTCGTTCAACACATCTATGATTCAGCAGGATTTAATGGCAGGTACCTTCCTCATGGCATTACACACCCGATTGGTATTGATGTTCACGACGTGATGCAGGGCAATACCCTCGCTGCCGGGATGGTCATCACCATCGAACCCGGCATTTACATTCCGGCTGATGACACCACCATGCCAGCAGAATACAGGGGCGTTGGCATCCGTATTGAAGATGATGTACTGGTTACCCCTGACGGATCTGTTGTTCTCTCTGCACTCATTCCAGTGACAATAGACGCCATTGAGAAAACGATGAATAAGAAACTGAGAAAGTAGTAGTATTCAGAAAAAACCCGATGAGCATAAAGTGATTGATAACTGAGCCCGCTTCACTTCTTGAAAAAATGCTTAGGTTTGCCTTCTCATCCTGAAAATTCTACTCATTCGTTATGGCCAAAAAGCATCAGATTCCGCACACCTATGTTATCGTATTCATTATCATCATGGTGGCAGCCATGTTTACCTGGGTTGTACCGGGAGGAATGTTCGACCGGGAAGTAATCCAGACTGCATCAGGACAAAGGGAGGTCATCAACACCCAATCGTTTCATTACGTCGACAGCCGGCCGCAGACATGGGAAATTTTCGCTGCTTTTTATCAGGGTTTTGCCCGCTCGCCGAAGATTATAGTATTCATTCTGATTCTTGGAGGTGCTTTCTGGATTCTCAACGAGAGCCGTGCTATCGACGTAGGGGTATATTCCTTTCTGAAGAAAAGCAACCGGCTGGAGCGCTATCGTCTGATTCGCTACCTGGGTGTCAATAACATCATCATTACGGTTGTAATGCTGATGTTTAGCTTTTTTGGTGCAGTCTTTGGCATGAGCGAAGAGACCATCGCTTTTACCATCATCTTTGTTCCGCTGGCTATCTCGATGGGTTACGACAGCATTGTAGGGGTTTCGATGTCGTTTATCGGTGCAGGCATCGGATTTGCCGGCTGCCTGATGAATCCCTTCACACTGGGCATCGCCCAGGAAATTGCAGGCATCAGGATGTTCTCAGGAATAGAATACCGTTTTGTGATCTGGATGATTATCAACATCGTCGGCATCAGCTATGTACTATGGTATGCCAGCCGAGTGAAAAAAAATCCCAAATCTAGTCTTGTGTACGAAGAGGACGCCTATTGGCGTGAACATCACACCAAAGCCGACCTCAATCTCCGCACCCCGGCCGGTCATGGTGCATGGATCGCCTACATAGGCACTTTGGCTGTATTGATCCTCGTTTCCATCAACTGGCCCATGACCACCATGGCGATGGGAAGTATGTCATCCACCCTGCCCATTCTCCCGGTAGCCACCCTCCTCTTTGCTTTTACAGGATACAGGTCATTGAAGAGTTCAATGGAATTCTTCGTGTTGAACATCCTGATGTACACCATCCTTTTTCTGGTAGTAGGCGTGATGGGATTTGCATGGGGACTGATGGAACTGGCCGCCCTGTTCTTTGCCATGGCGCTGGTGGCCGGTATCGCCATAGGCAAAGATGCCAATGACCTCACCCGGTCCTTTATAGCAGGAGCCCGCGACATCTTATCTGCCGCTCTGGTGGTAGGTCTTGCAGGAGGCATCATCGTTATACTGGAGAATGGCCGTATCATCGACACCATCTTGTACAGCATTGCCAACACCATCGAAGGCACCGGGAAGATCACCACCCTGTCGCTTATGTACGTGTTTACATCTGCCATTAATGCCGTTATTACATCGGGTACAGCCAAGGCTGCCCTGATAATGCCCATTTTACGCGATATTTCGGAAATGGTGAACCTGTCGAAGCAGGCTACTGTCACTGCATTCCACATTGGCGATGGATTCACCAACCTGATTACCCCCACTTCAGGCGTGTTGATCGGCGTATTAGAAGTGGCCCGCATCCCATTTGGCAAGTGGTTTAAATGGGCATGGAAGTTCATCCTGCTGATGGTCATCCTCGGATGGCTGGTGTTGATTCCAACAGTGACAATGCCCTTAAACGGATTCTAATAACAAATCATGATATGAATAAACTATTGTCCATTGCACTCACTGCACTCATACTGAGTTGCACAGGAATTAGTGCACAAGTTGACCGTTCGGACTGGGAAGCCGGTTTACCCGACGGATGTACCTCCGTCACCTGTGGCAAACTTGCTACTGTTGATGGCTCAGTCATCACTTCGCACACTGATGACAGTCATCGTACCCGCTCAAATGTCCTCATTCAGCCAGCCGCTGATCACAAACCGGGGACAATGTTCACGCTGTGCAGGCGGGTGGCTCTGGACACCGTGCCAATGAATCAGTACAAAGATGTACCGGTGGGCAGTATCCCGCAGGTGGCGCATACCTATGGCTACATCAATTCGGCCTATGCCTGTATGAATGAACATCAACTGGGGCTTGGCGAATCAACCTTTGGCGGACGAGAGGAACTCATCAGCGACAAAGGGATGATCGATTGCCAGCGGCTTTATATCCTGATGCTTGAACGTTGCACTACTGCACGCGATGCCATCAGGCTTGCAGGTGACCTGCTGGAAAAATATGGATGGAACGATGCCGGCGAATGTGTCACCATAGCCGACAAGAATGAAGTATGGGCACTGGAGATTGTAGGTCCGGGCAAGGGAAAAGTGGGAGCCATCTGGGTAGCCCAGCGTGTTCCCGATGGACACATCTCGGTAAATGCAAATGCCTCTACCATAAAGGAGGTAAACCTTGACGACAGGGACCATTTCATGGCCTCTTCCAATATTTTCAGCGTGGCGAAGGAACATGGATGGTGGAAAGAAGGAGAAACCTTCCGCTGGTGTTATGCCTATGCCCCTGAAAGCCGTACCTCCTTAGCCTCCCGCAGACGTGAATGGAGGGTCTTCGATCTGGCAGCTCCCTCGCTCAAACTGGATCCAAATGCCGAGAACTATCCCTTCAGCATAAAACCCGATTCACTGATAACACTTTCAAAGCTGGTTTCTATTTTCAAAGATTACTACGAAGGAACTGACTTCGATATGGTGAAGGATCAACTCGTACCCGATAAAGATGGCAAAATGGTGATATCACCACTGGCCAATCCGCACATGCCCTATGAAATGAACAAGATGCTTCGTATCAACGGAGGTTGGGGTTGGCGTGGTGAACGTACCATCGCGAGGTGGTATACCATGTATGCTACCATCATTCAGTGCCGTAGCTGGTTGCCCGATGAAGTCGGCGGTGTTACATGGATGGCCATGGATAACGTGGCAACCTCTATCTACATCCCGATTTATGCTTCGGTGAAAGACCTCCCTGAAACCTACAAAACCGATGGGCGCAAAACCGGCTTCTCTTCAAAAAGTGCATGGTGGGCTTTTAACCGGCTGGGGACGCTGACTGCACAACGCTGGGGCGATATGCGCAAAGATGTAAATGCCGTATGGAATCCCTGGCAGAAGCAACTTTTCACCCATCAGCAGACCATCGAGGCAGATGCCCTCAAACTGTTGAAAGCCGGCAAACGCGATAAAGCCATCGACCTGCTCAATGGCTACACCAATGAATGGGGCAACAAGGTTGTCAACGAGGCCTGGCGGCTCGGGGATCACTTATGGACCAAATACGACGAATTATTCTGATCGCATTTTTCTACCCTGACAGAGATATGGATTCTGTCAGGGTTTTACGTTACGGTTTAACATATAGGTGCTTCGCAAAACAGTACATTTTTGACCGAGATGAATAAAACACTCGCTTCCCTTGGAATAATCCTGATATTCATTGCCAATGCCGTTTTAGCCCGAGATTTAAAACCCGGATTTGAGAAACAGGAATACCTGAGCATGCTCGCTCATTTTTCGCGTCATTCCGATTCAATAGCCAGCAACCGGAATTTCCCGCTGGCTGAGGGGGAAAAACTTATCTATCGCTCCAGAGAAGTTGGTCTCGACAACAAATGGTTTCTTTGGGTGAATACCGATTCTGTCATCACCATCTCTATCCGGGGAACTGTAGCCACTAAAGCCAGTTGGGCAGAAAACAGCTACACTGCGATGACTGCCGCAACAGGAACTATCAGGCTCGGCTCCGATTTCCTGTTCGATTACAGGCTTGCAGAACATCCCAGAGCGGCAGTACACACCGGGTGGTTAATTGGAATGGCTTTTCTGGCACGCGACATTCTGCCACATCTTGATTCGCTTTTAGCCTTGGGTTACCGCAATGTCATCATCGCAGGGCATAGTCAGGGAGGTGCCCTTTCCTACCTCCTCACCTCACATTTTCATTACCTTCAAAAATCAAACAGGCTTCCTTCGAATCTCATCATCAAAACCTATTGCAGCGCCGCACCCAAGCCCGGGAACCTATTTTATGCATACGACTATGAACACATTACAGCCGGCGGATGGGCCTTCAACATTGTGAATTCAGCCGACTGGGTACCCGAGCTTCCTTCAACAACACAGACCGCCAGCGACCTGAACGAGACTAATCCGATCCCTATGGTCAACGGGATGATCCATAAACAAAACCGGGTTAAAAGGATTTTTGCAAAAAAATTCTTCAAAAAACTTACCAGACCTTCAAACGAACAGGTAGCAAACAACGAAAAGATACTCGGGAAAAGGGTTTCTGAACAGATCGCCAAATTACTGCCCGGATTTGTTCCGCCTCCCATGGCCGGCACCATGAATTATGTCCGTACCGGTGCCACAATAGTATTGTATGCCGACGCTGAATACTTCAGGCTTTTTCCGGAGAAATCGGACAAAACATGGCTGCATCATACCACTACCTCATACTGGTATCTGGCTAATCGGCTGAACGATTAAAAATACATGTTGAGGCAACCTTCCGGATTATTTAGGGTCTGGAAACAAATACCCAAAATCCTGAATAACATGAAGAGTACTTTTCGCCAGGCTACCAGTCCACAGTTATTAAAGACAACCAACAGCCTCACAGTATCGCTTTTTCTGGCTCTGTTCTGCTTTTTCCAGATCCAGTCAAAACCTGCCTCTGCTGCTGTCATAGCCATTCAGGTGACTACGGCACCTGCATCCAATATTCCATCCCATATCTTCCTTTGCCCATTGACTCCCTCGGGAGATTCATTACAGGGAAATACCGATTCCTCAGGGTTTCTCAGATTTCCTGACGTTACCCCCGGAACCTACCGGATATGGGTAAACCAGGCCGGCTATGTTCAACACATGAGTTCCATTGAGATCACCTCTGCCAGCGACACCCTTGACGTAACCCTAAGTGCAAGGTGCTACCCGCTCACGGGATTCTATTGCGATCCGCAAACGCTTCATTCTGTCTGGAACCCATACAGCAATGACACGACCCTGTTTTTTGACGATTTCTCCTCCGAAAACTTCACAGCACAGGGATGGACGGTATCGGGCGAGAACTGGCACATCAACTCCAGCTATGGGAAACCCACACCTTCAGCTTATATGGGCTTTCCACCACTTGCAGGTGTTTATGATCAGGACATCACCTCTCCCTGGTTATGGGGAACAGGAGCAGAAGTAATGACTCTTTCGTATGACTGGGGAATTGACAACTATGCCATGTCGGGCGATGGCTTTTTCGATGTAGACATTGACAACGGAACCGGATGGCAAACCCTGCGCCACAGAAACAGGAACTTCCTTGGGGGCATCGACTGGTGGCATGATGAACTTGATATTTCGGATTTCCGGTATGCCTTGTTTCGGATACGTTTCAGGATGTATGGCGATACGACAAAATATTTTGAAAAGTGGCAACTTGATAATATTAAAATAGAGGCAAAACCAATCATTCCTGAAATAGGTGGCTATAATGTCTTTTACAATTGGATTCAGATCGCTTTTCTAACCGACACCAGTTTTACAGTGCAGCCAGGTCTAACGAATTATGGAGAAGAATTTAACCTTTGCATTGGCCTCGTTAGTGACCAATGTAACAACACTTATATATGTGACTCAGTCACCTCTCAATTTTTACCACCACCCCGGAATGTAACGGGAACCTTCTCATACGATACCGTATCCATTTCCTGGGTGCATCCCATAGAGGTGACACCTCAGGTTCTCCGATACGACGTATTAAGGGGAGGCACAACCATCGGTCAGGTCTTTCCTCCTGATACTTCATTTCGTGACATAGTTCCACAACCCAACGCATGGTGCTACACCGTAAAAGCCATCTACAACCTCGAATCATTGGGATTTCCTCCCGGTTCCACAGCCTCATCAATGGAGGCCGGCCCTGTATGTCTTAATGTATTCTATGGCAAAGAACTTCCGTGGACAGAAACATGGACCCCGAAAAAAAACGAAATCAACGGATGGGATATCTCAACAGGCAATAATCCCTGGCACCTGAATTATCAGGAAGGTTACGCAGCCCCCTGCATTGCCTTTGAACCGGGTACTCCTGAAACGCAATATTATTATTCGGTTACCAGCCCCTGGCTGAATACAGCAGCGTATGAATGTGCATCATACAATTTAACCTTTTGGTTTAAAATGCATAGCTCCGGTCCCTATGGTAACACCAACAGACTCATGCTGGAAGCATGGAACGGCATTGAATGGTCAGAGCTCTGGTCAGTATATGATGATAACGAACACGACTGGACAAAAGTAAAACTAACCCTTGGCAACTCTTTTTCCCACTCCTCCAGGTTAAGGTTCAGTGCACAATCTGAAGGGACAACCACCCTTACATTCTGGTACATCGACAGCATCCAGCTTACCCCTGTCATGAATCCGCCATCATCACTGACTGCCTCCCTCATCGGTGATTACATAGCTCAGATTTCATGGAACCCGGTGGTATGCGGTTTCCAGGACTGGGCAGAACAGAAGCTGGGATGGTTGTCTCCTCCAAATGATCCCATTCCTGCGGTTCCGCAATCGACCAACAAAGCCTACGGAAAGGTATTCACATTCGACAACCCTGAAGAGTTGGCACTTCATTCGCTGAGTTTCCATCATTCATCTCACGGCATCAACGGCTCGTGGCTTTACCGGATTCACCTGATAGATTGGCCTTCAATGGTTCCCATCCGCGTTTATGGTCCTTTCAGCACCACCTGCAACGATTGTGCCGAACTAAATATCCCTTTGGGTGACATACTAATAAAGTCACACCCGGGAACAGGCCCCGCATCGGCAGGGCTTTTTATCGAACCCATCAGTCTGCAACAGGGACAAGGTTTTCCTGTATTGACAACTATGCTGACCGGAGGGAGTGATATGACTGCAAGCCAGCTCTCGCTGCCCGGATACGACATTGACACAACCTATACAGCCAGGAATTTTCTGTTTCAACTCACCTGCCTTATTCCCTCCAAAAACCAACAGCTCACAGCAGGACTTGGCGAGGATGTGCTGTCATATCAAATCTTCAGAGATGGCGATTCACTTGACACAACACCCATGGGCATTACCTCCTATACAGACTCACTCGCAGCCCCCGGCGAATATTGTTATACAGTGAAAGCATTGCATCTGACATCGTCGGGGCAGCAACTGTCGCCCCCCACCAACGAGGAATGTGTATTGGTTCTGAGCGTTCCGGAGATCAGCGCCCCACGTCTGAATGTTTGGCCTAATCCTGCCGGCACGTTGTTAAATGTCAGTACATCCGGTAACAGGATTAAAGACATCCGCCTTACCGACCCTGCCGGAAGAACGGTTCACATGATTCACAACCTCAACGACATAAGCTATAAGTTGCACCTGAACACCGTGCCGGCAGGATTTTACTTTCTGGTAGTTGAGATGGAAGATGGGCAGCGAAGCACAGCCACCATTGTTAAATTGTAAAGATATTTGGAAGTAGAAATTCCTCCTGTCCCCGAGAGGGATTTGTATTACAAACGCTCCAAAGCAACGGAAGAACCCCAACGGTGTTCTAATTCCGGCTATCTTCGCTGGTCATTATTGTATTTGAAATAATTAAGAACCCAATGAATACCACTATCCAAACACCTGATGATTACATTAATCAGGTTCCTGCTGAACATCAGGAAGCAATGAAACTTTTGCGAGAAACCATCGGCCACAACCTTCCGGAAGGATTCTCAGAATGCATCAGTTATGGAATGATTGGCTGGGTAATACCCCACTCAGTCTATTCACCCGGATACCATTGCGATCCGAAATTACCCCTGCCATTTATCAGCATTGCCTCCCGAAAAAACTTCATCGCCCTGTATCACATGGGTTTGTATGCCATGCCTGAATTGAGAGAATGGTTAATGACCGGATATCAGAAACACTCTTCAGGAAAACCCGATATGTCTAAGAGCTGTTTACGCTTTAAGAAACCAGAAAAAATCCCTTTTCAGTTGATCGGTGAATTGGCCGCCCGTATGACTCCTCACGAATGGATCGCAGTTTATGAAAGAGAACTTAAAAAGTAACCTGGGAGCCTATATCTATTGAACGGGAGAACTATCTGTGTAAATTCAAAAATCAGCTTCCGGTGCTCACAATTTTGTTTTGTTAAAATAACATATATGTTAACTTTGGCATCTGAAGTGTGGGTATACTATAATATCTACCGGCTGCCAGGTTCAAAACACGTTACCTTTTAGCCGGTTAACCATCTTACAAATCATAAACTAAACCTTAAATTATGAAAAAACTTGTTGCTGAATTCATCGGAACACTTTGGTTGGTTCTTGGAGGTTGTGGTAGTGCGGTTCTGGCTGCCGCTTTCCCCGAACTGGGAATTGGTTTTGTTGGCGTTGCTCTTGCCTTCGGATTAACGGTAGTGACAATGGCCTATGCCATCGGACACATCTCGGGTTGTCATCTCAATCCCGCCGTTTCCATTGGGTTATGGATGGGTGGACGCTTTGAGGGGAAAGACCTGTTACCATATATCATTGCTCAATTGCTCGGTGGAATTGCAGGGGCAGGGATTCTCTACCTGATTGCCTCCGGAAAAGCGGGCTTTGAACTGGGAGGCTTTGCCGCCAATGGATATGGCGAACACTCTCCGGGAGGCTACGGCATGTTATCGGCATTAGTAAGCGAAGTCGTCATGACATTTATCTTCCTCATCGTAATCCTGGGTGCCACCCATCCGAAAGCTCCTCAGGGTTTTGCCGGTCTCGCTATTGGTCTTACACTTACACTGATCCACCTGATCAGCATTCCCGTTACCAATACTTCCGTTAATCCGGCCAGAAGTACAAGTCAGGCACTCTTTGTAGGTGACTGGGCACTTAGTCAGTTGTGGCTTTTCTGGGTTGCCCCGATCGCAGGTGCACTGCTCGCGGGGATCGTCTACAAATATTTATCTCCGAAAGAATAAACACTAATTCATAAGTTATCATTCAACATATTATACTGAAAACCGGGCCATTGGCCCGGTTTTTTTTGTCAGCCCGTGTAAATTGTCAGGCATTCCTTTTACAGCCGCTAAAGAGCCCCTTAACCGAACAAAACCAACAATTTTCCATATTTTTGCCCCGGGTCATTGACTTAGGAACAATACCGGTTACCGGCTGCATTCCTTCCCTATAAACCCACCTATCGGTTCTTCCCCTACATCGAAAAACATTTTATGACCATGCCCAAACGCGTTGGAGCGATATTGCTGCTGCCCCTGACCATGTTCATGGCAGGATTTGGATCCCTGATTTTTGAAGTCAGTTGGTTCAGAATGCTTTCGCTTGTAGTCGGCGCCACAGTATCGGCTTCGACACTTGTACTGGTTGCCTTCATGGGTGGCTTTGGTATTGGGGCCTGGTATTGGGGAAACCACTCTGCAAAGAATAATAATCCGGGACGTCTTCTCACACTTTTATTCGCAAGTATAGCGGTGTTCGGACTCCTCAGCATCTGGTTCATCAACCACCTGCTACCCTCCTGCTACACCTTTCTCCCCTCCGCAGGATTATCCGAAGGATTCACCAGGGTCGCCGTGTTCACATTGGCCGTCTTGCTGCTGTTCATCCCTGCCTTCTTCATGGGTGGGGTACTTCCCCTGATCGCCGGATGCTATATAAAAACCGCTAATCAGCTGCAAAGCGGAATGGGAAACATCTACGCCTTCGAGACCATCGGAAGCACGCTTGGTGGCCTGATTACCGGATTCTGGCTGGTGGGCTTTACCGGACAATCGGCCACCGTGTTGGTGGCCGTTGTAATCAATACAATACTAGCCATCATTTTTCTGGTACTAAAACCGATTGTAATCCCGACTGCCGCAGAACCAGCGTCAATAGAAAAGATAACGCTCAGAAAAACGAAAACCAAACAACCACAGGCAGACATACACCCCATCGATCTGCAATTCATCGCGCTACTTGCTGCGTTTATCAGCGGGTTCAGTGTCATCGGACTTCAGGTTGTGTGGTTTCGCATCTTCCGTATCTATATGACCAATTCCGGCTACACCTTCTCGCTCATAGCTTCGATGGTAATCCTGGGATTGTTTGCCGGAAGCTGGCTCTATTCCCTGCGTGGAAGCAAAATCACCAACCCAGCAAAGGTATTGCTGAGACTCACGTGGCTTATGGCCATTGCTTCAGCACTGGGACTTGTTATTCTGGTCAATCTTCCCGTACTCGTGATGTTTCCTTTCGAAAGCATGCATGACACCCATGCTATCCGCATCCTGCTGATTCCTTTCCTGTCAGCTTTACTGGTGATTGTCCCTGTTACTATGACTTCAGGATTCCTCTTTCCCCTTGCCTGCACAACACATACAAAAAATTACGCCACCATAGGTAACAGCATTGGTAAAGTATTGCTCATCAATACAGCGGGGAGTGTTACAGGACCGCTGCTGGCAGCCTTTGTCCTGATCCCTCTGGCAGGAGCAGGCCGTGCCGTTTTACTGTTTGCCGCAACATTATTGATCAGCTCTTTTTTCATCATGCGCAGCATGAACCTGCAGAAAAAGACCGCCACGATGATTACCGGTGTGTTGGCTTTAGTCTCTCTGGTCATCGCAATACTTCTGCCTCAGGTGAAGATACTACCACCATCGTTCAGCAGGTTTCCAAAAGAAATTCTCGCCTACAACGAATCGACAGAAGGAACCTTCGTCGTCGGGCAGGAAAACAAGCAGGGCACCCGTGTCCTCTCTACCTATGTTAACAACAGCGCAGTGATTGGTTCAACCTACGATGCCATTAAAGTAGTGAAGATGGTGGGACACCTTCCCTTCTTCGCCGGATTGAAATGCAACAACGTGCTGGTGGTTGGCTTCGGTATAGGTGTGACAACATCTGCCGTGGCCTCACATCCTGAAGTGAAACACATTGACTGCGTAGAACTGGTGGCCGGACTCAAAGGGGCAGCCCACTATTACAGCGACCTTAACCACGGCATCGAACGTGATCCCCGTTTGTCGGTCCGAAGTGGTGATGGCCGTCATTTTCTCCAGTCCACAACAGAGACCTTCGATCTCATCACCACCGACCCTACGCACCCAATACTTGGTTCGGCAAGCCTTTACACGCGCGAGTATTTTGAATTATGCCGCAGCCATCTGAATAAAGGGGGTATGGTCTCGCAATACCTGCCGTTGCATAAACTGCTTCCCGGCGATTTTAAGGGGATCATCCAGACCTTTTGTTCAGTGTTTCCCAAATGCACAATCTGGCTCGGGCACTATCATGCCGTGTTGCTCGGTTTTACAGGCGATGGCAAAATAGATTTTCGGGAATGGGCCAACCGGATGGCCGCCATGCAACCCGACATCTGGTTCTACAACAACCCCTATGCTCTGGCATCCAGCCTCGTGCTCGACGCCACTGAAATCGACAAGTTTGGGGTACAGCAGCACATCCTTACCGACGATCTGCCCTACACCGAGTATTGCAGCCTCAGTTCATTCGACGCTGCCAATCTTCCGGCCAACCTCTCCTTCATGAACAACAGCCGGGAATCGCTCAACCGGGTCTTCTACAACATCCCCGACCCCGCGCTCATGCAACACTATGTGGAAGGCAACCGCCTCATGACCGATGCCCTCAGGTTGATGCTGCAGGGCGACCGGAATGGCTTCATGATGAAGATGCAGGAAGCCACCATGATGAACCCCGACAACCAGGAATTCCCCTTCATGATGAAGCTCAACATGAAGTAAAAATCGGATAGCCATTGCCATTTTCGGTTGTTGAGTTGCCTTATTAGTGTCTGTCTATAAAGTCTCCGTTTTTTTTGGCCACCGGAATTTTTTTGAGCAAATAACTTTGTTTTCCATCGCAAACGGTAAAAAAAATTCAATCGCACCGGAAATTGTTTATACTTCTTTTTGTTGATATTGTCTGAATTTCGAAAAATATCGACCCGACCGGGACCCCAAAGGGGTGACATTAAAACAATCAATTATGGCGGGCGCATTTTCACAAATTATATATTCAAATCGTTTTTGCCATAATTCGGGCAATTTTATAAACGATAAGAAAAATGTGAGAGAAAATATCTGTTTGAATGGGTTGATGAATAAAATCACCCCTTCGGGGTTAAATAACATAATGAATAATATAATCTACAATAATATCAGCCCTTCGGGCTTAAAACATACCGGCTGCCAAACAGCAAAAGAATAGCTGGCTGATAAGCCATTAAATATATGAATCCTGCCAATGGCGGACAAATGAAAGCACACAGCATTGACGCTTAGTCCCGTTGATTTCGTTTTCCGGACAGCTAAACCGGCCCTTACTGCCATATCTCAACACTATGTTAACGAGTCTTGCCTGGTTTGACCGAAAAACAGCTATGGAATGCCGCCGGATGATGGAGTTATAAAAAACCTGTCGTCAGTGGCATAGGACGACACCATTTGTTTAAATCCACTCGTCATTTTTAGCTCAAATTCTTCAAAAAAACCACATTATTCTACAACAAAAACAAAAAATGGCAAACCACTGACATACAGGGGCCAAACATAGGATCGGTTCGTTCTGGCTTCGAACTGGCTTCGTACCGGTTTCGTTGCGGGTTCGTAAAAATACGAACCCACGACGAAGCGACTATGAAGCAGCTCCATATGAGGTATAATTTTGGCATAACTCGTATAATAAAACGAATGGAACGGATTTTCAATACGAAAAGCAAAACCAGTTGCGGGACAGTAGGTTTCATCCATAGATTCGAGCCGTGCGGCTTCATCGGGCAAAGAGTCATGCAGGCAATCGGGCTGTTAATCACAGCATAGGCTATAGCATCAGCTATAAATTATTGAACAACCGGATATTGAAGCGCAATTCAGAACATTTTATTAAACAGAAAAGCTTCTTCTTGCCTTAGCGCCACCAATAACCCTGCGGATACTCCGGATATGAAACAAGTCGATTTAGTATTTAATAAAGACAAAAAGGGTTTCCGGGTTAAAATCAGCTTAAATCAGAGTGGTTTCAGAAGCAAATAATTACGAAAATCGTTCTGCCAACGTTTGAATTATTTCCACTTGCGCGGGCTCGTTCTCTAAAAACCCGTACTTTTGATTAAGCAAACATTTTATGTCAGCTAAACTGTCAGCAACCGGACTGGAAATATTCAACCGACCCAACAGGATACTCAACGATCATCCTATCAGGTTATGAATGGTTTGCCGACCCACATCAGGAATGTCAAAGAGGTTGTCATCTGAGTAGGTTACCGGTTTGCTAAACATACAGTATCATGTTGACAGGAGCGGTCTGTTTACATTTCAATAAAAGCCATGGATAAAGTAATAATCATTCCACGGGAATACATCGGTAAGAATTTTATCCCACAAGAATATCTCCCGAAAGGAAAAGACGAAAACTATCTGAGAAATGAGCAGGTTATACCACCCGAAGGAGGATGGCGACAACTGCGCTCAGATGAAATCGGGCAGTTGGTAAAAAACGACAATACTGCCGATAACTGGGATGAACTGTTGGTTACCGATGAATTTGACCCAAACCAGATTAAAAATTCCCAATTCTTCGGACTCGTCAGAATTGGACGTCTGAGAAGTATCACCCTGCAGCACCACGACCTGCGTGTTCCCGCCGGTATCACCAACAGCCGGGTCATTGCCTGCGATATAGGCGATGATGTGGCCATTCACAACGTGAACTATCTGGCCCACTACATCATCGGCGACCAGTGCATCCTCTTTAACTTGCGGGAAATGCACAATACCGACCACGCGAAGTTCGGCAATGGTATTCTGAAAGAGGGAGAACCCGAAGAGGTGCGTACATGGCTCGAAGTGATGAATGAAACAGGCTGTCGTAAGGTGCTGCCATACGACGGCATGATCGCAGCCGATGCCTATCTCTGGGCAAAATACATTGATGACAAACCACTTCAGGAAAGCCTCAAATCAATCACACAACACACAATTAATGTCAGGCGGGGCTATTATGGCACCATTGGCCGGCATTGTGTAATCAAGAATTCGCTAATCCTGAAGGATGTTAAAGTCGGGCCAAACTGCTATATTAAAGGAGCCAACAAGCTGAAAAACATCACCATCAACTCATCGGAGGAGGAGCCCACCCAAATTGGTGAAGGAGTTGAATTGGTAAATGGAATTATCGGTTATGGTTGCCACATCTTTTATGGCTGCAAGGCGGTGAAATTTGTACTCGGGGATAATTCGAGCCTCAAATATGGGGCCCGTCTTATTCACTCCTTTCTGGGTGACAACTCCACCATCTCGTGTTGTGAGGTACTCAACAACCTGATCTTCCCCGCACATGAGCAACACCACAACAACTCCTTTCTCGTGGCCTCGCTGCTGATGGGGCAAAGCAATGTAGCCGCGGGTGCTACCATCGGGTCAAACCACAACAGCCGCGCCAACGACAATGAAATACAGGCCGGCAGAGGCTTCTGGCCGGGACTTTGTACCAGCCTCAAACATTCCAGCCGCTTTGCTTCATTTACCCTCTTATCAAAAGCCGACTATCCCGCCGAACTCGACATTCCCCTCCCATTTTCGCTTTTAAACAACAACGTGTCAAAAGACCGGCTTGAGGTGATGCCGGCCTACTGGTGGATGTACAACATGTATGCACTGGCCCGCAATTCATGGAAGTTCACCAGCCGCGACAAGAGGGCTCGCAAGACGCAGAAAATTGAATTCGATCCCTTGGCTCCCGACACGATCGAAGAAATTATCCATGCCCGCCGCTTGCTGGAAATCTGGACTGCCAAAGCTGCCTTAAGGATACAACCCGACGTCAGCAAGCCCGGGAATGATGACGAATGGGCTGCCATGGGAAGAAGACTACTGGCCGGTACCAAAGAAGAGACCGACAAACTGGAAGTATTGGGCGAAAATATGGAGAACACCCGACGGAAGGTACAGATACTGAAACCCGCCAGCGCTTACAATGCATATAACGACATGCTCTGCCATTATGCCATGAAGAACCTTATCGCCTACATGCATTCCCGCCCGGGAGCTTCCTTCGCCGGCATGGCCGGTGAACTGAAAGGCGAAAGACAAAAGGAATGGGTAAACCTTGGCGGGCAAATCATGAAAAAGACAGATGTTGACAAGCTAAGGGCAGACATCAGCAATGGAACGCTTAATACCTGGGTTGATATCCACAAACGCTACGATGACCTCTGGACCGCCTACCCACTCGAAAAACAGCGACACGCCTTTGCCGTGCTGAATGAATTATCGGGCGAGGGAAACATAACGCCCTCCCAATGGAATTTGCTTCTCGATAAAGCCATCTCACTTCAGGAGTTTGTCTGTGATCAGGTTTATATTTCAAGAAACAAAGATTACAACAACCCCTTTCGCAAAGCGACATTCAGAAATCAGGCCGAGATGACCGCTGCTATTGGAACCATCGACGAAAACAGCTTCATCGTTCAGGTTAGGAAAGAGACCGAAGAGTATAAACAGTTGGTGGTTGAAGTAAAAAAGATGGGGTAACTTTTCGCAGGATCAAGAAATATCAAATCTACTCAAGATAAAGACCAATGAATCTGACAGAAACTCGATATGCGAAGTATGCACTGGTTCAGGAGATGATGCAAACAGCGGATGTGATCAGGAGATTTAACCCGCGGCAAACCAGGATAATTGCATTGGATCTGCCATCAGCAGGTAAACTATTTCTTACAGGTGAAGGTTCAAGCCGCGTGTTCCCTGCCAAAAACGCTATCCGTAAAGCCCTGACCTGGGGGCTGGATCTATCAGTATTTACAGAAGGTTCACGTCAGGCAGCCCAATACGATCTGTCGGAGATGATCGTCTTCTGTGCCTCCAATTCCGGAAGGACCAAAGAAGTGGTGCAGTTTGCCAAAAAACTTACTGCTTCCGGTAATGGAAAACCATATGGCCTTTCAGCCAACCAGGAGACACTGCTCGAAAAGGAATGTAAAAAGACCTTCATCCTGAACTGCGGCCGGGAACAAGCTGTTGCAGCTACTAAAAGTGTGGTAGAGCAAACACTGTTCTATGAGTCGATTCTTTGGAACATCAGGGGCATTGATATGGCAGCCGAACTGAAACGCCTGCCCGGGCTTCTCGAAGAGGTGCTCACCATGCCGATAAGCAAGGACATTGTAAAACTGGCTGCAAATGCGTCCACCATCTACTTCGCGGGCTATAACGACGGCGTTGCGGAAGAACTGACCCTCAAGACCAATGAGATTACCCGCAAGAAATCGGATTACCTCGAAGGGACCTATGCTGTGCATGGCATTGAAGAGGTGATGGAGAAGCAGGATGTTGTCTTCGTGATTGACCCCATGGATGAGGAAGTTGAAAAGTTTCAGGAAGTGTTGACCAAAGGTGTAGGTCTGACCGTGATTGCCATTGCCGACCGGGAAACCCCGTTTACCACTATTCGCGTCCCCTCGGCCGGCGAGATGAACCCCTATGTGTTCCTGTGTGCCGGATGGAATCTTCTGGTGGAGATTGGACTTGCCACCGGCATTAACCTTGATAAACCAGAACGTGCCCGTAAGGTGGGGAATGAGTTTATGGGCTAAGAGACCTTACCCGATTCTTGTAACCTGTGAGCTGGTGGCAAAGGCATTGCAGGCGGCTCACCCTATACCCAATTCAAAAATTCAAAGAATCATACATAGCCCGGGGCACAAAGAAATCGAAAAATACCGGCGACCAACTACTTACGCTCCGCTAAGTATGTCAACAATCAAACAAATCAATAATTTACAACATTAATTATTAGTTTTGTTGCGGGAAGTCACAAACAATAGACCATTTAATAAATCAATCATTGATAAATAATCAATAAACATGAAAAAGATTTCGCTCATCGTTCTTAGCTATCTTTTCGCACAAACAATATTTAGCCAGCAATTGCAAATTCCTGAAGATAGTATTCCGGTCTGGTTTAATGAGGTAAAAAAGGCAACACATGAGAACCTGGGCCTATGGAACAAAGACATCTATGGCCCTACCCTCCTGATAAATCCGGCAACCCGTGAAATATATGCCAACGAACCTGATAACGCAGGATTGCTTTCCCAAAAAGGGACCTTCTTTACAGGCATTCTTCCGAAAGAAATCAATTTTGCCAACACAGCCATGGAATGGAATGGGAAGAGATGGGCCATGATTATGCTTCCCTTACCGGAAGATAAAAACTTAAGGCTAAACCTTCTGACCCATGAATTATTTCATTGGGCTCAACCTTCTTTGGGATTTGTAATCAACAATCGCGACAACAGCCATCTTGACCAAAAGGAAGGGCGAATATACCTCCGCCTGGAATTGAAAGCACTATACAGAGCTACTATCGCGAAGACGCCATTGGGTGTGAAAGAACATATTATCAATGCGCTCATATTAAGAAAATACAGACAAAGCCTTTATAGCGGTTCTGACACTACAGAGAATTTGATGGAATTAAACGAAGGGCTGGCGGAATATACCGGGCAGGTGATGAGCGGAAGGAACAGAGAACAAACCATAGCAAATTTCCAGCAAAGTTTAGTAAGGTTTATGAGCAACCCTACATTTGTCCGCTCATTTGCTTATCAGACTATCCCTCTCTATGGATTTCTGCTCGATGACATTCAAAAAGGCTGGAACAAAGAAATTACCTCAAAAACCGACCTGACCGGATATTTTATCAAAGCCTTCGGGGTTGAGATACCAGCCGGTTTGAAAGAGCAAGTGGCAGTTGCTGGTGAAAAATATGGATATAAGGCCATTTTGAAAGAAGAAACGGAAAGAGAAGAACAAACCAGGAAACTCATCCTTGAGTATAAGACTAAGTTTATCGATCAGCCACATCTGGAAATACAATTCGAGCAGATGCAGATTTCATTTGACCCCCGGAATATCATGCCGCTGGAAGATAAAGGGACAGTATATCCCAACCTGCGCATTACTGACAAATGGGGAATACTAACCGTGAAGAATGGTGCTTTAGTCAGCCAGGGCTGGGATAAAGTAACCTTGTCGAAACCCATCAGTATAGGCAATCAAAAAGTAACAGGCGATGGGTGGGAGTTAGAGATGGCCGATGGATATAAAATATCTGATATTAAACAGGGTAGCTTCAAACTGATTAAAAAATAGAAGAATCAGGTGGTCAGGGTATGGTGCAGGCACCAGCCTTTTCAAAGCGTTCATTAAATGCGAAAAAGAGAAATGCCTGGATTACGGGATTTTCAATTGGCTACATGAAACAGGCGAAAGATAAAGTCATTGTAGACCAATACAAATTGACTGGCGGCACCTTCGGAATGATTATCGATCTTGGGTATAATATTGGTTTGTCAGAGAATTTATCTATGGGCTTTCAACCCGGGTTTATTTCCTGGTTTCTTACTCAGGGTGACGTAAATAAGGCATAACTACACAAATCATCAAGGTCAGTAAAGGGGAATTTGAAGACCTTTACCGACTTGGTTTTTCTATCGGATTAAGACTTATCAATTAATCAATTTTATTACTAAATCATTTATTTATTACGCAATCAAGACATTGAATAAAAGATTTTTATATATTATTTGCAAATTGAAAGAAAGGCATACTGACTTCGCGCATAACAAACGAACGGGTGTTTCGGAGAAGGCATGCGAAGCATGCAATTTTCCGATCTTCCTGACAAAATCACGATGAATCAACTCCTTTTTTATTGGACGTTCCACAAGAGCACCCTCACCCTCAACTGGATTTTTTCGGTAGCCATCGCGATGGTGATGCTGTCACCATGGATGATTCCTTTGGCATCGATGACCGGAGGCCCATTGATAAGCCTCTTATACAAAGAGGTTGCCCGCAAAAATGATTATTACTTCTATTTCAACCGGGGGTTATCGAAAAGAGCCCTCATCGTAGTAAGTCTGCTTTTTAATGTTGCAACTGGTATCCTGCTGCTAATCCTGATACAGTTATGGACGACATTATAGAAATAGACAGCGTAATCAAATCATTTGGCACTAAACAGGTGCTGACTGATATTTACCTGAAGTTATCTCAAGGCGACATACTTGGATTATTAGGGCGCAACGGTTCCGGGAAATCAACCTTACTACGGATCATGTTTGGCATACTTGATGCGGAAAGGAAATTCATCAGAATCAACGGCGAGGTGAATGACTGCCCTTACAAGAAAAAAAACGCAATATGTTACCTTCCCCAGCACCAATTTATACCTGGAAATCTAACCATAGAGAAAGCGGTTGAACTATATCTGGGAACGACAGCCGTTAAGGCATTCTTCAATGATGAAGCACTGGCTCCGATGCAGAAAAGGAAGGCATCGCGCTGCTCGGATGGCGAATTACGTTACGCGGAAATAAAACTTCTTTTGAATACCCCCGCAAAATTCATCCTCCTTGACGAACCCTTTACCGGCCTCGCCCCTATCAGGATTGAAACAATAAAACAACAAATAAAAGAAGCTTCCACAACAAAAGGCATCATCCTTACCGACCACGATTATCACAACGTCCTGAATATAGCCAACCGCTATTGTCTGCTGCATGATGGCGGGCTCAAAACTATCCGCAATACGGAAGAGATGGTCAGGTGGGGATATATTCCGGAGAAGAAAGGGACAGGAGTTCCGGAATTTTAACAAAGAGGGCAGCCCAGTTGTAAATACCCGGATACAGCCAAAAGCTAAACCTAACTGTCAAAGTTCAGGTTGAAGGGGCCAATTGCCCCTTTTTCTTAGGTTTCAACCAGAAAATTAAACGCACATGCTGATAAACATCTCAACAACAACATATACGTTTCTTTTTCAGTTAAAATCACCGCTCCAGCCGAAATAAAGTTATTTTTGCAGACCTCTTCCTCCCTATTGCCTCTATGACTCAACATTATCAACCCGACAATAACCTGGCCTCCATTCCCGATGCTGTTATCTGGCAATCTTGTGGCTCATTTTCACCTAAAGTTACTTCATCTTCGCAGAAAGCCTCATCTCTTTTCCATAGGGCAATCATTATGCTCAGTCTGATGGTAATGATATTAAAATCGCATGAAATCACGGCACAAAACAACACCAATGTAGGCACCGATTTCTGGATCGCCATTCCGCCTAACAGCGGAGCCTCCAGCCTTAAAATTTTCGTTTCATCCTCAGCGAATACAACCGGTCAGGTCACTTCTTCCTTTCCCGGGGTGAATCAATCATTTAATGTATTTCCGGGCATTCTTACCGAAATGGCTATTCCGGTTGGCGTCCAGATGACATCAGGTGTGGAAAATAAAGGAATCCACATCACGACCGTACAACCCGTTTCGATATATTGTTTAAATTTTGCCGGGGGCACTACCGATGCTTATGCAGCTTTCCAGACCGAATCTCTGGGGACCAGTTACAGGATACTTACCTACAAAACGACACTCAGTAATGGAGGTTCAGCCCTGAGCATTGTCGCCCCTTATAATGGCACTGTGGTGACACTTTTTAATCACCAGACCGGCAGCACTTCCACTGTGACCCTTAATCAGGGCCAGACATATTATCTAGAGGAATCAGCGATTGGAAACGACCTGACAGGTTCAACTGTCGAATCCACGCAACCTGTCGCTGTATATGGATCGGTAAAAATAGTCAACATTCCCCAGGGATGTCTATATGGCGACCACATTGTAGAACAAATGATGCCGTTGTCGTCGTGGGGCAGAAATTTCATTACCGTACCTTTGGAAGGGCGCGATGCTTCAGGCGACATCTTCCGCATAATGGCCGATCAAAATGCCACCACAGTCTCGATCAACGGGACTCCTGCAGCCACCATTAATGCGGGCGATTTTCACGAGGTGAGCCTGGCAGGATTGAACTCAATCACGACAAACAAACCAGTCCTTGTTGCGCAGTATGCCAAGGGGACATCGTGTTCGGGCAACCTTACCGGCGATCCTTTTATGATGCTCATTCCTCCCCGTGAACAATTCTTGCTGCAATACACCATAGGCAGTGTAGCTGGTTTTACATCCCATCATGTCAATCTTGTAGCCCCGGATTATGCTATTAATACCATTTATGAAGACGGCATACTCATACCTTCTTCAGCTTTTCTGGCAGTAGGCACCACAGGCTATTACGGGGCGCAGCGTACAGTTACTCAGGGAACACATGTATATTCGGGTAACTTCCCCTTCGGGGTCTTCGTCTATGGTTGGACCAATGTCAATTCATACGGCTATCCGGGAGGCTGTTCACTGTCGCCAGTTGCCACAGTCAACAATGTAACACTAAGCCCGCCGAGTGCAACAGGAATACTAAATACAACCATTGTATGCCTCACAGCACATGTTGAGAACACCAACAATGAACCAGTATCCGACATCAGAGTTGACTTCAATTTTACAGGACTGACCACCTTCACCTCCAGCGCCTTCACCAACGCGCAGGGTGATGCCGAGTACTGTTATACCCAAACCGGTACGATACCGGGTACCCACTTTGTTACAGCCGAGGTTTCAAACATCTCTTCCAATCAATCAACAATTGTCTGGAGCAACATTCCCTGCACCGACCCCACCGACGGTGGAACCATCGGTACTGACCAGTCAGGTTGCCCCGGCCTTACCCCTTTCGCGCTCCTGGGTATTACACCCCCTTCAGGAGAAAGCGGAACAATTGAATACAAATGGCAGCAATCGGTTACGGCAGGTTCTGGTCCTTATACCGATATCCCTGCCTCCGATGCCCCCGATTATAATCCAGGTTCGTTACAGGTCACCACATGGTTTCGCAGGCTTGCCAGGGTAACCTGTTCAATCGACTGGTCAGGTGCCGTCAGCACCGACCCTGTGCTGATTACCATCCTGCCCATCCCTTCAGGCATCCCGATTAAGCATCAATAATTCATGGATTGGCTGTAGGAAGATCAATGCCGTCTATTCAACGAGAAATCATTACAATATAAGTTTTAATAGCGTGCTAAAAGAATAGTTATTGGGTGAATGACATCGGCATAAAGGCCAAACGACACAGCAGATGCAGAGGCTCCATAGGTGGACGCCCGGCAATGATCCACAGTCAAAAACCAAGTGCAATTTCATTTAATTCCATACCTTTCGCCGCCCAAACTGAGATTTGTTATAACCAAACAAAAACTATGATTCATTTTACAACACGACTACAGCAGTTCGCATCAGGTACCGCCATACTGCTCAACATGTTGCTCCCCCTGAACGGAGCAACGGCCGGCACGGAGAAAGGTGATGCAAAGCCCGACACCCTGAATCCTTCATTCTTTCAACCATTTTCCTTTCGGAGTATAGGCCCGGCCTATACAGGCGGACGGATAGCCGACTTTGCGGTGAATCCATGCAACCCTGCAGAGTATTACGTAGCGGTGGCAGCCGGTAATGTCTGGAAAACAGAGAATGCAGGAACGACATGGAATCCGGTTTTTGACAATTATGGAGCCTGGAGTATCGCCGATGTAGAGATTGATCCCACCAACCACAACGTCATCTGGGTGGCAACAGGGGAATACAATAGCCAGCGTGCCATAGGGTACGGTGATGGTGTTTACCGTTCCGACGACCGGGGCAAATCGTTCAAAAATATGGGGCTTAAAAACACCGAACATATCGGTCGTCTTGTAATTGACCCTCGCGATGGTAATACTGTTTTTGTAGCTGCTCAGGGTCCTCTTTGGGGACAGGGAGGAGAACGCGGCCTTTACAAGACTACTGATGGCGGGAAGTCATGGAACAAGGTGCTCAACATTAGCGAAAACACCGGTGTCAGCGACATCGTACTCGACCCGCGCAACCCAGATGTATTATATGCAGCCTCCTATCAGCGCAGACGTCATGTATTTACGCTGATCGACGGAGGGCCCGAATCTGCCATCCACAAATCAGTCGATGGTGGGAAGACATGGTCCAAATTAACTAAAGGACTCCCTTCAGGCGAGGTTGGACGCATAGGACTGGCCATCAGTCCGGTGAATCCCGACATGGAGTATACCATCATCGAAGCCTCCGGTGAAGAGGGTGGAACATTTCGTTCCACCGACAGAGGGGCCTCATGGAAAAAAATGAGCAACCACGTAGCCGGAAGTCCACAGTATTATAACAGACTCTTCTGCGATCCGACAGACGCCAATAAGATATATAGCATGGACTCATACGCCAAACGATCGGACGATGGCGGCGCAACCTGGCAAAATCTGAATTATCGCGACCGTCATGTAGATGATCATGCCCTCTGGATTGACCCAAAAAACACGAACCACCTCCTCATCGGGGGTGACGGAGGTATTTATGAGAGCTATGACGATGGTCTTCATTGGGATTTTAACGAAAATCTTCCCATCACCCAATTATACCGGGTGTCGCTTGACAACTCCTTCCCCTTCTATTATGTGTATGGTGGAACGCAGGACAACAATTCGATGGGAGGCCCATCGAGGACGATTTCATCAGATGGAATAAAGAATGACGACTGGTTTGTAACACAGGGAGGCGACGGTTTTGAGACACAGGTTGATCCACTGGATCCCAACCTTATATTTGCTCAGGCGCAGCATGGCGATCTGGTACGTTATGATCGGCGCAGTGGAGAATCGATCAGCGTACAGCCTCAGCCTCCGTCTGGTGAAGCCTACCGGTGGAACTGGAACTCGCCACTGATTGTAAGTGCGCATCATCCTCACCGACTCTACCATGCTGCCAACAAGCTATTTTACACTGATGACCGCGGAGATAGCTGGACTATAATCAGCCCTGACCTCACCAGGCAACTTGACCGCAACAAACTGCCGGTGTTTGGCAAAATACAATCGCCTGAAGCGGTGGCAAAGAATGCCAGTACCTCATATTATGGTAATATTGTGGCACTGCATGAAAGTCCGCTGAAGGCAGGCCTGTTATATGTGGGAACGGACGACGGACTGATTCAGGTAACCGAAGATGATGGCGCTGCATGGACCCGTTACGAGACCTTTCCCGGTGTTCCCGACAAGACCTATGTTTCGTTCCTGCTGGCTTCGCAACACGACGAAGCAGTTGTTTACGCCGCATTTGACGGCCGTAAGCAAAACAACCTGATGCCGATGATTCTGCGGAGTAGTGACAAGGGAAAGACATGGAAACCGATAGTGAAAGGACTCCCCGAACGCGGCACGGTTTATTGTCTTGCGGAAGACCATATAAAAGCTGGGCTGCTATTTGCAGGAACTGAATTTGGCGTATATATTTCGACCGATAACGGAGCCAACTGGATAAAATTCAGCAACGGATTACCTACCACAGCCGTGATGGATATGGAGATTCAAAAGCGCGAAAACGATCTGGTGATCGCCACCTTTGGTCGTGGATTTTACATCCTCGACAATTATTCAGCATTGCGCAACATTACCCCTGCGCTGAACAATGAGAAAGCCCGCCTGTTCCCTGTGACCGATGCCCTCTATTTCAAACAAACCGGGGGTAAGTATGGTCAGGGTGACACCTATTTCGGAGCACCAAACCCCCCTATTGCAGCCACCTTTTACTACTGGTTGAAAGAGGCTCCCAAAACACTGAAAGAAATCCGCAAAGAGACTGAACAAGAGGCAGAAAAACAGAAGAAAGATATCACCTATCCTACCATGGAACAGCTCCAGGCAGAAGATCTTCAGGAACAAGCGTACCTGCTGTTCACCATCACCGATGAAGCAGGAACCATAGTCCGAACTCTGAAAACAGCCGCACAGAAAGGGCTGGCAAAAATCAATTGGGATATGCGTTACCCCGGCATATACCCCATCACCGAAGCAGGCGAGCCCTTTGCCACAGGCGGTGGTGGTATGTCAGTGGCTCCCGGTAACTATCAGGTAACCCTGTCGCTCTTCGCTGATGGGAAACTCGATCAACTTGCCGGACCTGAAAAGTTCAGGATACTCACTCTGGATAACACCACCCTGCCCGCTTCTGACAGGCAATCGCTGGCAGCCTTCCAGCATAAGGTGGCTGCGTTGGGTCGTGTGGTCATGGGTGCTGAGCAATTGGCCGGTGATCTTGACAAACGAATCAAGGCTATCAGAACTGCAATTGCCGCTACTCCAGGGGCATCCTTCACCCTCGACCGAAAAGCTAAATCAATCGAAGAGGACTGCAGGCAGATACTCGTTGCTTTCAATGGTAATGAATCGCTGGCCCGACGTAACGAGAACCAGCCTCCAAGCATCTCTTCGCGCCTGGGGAACCTTGTCTGGGGTCACTGGAACAGCACTTCGGCACCAACCCGGATCATGGTAAACGACTATGATATCATCCTTAAAGAATTCAATCCTGTATACGACAGATTGAAGTCGCTTTGGAATGTAGATCTGCAGGCCATAGAATCGGAGCTTGAACAGTTGGGTGCTCCCTATACACCCGGCCGCTTCCCTGAACTGAAGAACTAAACCGACATACAGCTTATAGTTCCGGCCCCTGTATGACCATTTATTTGGCGATACAGGGGCCGGTTTGGTTTCTGGCTATAACTTACAACCAAAATCAAAGCAGAAGTACATCTCCGCGGCAAACCTGACTTCCCAAAAAAATCGCCACAGCAGAGAAGGTTACCGCCAGATTGCAGATTCGATAACAGAAGAGCCGGTCAGACAGAAAGGTTAAGCCATCATGGTTGTATATGGGTGTTCAGCAGGAACAAGTAATCAGGAATAAAAAAAAGCGGGTTGACGTTGTAATAAATTTCCGGTATTTTTGCACAAAACTCTGACAATGCATCTCAATATCGCATGGACTGCCAATAAGGGTGCCGACGCGGATACCGGACACGAAGCTGAACAATATATGCAACAATGGTTGCCCGTTAACACTTTTGTGATGACCGATCAGCAACCCGATATCATTCTCTTCATGAGTGGTGGTTCAGAGAGGCAGGCCTTGGAGATGATTCAGCCAGAGCGGCCAGTGCTGTTGCTCAGCATCCGCGGCAACAATGCTTATGCTGCAGCCACCGAAGTGATGGCATGGATGGTTAGTCATGGACGTTTTGCCATGCTTTCTGATTGTCAGGATGCATTCGAAACCGGTCTGCTCAACCATTGGCAACAGATGGTGAATACGTGGCAGGGGTTCTATGGTAAGAAAGCCGGCTTGATCGGACGTGTATCCGACTGGCTGGTCGCATCTGCAGTACCTGCTGAACGATTCCGCCGTCAGTTTGGGATAACCCTGGAAGAAATTCCATGGAGCACGCTGCCCGACTACAACGGTATGCTGCCTGATACTGCCCTTATTGAACGCTTTCACGGACAAAATATACAAGGGCTGAATCAGGCGGCCCAGGTGCTGGCTGTGCTGCGACAGACCATGGTCAGACATAAACTTTGCGCCATGGCAGTAGAATGCTTTAGCTTGGTACAGCAAAGGAAGGTTACAGCCTGCCTGGCACTGGCACAATTGAACACTGAAGGAGCCGTAGCAGCCTGCGAAGGCGATCTGGCTTCAATGGCCGGGATGCTGCTGCTGGGAGCCTTTGCCGGAAACGTCCCATGGATGGCAAACACCACCCGGATTACCGCCAAAACCCTGCTGCTTTCGCATTGTACCGTCCCGTTCAACATGATTGAAAAACCTTCGCTTACTTCACATTACGAAACCGATTGTTCACTGGCCATCAAAGGAAGTATTCAAGCGAAGGAGGTAACCATCTTCAGACTTTCTGGTCCGCTCGACAAAGCCTTTATCGCCGAAGGAACCGTTCTTGATTATCCCGATTTGCCATCAGCCTGCCGGACACAACTGGAGATTGAACTGCCCGCTGCTTCCCTGCTGCAGATGAGAAATCAACCATTGGGCAACCACCTTGTTATGGTTCCAGGCTCTTATGGTAAAATCCTCCGCCTTGCCTGCCTTTACCGGGGCATCAAGATGATAGAATAGTAACCTGAAACCCGGAATTACATTACAAGAGAGCCCCTGACAATAAGAAAGAAACCATTTCCCCTGCCTGATTGATAAATAGCTACAATAACAATCTGATTATACCATGATATCTGAAAGATGCGGCTGGACACTTAACCATCCACTGATGAACGAATACCACGATCACGAGTGGGGTAATCCCTTACACGACGACCATAGATGGTTTGAATTTATTGTCCTCGATGCCTTTCAGGCGGGGTTGAGTTGGCTGACTATCCTGAAGAAAAGGGAGAACTTCAGACGGGCTCTCGACCAATTCGACTACGAAAAGATTGCCTGCTACAATGATAAAAAACTCGCTGAGCTGATTCAGGATGAAGGGATCATCAGAAACCGACTCAAGATAACCGGCACGGTAACCAATGCAAAGGCCTTTATAAAAATCAGGGAGGAATTCGGTAGTTTTGATGACTACATCTGGGGCTTTACCAACGGGAAGGTTGTGATTAACCACTTTACATCGATGAAGGAGATCCCTGCCCGTACCGAATTATCTGACACCATCAGTAAGGATATGAAGAAACGGGGTTTCACTTTCGTTGGTTCCACCATCGTGTATGCCTTCCTTCAGGCGGCAGGTATTGTGAACGATCACCTGAGGGGATGCTACCGACATCCAGATAATCAAAACCACGACAATGGCTGAGATCACAGGACTCACAGGATTGTTTTTCGGGTCGTTTAACCCAATACATGTCGGGCACATGGTAATGGCCAATTACTTCGCCGCATTCACACCGATGAAGGAGGTATGGTTTGTGGTCTCACCCCACAACCCACTGAAGGATTCGCTCACACTTGCGCCCGAAATTGACAGGTTGGAGATGATCAGAATTGCACTTCATGATGATCCGCGATTCAGGGTAACCGACATCGAATTCCGGATGCCAAAACCCTCCTATACAATCGACACCCTCACGCGATTAAAGGAGAAGTATCCAGCCCGTGATTTTGCCCTCATCGTTGGGGGTGATAATCTAATGGCCTTTCACCGGTGGAAGAATCCCGAAGAGATTCTCAGACAGTATCAGGTTTATGTATATGCCCGTCCTGGTTTTAATGGTGGCGAATTTGCAATGCATCCGCATATCACCCTGTTATATCCGCCCCAAATGGCCATCTCGGCAAGCCTCATTAGGGAAGGGATCAGGAAAGGAATAAATCTTGACCACATGATGCCTCGGGGAGTGGGGGAATACATTGATAAGAATAATTTGTTCAGGTAAAATACTTTAGGTATCTGAAAGCAACCCTTCATTTATTGACCATTGGAATACAATGTCTCCCAGAAGACGCTTGAAACATACGACCTGAATAGTCAACAGAGCGTTAATTCAATACCCTTTACAAAAATTTAGCCAGTGTGTTTTTTGTCTTTGTTCCGTGCTTATTCAAACTGGAATTTACCAGTTAAGCTAATTGCCATACCTGATAAAACCATAATCTGATTCCTCAGATTTACAGAAGTGCAGATTCGCTTTCTGTAGATGTTTGGCTATCAGCATGATGTTATAGATAGAATGATCATACAGAAAGCTCAACTCCTTAAACCAAGATTTTAAGCAATAAAAAAAAAAAATGGATCACTTTAGATCGCCATCAAAAGGCAAATCCCGGTACAATAAAGATGGCAGAACAGACTAAATCAGAACCTTTCCAAAAAAATCTATTTCAATGCCTTCATTTACATCGCAGCAAATTACATGAGTTACTCCGGATATTACTTTATACTGTCCCAACTTCACATAACAAAAGACGCCGGAACTTGCAGTTCCGGCGTCTTTTCATTTAGGTTTTGGTTAATAGAAAACAACCGAATTAGGGCCGATTCCCGTCGGGTATTGCCCCAATTGAGTACCATCGGGCGAGAACCTGTACAAAACTCCGGGGCCTGTGAAAGAAGGAGCTTCAAGGCCTAAAATTTCACCGTTATCAGGATTCACTCCGAAACCATAAAACATCTTATCGGAGATTGGTGTAGTTGGGAGCGATCCTGACTGATTGTCCCATGCATAGATTCCAGAAAATCCAAAACCTCCGCCATAATAGAAAGTATTTCCATCGGGACTGGCAGCAAGCATGGTTGGGTGAGCCGATATCCCGATAACCTTCTCCTCATCAACACCCAGTGAGGTTCCACTAAGTTTGACAAGTTCTGAAGGCATCTCGGAGGCAATAGCCCAGGTGACAGGATCGTAGATTATATGACCATAGCAGAGCACCCAAAGCGAGCCCCCTGCATCGACTGCAAAACTCTTAGGGTTGTAGCCCACCTTAATAGTTCCCACGACTACATCATTCGTCGGGTTGATTACCGTAATGGTACTGTCGGCTGCCCAACCACCACCATTGGCTACATACACCAGATCGTTGTAAATAATCATTTGTTCAGGCCCCAATCCAGTTTCGATGGTCTTTACCACTTCAAGCGTTTTCATATCTACTACCTGAATCTTGCCGTCATCGCCCCATTGGCTCACATAGGCCTTGTTGTCAGCAACTTTGATGATATAACGGGGCGCGGTGACACCTTCGATGACACCTGCTTCTTTCATATCTTGCATTGTCACCACCTCTATCTTGTTGGAGTTGTTGACGACAAGGTAGCCATAGTCCCCAATGACACTCATCGACTGAAGTACATCGCCTATCGGGCGCTGATTGATGGATTGGAACACATTACTCACCACGGCGGTGGTTGTATAGCTGAAGAAGTCGAGGGTGGCATTTCCCTGCATGAAGGCCCCTTCATTACAGATAAAAGCCCCTCCTGAATAAACAGGAGTTACTACGGTAGGTTTATCGGGGTTATTGTCTTTGCTGCAAGAGGTTATGAGCACGGCGGTAAAGAACAAAGCGCTGAAGAAGCGGATGAGTGAAAACTGCATTTTCATGGTTAGGGAATTAAATAAAGGTTAGTTAATAGGTTCTGCAAAAGAAAAGGTGATGCTCAACTCGACATGGCGGCCGGGCATCGCATACCAGGCTACTGCCTGATAGCTTTTATCAAAGATGTTGTTAACTCTGATCCTGACATTGGCCTGCCAACGTTTCAGAACATAGCGACTACCTGCAGAAACATCAGCCACAAGGTAGCTTTCGAGGGGACTAAGATTTTCACTATCTGTAAAACGAGGTCCCGTAAACGATTGGTCATATCTTAAATCATAGTGCTTCCATCCCAATGACAGCGAGGCCATAGCCTTGTGTTCAGGCACATAAATCAATTGCAGACGCTCATTGGCAGGCATCGCGGAAGTGTTCAACTGAGCAGCTCTGATGTAATTATACTTGGCTGTAAGTCCTGTGCTAAACGGGTAAATTGCCCATGATACGGATGCCTGACACTCCAATCCTCTAGACCAAACCTTCTTCAGGTTTTCTGGTGTCCAAATGGTTCCCTGGGGCAGCCAGATAATCCAGTCAGATATGTGATTGCTGAATCCCGTAACGCCGATTTCGGTAAGCCAGCCCCCTGCTTTATGTTTGTAATTAAGTCCCAGGTCAAAAGTATAACCCTGCTCAGGTTTTAGATTGGGATTTCCCCAGATATTCCAGTAGAGGTCATTGAGGGTAGGGATACGATAACTTCGTGCGATGTTGGAATGCAATACAAGACCTTTTACCAGCATTACATCAGTGCCCAAAGCAAAGGTGGGTGGAGTGGTTGTCAGATTGGTAAGTTCTTCCCGGATGGTCGCGGTAATTACAGCCTTGTTGTCGGCGAGTGCATACCGGTAGCCCAGCATCATCCAGGTAAGATTTCGATGTTTCTCACCCGAATAGTTATCGCTGCGTCCTGTCTCGAAGGTAGAACCTGTCTGGAATATCAGACGATGGCTTTCGTTAAACTGCCACATTCCTTCAAAGTTATTCTGCCATGAAGAGGCACGGTTATCGGCGCTAAGGCTGCTGGCATCGTCACTATATAACTGCTTGTTGTACAGATAACCCGACCGCAAAACCCAGTGGAAGCGACCTTTCATTCCTTTCCACTCGGCTGCCATCCTATAGTCATCATCTACCTGATGCTGTCGGCTGTTGAGGTTGGTCATCAGGGGAGGCAGTTCCTTATCATAATTTTGAATCCAAAACCTGACGATGAGTTGCTGGTTCGGGTTAATCTGCCACAGGGCAGTCTGCAGTAAACCATACTGTTTTAAAGCGGCATTGGGCTGCTTCATCAGGGGCTTACCATATTGGGCAGTATTGATAAAAGAAAAGTTGTTTTCGGCAGTCTGGTAAAAAACACGCGTTGTCAGCGAAAGACTGCGGCACCCATAGCGTAGTTTCAGCCCACTAAAGTAATTCCCAAAGCTACCAGCCGTTTGGGTAAACGATGCAGCAAATCCTGCCGGGACATCAGCCCTGCTGTTCATTTGCACAACGCCACCGATAGCACTATTGCCCTGCTGGGCCCCCTGCCCTCCATGGTTCACCTCAATCTCGTCGATAAAGTTTACCGGAAGCTGGCTCAGATTCATACCACCGTTCATGGGGCTTTGAAGGTTGATGCCGTTCCATAGGATGGCCGTCTGTGAGGAGCCGGATCCACGAAGGGATATTGTAGCCAAACCACCGGGGCCATATTGGTTAATTATGACTGCACTCGTTCGGGCAATCAACTCCGAAACCGGATGGGAGGCATAGTCGGCAATAAGAGATGGTGAAATTTGTTCGTTGAAGGAGGTGGTTGAAACCTGCCGCATTGGAGTAGAAATAATAGCCACCTCGCGCAATGAGACGACAGAATCGGGCTGTTGAGCCATGACTGCGAGGCTCATCCCAAGCACCATAAAGGTGAATATGTATTTTTTCTGAAACAAAAGCATCTACCACAAATGATTAAATCAATAAATTCAATCATTTGCAGCTGACGGAACGAAACTAACAGGGTGAATGAGCCTTTTACAGATCACACATCGCGCCTTTTATCCGAAAGCCACAAATGCAACATGTAATGGCAGGTCTTCTGACTTACTCCATTCCGGCCGGCCTTCCCATCCGCCTGAGGCGGACAGTGGCTTAAGGTGAGCCGAAACATCAGTGGAGCTTACAGCAGCGGTAACTGTTCAGGAGTTTCACCTGATTCCCTCTTAGCTTAAACAAATGTTAAGAACCAATACGCAGCAAAGGTATAACAAAAGAGGCGATACTTGTCGCCTCTTTTGTTAAATATTTTATAATATACTGATTTACTGCCTGAAAATCACAAGCGGCATCCATCAAGGCGGTACAAGGCATAGGTATAGGCACCCACGGCAACAGCTTCTGATGTTCCCAGCCGGGTAATCCCCACACCAATCCGCTGCATAGGATCATAGCTAATACTTCGCGTAGAACCGGGGACAACAATCTGATGTCGCTCACCGGCAATGAAAGCCTTCAACTGATCAGGATTTTCAAGATTGAAAACCTTTATTTCAAGTCGATCGAGCGGCCGGTCGTTAAAAGTTCGATGTGGAGCATTCATCTCTTCCACGAGACGATCGAGAAATAAAGGCCATGCTCCTGAAAGACCGCCCCCAAGTACGACGAGTCCATCGGTCAGAGTTACCGCATCGGCAATAGCATTCCCTGCCACAATGGCCAATTCTTCGAAAGCTCTTTTTGAGGCTTCCATATGACCTGGTCGGCGACCCATTCCTATTTCAAAGATTTCGCGAGGTTCGGGACATTCCTTCTCCGTAAGATCCGCTTCGCGCATATAGACCCGTTTCACACCCCTGATGTTGACACTCTCCTCGGCACTGTGACCTGGATAGAGTTTATTGCTCATCCTGTTGATCTCCCCCTGTGCTGAATTGTCGCCTGCGAACATACGGCCGCGCGAGATGATGCCACCTCCAAAGCCGGTACCAAATGTTGCACCAAAGAGATTGCGGTAGCGTTTAGGATGATCGGCCTTTTCAAGCAGATCATTCACCTCTGGTAAAAGGCCAGCTATGGCCTCACCATAAGCAAACAGGTCGCCATCGTTATTGATATAGACGGGGATCTTAAACTCATCTTCTAAAAAAGGACCCAAGGCAACGCCACCTTTAAACGTGGGCAGGTTCTCCAGATTCCCAATAATTCCCTGCTCATAATCGGCTGGCCCGGGAAAACAAAAACTGATGGCTACAGCAGGTACGGGCAAAGCATTGGCTACCTGCCTGAAACCATTGCGGATATTATCCAATACCGCACCAAGACTATCAGCAGCAGCCGGAAGACTGAAATGGGGAATTATCTGCTTTTCGCCTTTAATGGCACCAAAAACAAAGTTTGTACCTCCGGCGTCGAGTGTCATAACAATGCGTGAATCCTGATCGTAGCGTTTCATATTTAAAACAAAAAGAAAAGTAGTGATTGCTAATGCAAAGGAAAGAAAAAAAGATGAGACTTAAACAGCGTTCTTTTTACACTTAGATATTAAGACATTAAGACACAGGAAGGCTGAATCACAATGGTATTGAGATGAATCAGCAGATAACAGGCAGTACTATCGATCAGGCAGTACTTGAATAACCTGCAGAATTCGAAAGCCGCAACATTTTGCCTAAGACATTCAAGTGACACGTGAACCTGCCCGACGGAAAGAGGGGGAACAGGGAGATGATTGACATTACAGAAAAGAAAAACCATGTATGAAATAGTCAACCGGGAATCCGGTTATTGGAAAAGACTCGATAACATGCTTGATGGGGTTCGGATTATTGGCTTCAGAAATCTCGAAATTCTGAAATTCAATTCACTGCGAACAACAGGAATTTATTCCCGCAAGCAACGGGTCAACAACCACCTTCAGTGCGGCAGGTATCAGGTGAAAAGTCGCAGGAGTTTGCCCAATAGATTCGCCATCGGCTTCGATCATCAACGGCTGAGCAGACTTCACACCAACATGATGGCCCCGCAGGCACGTAACGGCTTTGTGCTTTACAAAGGTTCCATCGTAAAGATTTTTGATCTGTCCTAACAAGGCAAGTTTCCCAATCTTACGTATCAGCGTAAGGTCAAAGAGGCCATCATCAGGCAGTGCTTCGGGCAATTGCATCATGCCTCCACCGTTAAACTTCCCGATTCCGATGCTCAAACTAAAAACCTCCGCCCTGATTTCATCATCATCAAGAGCAATATCGAGTGCGCAGGCGCGGTAACGAAACAGACTGCTTACCAGACTTGACAAGTATGTGAAGACACCGTGGGCGCCCTTTTCTTTTTTGAGGTTCACTTTCGAGGCTACAAGTGCATCATAGCCTATACCGGCTACGTTGGCAAAATAGCGAACCTGAATCATCCCATTTTCAATAAAATCTATACGGCCTACATCCTGAATCCGGACGATGCCTTTACCAATAGCCCGGGCAGCCTCTTCATAGCCAACAGGAACCCCCATGGTACGTCGCCAATCATTCCCTGTGCCCACTGGAACAAGGGCTATGGTGAAATCGGTTGTAGGCACATCGCCCTGTCCAAAGATACCATTGACCACCTCATTAAGAGTGCCATCACCGCCAACGGCAATAAAATGACGGACCCCAAGCACAATCTGCTGTTTCACTAATTCAATGGCATCACCTCTCTTCTCTGTAAAAATCGCTGCATGGTGCACCGACCAGCGGCTAAGGGCTTCACTGATTTGCGACCAATCGTTCGCCACCTTGCGGGTACCCGCGTTGGGATTGACAACTGCAATCCACTCTGGACCCTTATTTATCGTTCGTTTCCGGTTGATCTGCATAGCTCGGTATAACAAGAAAGTGTTTGTTGTGCCATGATTTCCTTCGAGAAGCCCCGTGCATACTTCTGTGCCCGTTGAATCAACCCGCCTCTCAATTCCGGACTTTCAAGTAAGGTCATCACATGAGTTGCCAGTTGCTTTGAATCGCCCGGAGGTGCTGTCAGTGCATTTTCACCATGATGGGCAATCTCGGCAATTCCACCCGCCGTGGTGCAAACAACGGGTACACCGGCAGAATAGGCATCAATAATTGTACTTCCCAGCCCTTCGGTTTTACTTGTATACAACAACACTTGCAAACTCTTTAAAGCTGGTTCAACCGGATCAAGAAAACCACATAACGTGATGACAGAGGAAAGGCTTTTTGATTCTATGTACTCAATTATTTGTTGTTCGAGCGGGCCATTGCCGATAATAAAAAACCTGACAGCCGGATTCTGACGATGGATTATCCCGGCTGTATCAACGAAAGTATAATAGTCTTTATGGGGCGCAATTGCGGCAACATTTCCGACAACTGGTGTATCCTCCGGCAGCATGTATTGCCTGGTGAAGAAGCCAGACGCCACGTTCTCAAACCTGCATGTATCGATGCCATCATAGATTACGCACATCACTTCTTTTCTCCGGATTGACATACCGGTAATACGCCTGACCTCCTCCGAAACACAAATAATTCTCTTAACAGACCTATGATTGTACTTGAAGCTTGACAACAAACCCCTGCCTACAGGAAAGTCAACCCGTCGACTTACCACAACCGGGAACTGTGCTCCCATAAAAGCTGAAGAAATGATTGCGGCTGTATGAGCATCCGAGTCATGTACATGAACAATCAGGGTTGGATATTCCTTAGCCAAAGATTTCAATTTACATGCTATCCGCCATATCAGCAGGGGTTTAAACTTACTGCCGGAGACCGTCCTCAGGTAAGGACTCCCGTCAAGTATGGTTTTACCCGACAATGCTGAATCCACAGGGGTAATTACCAGTTGCCTGACATCACCGGCTGCGAGTTGCTCAAACAGGTACAACAGTTGTTGTTCCCCGCCACGCCAGTTTTCCTTTGTGGAGACATGACAAATGGTAAAGTTATAGTCCACGGTATAAAAATGCAGTTTTCATATACTTTAAGAAGGAAGCCCAGGCCGAGAATGATGCAATGGCAAATCCGGTAAGTCCATCCCGGAAGCCCCCCCTCAGGAAATAGTCCTTAATAAATTTGGCGGCAGGGTTCAGCAACAGATGATGTATCCCGACGGGCTTCGATTGCTTCACCCTTTCCCTTGCAGCAATAGTGGTGAAATAATCGATTTGTTTCAAATGATCCGCAAGTGAATTGATTGAGTAATGCAGCAGGTCACCCTTCAAATGTCTTATATCAGCATTTGGCTCAGGTGTGAGTTTATCATGTGGATTCACCCCATCCCAACAGGCTTTCCCCGACCTAATTAACCTTACCTTGATATCAGGATACCATCCGCCATGTCTTATCCACTTACCACAATAATTGGTCATCCTGTTCATACTGTAACACATCGCCGCGGGAGAGTGTTTCACCTCGCATATCGATGTGGCCAGTTCGGGCGAAAGTGCTTCGTCGGCATCAAGCGAGAGAATCAACGGAAAGGAGGCCACACTCAACGCAAAGTTCTTTTGTTGAATATGACCTTCGAAAGGATGAAAAATGACTTTTGCCCCCATCGAGGTTGCCAGATCCTGCGTAAGGTCAGTTGAGCCTGAATCAACAACCACCACCTCATCGGCCACAATGAGCAACGATTGGATGCAGCGTTGAATGTTAGCCTCCTCGTTCAGCGTAATAATTACAGCCGACAATTTAAGCGGTTCAGGGTTATCGGATTTCATCATAAAATATCAACTGGGGGAAATTAAATCACCTTCCGGCGCCAGTTGCCGAAAGTGAAGTAAAAGTATGAAAGAATTCCGAGAAGTACGAAATAGAGGTATTCATTCGTCCAGATGGCGGTGATACTGAACTTCCAAACGACTGTAATGGTCCACGAATACCAAAGATAGATGACAATAGCAAAGGCTTCGATGGCCAGTGTAATACGCGTGTTCCCGGTGGCCGCCACTCCCTGAAAAAGGATATAGGCCGCATTAAACAGTACCATGACTCCACATACCAGGCGTAATGCCGGAACAGTCGCCAGAATAAGTCTTGCATCACTGGTATAAACCGACACAATGGGTTTAGCCAGCACAATCGCAATCAAAAGAATTGGAATAATGTACCAGAAACCCTGAATCATCACACGTCCAATAATTTGTGCAGTATAACGGGATCCATGTGCTCCTATTGAATTGCTTACCAGCGTATTGGCAGCAGTGGCAAATCCGAGTATAGGGATTATAAGCACCATGTAGATGCTTCTGATAATATTGGAAATAGCCAGATTGAGTTCACCCGACTTTTCGACAATCACAAAAAAAAGGAACCAACTTCCCAGTGAAAGAAAATTCTGCAGCATCACCCACACCGAGATATCGATGGTCTGGATCAGGGTCAGACGATGAGCAGGTGAAGCAGTGAAGATTCTATAGCGCGATAAGTCGACAGTGTGTAAAGTATAGATTACGGTAAACACAACAGCTGATGCTTCAGCAATTACAGAAGCAAGGGCAGCCCCTTTAATACCCATGGCAGGAAATCCGAAATGGCCAAAAATGAGAGTATAGTCAAGCCATATATTGACTACCGCCATCACTGCGGCACTATACCCCAGTAATTGAGTACGGGCTATTCCTACATAAAATGCACGGAAAGAAATGTTTGCAAAGGCAAACACCAACCCCCATATCCGCATGGTAGTATATTCGATGGTCGCCTTCCCAACATCAGGCGATGAGATAAGGGCATTGAGAAATGGAGATGCAAACCATTGCACGAGTATGATAATAATAATTCCGAAGAGGCTTGTTGCCAGAAAAGTCTGATTTGTGATCCGGCCTGTTTCCTCATACCGCTTTTCACCGTTCCTTCGTGAGATTAAAATCTGCGCTCCGCTACCGAAACCGAATCCCAACATATAAATGGCAATGTATAGCAACCCGCCCAATGCAGATGCCCCCAATGGAATAGGGCCAAGCCTTCCAAGAAAAGCGGTATCGGTCACATTGACAACATTCTGGGCAATTAGACTCAGAATAATTGGCCAGGCAACCGCCCTGATCTCTTTAAATGTTGGTAATCCTCCCACGTCAATTTTTCAACAAAGGTAGTTTTTATGGTCTCTGGTTGTAGCCACAGCCAAAACCATTGGCCTACAGTAAAAATATCGGAATTTTGAAACTCAAACTCAGAACTCCTGACCTGGCGGAGAATCAATTGTCGCGGTTTTACAAATTAGCCTGAGGTTAATGCCTGGGATTTCAGTTTCGGAATCCTTTAATTGAGCACAAATAATGGCCACAGCATCGTTGTCTCCTGGAGAGGCCAAGGCTACCGGAGTTGTCCACGAATTACACGAATTAACACGAATAAGAACGAAAAAGAGATTCGTGGATAAGAAGAAGCGTCCACCGAAGAACGCGAAAGCAATTCGTTAAATTCGTTAAATTCGTGGATAAGAATGAAGCGTCCACGAATTAACACGAATCAGGACGAAGAAGAGATTCGTGGATAAGAAAAGCAGCGTCCACGGAAAAGCGCGAAAAACAATTCGTCAAATTCGTTAAATTCGTGGATAAAAAAGAAACGTCCACAGAAGAACGCGAAAGCAATTCGTCAAATTCGTCAAATTCGTGGATAAAAAAGAAACGTCCACAGAAGAACGCGAAAACAATTCGTCAAATTCGTCAAATTCGTGGATAAAGAGTTATCGTCCACGAATTACACGAATTAACACGAATAAGGACGAAGAAGAGATTAGCAGATAAAGATAGAAGCGTCTACGGGTTACATGAATTACGCGAATTAACACGTAAAACAATTCGTCAAATACAGAAAATCCTGCTGAAACACGGAGCAGCAATGACTGTTATTTTATCGCGGATTAACTTCCTGGCAGGGCGTGCCAAAGAAAAACAAATCTTACGTGCTCATGTAAAAATAACTGATTAGCCAACCAGACCCAAAGCCATCTTCCTCTCCGGACTTCAGTAGCAAATTTACACTTATTGCCTTTCTAAATTTTGAATCATTATCCAATTTGCAGACATGTATTCATACCCGATTTCGCCCTCTTTTAAAAAAGATTTCAACTTTTTTAAAAAAATTTTATGTGAACATAATCACATAAGTTCATTTTTTAAACAACTGATTACATGTTATTTACAGCTTCATTTTACCCCAAAGTCACCTCAAAGTCATACCAAAGTTAGGGCAAAGTTATGTTTTTCTTATGTATCGCCTATGGTTCTAGTAACGTTTG
>MEOA01000033.1 GCA_001768515.1 Bacteroidetes bacterium GWE2_42_24 | reverse complement strand
CTCCTCCTCAACGAATTATCTATATAATGGATCCGATGAGCCCATACAAATTGGATGGACATGAATTTAAGAACTCCTTTAACGAGAACCTAATTTTCTACTATGAAAGCCCTACACCGATAACTGATGAGAAGCGTTGTCTTTCATACGCGAAGATGAACTTTCACTACTTTGGTGAAGATGAGGTAATTTATGACAGGATGCCGGTGGCGTATAACAGATCTGTCAACTGGACTTTCATGAATTGCTGTATTGAGGGAGAGGAGGACTTTATTCCCAGTCTCGGGTATTACAGAATACGGCATATAAACAATTTAACTTATGCTTATATCTCAGCAATCCCGATAGATCAAGTTGGCCTGCCTGTCTCCATCGAAACAGTAGAGTAGTCCTTCGTCATGATTGCTTTAGATGAACAAAACACTTCATTATGAAAAATCTATTGATCGTCTTTGTCTTTGTATTGTACACTGTAATGGTTCCAGCCCAGAGCTCTTTCGAGATTAGTTATGCCACCGAAAAGGATGAGTACTTTAACGATGGCATGGTTGACCAACAGGGAAACATAATTCTGACAGGACAAATTGGGAATTATACACTATTAGACCATGACGGCATCATCATGAAAATCTATCCTGATGGGAGTTATATCGTGAGAAGGATTGAGCATCAAGACACCATTGGTGGCTTTTCCTCAGTTACCTTGCTCAACAACGGGAATTATTTCGTAACAGGTTCGATGAGCCTGACAGGAGAACCCTATTATAACGATCATCTCTCAATTACGATCTTCGACACAGCTCTTCATATCATTTCAGAGAAGACATTTCTGATCAATAGCCAATATACTTTTCTAGGAGTAAATGCGCAAAGTATTCTTGACAATGACGGCAATATTGCTATTGCTGGAATGGCCTGCCGGGATGAAAATGGTACAATGTTAGGAGACTTTTGTTTCTTCAAGTTGACCCAGGACGGCGACACTTTGTTGTCACGTTATTACCATACCTGGTATGAGGCCGAACCATACACCTTGCGAAAGATGCCAGGCTCGGATAATCTGATGCTGATCAGTAATGGGCTAATCCCGTTTACGGCAGGTGAATTAGTCTTTCTGGATAAAGACCTGAACATTCTCAATTACAACAGGCTTTTCACATTGGGCGGTGGTGCCTTTTGCAGTGATGTTTGGCTTAATAACCAAGAGTTTTTGATGACAGAGAATAGGATTGATCATTCAGGCGCCATCAATGAGTACTATTTTGGAGTTCACCGGCTGGATACATCAGCTCAATATTACAATGAACTTATTTTAGATAACAAAGATACAATTGAATATATGGCGGTCAGGAAAAGCATGGCCTATTCGGATGACACGACTATCTATATAAGCGGTTACCAAACTTATAATATTTTATGGACAACGTTGCCAACCGGAATATTCCTATACATCATTGATAGAGAATTAAACTTACGAGGCCATTTGGTTTTGGGTGGGGATGCAAATTATGCATCTTGGGGTACGTTAGCCACCCCTGACAAAGGGTGTCTGATTTATGGAACTCGATATGATAATACAACAGGCTGGCCTGAACGCGATATCCATATTTGGAAAGTCCTCCGTGAAGACATATTCCTCTATACATCGGTGGAAAAACACCCTGAGAGTGAACCAGGGGTATATCCCAATCCAGTGAGCGATGTTTTAAATATTACCCTTGATGGAAGGTGTTCAGGGCAAACAGTCCGTTTTCGGATTTATAATACTTTAGGTGCAAGGTTTTTGGACAGACAACTGCATCTAGATGGTAACCAGATCAGGACACAGACTTGTAATTTACCTTCGGGGGTGTATCTGTACGAGTTAGTTGATGAAAACGGAGAAAAATTCAGTGGAAAATTTATTAAAGAATAATTAAACAAAAAATGAAAACAAATATAATATGCATCATAATAATGATGTGCCTGGTCATTTCAGGACAGATAAAAAGCCAATGTGTTAATTGTGAAAACCAAAACATCACAGGCACAAATGCCAGCGGAGTCGGAACTTCACCTGTTGCATCTGGTAACTCTTCCTTTGCCGGAGGAACCAATTCGCAAGCAACAGGTCAGAACTCTTTTTCATTTGGCAACCAAAGTCAGGCAACACAGGCCAATTCAATCGCCATGGGATACCAGGCGAAGGCAACAGGTATTTCTTCCATAGCATTGGGATTAAATGTTGAAGCTACCACTACTGCATCGCTGGTTGCGGGCAGAAACCTGAAGTCAACAGCCACGAGCGCATTTGTAATTGGCACAGGAGTTGACCCCGGTAGATTGTTAATCAATAACGATCCATACTCATTAATGGTTGGGTTTAATAGTACTTTGTCCACGCTCTACGTTGGGTCTGGTGGTGAACCGGGAACAACCGGCAAGGTAGGCGTTGGGGATATTACCTCGCCAACAGCTAAACTTCATGTATTATCTGATATCAATGAGGCAGCGGAGATCAGGCTGGAACACCGGACTACAGGCCTAAGGCAATATTCACAAATTTACATGGGAACAAGCACAATCAGGGGCGGTAACGATGAGGACTTTGTATTTACCACTTCTTCCAGAAAGAATATTGTTTTTCAAACAGAAAATGTTGGCGTTTTAACTGCCAATCCCCGGCAGCCGCTCCATGTAAACGGCAATATCCTTCTCACCAGTGCCAACAGCAGCCTCCTGTTTGCCGACGAAGCACCTTCTTCTTCCAACACGAATCCATTCTGGGGTAAATGGGGAATCGAGTACCATGCCGGAGGGCTTAACTTCTGGACACCATTTCAGTGGCTCGATGGCGGAAGCAAGATCACGAACCCCAAGGAAGGCGACAACATCAACTTTAAACTGTTTCTAAGTGATAATGGGAATGTGGGTGTGGGAACTGGAGAGCCTCTGGCAAGATTTCATGTCGAAGGATCATCTTATCTCAATGGAAGAACAGCCATCGGTGGTAATCTGGCAATAGGTTGTTCACCCACCGAAAATCGCTTACAGGTGGAGGGAAGTTCTTGTTTCAACGGTACTATATTGGTAAAATCGTTTGAAGCTGATGAACCCGGTCTTCCACGTCTGATTGGCGTAGATGACGCAGGATTGCTGCTGGTAATGGATAATAATATGGGTGATGATCTGGGTGATCATGTAGCAACACACAACATCCAATTGAACAATCATTTTATTACCAATGATGACATGACTTCAACAAATGAAGGTATCTACATTGCCACAGATGGTCGCGTTGGATTAAACACCGATGAGTTAGGCGAAAATGATCTGCTCACTGTTTTAGGAACTGGAAATAAACAGGCACAGGTACGCATCAAATCAACGCTCAGTTCAAACGCCAGCTTACATCTGGAATCTTCGGGCAAGTCAGGCGGAATAACAGCCAACGCCGATGGAATCTATTTGTTTGAAAACAATGTTCAAACTAAGGTACTGCGAATCAAGGACGGGAGGGTGAGTATAGGCAATGCACCATTGCTTCTGCCAGAAGGTCACAAGCTCTTCGTTGAGGGCGGTATAACCACCGAGGAGGTAAAGGTAAAGCTTAAGGCTAACTGGAGCGATTTCGTCTTTTCATCCGATTATCAGTTGATGACATTGCCGGCGCTTGAGTCCTATATTCAGGCTAATCAACACCTGCCTGAGATTCCTACCGAAGAACAGGTAAGAAAAAATGGTATAGATCTTGCGGCAATGAATGCACTTCTTCTTCAAAAAATTGAGGAGTTGACCCTGTATGTCATCGAACAGGAAAAGCGTATCGAATCACTTGAAAAAATGAGGAATTAACCAATGAAGAGCTACGTTTTGCAATCTATGCATAAAAAAGAGAACCGCCCGGAAAATCGGGAGATGAATGGCCTGGTGCTTCCCCGTGTGCCTGAAATGGCGATTACGACAGGCTTGATTAAAGCAGTCATTCTCGTTTTTACCTGTGTACTGTTTTCGTGTACCAACCTGTTTGCCCAGAAAGTTAAGGCAAATGATACCATACACTGGTATGATAACCAAATGGACGGCGATAAAAATCATGATAAATCCAGAACAAAGGATGCGGTCTGGAATAGATTTTCATTAAGTGAGGAGGTTCAAAAGGTTATTTCCCGAGTAATTCCTAAATTAAAGGTTTACACTAGATATGCTCAAATACGGCCATTAACAAAGAACTATGTATTTAAAATTGATGATTTAGTCTTCAAGGAATTTCAAGAAGAATTCTTGCTGACCTTGTTGAATGAATCATACCAAAGAGGAAATATATCAATCGAAGACATAGTTCTCACAGAATTTTATATAAAACATATACGTGACTTATTACAAAATGTCTATGTTTTAGACAATGTCAGTATTGAACTTCGTAATCCATTTAAAATCCATGATAATTATTTCAATATTGAGGTTTCCTACAAGCTACTGTTCGTTGATTTTAGAGAACGGGTTTTTCAATATGGCAAGGAATATTATTATGTCTTGAATGGAATTTTTGTACACAAGTATATTATAAACACATCCGGTAGTTCACAATCGAAAATAAAACCAACTGAGATTTACCTTAAGTTTAAAATAATACCGGCTAAAAATGACTCTGGAAATTTCAAAGATTCATCTAAAACCTCATCGGGCATTATTGTTTCGGTCGTGGATGTTCAAAATAATGAAAACTATAAAGAATATCTAAACTATCATTACTTTATCGTTTCAAATAATGAAAGCTCTACCGGGATACAATGTAAGTTTCTGGTTCAGGAATTATTAATTATTCCCAACAATGTTTATCGGCTCAAGGTAATTTCAGATGGATTGTTCTATAGTCGGCGAACCATCTTTGAATCAAACCTGACCTACTCGGCGGCACAGGATGGATTTATATCACAGGTTTTTCTCCCGGAGGACAATCAGTACGACGGTTTCTTTTCAGTGGAGGTTTTTAATGGGGATGGAACTCCGGTAGCAGATTTCCCTGTCACGACTATAGTGCTGGAGAGTATTAAAACGGACATGTTTCCCAATTCAAGTCCACAACAGTTCATCGAACTGCACTATGTTAAATCATTTTTCAATGCTGCGACATCTCCTGCCATACCTGATTGCGAAGATTATTGCACGATGGTAATCGATCAATTAAAAGAAGCCTGGGTAACCCAGTTGCAATCCGGGGTTGATAATTTTGGTTTTGGAACTAATCTTATAGATAATCAACCACTTAATTCTTCCGAAATATACCACGTGTCAATAAATGCGAATCATATAACTTATCCTTTATCCAGAGCCTATTGGTCTGATAATTATTCTTTCAATTGGTCAACAGTTGACCAAGATAGAAGACTCTCATTTTCTTCTGATTTATATGAATCTGTAAAACCGGATTACGTATATCCATATCTAATTTTTATGAAAATGGTTATTAACCATGAGTTCTTTCATGGAATACAGTATTCTCATAACCCGACATTTTTTCTAACAAATAATTCTCTAGAATATGATTTTCTCGTTGAAGGACAAGCCCGTTTTATCGAAACAATTATCAATGCTGAAGAATTGAGCGGCATTCGCGGGATGTATAAATTGACAGCCGAAAATTATATTGCTGGATGCAGTGGATATAGTTTAAATACAATCAAATATGATTACGCCCTCTTTTGGCGTTATCTGTTTGAGCACTATAACAACACCGGCTCCCCGAATCTTACCAGTCAGTTGAGTATTGTTCGCGAGATGATGAGTGGCTATTTTAATACAGACCTGCAATCTATTGAAACTTTTATGGACAGCAAGCTGAATTCAGGCAGCATGAACTCCATGGACGATGTTATCAGGCTGTTTGCAAAGGCGGTCTGCTTTAACGATGCACAATATGGCCTGTGGACCGATGGAGGCGATAATCTTTACATTGAACCTAACAGTGCAAAGCTGGAATATGACGGTACAGATGCGAGTTGCACAAGAAATATCCCGGCCTCCTTTGGACTCGATTACGTTGAGATAACGATGAATGAGGCAGGTTCAGTTTTGGTTACGGTGAATGCCAATAAGCTGAATATAGCCTCCCCGATGACTTTATATGGCAATCTTCTGGAAGTTACCCCAACCGGCTTAGGCGATGACCGAATCATAGATCTTTCGAATGGAGCAAACTCAATCGTCATCGAGAATGGGCAGCAAGGACAGAAATTTATGCTGATACTGGCCAGGATTGATAGCAGGGAAGAGGAGTTCTGGGGTACAGGCGGTACTTTCTATGACGTGAAGCTTTCACCGCTTTATGATCCCGCTAAATTACATGCACTATTTAAAGTCAGCGGTGGAGAAGGCAGCACGGTGCAGTTTGTAAACTTACCCATTGAATTGGAAGACCTCTCAATTCCGGGATCCTCTCCGATTCAGACGTGGGAATGGAGCTTTCCAGGTGGGAATCCATCTGCATCAACATTGCAAAACCCCACGGTTGAATATGCTGCTCCGGGGTATTATGGGGTTGGGCTCACCGTACACAACCAGTCGGAGGCATCTACACTGTTTATCTCCGATTACATTAATGTCCTCGATCCGGGACTCAATACCGGGGGCTCTAACAGTCCCTGGATTACTTTCTATCATGATCAATTAAATTCAAACCTCATTTCTCTGCATATAAACATTTTAGGGGGTATTCCCCGTTTCCATGTCGCTTACCAGAAAAACGGATCCACTACCCTGATAGCTGACTGGACCTATGAGACCAGTTTTACAGTATTGGTTCCTTCGACACCGGGGAACAATGAGTTGGTTGTGTATGTTGACAGTGATGATCCAAACGGGGGAGGGAATGCCACTTATCAGTACTATATTGGTAATCCGGGGGCGCATACGGTGGCTTTTGACTACACTTACGCGGGACTCAACCCATCCCAGCCAATATTGGGAGTCTATACCCCGGTTACATTTACCGACATGACTTATGGCGGCTTCAAACCATACATGCAATGGGAATGGGTATGGGGCAATGAACTGGGTTCAGGAGCAGCCCCGATTCCTTCGAGTGGCCCACCCTGGGAGATTATTGGCAATTCATATTTTAATCCCGATCCTGACCTTTCGGGTAATCCATCGAAAACAATTCAGTTTCCTGTAATTGGTATTTACCCGGTAACCCTGAATGTCATCGACTTTGCAGGATTCTGCAACAGCACTACCAAAAACATTGAGGTCGGGGCAGCTTGTCAATGTCTTACTTTACAAGAGACTATTAAAGATGGTGGTGCGAATTTCAATGTTCACAGCAACAAAGTCAGAATGAACGGATCACCTACTGTTTTTCTCCATAATTTCACCCCCGGAGAGTATTTTAACTGTTATTATACAGAACATTGGTGCCAGGCCCAGACGTCAGATGCACCTCAATATGACGACCGGTCAATAACAGACTTCAGGTGGAAGTTATATAGAAATGGCTATGAAATTGGTGAAGAGACTCATAATATGCCATCAGATTGGGCTAACACTCATCAAGGTGCCTGGGACACATGGGTAGGTACGCAAACCATAAGCCAGCAATCGTTTAGCTATACCTTTACGACCAAAGGGAGATACGAGCTATACTTCGATGCAAAGAACCGGCGCGAGCATACACAGGATATGAGTACTATGACTTTCGAAAACCAGACCAACTATCACATGTATGATGCGGTGTTGAACGTGATTCAGGCCATTGATTGTAATGAGGTGATCGAGATTAATCAGGATATTGCCAACGCGGGCTCAGAGGTAAACTATTCAGGCGAATACATCTTTGCCTCCATAAATCCTGTAAACTTTCTGGCCACGGCTCAACAGGCCTATGAGGCCTGCACAGCCATCAGCATGAGGCCTGGCTTTACAATCGCATCAGGGTCAACATTTACCGGGACAATAGATCCCATTATAAACATCTCTGGTAAGTCCTCGGATGAAGTAATCTCATTAGATGCTGAAAATGCTCCTGTTGAGAGCCATTTTACCGTTTATCCTAATCCAAACCGTGGTGTTTTTACCATCAGGTGCAACACCGAATCATTCGCGGAAAATAAAGATATAGAAATTACAAATGCAGTAGGTCAGCATGTCCAATTTATTGTTACTGAAGCAAACAATGAAAAGAGGATATCAATTATTCATCCCGTACCGGGTTTCTGTATCATCAGATTTAAAGATGCCGACGGACAGACTCATTGCCATAAGGCAGTCATAATATGAGACGTAATAAAGCAATCAATCGAATTTTTAACTAAGTAAATTTTTTATTTCTGTTTACTGATCTGGTCAAAGAACCTCCGCAACAGCGCGTATTACAAGGCAGCAGAACCCTCCGCATTAACATCGGAAACAATGCTGTCGGGTTCAATACCCGGAAGTAAACCAAAAAGACGGGGTGATAACATCCTGTGCTTATGATGGCAAAAGCACATCTTTATGAATTTATCCCAAATCCGTCATTAGCAAATCACGGTTGAACTACATAAGGCCATTGCCTGTCATTTGAAGCGCTCCTCCTACAGGGAAACCATTCACGGCGCCACATAACCTATGAACGTGAAAAAAACCGGAAATTACCATCTTTAGTCTTATCTCCGCCTGTGGCATTATCTTTATATCACGGCGTTTTCGTGAAATGTTTGACGTTGATGCCCTTTACTGCCTGCCCGAACGGGCTCATCGGGTTACAGGCCATCATCACGATGTTTAAACCCTCGTTGTCAAGAGATTATTACCGTCAAATAAATCAATAATCACCAAAAATCACAACCATAACTTATTGAAATGGACACATTTGATGTCTTGTTTCGCTATTGACCATCGTTAAAGATTTTCCCTGCCGATAGTTCCGGGTTTATTAGTCACCCGTGCGGTGCCCTTACTGCCAGGGAGTTGTATGGCCTGTATCAGAACCAGGGTAAAACTGAATGGTACAGAAAAAGTTGAATGACTTTACAAAGGGGCCCCCGTCAGATCTGCTTTACAATTACCTTTCCGCAATAGAGCATGTCGGCATCAGCGTTAAACAGTTTCCAGTAATACAATCCGCCCGGTAACTTTGGGACAGCGGCTGAATTGCTGTTTGTTGTAACATGTTTAATCATCACACCCTGATTGTTAAACCATTCCACTGTAAGTTGAATACGGTCAGTATTTCTCCATCTCAGGTGCACTGTATCAGACTGTATCTCCAGCACGTTGGGGGTTCTCACGCGAACTGAGCCCTCGGAGCGTTGTCCGGTCAGCGAACGTTTGGTAAGCTTCTCCAGCTCCCGGTGGGGAGTGTATGCAGCAAGCAATCCTTTGGGTGCGGGGGATGGTTGGGTATTAATGTTAAGGCTGTCATTGCCGGCTTTCGGTATCGATGTTTCGGGTAACGACTGTGCAACAGTTGCCTCGTCCGATCTGGCTATTTCGATAACAGAAGTTTTTGAACGATCTGTGGCCGGCTGATCCGAAGGTGTCTGCATAACGAACTTACCAACCACGAAGAGTGTCACAACAGCAGCCACGGCACCCCATCGTACCCATGGGGGGAATAATGTTCTGACAGGTCTTTCTTTGTTCTCTTCGGGCAGATTAATAAGATCAGCAACAGCCAGAACCTCTGAAGCACATTTGTCGCAGCTTCGGAGATGTTCCCTGATCACTTCAGGAATGGAATCAAACCCATTGTCGCGAATGGCCTCAGCGCATTCGGCTACCTGCATCTCGGATAAACATGTTGACATCTTCATCATCTTTTTGCCTCACCATTACTATTCAAATACATCGGGTTTATGCATCCCTGAAGCATGTGGCAACCTTTCGAAGAGTACTGCCAATGTTTCACGTGTATGAAGCACCGAGGCGTCATGGTTTAACTTACACAACAACACTTCCATTTGTTTGTTAAACCACATTCTAACAGCATCGGGCCTTATATTCTTTTTTTCCGCAATGTTCACCACCGTTGCCATAACGGCATAGCGCTCTCCCTTTGTTGTATGCTGACCCGACTGCAATTGTTCCAGTATCCCGGGTGTCAGATCACCTGTCCAGTGATAAACATCTTCAGGGTTAATCTTTAACTGGTAAAAGAATCGTACCAGCAGCAGCAACTTGGCTCCTTCGACGCCCAAACTTTTTATCAACCGCGACAAAAGTGCGACCTCACTGGCGATAAAGGTATCAATTTCGGTTTGGTGACAACCTTTATCGTCATTGGCGCGGTAGTCTTCATTGTCGCTAACAGCATACCAGTGGCGGCTTTCACTACGTATCACCTCACAGCACATCCGGTTAAAAACAGCCGTGAGATAAGTTGTAAGCGAGGCTTTGCCCACGAACGATTGCAGAATCTGATCCTGTTTCTTCAGGTATTTTTCAAGCATGGCCGATGTCACATCCTCTGAGTCACGCGGTGGAATAACACCACGGGCCACATAACGACCAGTAACCCTTCGGGCGAGTTCGATTACCTGTTCAACATTAAAAGAGCCTGCTAATTGGTTGCTACTTTGTTCCAATTCTGAAAAGTTTCTGCAAAAAAAGAGCTTTTTTCCGGCATTTCCACTATCATGCCAACCAATCCTCCCTTCAACCAACAGGCCGAAACAGTCATTTTATCACAGAAAAACAATTATTGGCAATAAGCACCTGAAGCATATAGTAACCATAATCACCAGAAGCATATCTGCCAGCAACCTGGATATTAATTATTTAAAAAATCAGATCCAATAAATAATCACGCAGCACCCGATCATTACCCGTTCCGCGAATGAGTTATCATCAGTATCCGGAAAAGAGCCCATTTATTACATGAGCTACACCATAGATGGGCTTCATCCGATGCCCCTTCGATATTGTTTCGTAAGAACACGAAAAGGCAACGAAGGCACTTCGAAGCCGCTTCGAAGCTACTTCGAAGCGACGATATGTCTGACCACTGTCAGTCAGGTGTTTGGAAATTTGCGTTTTGTTGTAGAATAATGTGGGGTTTTTAGAAAAATCAGCGTACTAACCGACACTAAATTTTGTGCAATTAATCGCCCGGCAGCATGAAATTTTACATGGAGAGGCGATGTTGATTCGTGATATATGGTTTCACAAGTTATACTTGTCTCCTTTCGGAGATCAATGTACATAAACCTTACTTTACATTTCTTCTATGACCTGATTGAGCCACATACCCGATATTCAAGAAAATTAGTTCATTAAATGGCAATCGAAGACTCATGGCGGTTTCATTAAGTTTATAAATGCATTCCATGTTATCTTTGATTTGCAGGCCATTAGAGATGGCAGCGATTATAAATATCTACAAGAGAAGATCAGATGCCAAGGATGATTGATTATCGCCGGGTGGCTGATATTTTGTATTTTTGCAGCAAATGGCTGTTTGCTGTTCGGAAAGTCAACGACCGATTGTTCACTGCGGCCCCATCTAAAGACGTCTCCCCGGAGACATCAACGACCAGAAACATGAATAAAGCCACCCGAACACTCCTTGTCTTTTTGCTTATTGCCGGTAGCCTCCAGGCTCAGCGCACCGACAAATCCCGCTTTTGGAAAGCCGCTGCCGACACCTTGCTTCGCGCTGCAATAACCAGGCTTCCATCAGCTACACCCGACAATTGTATTGATTCACTCAGCTCTCTGATGATTGCTCGCCTTACTCAGCACAACCTGCCTGAGGAGAACCTTGCAAACATCATAATCATAGCCGGCAAACTGGGTCATGACCACCGGTTTGAACTTGAAGAAAGTATTCTGAATAAGGCAATTTATGCTGCCCGGCAAGAAGGCGACACACTGAATTACCCCTTTTCGCAACTTTTCGCATGTCAGGCTACGATGCTACGCGACCAGATGCGGATGAAGGAGGCCCTTCATCTGACGATGCACGAGATTTCGATCCTAAAATCGCTCGACACCCTGCATCCGGCATTGTTGGATGCCTATACCAACCTGATGACGAATTATTTTGCATTAAGGCAGACAGAACCCGGTTTAAGGATAGCATCAAAAATTCTGGCACTGGCCCGAAGTACCGGTTATCCTTACTATGAAATTAACACCTACCGGCTGATGGGCGATATTTTAAAATTCTATCAGCCTCCATTGGGACTTGAATGTATGCGATTTGCCGACTGGCTTAACAGGCGTAAGGTATCAGAAGGATTTGCCGATGATCCATACTACAGCATCAGTATGGGTTCGGCATGGGTTGCCAGCGATCAACCCGACAGCGCTCTGCGCTGGTTTAAACATGGATTGGAACTGACGCGAAGACTCCCGGATGAACAGAACCAGCCGAAGGGCTACTTGTATTATTATACAGGAGTGTGCTACAAAAATATGCTGATCTACGATAAAGCGGTTGAATACATTGATTCGGCATTGAATTTTGACTTGACAATGAAAACCGTCAATGGGGCCGGTTATTACCGTTTGCTGCACATGAAAGGGAAAATGCTCAACCAGCTCGGGCGATTCGACACCGCACTGGTTATCAACCGCGAGGTGTTGAGAAACACACCTGGTGATATCGCTTCATATTATGCAAATGCTGTTGAGCAATACAGTCGGAGCCTGCTGGGTTCCAATCGTCCCGAAGAGGCTCTTGCTTTGGTTCACCGGCAAATATGCCGGATGACCTCCTGCCCTGATACTACTGAGGTGCTCTTGATTCCTGATTATAGCCATCAGGCAACACCCCAGACCGAGCTGCGGGAACTGAGTTTTATCATCGGGCTTAAAAATGAAATTCTGGTCGCGCTTTACCAGAAAACAAAGCAGGCAGAATATCTCGATGCCATTATAGGCAATATGCGGTACCTGCTTACCATGATCGATCTTGAGGCAGGTGTTGCCCAAACACCTGACGGGTTGGCTGATCTAGCCCGGCGTTATCGGTTATTTGCCGATCAACTGGTCGATTTTTTCGCCGGTCAGCCTGCTACCGACAATGACTCACTCCTGAGAAAAATCTACCCGCTGATAGCCCGATCACAATCCTATTCGGTAATCTGCCGCAGCTACGCGCTTGGAAGTGCCGGTAATTCCTCCTTTGATGAAGGAACCATGAGGCTCAACCGGATATACGAAACACTTCTGAGCCTGAATCCCGCGACCCATCCTGATGCTTATCGCCGGTTAAAGGAAGAAGAAATTGGCTTACTTACTAACCGCTACCTGCAGTCCATTGATAAAGGGGAAATATCAGCCCAATTACTTGTTCCCCAGATGCTCCTATCAGAAGACACCCGGCCTGAGCAAGGAATCGAACCCGGAGAAGTGCTCTATGATTTTTATACTACCGCCAGATTCATTGTTCGTTTTACTATCACATCAGGTAAATTCAAGGTTTTATTTCAGCCCCTTCCTGCCGACTTCGATGCTATGTGTTCAACACTCGCGGGCGCTGTTAAATCAGGCGATACAGAGCAAACCAAACGTGCTGCAAAACAATTGGGAGCATTGCTTTTTTATCGTGAAAAGGATCTAAAAAACAAGAAAAGAATAACGATTATTCCAGACGAGAAGCTTTATTATATCCCCTTTGAACTGCTTTCCTTCCCTGGCAGCCGGAAAATGCTCACCGAAAACCACAGGATAGCCTACCGATACACCTCGCACCTTTATAAGCTTCCGTCGAACAAACCTCTTCTCGGGCCACTTGTCGCGTTCGCCCCAATGTCGGACACCGGCATAACCACTTTGGCCTCGACCTGCGTCCGGAGCAACGAAATTGATAATCTTTCGATACTCAATAGAGAAGCAGGGTCGTTTGCCGCGCTTCCATATTCTCTGGCAGAGGTTGTAGAGGTAGCCGGGCTTTTTAACAAGCAAGGAATCCGTGCTACCGTATACGCGGGATCCGAAGCCGGTAAATCGACTTTCAAACAAACACTCGGGGGGGCAACCATCGTTCATATTGCCACGCATGGCCTTGTTAACAGCACCAACCCGGAAAAATCGGGATTGATGTTTGCTGCTGATTCTACCGGCAAAAGCGATGCCATGCTGTATATGGGCGAGATGTATAGTCTGAAAGCGAATCCCTCGCTGATTGTGCTGAGCGCATGTAAGACGGGAGTCGGCAAACTGGAACGCGGTGATGGCATCATGGCGCTTCCCAGGGGATTGCTCGTTGCCGGGGCGCAGAATGTGGTGGCCTCTCTTTGGAACGTCAACGACCTGGCGACCAAACAGTTGATGGTTTTGTTTTATCGAAACATACTGAATGGTGAAGACTATCCCACTGCATTGCAGAAATCAAAGATGGAATGCAGGGCAAAAGGGATCCTTCCGATCGACTGGGCCGGGTTCATTCTTATTGAGCGATGACTCATCACGACAACCGTGCGTTTGGGAAGATCATGGCAGATAAAAAAAACGCCCCTGCCTGAAGGCTCGGGGGCGCTCTGTCAAAACCAATCTGAATCACAGATTATTTTTTGCGTACCTTCCACCAGGTACCCAACATTCCTTTTAATTTCATCGTTCGTTTATCGGCCGAAATTTCACTAATGGTGAAACTAAGTGATGAAAGGGTCAGCTTATTGCCTGACACTTTCCAGCCACCACTTGTTTTCTTGGAATCTTTGCCTGAAATCTGGTCACGTTGTACCATGAAACCCCTCTTATTGGCATCGAATTCAAAACGAGAATAAGTGGTATGATTCCCTGTACGTACTTTCCCTGATCCCATAAATTCTTCTTCAACGATCCAGACTCCATTGACCCAGGCAGACTCATCAACAGCAGGTGCAGCCGCAGGAGTAGACTTCGAAGCAACACCCGGTAGTGACTGATTATCAGAAGATGATGAAACAGGCGTTTTGGGTGCAGTAGCAGCTACAGTTGAGGCCGTTGATTTATTTTCAACGACAGGAGCCGGTGCAGGTGTCAGATCGGTTAAGGTGCCATCATTTTTAAGACGGAACTGTTTACCGTCTTTTACCACGTTGGCTGCTGCTACATTTCCAATTCCCGTGAATGCCTCCGCGTTATCGAATTCCGGTTCCCTGAACCACGATCCGTCTGCGCGGATATACCCCCATTTGTCGCCAACCTTCACTGCACAAAATGAGCATTTGAAACCATCCGAATCTATAGCGTCATAAGCGGGTTTAATCACCTCGTTGCCTTCGGCGCTGATAAAACCCCACTTTCCTTCCTTTTTCACAGCCACTTTATTATCGCGGATGAATCTTTTACTGGAACCAAAGCCAAAGAACCCGGCCATTTCCTCATATTTTCCCGAAACGGGCTTCATGTTCTCGCTGTATAGGCGCCATTCATCTGTTATGCCAATCACGTAAATGCCCTGTTCATAGGAGATTGCCTCAGCTTTAAATTCGAAAGCCACTTCTCCTTTCTTTTTTACAATGCCGAATAATCCATCACGCTTTGCAATAGCTAACCCATTGTTCTCAAAACGTAACCGCTCCGGGAATTGCGCTTCAAATAGCGTTGTTCCGCTGCGATTAATCAATCCCCATTTCCCCGAAGACTCAATATCGGCATTGCCCTCTTTATCAAATGAGGAGATCCGGTCGAAAAGCGGCTCGAATAAAACCACACCACTATTGGAGATAAGGCCATACTTGCCGTTATCTTTAACTTCAGCCACGCCATCAGAAAATTTGTCAATCTTATCAAACCGGGGCTCTAAAAGTACTTTTCCATCAGGAGTGATCAATCCCTTTTTATCATTTAGTTCAACCTGCGCAAAGCCGTCCTTAAACCTGTCGATGTCATCAAAACGAGGTTCAAGGATTACTTTACCGGTAGCATCAATCAGTCCACGTTTCTTTGAGCTATAGATAACCCCGTGGCCATCTTTAATCTTATCGGCATCATCATAAGTGGGCGATACAATCCATTCGCCGTCCCCGTTTATGTAGCCATATTTTTTCGTTTCCTTATCTTTCTGCGGTTTCAGATTCTGGGCGCTTACCGTCAGGCAGGCTAAGGCCACTATCCAAATCAATATTGTTTCTTTCATCTGTCAGGTTAATTATCGTTAGTAATACTGAAAATCCGGTACATCAGCCTTAGAACTGATGCACCGGAAAGATATCAGCTATTATGGTTACTCAAAACTAAGTAACTGGCCTTTACGTGGTCCATCGGCATATTCAAGCACAAACTTCTGTGAATCGCTGTTGTTGCGATTATATGACTGAAGTTTTGTTCCGTTTTGGTAGATGTTACCTCCTGTTACGTCAATAGCTTTGCCAGTAAATACATTTTCAAACATTACTGTATTTTTATCAACGATGATCAGACGCCATTGCTGCCATTCCGGAACACCACCATCCAGCGTCCAGGTCTGTATTTGAGCACCATTATCCCTCTTCATTTTGAATTTTTTACCGGTTTTTTGCTGGAGCTTTTCTTTTGGATTCAGGTCGGTCTTCCCACTGACATCAACAACGTAACCAGCCTTGTTCTTTATGGCGAAGTTCTGTGATCCATTTATTGAAGGGAAAATGAAGGTCCGTTCGTAAGGGTCATCATCTTTCTGCCAGATTTGAAATTGGATATTCTTGTTGGCAGTCTGGGGATGGCGACCCGGCAGATCCCAGTATTGGACTGCATTGGCAGCTAACCGGATATAGAAATAGTTTGAACTGATCTCATCGCGCCAACCTTGGGCGCTGACAGCCGTTGAAGCTGTCAGAACCAGCGCCATTACGAAAGCAAAAAACTTATTCATTCTATTTGTTTTTAATAATTATATAATTAATTAACCTCAACAATTTTAGTTTCATAGGTATAGGTTGAATAGAAAACACCAAAATCGGTTGGGATAGCAACTGTTACCGGGTATCCGGCACTATTGGAAGTGTAAACAATTTCTCCGTTTTCTCCGGCGTCTGCCTCCATGTTGATTGATGTGACAGCCAGTAAGGTTCCGGTATAACGCTCGTTTAGCGGGTTTTTAACAGTTGTGTTATAGATTGTGTTCGTAATCTCGACAATACCAGCACCATCATAAGTAGTCATTTTAGTACGGTTGCCATTAGTCCATTCATAGGTGGAGAAGATGGATGTATTGATATCCTGCTCACGAACGGCTTTGCCATCAGCATTCAAATTGAACTGCACGGTACTCCAGTTTCCTTGAGAAACAGACCAGGTTTTTTCAAGAATCACCTGATCCGGGTATTCATACGATTTATAATTGCCCCCATTCTTCGTGATGAATTCAATACGTCCTGAATTATCATAGCTGTAATCGAGTGTATCGGCCACAGTACCCCAGGAACTGATATTCCGAATAAGCTGCATGTTATTGTTATAAACCATGGAATCAGCGAAAGTGCCCCAGACTTCATTGGTCGTGACAAGTGTTTTCATATAGTAAACCGTCTTGGTTTCTTTCTGCGGTTGGTCTTCCTCATCTTTGCTGCAAGAGGTGATTACACAGGTAGCCAGCAATATAGCCGGAAATAAAAGGTGTCTGATTTTCATTTTCTTTAATATAGTTTGTAGGTTTTACATATAATGGTTGCACCATGGAGATCATTTTGAAACTGAAATTGAAGAAAATTTGACAATCAGAAGCCTTCTCCTTCTAAACGTCATCTATGCATGGTTTTACAATTGTTTACCATTCCCCTCTCTTACCCGACATCCATCTAATCGCAAACCACAGACCACCGCCGGAGAAAGCCGTCGCAGCAATTCTGCAAATACATACAATCGAAACGCTACGTATTTCTACGTCTGCACATTTTTCTATCTTTGGCCTCTGAAATTAAACATAAAACCTGAATCACCCATGAAGAATAAATTCTTGACAGGTCTGTTAGCCGGCATACTCGTGTTGAGCATCCCCGCTGCAAATGCCTGTACAAACTACCTCATTACCAAGGGAGCATCAACCGACGGCAGCACCATGATCAGCTATGCTGCCGACTCTCACGTGCTCTATGGCGAACTCTATCACTGGCCTGCCGCTACGTGGCCTGCCGGTTCAATGCTCGAAATCTACGAGTGGGACACAGGAAAGCACCTCGGACAGATCAAACAGGCCGCCCAGACCTACAACGTTATCGGCAACATGAACGAGTACCAGGTATCGGTAGGCGAAACAACATACACCGGGCTTGAAATGCTGGGCGAACAACCCGGTGCCATCATGGACTATGGCAGTCTGATCTATCTCTCGCTACAACGCTCCAAAACAGCACGCGAAGCCATCAAGGTCATAGCCGAGCTCATGGCCGAGTACGGCTATTACTCCACCGGCGAATCATTTTCAGTTGCCGATCCCGATGAAGCATGGATTATGGAGATCATCGGAAAAGGAAAGTCCATCAAGGTCGACATGAAGATGCTGAAAAGCTATCCGGCCGAAGTGCGCAAGGTGATTAAAAAACTTGACGGTAAAACCTATTTTACCGATGCCGACTTTACCAAAGCCCTCACCGAAGTGGCCGGCGAGCCTTTTGCAAAACAACACGGCGAAGCCCTGATCCAAACCCTGCAGAAGGGTGAAAAGGGCGGCGTTTGGGTTGCCCGGATGATCCCCGACGGAATGGTATCGGGTCATGCCAACCAGGCGCGCATCACCACCTTCCCACTCGATAATAACAAGAGCTCTCTCAGCTCCAAAAACCTTGGTGACATCTTCAACAAGGGAATTACGACTGTCTATGCAGCGGATGTGATAAGCTTTGCCCGTTCGCGCGGACTCGTGAAAGAGGGTGTAAAAGACGAAGAATTCAGCTTCAGTGATACCTATGCCCCTGTTGAATTCGGTGCCGCCCGCTTCAGCGAAATTCGTGTTTGGAGTATGTTCAACAAAGTGAACTCGGGGATGAAACAATACTGGGACTACGTGAAAGGCGACATTAAACACGATGCCCGCACAGGCTATGCCAGTAACCGCATGCCCCTGTGGATACAGCCCGAACGGAAGGTAAGCCCCCGCGATATGATGGACTTCATGCGCGACCATCTTGAAAATACCGAGCTCGATATGAGTAAAGACTTCGGTGCAGGTCCATTTGGTAATCCTTACCGCTGGCGTCCGCTGACTTTTAAAGTCGATGGCGTGGAATACCTCAACGAACGTGCTACTGCTACCCAACAGACAGGCTTCTCTTTCATCTCACAGATGCGTTCATGGCTTCCCCGTGAAATTGGTGGAATCCATTGGTTCAGCGTTGATGACGCAGCCTCTGCTGTCTATTTCCCCATGTATACATCCTCTACTGCTACTCCCAAACTATGGTCGGCCGGATTTGGCTCCATGATGGAATTCAACGGCGATGCGGCTTTCTGGGTGTTCAATCAGGTGAGCAATCTGGCCTATACCAGATATAATGTGATTCATCCCGAGATCAGGCAGAAGATCGATCAATATGAGATGGGCTACCTGAAGAATACTGCCGAAGTTGATGCCAAAGCTCAGGCACTTTATAAAACAAATCCTGAGGCCGCCGTTAAATATCTCACCGATTTCTCATGTAAGACAGGCGATGATCTGGCTCGCGACTGGAAAGCCTTCTACGGACACCTTTTCACCCGGTTTATGGATGGAAACATTAAGCAGAAGGACGGGAACAACCGCAATCCTAAAGTTTCACAACCCGGTTATGGTGAAGAATGGAACCGCAGGTTGATAAAGGAAACCGGCGACAAGTTGAAGTATCACGGAAGCTCACACTAACACCATGTTCAGCAAACAATAATCAAAAAGGCCGGCAAACCGGCCTTTTTGATGTTCAGATAGAAGTTTCATTATAGCACCACGATACCAAAACAGATAACTTCGTTCTGATTTTGGAAAAATGAAGGAGTACGCTCTTGGATTCTTATAGTTTAAAAAAATCATATTACATTGACAAATAATCAATAAGAAATTTTAAAATATTTTTGGCATGATTTTTTATTAGACCCTGAAAATCTTATTTACTATGAAAAAGTTCCTTTTATTTAGTTTTATCCTGGCAGCCGGACTTACTTCGTGCCGCAAAGATTCTGAGGTGGTGGATCCAACTATTGTAGTCGAAAACAAAACAATTGATGATTTAAAGGTCAGTTCCTCATTCAACTTCACTACCGATGTATTGGCCTCGGTTGACCTATTGGCATTGGCTAACGACGGACAACCACTCAAGGGCGTTAAATTCAGTCTGTATACAGATTATCCCGACAATGGAGGTAAACTTATGGTTACAGGCATCACCGGAGCCGATGGCCGTTTCACGGCCAATTACCCAATCCCGGCCTACCTTGAACAGGTGGTTGTGCTGACTCCCTATATCGGACTACCCCACGATGTACAGGCTCCTGTTCTCAACGGACGTATAGCCTATACCTTTGGCGGCATAACACAGGTGATGAAATCATCGGGTATCGGCGTATTCAAAGCCGCCATGATCAATTTCTATTATATGGGCACATACAATTCTCAAGGTGTTCCGAATTACCTTGAAGCACCCAACGAAGTGATCGACCCCGCCTTTCTGGCTGATATCAACAATTCGTTTCCTGAAGGTATTCCCATGAATCCTGAATACCTGCTTCTAAGCAACGAGCATGACTTTAAGCTTACCGAAGCCTGTGATGTATGGGTTGTCTTTGTCAGCGAAGGAGCCGGTTACAGAAATACCCTGGGCTATTACACCTACGATCTGAATAATCCGCCCCAATCACCAGCCGACATCGACTCAGGTTTGTTTATCTTCCCGAACGTTTCAGCTACCGGTAGTAGTGGCGGGCTTAATACCGGCAACAAGGTATACCTTGGTCAGTTTCCTGGTGGGACTGGTATTGGCTTCTTCCTGAAATCGGATGCATGGAGAAACAACGGTACGGTGGGTAGTGGTAATTACACCTTCTACAGCGACCCTGACCTTAACCCCGAAACTATTGCGAGCAAGCGAAAACACAACGTTGTGATGGTTGATTATGCCCGCGATCTTTTCCTGATGGGTTTTGAGGACCTTAACCGTCAAACGCAGGACAGCGATGAGGACTTCAACGATGCTATCTTCCTGGTGAAAGCCAACCCTATCGAGAACGTCGAGACTGGTGGTTTCCCTGTCCCCGATTACACCGGACAGGATACCGATGGTGACGGCATCCCCGATTGCCTTGAAGATTATCCTTATGATCCGACCCGTGCCTTCAACAACTACTACCCTGCCGAAGGTCAAAACGGAACCCTTGCGTTCGAAGACTTGTGGCCAGCAAAAGGCGACTATGATTTTAACGATGTGGTGGTCGACTACAACATTAATCAGATTACCAATGCCGACAATAAAGTGGTAGAGGTAAAACCGACATTCATTCTCAGGGCAACCGGTGCTACTTACAAAAATGGTTTCGGATTCCAGCTCAACATTGCCCCCAATCAGATCGCGAGCATTACAGGTCAACACCTGACTGATAATTATATCAATTTGAACGCCAATGGTACTGAGTCGGGACAAGCCAATGCAGCTGTGATGGTGTTCGACAATGCATACACGGTATTGCAGTATCCCGGATCGGGTGAAGGGATCAATACCACTCCAGGAGCACCAACAGTTGAACCAGTGACAATGAGTCTGGATATTAACCTGAGCCAACCGGTGACTACTGAAGCTTTCGGTTATCCTCCCTACAATTCCTTCATCATTTCCAATAAGATCAGGGGACGTGAAGTGCATCTCCCAAATCAGGCACCCACTTCGCTTGCCGATCCTTCTCTCTTCGGCACAGCCGACGATAACAGCAATACCTTACAAGGCCGCTATTACAAAACGATTAACAACCTCCCCTGGGCCATCAATGTGATTGAGTCTTTTGATTACCCGACAGAGTCAACGCAGATCACTGAGGCCCATCTGAAATTCGGCCCATGGGCCGAAAGTTCAGGCACCCAGTATGCCGACTGGTTTCAGGATAAAGCCGGCTACCGGAATACCGCAAACATCTATTGATCGATCAGTTGCAGGACATCGAAAATGCAATTGCATCAATCAGAAGGTGCTTTTCATAATTATTAGATTTTATCATGAGACCCGCCCTTTCAGGCGGGTCTCTTTTTTCCGGTAACCCCGTGATCGCCTCTTGTGAAAAAGAATCTTCACTTAGAAACTTGAGAATTACTTAGGATAAACTCTATTTAATTGTTTGAAGGATTCATGCACGCATCATTCAATAAATATGGTTCTACTGGCAATTGCAAGAGAAATGATCACATTTTCAATTAGCTGCGACTTCTTCTGCCCTCCAGTTCTGAATACAATCCAACAAATGGTAATAACATCATAAATATGCCTTTTGTATTATCAACCAAATAAAATTATTCCGCAAAAAACCAGAAGAACTCAAGCCTTTAATATGGTTGATAACGGCTTGTTAAAAAACATAGCCCTCACGGCTACATTCCTGTCATGATACATGAAAAATGAGGCGGGCACAAACCACGGAAACCTTACTGTTTTATATTGTGTTTTGCGCGTTATTTAATTTTTCTTTTAAGTCCAAGACAAAAGTAATGCCTCATGGCTTTTGTCGATTCAGGAAATTCATCAAATTCATCGGATAATCCTAAATAATATGAATATTGCGGTGATATTATTAATTTATCAGATATTTTGAAATCATAGGCAATTCTTCCACAAAGTCCAAAATAAAATTTTGAGCTATATCTGTCATATTTATCATTCAAATCGTAGCTCCAATGTTGCGTACCCGCACTCCAACCACTACTTGTTCCATTAATATTTTCACTTACAAGCCCTGAAAGTTCAAAACCAAAATTTAAATCTATTCTGTCAATTATTCTGAAGTTTAAAGGAAATACTCCCAATGAAATAACAGACTTATCAATTTTAGCGTTTGTTGTATAACCACTGCCCAATCCACCATCACTTGCTGTTAATTCCCCACTGTACTTATCATAACTTAATGTAAATCTAAAAGCCATCCAACCTGCTTTAATATTGTCTATTCCAACCCGTATTACATAACCATAATCAGAGTTGTAAGATGAAGTATAGTGTCCGTCGTTTTTTTGAAAGTCGAAAAAATTATTACTGTTTAATCCCCCTGTTACCTCAACATTTTGGGAGAATGCTGCCACATTGCATAATAGCGCAATTACTATCAATATTCTTTTCATACGATTTAATTTAAGTATTCATTATTAGTATCCATAATTGAATTCAATTGTCCATAACATCCCTTAGGCCACAATCGGGTAAAATTCCAGTTTGTGTACCTCCAGTCTCTATTCCAAATTGCGTCAATTTATTTTTATGAACCAGTATGTTGGCTGATATGTGTAACATTTCATGCACAGATAATTACTTCATGTTAAATATCTACCCTGAAAGACAGAAAAGCAAAACAAAAGCAACTAAAATCATTTAAACTCCATAATAGCAGCAAGATCATCGGCGGCAGGATTTGTTCAACATCGACATAATTCTCTATCGAAGGCTATCGGGAGATCGCTATCGGGATCGCGGGCTGCGAGCGTTGTCGTCCGAATGAAAAAGACAATTATTTATAGCGCCTATTTACAGGCCGTTATTCTTGTCCGTCAATTTCTCTCTTTTTGTTTCTCTGTCAATAAACTTGATAACTAATTGGCTATTTGTCATTAAGAGATAGCCAATAATGGTTTTTACCAATTGAAAAATAATCCAACCCGAATTGGGGTCTTCTTTTAATAGATCATTCACTTGAAAAAATATGAATGTCTGTCGACAAAGCTGAGGAAAACTGTCAACAAAAATAAGTCCGCCAACAACAATTACTGCAACTGTCAAAACAGTTGATTGTTGAATGTTTAATTCGATTCTATTGTCTGTAAATCCCTTGTCAAGATGCAATTTGTCGATGAGCCAGGCAGTCTTAAAAACGAAAAGCCAAAGCACGAAAATATATAGCGCAATTGTCAGCAAAAGTAATCCAAAGATTAGTCCGACTCCAAAAACATTATCACCATAGTTGCTCCCAAAAAATGGCAAGGCGGCTAAAAACTGTGGAAAAACTGTCAAGCTACTAAGCACTAATGATATTCCTAAAATCTTAATAAAAATTGTCCAAAAGGTTCTTATTGTCATTGTTTAATCTGATTTAAAATATTTATAACATATCCTACTATATTTAGTAGGTGATTACGGGCATTCCCTCTGTCGAACCCCAGCCTTCCGAATAGCTATCGGGAGAGCATGGCTTTGAAGTGGCATTGGGTGTGACGGCGCGCTAAAGTGCTATTTGTTAGCGCCAAATATTTCACTTTTTCAACTCTTCAATCTGTTTTTTGGCATATTCTTTTGCTTGTTCATCGCCATATTTTATAGTCTTTTCATAGTATTCCAGTGATTTTATCTTATCTCCATTTTCTTTATAGCAATTAGCGATATTTGATAATACAATATAATCTTCTGGACTAATCTTTTCGGCCTTTATAAGTACATCAAGAGCTTTATCATAATCCTTCGATATCATGTAAACAATCGATAAATTCGATAAACTCATAACATGATCTGGGTATAACTTTAAAATTTCATTTGCTATATCACTCATATTTATCAGCAACTTATCATCACCAGTGTTAAACAGTTGAACTTGATAATCCTGTAGAGAATTAATAAAGATGTCTTTGATACCATTTTGCGTTTCATTATTTGTCCATGTCCAATTATTGTTATTAATTTTTGAATACTGAACTGCAACAATAATCTCCTTTGTAAAGTTATCCCAATCCTTAATTTGCCCTAAAACATATATTTTCCCGAAGCGCATATCCAGTCTGTCGGGGTATTGCTCAATCCCTTTGTTTATCCAATCAATCCCTTTTTTTAAATCAAGTTGTGCATAATCAACCTGACTGCCAATGTATCCGGCAGTTTTATTCGTGCTATCTGTTAAGATTAATACTTGGCCATCAGGCTGCTCTGTTGTTAAGGTAAGCATCTCCGTTCTTGACTTTGCAAAATAATAATTAAAATAGCTTGTGTATAATTCAGCATCAGTGGGATTGGTCTTTTCCCAGGCCTTTAATGTTTTTAACTGATTTAGTGTATCATTTGATTCCTGGAATTTTGCAAAATCAGAATAAAAGTCTTGTCCAAAAATCAGGTTGGTGAATAAGACTATAAATGCGATGCTTAATAATTTCTTCATTTTTATCTTGTTAGGTTATATTTTATGCTTCGATGCTATTTGTAATTGAGTCAACGGTAGCAATATGGTCAGTAAGGGATTGCAGAAATCATCCCTTTCAGGTTACACAAAAGTTATAACGGGCTATAACCTTGAATTTCTACTGAACTGGTTATTACTTTTATACAATTTCACCTATCGCTTCTCTTTGTCATATTTTTTTTGTATAGCTTTCCAAAATTTCAATTTTTGTAAACGAAGCCTCACAACCCGACTTGCCAACTAGCTTGCTGTTAGCGGTTCATTGTTCATTTTTTTATGTCCACATATCTATAATACTTATGTCCATCCTGAATTTCAATCATCTTTACATTGTTGATTGAAATGCCTTTTTTAAGTCTTAAGAATCTTGATCTGTCACCAATAATTAATGTGTCCTGGAGGAATATCCTGTCAAAGTAGAAGACTGTTCTTTTATTGTCTTTCTCAGTAAAACGTACCTCAATAGACGGACTATTCTTTAATTCAAAAGGATTGTTGTCCTTGTCTACGCATTTTATATAATCGATTGGAACCGTCAGATACTCAACAATGTTTCCAGCAGGATACTGCGTAAATACAGTTCGAAGCTCAGTAGAATCAAATCCACTGAATTGAGCTTTAAAACTGTCAACAGGAATGTAATAAGTCTTACAACCTATAAGTCCAGGTATAAATAAAACAATTAGTGTTTTTTTAATTAAATCCTTTTTCATAATTTTTATGATCTGCCTACAACAAAAATGACCGCTAACGTTCGGCAAATATCCAAAGCACCGGAGGTTCACGATGACCGTCCTACGAAGTATTGCTTCACAAAGTTTCAATTTTTTGCCAACGAAGCACCGAAACCCGACTTGCCTGGTAGCTTGCTGTTTGAGGCAGTTATGTTTTAAACTTTCTAATTCAGTTGGCTCAACCTTGTGTTGTGTGGTTGTACGTTTTACTAATCTATCCGTTTCTCAAATACAACCCTATCATTATTTAAACCAGAATAACCTTTCACAATATTTAAACCTTCTTCATTTGGTTCTCCAGGCAAGGTCATTCCAATCCGATTTTTATGAAAAGAAATGGATTTTGCATTTGAAGCGGTTGTAATTGCTTTGATCTTAGTATATCCTTTTGATTTGGCTATATTTATAAAGTTCTCGTATAATAATAAACCTAATCCTTGTCTTTGATTTTTCTCCCGAACTCCAAGTAAATGAATATATGCCAAATTATCGGTTTGCGAGAAAAACCCAAACAAATAAGCAATTACCTGGCCGTTCTCCTTAATTACAAAAGCAGTATTCCCAAACTCATAGATCAAGAATGGCTGATGTAAATGCAATGTTCTATCGCTCCCCCAGAAATCAACTATATCTTTGACAATCTCATTGAAGTCAGACATTGAACAATTTCCAATTTTCATAGCTCATATAGATTATTTAACAAATCTTGCACCTGCTAATCCGACGGCAATACCAAGAATCGCAGAAAATACAATTATCGGAATGATTGATTTTGGTTCTTTTGCAAATACTAAAACCATTATCGGCAATGCTGCCAATTCCGCTATTATTAATCCTTTTAACCAAGGCTGCATATCCCAGTTTACGTAAGGAATAATTAAACCAAGTACAATCCATTGAATAAAAGCCGAAATGCAGGATGATTTATCAATCCGCTGCATAACCATTGGAACTACGTCAATAACCGCAGCGGAAAGCCCAATAGCCAATGCAATAAAAATATTTTTCATATTATGTAGTATTTATCGCCGGGGCGTTTATTGCAAGCCGTAGAGCATCCCCGTCTCCTTAATTCCCTATATTTCCAGTTTGTTTTCTCTCTCAATCTCTATTCTAAAATGGCGTAATCTGTAATTGTGAATAAGTATGTTGGATGTAGTGTTTACCATCTTTTTGCAAAGATAGTATTAAGCAACAAAAACTGTATCCGGATCCACTTTTGACAAGGGTACCAAAATCTTTCCGTCAATGAGTGGTAGAATGCCCAGGCAAGGGTTAGCCCGTTACGTGCAATCCTGTCTTCTCTTTAGTAATTATTTTTCAGTACTTACATTTGCATCAGTTGCGTATATATCTCTTATCTGGCCATTACGAACACTTCGGGTCTTATTCTGGTTGGTGGTATAACCCGCTTTTAATCATTCTCCAATGGGCACTCTTTCAAAACTGCTTGTACACCTGCCGGGTTTGCTTCTGCGCCGGGCTCTTCAAATGCATCCATCAAACCATCAACCCTTCATCACCTCTACCCTACAGCTTCGCCCCGTCAGTTACACTTTAATTGCACCAACTCCTTGGTCGTGATAACGGGATGAACAAAAACACGTGCGGGACTTTTTGCTGAGAAAAAGCATTTTTCCCTTCATCAGGGCCACTCCTCTTTCTTAGGGTTTGGGCCTGGTGAGCCATGCTAACGGTTTGTGTACTACCGGCACTCTATGGAAGTCAAAAGTATTGATCCTTGCGGAAACATGGAGCGAAAATTAATAATTATTTGGCATTAAAGGGTATTATGTGAAAGACTACCTCATTTCCAATTAGCTGTGGCTTCTGCTGCTTCTGATTCTGAATGCTATCTAACGAAAAAGCAAATGGTAGTCTATTTACAAAAGTGTCATTTATATTGCCAACTATGCTATATTTGTCGACACGAAAACTAAGAAAATCACAATTATGTTACAAAATCACCCGGAAATAATCGTTTTGAGGCAACCATTTGCTGTTGCATTTAATTTAACAGATGTAAAACATTCTTTTGTTGGGTTAATTCCATGAGAAACGCCACAGCCATTTTCAATAATGAAAAACTACCTGAAAAACCAGCCCCCCGGGCTGAAGCGTGTGGCTGAGCCACTGTGGACATCATTGTAGAGTCAACCATTTAAATTCAACTAAATATGAGAAAAATCCTTATTACAAAATGCCTTGGTGCAATCATCGCGGGTTGTACCTGTCTCTTCCTCCTTCCTTCATCAACCCATGCACAAACGGAATGGGCTCCGGTGGGTGCTACATGGTACTTCAACAGACCAAGTTTTTCATCGAGTGGCAGCTACGTTTTATTTGAGTCGATCAAAGATTCTGTGATCAATGGTAAGGATGTGAGCGTGATAAAGGTAACAATAAACGGTGTAACACCCGTGAGCCATGAATATATTCACCAGCATGGTGACAGCGTGTTCTATTTCAATTCACACAACAATGCCTTTTACTTACTATACAACTTCTCGGCCGTTGCCGGTGATACGATTGTAGTACATGACAGCTACACAAAACTTACTCCGGCATTCTTTCATGGGGAGGATAGTATCGATGGCTTCATTTACAGAGTTCTGGAGGTTGATTCGACTTTTATTTCCGACCGATGGGTTAAAAGACAAAAAGTCAGGTCTTTACCCACAGCATGGGGGTTCACGGAATTTGGTGCCGATGCATACATCCTGAATGGAATCGGCAGCCAATTGTATTTCTTTGGCTTAACAACATTTATAATTCCAAAGTTTTATCCATCCTTGCTACGCTGTTACGATGAACCCGGCTTTAGCTTTATCAATCCTGCCTGGAATCATGAGTGCGACTTTATCGCGGCAACCGGGAATGACCCAAAAGAGGCTGATTGCAGTGTTTACCCTAACCCTGTTGACGATATCGCCTGGGTACACCTTTCCGAACCGGTTGAAACCATCACGATACGAAGTATAGACGGGCGCATACTTCAAACTTATACCCCGCTACAGCCTGATGTCCCGATCGATGTTTCCACACTGAAAAAGGGTAGCTACCTGATTATAATTACCTCGAAGCACCGGAATATCTCCAAAATAATCATTAAAAAATAATTATCCTGTAATTCTGGTTATATTTTATCTTACCCTTATAACCCCATAAACTGACTACGTTCGGCCTGGTAAACTCTCCCTATACCCACGTCCTGATAAACGATCGAAAACGGGACCCACATCCCATTATTCCAACCGTATTCCAAAATTTAGACATGACGTTACGCCTGATTTCACTTGTTTTAAAAAAATTTCATCCAATATTGCAATTTTTTTTTGTGATTTTATCACCAAAACAGTATTTTTTAATCCGTTGATTATGCGTCATCTATAACCTGGTTTTACCCCTAAGTCACAGTAAAGATAGACCAAAGTCGTACCAAAGATATGTTTTTCCTATGAAAAGCCTATGTTTACTGTATTCTCCGAATATCTTACATATGTACAAAACATAACTATATATTTTTTCTGGCACAATTTTAGTGGGAGCCGTTTTCTAATCCGTCATAATAGAAAACCGGGATCTGAGTCGCTTGAAACATCACTAAAATACCGGATGTCAATTTTATACAAATCAACATCTGAATTGCAAACCTCACAAAAGCCCACCTCTGAGACAGAAGATACCTGCAACGCTCAGGAGGAAACCACTATGGATCAAACATCCGGCTTCAAACACGAATAATGGTTAAGAGAGATAATCAAGGTTAGGAACATAGGTTTTAATAAACAATGAATATAAACTTACTAACAAATATTACAAATGTGGTATTATTTAGAAATACTATAAATTTGTATGAAGTTGATGAATCAGGCAACCTCTTTACAAAAGATGTAGTCTTGCTATATAGAACCAATTTAACTTTATGATAATTTCTTTATAAATACAACAGCCAGCCTTATAAATAAAAAACCAACCGGGAAACCAGATTATCAGTCTATTTAACTTGATTGAATCCTACTTGACCTCTCTACAGAAAAAATATATTACAATTCAACCTGATATGAAAAAAACACATATTATCAAACGTTTAGGTACAATTATAACTGTTTGTACCTCTCTATTCATGTTCACTTCCCCTGCCCACGCACAAACAGAATGGGCTCCGGTGGGTGCTACATGGTACTTCAACAGACCAAGCTTTTCATCGAGTGGCAGCTACGTTTTATTTGAGTCGATCAAAGATTCGGTGATCAATGATAAGGATGTGAGCGTGATAAAGGTAACAATAAACGGTGTAACACCCGTGAGCCACGAGTATATTCACCAGCATGGTGACAGCGTGTTTTATTTCAATTCACACAACAATGCCTTTTACTTACTGTACAACTTCTCGGCCGTTGCCGGTGATACGATTGTAGTACATGACAGCTACACAAAACTTACTCCCGCATTCTTTCATGGGGAGGATAGTATCGAAGGCTTCATTTACAGAGTTCTGGAGGTTGATTCGACTTTTATTTCCGACCGATGGGTTAAAAGACAAAAAGTTGAGTCTTTAACCACCTCTTGGGGGTTCACGGAATTTAATGTCCATGCATACATTCTGAATGGAATCGGAAGTCAATTGTATTTCTTTGGCTTAACAGGAGCAATACCGATAAAATTTTATCCTTCGATGCTACGCTGTTACGATGAACCCGGCTTTAGCTTTATCAATCCCGCCTGGAATCATGAATGCGACTTTATCTCGGCAGCCGGGAATGACCCAAAAGAGGCCGATTGCAGGGTTTACCCTAACCCCGTTGATGATATCGCGCGGGTTCATCTCTCCGAGCCGATTGAAACCCTCACGATACGAAGCATCGACGGCCGTACACTTCAAACTTATACCCCGCTTCAGCAGGATGCTTCGATTGTTGTTTCCACGTTGCGCAAGGGAAGCTATTTGATCATAATTACCTCGAAACACAGGAATATTTCCAAAATCATCATTAAAAATTAATCATTATGAAATTCTTCATTTCTATCATCTTACTAACTTTTCTCAACACACTTAATGCTTTTAGTCAGGTTAACCCAACAGCAAACCCGACATTATGGCTAACGATCGAAAACGATTCTGAGTTTTCGGAGTATAATGGTATGCTCACTACTAACGATGTGGTTTTGGATAGTGTACTACCATTATACGGCACCTACCAGTTTCAAAAAGTTTTCCCATATACGCATAATGAGGTGCTAAAAAAACTGTATAAAGTAAAATATTCAGGCAACCAGGATAACTTTATTGCCGCGCTGAAGCAATGCCCAATTATACAAAAGATAGATATACGAAATTCATCCGATAGCGCGATAATGACCTATGAACCAAGTGACTATTTCTGGAGGCTTCCTACCCCCGAGGATCCCAACGGATGGCTTTGGCATCTTAAAAGAATAGGTGCAGCACAAGCATGGGATATTACAAAGGGAAATGCCGACATAAAAATAGCATTATTGGACAACAGAGTTGATGGCAATCATCCTGACTTAACGGATCAAATAGATCCAAAATACGATCCTTTTGATGGTACATCAGACACAATACTTCCAACATTTGAGTCAGATTTTAACCACGGGACTTGCGTAGCTAGTTTTATTGCCGCAAAAACTGACGGAGGAGGTGATCTTGCCGGCATTGGCTTTAATTGTAGAATAATGTGCTATTTTAGAGGCGGAACTATTGACGAATTTGTTGAACGTGTGCATCAAGCTGCAATGTCAATGCATGCAGATGTTATAACCAGTTCGAATCTGTTTTGTACCCAAAATCTTGATCCTTATCATGCTCTAGTAATAAAGGAAGTACTTGATATGGGAGTTGTCATTGTTGCCCCCGCAGGGAATGGGATAAATGGTCATAACTGCACGATTAATGATGAATTACGACCATTCAAACCACTATCACCGGAATATGATGACCGGGTTATAGTTGTAACTAGCACCGATATTGATGACAAACATCAGGTTATTGCTAATGGGATAGATTATACGCATTCTCATTTTTCCGAAGTAGATGTATGCGCACCTGGGTTTGGCATGCATGGGGCATTTAATACCAAATTTTTCGATAGGACCCCTAACCCGTGGCCCTATTTCGGTAATTGCAGCGGGACTTCCTACGCTGCACCAATCGTTGCCGGATTATGCGGGTTACTGAAATCAATCAACAAAGATTTTACACCTGCAGAAATACAACACATTATAAAAAGCACAACAGATCCGGTAGCAGATGCTGCGCTCTTCCCTGGAATCATAGGAACTGGCCGTATTAATGCATACAAGGCCGTGAAAATGGCTAATGAATGTAATCCAGTAATTATTACCGGAAACGAAACGTGGAATACAGACAGGGAAATAATTTGCGGGATCACTATTGAACAGGGAGGTGTATTAACCATTACCTCCACGATAAAGCTTTCAAAACACAGTAAAATAATCATCGAACCAGGCGGGAAATTAATAATAAATGGAGGCAAATTAACCAAACTCGATAACTTTTTATGGCCAGGCATAGAAGTCTGGGGCAACACCAGCCTTCATCAGTTTCCAATTGCTGGTGGTAATTATAATCAGGGGTTTTTAGAGCTAAACAATGCAACTATCGAATTTTCAAGAAGTGCTGTTGAGCTTTGGAAACCCAATGATTACCAAAAAACAGGTGGCATTATTAAAGCAACCGGTTCACATTTTCTAAATAATGCAAAGGCGATTCATGCATGCTACTATACCAATAAATATCAAAATGGTGCAGAAGGGCCTAATGTTAGTTTTGTTAAAAACTGTACCTTTGAAATCAACACAAATTACTGCAATGAAGTCACATTCTATAAACATGTAGATTTGGCAAGAGTAAATGGATTTAGATTCATTGGTTGTGACTTCATATTGGAACCTGGGGTTGCTGGTACCAGTAGTTGGAATCATGGAATAGCTGCGTATGATGCCGGATTTAACGTTTCCGCGAGTTGTAACAGCGTATCTACTCCTTGCAGTGAATATGACTCATGTACCTTCAAAGGCTTCCTGCAAGGAATAAGCGCAATAAACACAGGAATTTATCCCCATGCCTTATACGTTAACAGAAGTGCTTTCCATAATAACCAATATGGAATATATATGTATAATGAAAAGAATGCACAAGTAACATTTTCAACTTTCAAACTTGGGAAAAACAATGGTATTAATCTTAATAACTGCCCGATTGGTTCAGTTGCTACTTATGGAATAAATCTGGATAAATCCTCAGCCTTCACAATTGAGGAAAACCACTTTAGCAAATATAAAGGAGCCCCAACAGGTACCTATATTGGTATTGGAGCTTTTATGTGCCCGAGCCAACCCGATATTATTTACAAAAATTACTTCAACGGCCTATCTTATGGTAATTATGCATGGGGTGTGAACACTCAAAGTACTGGCAATAATGAAGCATGGGGGCTGAAATACAACTGCAATCAAAATATAAATAATAGTGTTGATTTTTGTGTAACAGGAATTCTTAACTCGAACCTATCCTGGAGGCCTGTAATTAGTAGGGCTCAAGGGTTTGACAATCTGGCATCTGGAAATACATTCTCTCCAACCGCACTCTGGCATTTCAGAAATGAGGGGAAATCGGCGATTAGCTATCGCTATTATGGTACCGGAATCGAAAAACCCGATATGAGTAAAGTTTACAGCCCTTATGTTTTATTCTTCATTAAATCAAAACCTGTAAATAGTTGCCTTTCACACTTTGGAGGAGGAACAATACCGATTGATAGTCCGATAATGAGCAGTACTCAAAGGACTCAACAGGAACAAGTTTACGAACAGGCTCATACTAATTATACCGCCGTTGAGACAATATACAACAATCTGAAGGATGGAGGTGACACTGATGGTACCTTAAATGATATTTCAATGGCTTGGCCTGACAACATGTGGGAACTGGTGACTGACTTGCTTACCATGTCTCCTTATTTGTCTCAGGAGGTGTTGATAGAAGTGGCCGGACGCACAGATATTATCCCTCAGTCGGCCCTTTTCGATATCCTGGCTGCCAACCCCGATGAACTAAGAAACGAAACTCTTATTTCTTTTTTAAAAAATAGCCCTGACCCGCTCCCTGATTACATGATTGAACTTCTCACTTCTTTGGCGGGAGGTGAAACATATAAAACGGCCCTCTTAGACCAAATGGACAGATACTATACTCAAAAAAACGAGGCAGCTGAGTCAGTAGTCCGAAGTGCTCTATCCGACACGTTAGTTGACTATAATTACATCAGGTTCTGGCTCAGCAAAATCAATACACCTTCAGCAGACGAAGAAAAAGCAGCTACCTATTTCGCAGAAGGTAATAGTAGCCTTGCATTTGCTGTTCTTGATTCAATTCCGGCTAAATTTTCATTGTCAGCTGATGAAATATCAGAATTCTCCGAATATCGTAGCTTTTTAGCTAAACAACTTGAATGGGAAGCTGATGGAATAAGAATAGATAACCTTGACAGCATAGCCTTAGTTACCATTCGTAATGCCGCCAACAGTACCTATGAACGAGTTAGTTCATCTGCCAAAGCAATTCTGGGTTATATTGCAAATGAACCTTTCTGTAATTGTATAACAGAAACCCCAAATGAATGGATGAAAAGCATATCGGCTTCCAATCCAAATAACACCAACCCTGATTTTACTTGTACAGTTGCACCTAATCCTGCCTCCGACTATGTAACATTTAACTATTCTTTACCTTCTGGTACAACTCAGGCTCATCTCACTATCAGAAATACACGCGGGCAGCATGTGTATTCAACGATTCTCAACGGACCAAATGGTCAAATGCGCTGGGATACCAGTAGTTTATCGTCCGGGACATATTTTTATTCCATTTCAGCAATGAACGAAGAATTGAACGGGACAATAATTATAAAATAAGTAATGTGAATTATTAAATAAATATAGAGATAAGGGCAATAATGAAAACTGCCCTTATCTCTAAATCAATTAACACATCCTATGAAAAAACCAGTACTCTTTATTGCCCTCTTCTTTATGTTATGTGCTCACTACGCTCCGGCTCAGCAAAGCTCTATTGTGTGGCAGAAAGGATTGGGGACAGCAAATGGCGATTTTGCAACCAACATCATTAAAACCGATACGGGTTATGTGATGGTATCGACCAGCTTTGATCCAGCGATAACATCATGCCATGCAGAAAACGACTGGGATGCGTATTCGGTAGGTTTAGATTCACTGTTACGAAACCACTGGCAAATATGCTACGGCGGTTCAGATTATGATTATTTAGCCTTCATCACAAAGAACTCAATTGATGGATATTACATTTATGGTAGTACTTCATCGACCGATGGAGACATCAATACCCCCATCCATGGAAATACGGATATGTGGTTGATGCGGCTTGACAAAGATTTTAACATTGTCTGGTCCAGGACCCTGAGCTGTCCTACCTGGGAAACTGAAATAGACCTGCTCGCGACTAATGACGGGGGAGTAATTGCTCTGGCAGAGATATGGGATCAGGGCTACGACGTGAGTATTGCTTACGGAGAAGGCGACATCTGGTTATGCAAGGTAGATTCCACCGGAAATATTGCATGGGACAAAACGATCGGAAATAGTTTATTTGATAATGCAGCATCAATAATAAAGAAAGATGATGATTCGTTTTATATAGTCGGAGCCTCAGAAGATGAAGGAGGGATGGTTGAATGCCACAGGGGTTCTAATCTTGGTTTTGAAAAAGATGTAATCGTCTATGAAGTTTCCTACGAGGGGGACATACGGTGGCAACACTGTTACGGAGGAAACGATGGAGAATATGGAGTAAGCTTAATCAGGCAGGAAGATGGCTTTATACTTCTTGCCAATACCATGTCAAACGACCTGGATGTTTCGGGAAATCACCTGAATGGTTCAGAAACATCCTTAGACATCTGGCTTCTTAAATGCGACCTGAATGGTGAAATCGTCTGGCAGAGATGCCTTGGCGGTTCGCAATATGAGGAAGCGTTTTACATGGATGTTACAGCAGATGGGGACATTGTAGTTTTCGGCCTGACAAATTCAAACGATGGCGATGTACACGATTTTCACGGGATTCCCGGGTGGTTTCATAACGATATCTGGGTAGCCATAGTCGATTCTGTCGGTAATGTTGTGTGGACAACATGCTATGGCAGCCCGAAGGGTGAATATTTCTCCAGGATTGTCAAAAATTCCGATTACGATTACCTTGTTCTGGCTAATGCATACACAAATGATGGCGACATCAACTGTCTCCCCTATCCGGGGAATGAGAATTTTCCCGACATCTGGATTTTTAACATAAACCTGTGCACGGTATTAATGCCAGAGCCTCCAGCCCGGCCTTCTGGTTCCGATACGCTGATCTGCACCAACATTACCCCTCAAAGCACCTATACCACAATGTCAGCCAACCGTTCAGCGGGCTATGACTGGTTGTTGCTACCCGAAACGGCAGGGGCTTTAGCTTCAACCGACACGGTGGCTATTGTTACATGGAATCCTGTATTTGAAGGTCAGGCCACGATGAAGGTACGCGGCCAAAACAATTGCGGAACAAGCGGATGGAGCGATTCTTTAAAAATCGTCCTGAGGAATTGCAGTGCTATTGGCGAGAATCATAACAACATGGTGAAAATTTGGCCTAATCCGGCAAACGGGCAGGTTTGTTTTGACATAATTCAACCTTTGTCCAATCCGGTACAAGTGACTATAACAGATGTAACAGGAAGATTGATACTAAAGAAATCCATTAAAGAGAAACAATGGTTATGGAATACCGGAAGTATAGGAAACGGAATATACCTGTACACGATAACTACAAACGGATCTGTCAGGTCTGGAAAGATAGAAATTGTTCACTGAGTTAATTCTATTGCAGCTATAAAAGGGATACACTCAGACTCAGCGTTACAATTCTCATTATTTCTGAATAACAGAAGTAAGGTTGAGCGTTAATTATTGGTTTAATTGAAATATCTATCGGAAAAATTCTGATTTTGATTTCAATATCCGATTATGCCAAAAGGATAAATCTCCCTGGAGAATGACCATTACTACTTATTTAGTAACTGAAATATACGGGAGATGGTAAAGCGGGAGTTGCACTCATAATTCAGGAGATTAAAACCTCAGGCAGCCTGACAGTGGTTTGATCTGACATGCGGGTTACTGGCTGCTTACTATGCGTACACTCTCTGCGAAGCAGCGTTCATATCTGATGTAAACAATTGGAATCAATGACATATATCAGCGGAACATCTTTACAATAGCTTTCGGATTGTAACCCGGAGGTTTCTGCCTTGCTCTCAGGAGAGGAAATCCAGGTAAAGGGATCAGGAATTGTATCCATAAGGCAGCGGGCAAACCGTGCTGTAAAGGCAGATAGCATTCCCCTGCAAAACCGTTTGCCGCGACTAACTCAAAAACATTGAAAATGAATATTCCGCTTAAAAGGAACAAGTGATTTCAATACAGGTATCTTACCACACGGGATTGCAGGAAAAGAGCCGGGAAGTATTCCATTTTTGAGCAGGTCAACTTAGACTTCACTTCATGATTTACAGGCTACTACCATTGGTATGCATTTTTTCGTACAAACCTGATTAACACACCTAATAAATAATACATACCAGATACCGGACACCCCCCCGACTTAGAAAAACATGCAACCACCCTGCATTTTTCAATAAATTGTTCACAGGTTGCCCGAACAACGTATATTTGAACAATAAATGTATACTGAATCATATGTGGGACATGAGGCGAGAAATATTTCTGTTCTTTACGTGTGTTGCTTTGGCTGTAATTGCTTCTGGCCAGTTGAACAACCAGCATAAGCGACCTCTGGTTATTCAACACATTGATTCATTACTAACGATAGGTCAATCCATGGATTCAGGCCCGGTCAGGATGCGCGGGGTATCGGAACAGGCCCTCGCCCTGGCCAAAAAGATGGATTATAAGAAGGGGATCATTCATGCAGCCTTTAACATCAGCCTGTCGGAGTTTTATCAAAGTAAGTTTCTTTCGTCGTACAAAATCCTTGATTCCTTGCTAACGGAGTTATCAAAAGACTCATTGACTTACTCAAAAGCATTCGATTACAATAAAGCTAAATCAAAGATATTCTGTCTGATGGCAATCATCTTTGATGAAACGGAAGACTATGAGAAGGCGCTGGATTGTTATCTTCTGGCGTTACAGTTGATCGAAAATTCAAAAGAAAGTTACGATAAGGCTCTTATCTACAAAGGGATTGGCATCATTAACTGGGGAATCGGGGAGTATAATAAGGCGGATTATTATTTTGATCTGGCCCTTCAACTGAGTAAAGACTTTAAAGATAAGAGGATTCAATTCGACATCTACAACGAAAAATTTAAGTACTATATAAAACAAAAAGATTACCAGAATGCAGATGTCTATTCCGGCAAACAGCATGAACTTTGCCAGAACAGCCAGAACATCTACATGGAAGTAATTGCTGAAAAAAACCTTGCGCTGGTGTATTATCATCAGGGGAAGATTGAGTTGTCTGAAGTATATATCAAAGAGATTCTAAAACAGTTTCGGTATCAGCAATTTCCCGATATTATTGCTGAGTGTTATCTCCTTCTTTCAAAGATATACCTTGATAAAAAAGAACTGACCCTTGCACTAAACACCGCAACCCAGGCCTACAATTGTGCCATGAAAACAGACCTTCCACAATTGGAAGCCGATGCCTTACTCAGCCTTTCAACTATTTATGAAACAACCGGACGTCTTAGCAAATCGCTTGCACTATACAGAGATTATCATAATCTGACTGACTCAATCTATGAAAAGAACAATCGACAGAAGATCATCGAAATGCAGTTCAGGCTTGACATGAACAAAATATTGAGAGAGAAGGCAAACCTTGCTGATACCCTGACTATTAACCACCTGAGAAGTACAAGAAAGACCTACCTGCTCTACGGGGCGCTAATCTTTATTACCCTGCTGATTTACCTTTCGTTGGCCCTTATGAAGAAATATCGTACAGAGAAAACAAATTATGACCAGTTGGAGAATAAACAAAAAGTAATTGATGAACAACGACAAATAATCGTAAACGATCAGGAAGAGAAATTCAGAATAGAGCTGGAACACAAAAATCGTGAGCTGGTCAGCTATACAATGGCTCTTACACGGGAAAATGAAAACAAGATAAAAATTGTGGAAGCATTGAATAAGTTAAAGGAGAAAGCGGGTAAAGAGCCTTTAACATGTTCAGACGATATTGGACAGGTAATTAACGAAATCAGACAAACCATCAACAGGAATTCCTGGGAGGAATTCAGGCTCTATTTCGAGAATGTATACTCAGACTTCTTCATCAAACTTGAACAACGATTTCCTGACCTGACCCGAAACGAGAAGAAATTATGTGCATTCCTGAAACTAAACCTGGGAACCAAAGAGATTGCCGCTATTACAAGCAGAGAGATCAGGTCGGTTGAATCATCACGGGCAAGATTAAGAAAAAAGTTCAGGTTACCCTCTGATACCAGTTTCAATGAATTTCTATCGCACTTCTGATAGCAGGCAATAGCATCCCCGAAGATCAATACTATTTCAAACTTTTCGTACAGTAGTCACATATTGAAAGGGGGTCCGGTAAGCAAATTAACCTTTGCTACCAGACGAGAGGGGAAACACAGATCGGGGCAAAAACAATATCACCACTGAGCATTCCGTCAACCGGACTCAGTAGAGATGAATCTTCGACAAAAGTGAGTTCACTTAACATGAAAAACATCAGACACGACAGGAGGACTGTACTTTTCACCAATTGACTAAAGAAAGAAACAAACTAACGATCCCTTTGACTAATGATTTAAACGGACCACGATACTGAAGTGTAAGAATTATAACAGAAAATGTAAAATGCAGTAGTAATTTGGTAGTCCCTGTTTCTATTTGCAGTAGTAATACCCTACATATTAACTTGCATCATCTCAGGTAGTCCGCCTAATTTTGTCCGACTCAATTGTTAAACCAATAAAATGAATTTTTATGAAGACTTTATTGTTGACTACCTGCTTTATCGTGCTGTCATTTATAGGCATATCTCAAAACACAAGGTATGTTAAAGTGGGAGGGACAGGTAATGGCATCTCCTGGCAGGAAGCATCGGGCGATATACAGGCAATGGTCAACACCTTATCATCAGGTGATCAGGTGTGGGTAGCAGAAGGGACGTACATCCTGAATGCCACTCTGCACATGAAACAGGGGGTTAATGTATATGGTGGATTCGAGGGGACAGAAAGCTCACTCGAACAACGTGACTGGGAGACAAACGAAACAATACTCGATGGCAACAATTCGATGGTTGTACTGTATCAGGTCAGCACAGAAGGCGATTATTCCGAATCTGTCTGGGATGGATTTACCATTCAGAACGGGGTATCTGATGCAAATAATGCAGGTGCCGGAGTCCATTTAGAACGGGGTGGTACCATTATCAATTGTAAAGTCATCAACAATCAGGCGGTGGATTTCGGAGGAGGAGTTTATACCAGAAAAGGGGCCAGGATTGAAAATTGCTACATTGCAAATAATTACGCCAACAATGGCGGAGGTCTCTTCCTGGCCAATGGTGGTACAGTTATAAATTGTCGTATAACCCAAAACGAGGGTATGTCGGGTGGTGGCGTAGTTCCCTACGGTGGTGGCGTAGTGGTCAATTGCATCATTGACAGGAATACCGGAATATTTGGAGGTGGCGTATATCTGGCAGGTGGCGGTACAATCGTTAATAGTGTTATAACTGGTAATAACGCAAGCTCGACAGGGGGCGGCATTTGGTCAAATTATACTCAATATGGGGGACCACCTTCTTCGGTGATTAACACTATTATTTGGAACAACATCTCTTCGGGTTCTGATCCCCAGGTTTCCTTCTCGGGGACGGACAATTACGCTATAACGAATTTTGCTCATTGTGCCATACAGGATATGGGGTCAATTACATGGGATTATATTGAAAATACTTACAATATCAATCTTGATCCTAATAATGGCGGGGCGGATGGCCCTGGATTTACTGATCCGGCTTCAGCTGATTACACCTTAACTGCCTCTTCACCATGTATCAATTTGGGAGACAACAGTTATGCATTGTTTTATCAGAACGATTTTTACGGTAATCCGCGAATCAGACAAGGCAGAGTAGACATAGGTGCCAACGAGACTGATCAGGGAACAGCTCCTGCTGGATATCAAAGATATTATGTTTCAGGTCAGGGTAATGATGCAAATAGCGGATCGTCATGGTCTGATGCAAAATTAACGCTACAGGCGGCGTTAAATTCCGCGGCTGAAACAATCCTTCCAGGGACATCCATCGAGGTTTGGGTTGCTGAAGGAACGTATACCCTTACTTCATCTGTTGAGATGAAAGAAGCTATCTCGGTATATGGAGGTTTTACAGGTAACGAGAGTACAATTGAAGAAAGAAACTGGATAGCAAATGAAACAATTCTAAATGCTGATGCTTCATCATCTATCAGGAGATCAATCATTCAATATCCCGATTTTTTCGGGGCTACAACTTTTAATGGGTTCTCGCTTATAAACGGAAATGTTCCGGGTAAAGGTGGGGCTGCCATTATCAGGAATAATGGCGTGTTGAAGAACTGTAAGATTGAGTACAATGCTGCCGGGTTGAGAGGTGGCGGAGTTTACCTTCAGGAAGGCGGGATAATTCAAAACTGTACCCTTGCAAATAACACTGCGCTAATAGGTGGAAGTGCATTTTTTAATTACGGAGGAGAGATGTCAGCCAGTATTCTTGAAAACAGTTCAGCCGAATTGGGTGGAGCAATCTGCTGCGAAAACGGTGGATATATCAGGAACTGCCTCTTCAGGGAAAACAATGCCGATTACATAGGAGGCGGGGTCTGTATCTCTTTTGGAGCTGACCTTGTCAATTGTACTTTCATAAACAACAACTCCAATCAGTCAGCCGGAGGTTTGTATGGAGAATACGACAACCAGATGGGTGGAATTGGTTTGAGGATATCTAATTCTATATTCTGGAATAATTCATCCAACGGTTCCGATCAGCAAATCAACCTAAATGGGGGGAATTCGCATATTTCATTCACCAATTGTGCTGTACAGGACATTGATCAGGTTATATTCGGTTCAACTGAACTTCACAATAACATTAATCTTGCTCCGGTTAATGATGATCCCGAGGGACCTCAGTTTACCGATCCTGTATCTGGAATATTTACCCTAACCAAAAACTCACACTGTGTAAATACAGGTGACAATAACGATGTCACCGATCCGGTTGATCTTGCCGGTAACGATCGAATCCAGGGTCAAACTGTCGATATCGGAGCCTATGAAAGTCCCTTCTTAACTGCCATACCTTCAGTATTGCCGGCGGCATTATTTGTTCAGGTTTATCCTAATCCTGCTACAGACCGGGCGACTATTGACATGGCAGGGACAACTGGTCCAGTCAGGGTAGAGATTTTGAATACACTTGGTGCTGTGATACAGAAAACCGATTTCTCTGCCGGTGCGTACGATTCAAAGATTGAACTCAGTTTGGAGGAGATTCCTTCAGGTACCATCTTTATTAAAGTATCATCCAGTGAAGGCCTTAAGATCGCTAAATGTGTAAAACGCTAGAGAAAGATACAGACAGAACTTAAAATCTGCGTTAAACAGCAGGCTAGTAATTTTCCGATGATTCAAGCATCCCGCATCCCCGTAACCCGGGAGCGGGATGCTTTCAATCAGTCAATTAACCCTTTGTTAGAAAACCTAATTCCGTTTATAAAATAAAACCTCCCGCGATTAAGTTGCTCTAAATACGCCTAATCAGGATCAAAGCATTACCCCAAATTGTGAAAAATTCTGTGGTCCAATTTCCTTTTCATATTCTGGCAGGAAAGCTGAAAATGTATTATCAGGAATTGAAATGAAACAAAACCTTCAGACCTGCTACCAATTTAGGAGGTTATTTAGAATAACCAGTAGATATTGAGACACATTTAGAAGAACATACTAAAACAAATCTGTCTACCTTTGCCACATCATTAACTGAAGTTGCATGTCGTTAATTCTTAGCATCGAAACTGCCACCTACATTTGTTCAGTTGCACTCAGCGACGGCGATCGCATAGTCGCCATGCGTGAAACCAATGAAAAGAACGCCCATTCGAGGCTGCTCACTATTTTTATTGACGAAATTTTCAAGGAAGCCGGTATAAAAGCGTCACAACTGGATGCCGTTGCCGTCAGCGAAGGACCGGGCTCCTACACCGGATTGCGAATTGGCGTGTCGGCAGCCAAGGGTATCTGTTATGCCTCGGATAAACCCCTGATCGCTGTAAGTACGCTGAAGGCACTTGCCCTTGCCATGCAACAGGGAGCTGCCGATGGCGACCTGCTGATCCCGGCAGTGGATGCCAGAAGGATGGAAATTTACACGGCCGTGTACGACCCACGCCTGAATGAATTGACTGCCCCGGGTTCGGTTATCGTCGATGAATCGTTCTTCAGAAACCTCCCGCGACACAACCGTATCATCATGGCAGGCGATGGTGCAGCCAAATGTGTCCCGATGGCCGGTGCAACGGAACACATCGTTCTGACAGGTGAGGTACACCCTTCTGCCAGAAACATTGCAGGGCTTGCCTGGTTGAAATATCAGCAGAAGGATTTTGTTGACACCGCCTATTTTGAACCTTTTTACATGAAAGAATTTCTGGCAGGGAAACCCAATGTAAAAGGATTACAGTAAAACCCGAATGATCAGACCTCATGAATAAACTAGCCATCTTTGCATCCGGTACAGGTAGTAATGCCCTCAACCTGATTAAATTTTTCAGTAATCATCATTCCATAACCATCGATGCGGTTTACTGCAACCGCCCCGATGCCCCTGTTATCGGAAAAGCACAGGCTGCCGGTGTGAACGTTGTGGTGTTCGACAAAAAAGAATTTCAGACAGAAGCCTTTATAGAAACACTGAAAGAAAGGGGTACCGGCTGGATTATCCTCGCTGGATTCCTGTGGCTGATTCCGCGATTGATGGTAGCAACCTGGCGTGGCAGGATCATCAACATCCACCCGGCCCTGCTGCCCGATTTCGGTGGACGGGGTATGTTCGGGCACCATGTACACGATGCCGTGATTGCCTCGGGACGAAGCCAGACGGGAATCACCATCCACCTTGTCGACGACCGGTACGATCACGGAGAAACGCTGTTTCAGGCAACCTGTCCGGTAATGTCAGACGATACACCCGACTTGTTGGCTTCCCGTATTCATCTTCTTGAGCACAGGTGGTTTCCTCCTGTTGTCGAAAGGTATATTGAGAGCGGGGAAGTTGATTTCAAACAAACCGATGGCAACGCGTCACTATAACATCCCGGTGTTTGTCCCCGAAGAGGGTTGTCCGCACCGGTGTATCTTCTGCAACCAGTTTGGGATAACCTGCACCGCCACTGCCCCCCTTCCGGAAGAGGTTCCGTCCATCGTTGCTGAATGGCGCAGTCGTTTTAACAGCGAAGGATCGCACATCGAACTGGCCTTCTTTGGAGGCAGCTTCACGGGTATCGGCACCGGGAAGCAGGAAGCCTATCTCGATCAGGCATATAAGCTGAAACAGGAAGGGATAATCCATGCCATCCGGCTGAGTACACGTCCCGATTACATCGATCCGGAGCGAATAGAAAGGCTGCTGCGCTATGGTGTGAGTACCGTTGAACTGGGAGCCCAGTCGATGGACGACAGCGTGCTCAGGGCATCAGGACGCGGCCATACATCTGCACAGGTAGCGCATGCAACGGGTATGTTACAGGCGGCAGGCATCGGCGTGGTACTTCAGATGATGACCGGGCTGCCCGGTGATACACCAGAGGGAGCCATCCGCACCGCTCATGAGATCATTGCCCTGCGGCCTGAAGGTACGCGGATATACCCCTGCCTGGTCATGAAGGGCTCTCCCCTCGAACAGCGGTACGATGAGGGAAAGTATACACCCCAATCACTTGAAGAGGCTGTGGTACTGGCGGCAACGCTGTCCGAAATCTTTGAAGAAAGTGAAGTGAAAGTGCTGCGCATCGGGCTGCACCCTTCAGCCGCCGGTGAAGTAGTTGCCGGCCCCTGGCATCCCTCCTTCAGCGAACTGGTTGCCTCGGAAAAATGGAGCAGAAGGCTGCTGCAGGAGATCAACCTCGAAAATCCCCACCGGAGCATCGCCATCTATTGCCCCCCAAAACAGGTCAACGCGGTGGCAGGATTCAATGCATCCAACCGTAAACGCCTTTCCGGTTACTTCGATCAGATCAGGATTTACGCCGATCCATACTTAACAGGCAGGATGCTGCATGTTGATTATCTGTGATCACCGGTTGCCGGCCTCGATGAGACCGGCTCTTGAAGCCATGGGAGAAGTCGTGTGGTTTCATGGACCCGATGTCTATAACGCCATCAGCGGCCATCCCGACATCTTCGTCTGCCTGTTGCCCGAACAGTTGGTAGTGGCTCCAAATATGCCACAGGAGGTTCTCCGGAAATTCAACCAGCATAAAATAGCATTTGTTATCGGTGAAAAACCTGCAGGAAACTCCTATCCTGAGTCGGTGCGCTTCAATGCACTGGCAGCGCATGGATTATTCATCCATAACCTATCGCATACCGATCCTGTTCTCCTGAAGGAGACGGGAACCCTCAAGCCGGTACATGTCAGGCAGGGTTATGTAAGATGTAACCTACTGTCCCTCCCCGATGGTTCATTCATCACCTCCGACAGCGGTATCCTGAAGACCCTTTCCTGTACCGGATCGGAAGTCTATTACTTCAATCCGGAGGGGATACGACTCGAAGGCTTCGGGTATGGCTTTCTTGGAGGCACCGCGGGGTGGAATGGCAGCACATTGGTGTTTGCAGGCCATCCACGGCATTTAAAGGAGGGGGAACAACTAATGGAACTATTGCACCAAAAAAACATCTCCTGGGTCTCGCTGAGCGACGAGCCGTTATGGGATGCAGGGGGACTGTTCTTTTTAGAGAAGAATTGACAGGTTGTTTCGCCTCAAAGGGAATATTTAAAACCTCAAGGATCGCCAAATAAACGAATTTTGTCGGGACAACAGGAGGTGACTGAACTAATGTCTATAGTGTTACAGCTATGCAATTAAAAGCCGGATGACTCCGGCTTTGGTCATTAACTCATGATTCCGACGCGACTAAACGTTGCCGGACTGGCGTCGCCTGAACAACTTTCATGTACCTTTGCCTCATGATACTTGTTACAGGTGGGACAGGCCTTTTAGGCGCACATTTATTACTCGAACTGACGCGGCATGGCCATCATGTAAAGGCCTTGCGTCGCGAAGGATCCGGGTTGCATGTAATGGAATCCGTGTTTGCTACAGCAAACGATCATGCCAGCCTGCAGTCGATGATCGAATGGGTTGAAGGCGACATTCTGGATGTTGAATCACTCATCATGGCGATGGCGGATGTTGAACAGGTTTATCATTGTGCAGCCCTCGTTTCATTTGCCGCTGAAGATAAAAAACGGCTGATGCAGATCAATGTTGAAGGGACAGCCAACATGGTGAATGCAGCCCTTATCACAGGTATCAGGCATTTTGTATATGTAAGTTCGATCGCCACCCTGGGAAGCAGCATAAACGGGGAACCCGTATCGGAAGGAGCACCCTGGGATACCTTGCCGAAAGGATCGGTATACGGCCTATCGAAGCATGCCGCCGAGCGTGAGGTATGGCGTGCCATGGCGGAAGGTCTTCAGGCCGTGATTATCAATCCCTCGGTAATATTGGGACCGGGCGACTGGTCGAAAGGAAGCAGTGAGCTCTTCACCGCGGTTTGGAATGGCTTAAAATACACGACGACGGGGGTCAACGGGTATGTTGATGTTCGCGATGTTGCGCGTGCTATGGTAGGCCTGGCGAACGCCAGAGTTGTGAATGAGCGGTTTGTTGTCAATGGCGCCAATGTTTCATACAAGGACCTCTTCGAAGCCATTGCCCAGGGGCTTGGCAAGCCTGCTCCGAAAAAGATAGCCTCTCCTGTGGCGGGAGAGCTGGCCTGGAGGTTGTTTGCTGTCCTCTCCCTGTTTACCGGCAAAAAACCATTGATCACAAAAGAGACAGCCCGGGCGGCTCAGAAACGATACAGCTATTCCTCTCAGAGTCTCATTCAACAGATTGGGTTCACCTTTACCCCTTTCAGGGAAACAATCTCATACGTTTCCAATCGGTTTCTCATCGAAAACCATCAATAACCGTCCCGCTATCGTTTGATAGCCGCTACGCGGTCGCGCCATTCAGGTTTCAGGAAAGCTAAAAACTCATCAATCGGGATCATCAGTTCTGTTGTCCCGGCAGCATAAGGAGCCACCTCGTACTGATTGTACATCAGATAAAGCCCATCGGGTGTAAGGGCCATATATTGAGGCAGGCTAAAGCCCTTATCAAACCAAAAACCATTGTAGCTCCAGGAAGCAGTATCCGAGAGTTCATGTACCTGACGGAAAGATTTTTCTACCCTTTTCAGAAAGGCATCCTGCTGATCGTTATTTATGATTAACCTGATATCAACCGGCTGGCCGGTAGTCAGGTCAAAAGTCATCAACCTTATTTGTGTATTGGGATGGGCTCCTCCCATAAAACTAAAATCGAGCGCGCTCAAACTAAACAAACCTGACTTATTCAGCAATGGTTCAATCTTTCGGCTGATTGTCCAACCCTGGCAAGGGCCCTCAAAATCGTCCATTGTTTTTTGCCAGTTCCCCACGAACTGACTAAAAAGAGAATCGGGATCGGGAGCCAGCATATCAGCACTATCGGTAGCAAGCACAAAGCGATCGATGAATGCTCTGAGTGAATCAACCAAAAGACCTTCAGGGACAGAATCAAGACTGAGAGAAAAAAGTTCAAGGGTAAGCGAGTCGGGCTGGAGGTCTCCGCAAACCTTCTCTGCCTTCTGATAAGTAACAGGCCTGATGTTTAACGGGGGGATATTTTGCATATCTCCGGATTTGCTGACTCCGCATCCGGCAAATAACAAAAAGGACAACACAATTGAAGGAAAGCTAAAGAATGGGTACCTCATGGTTGAAAGAATTAGTTTAAGAAGGGTAAAAATACAAAACCTCTGCCCTGGGAGCAGAGGTTTTGAAAAAAGAATTAAAAAATATCCCGGGTTATTCAACCACGAGACGCAATGTTTGTGTGGTTTGTCCGTCAGAGACCATTAACTGATAGACACCGGCACCAAGTTGTGAAAGATTAACGTTAACAACATCGCCGGCGTTCAGTTGAATTTGTTTCACCAGTTGTCCGGCAAGGTTGAAGAATTTTGCAGTTGATTTTGCAGCACCAGTATTTTCAATTGTTACAAAATCGTGTGTGGGGTTGGGATAAATACGGAACTGTCCCTTGCCGGGATTCTCCACGCCAACAAAATTTTCAACAGCGATGGTATGAGCCTCTGAAAAGCTTGATGTGCCGCATTCGTTGACTGCCTTTACTGTAATGAGGGCATTGTCATTGAACCAGACATTACCCCATACGGCATTGCCGGTGGTGTTATCGCCCTGCATTGTGCCTGCAGTTGCCGGCTCAATCTTCCACTCATAGGTTTCAGCAGTGGCAACAGCAGTGGTTGTAAACGGGGTCAGCATACCCGGAATAGCAACAACTTCTGTAGGCCCTGTTGGTGTTGAAGGAACTGCAGGGACAGCTTTTACGACCACATTTGCGGAACCATTCATGTTGGTTTCACATCCACTGCCAGAACCTTTTACGGTGTATGTTCCCTGGGTGGTCTGATTGCCAAAGCTGATGGCATTTCCGGTACCAGCAACAGGAGAACCGGTTACAACGCCATTCAGTAATAACGAATAGCTCAATCCATTTTCGGAATCATCGAGGCCAACCGGTACACCGGCAGTGCCTTCACAAGCTGTTCCACCTCCGTTAACGGAGAAAGCCTGAGGACCGGGATTCACTGTAACTGTAATTGGATTACTGGCAGGTCCCTCGCAGCCACCATTTAATCCTTTAACCGTAATGGTAGCCGTACCGCTATAAGTCGGATCCCAGTCGACTGTTCCGGTGGTCCAGAATGTAGTAATGGTTCCGGCCGAGGCAGGAGAAATCGCCCAGATGTAACCTGAGATGTTGGTAGCACCAGTTGTATTATACTCCGTATCGGGAGCATCCATACATAATGTCGTGGGTCCTGTAGGTGTAGCAGCCTGGGTAGGTTCAGAATCGATTGAGATCGAAAGGGCAGGGCTCCACAGTCCGGGGCCGCAATCGTTCACTCCCCTTACCTTCAGCACGGCGACACCCGTAAAGGCAGGATCCCAGTCGATAACAGCATTGTTGGTGCCGGGGGTAAGTACCCCTGCTGATGAAGGAGTAAGCACCCATTCGTAGGTTGTTGCTGTGCCAACTGTTGTAATGCTATATGACGAATTCGGAGAATTCTGACACATGCCTGAGGGGCCAAAAATGCTACCAGCAGCAGGAGGGGCAGCAGTAACATGAATGTAGTTTGATTTTAGAACCTTATTTCCCTGACTGGTATTCCATGCCGTGAGGCTAACATCATAATTGCCGGTTGTCGAATAGGTAACTGTTGGGTTCTGAAGCGTTGAAGTGGCCGGACTTCCTCCCGGAAACGCCCAATTCCAGTTGGTGGCTCCGGTTGACTGGTCGGTAAAGGTAATTGTTTCAGGTCCACAGAAAGTGGTCTGACTAGCCGTGAAGTTGACAGGAAGAGGTGCGGGAAGGGCTGTCAGGGCAACTTTGTTGCCCTGTAAAATTTCTTTAGTGGTATTGTCCTGGATGAAGGCGACCAATTCACAATTGGCGGCTACCCATGCCGGATCCTTGGTAACAGTAAAGTTAATAAATTGAAAATCACCTGAAGCAAAAGTAAGTGGGGTTCCATTATGATCCGGAACCATCAGTCTTTCTACAAAATTCAACTCTGTCATACCTTGCCATGACTGTGATATCTCTGATTCGGTAAGCACAAGGTGAACAACAAGATTAGTTCCTGCATAAGCGGCTACCTTACTAATATTCAAGGTAACATTATATTCATTCCCTACTGAGGTTCCTGTGATTCCCACAGTAAAAGACGATGGCACAGCATTGCGTGCATTAACATGTGGTACATAGTTAGGGTACATACTCACGGTATGACTCCCTCCCTCTTCGGTAAGTGTACCATCAAAATTAGCCGTAGGGTAACCTGTCAGATTGTAATAATTGTTACGTGCATCTGATGCAGTATTGGTGTAAGAGTCACCATTATGGTATTCAACCACAGCAACGTTGTGACCATTGGCAATGAGATCGTCAGCCCCCATGGCCGCACCCGGACAATACTGGCACCAGGTACCTGTACCGATCTCAAGAATGACCATCTGTCGGGGAACCTGTTGGGCAATGGCCCAACCAAACAACAAGAATGTACTGATTAAAAGTGATAGTTTTCGCATATTGTAAATGGTTAAAGATAAAACTTGGCCAAAGATAAAAAAGGAAGGGTTCGGTTCGACCATTTTTGATTGGTCAAACCGAACCCTATATGTTCAGAGAGTTGTCCGGAGTACTTTACAGTGTATTACATTTCACAGTGACAATTCATTATGAAATTTCATTGTAGAGTCCAAAAACCACGATTATCTGTTTATAACAAACCTTCTGACAATCATCTTTTCACCGGCTTCAATCTTCAGCATGTAAATACCATTGGCGAGGCTTCGGACATTAAGAGTCTGGCTTTGTGCTGTGAAAGTACCTTTCATCACCTGACTTCCATTGGCTGAAGTGACTGTATAATGTGATAAACCAGCCTCCTGAAGTTCAATGGTCAGTAACTCCTGAGCAGGATTGGGATAAAGAGCCAGTTCCTTAACGTCAGTATCACCAATTGAGGTGCAGGCATCGAAATACAGCTTCTGATCCTTTGAAATAATACAACCCTGTTCTGAGGTAACAGTTACTGTGAAGGTATGCTCCCCGACTCCATAGACGCTGCCATCGGCTACCATTGAAGCAGTCGCAACATCGCCGGGCTGCCAGAGATAAGAAGCGGCGGCCGGAGTTGTGGCATCCAGTGAAACGCTCCAGTTTACGCAGGCAGTATCATTTGGCGTTACAACCATATTCACCGAAGTCATATCGCCAACGGAAATATAGGCTGATTTTCCGATTGAATCAATCTGACCACCACGGTCAACAACCAGACTTACATCATAAGCCCCACATTGAGCATAGGTGACAGATGGGTTCTCGTCAGTAGAGGTAGCTGGATCTCCTCCAGGGAAATACCATTTGTAAGTTTCGGGGGCATGCATATAGCCACCTGTTGTGCTGTTTGTAAAAGAAACAGAAGTATTGGGGGCTACCTGAGTTGAAGCGGCAACAAAGTCGGCTGCCAGATCAATGGCTGCCAGCTTAATACCCTGTAACATCTCTTTATTGGTTGCCTGAATAGCGGCAACAAACTCAACATCTTCGATGGGCACCGAAGAATTCATTGTAAAATTAAGGGTTACGATCACCTGATTCGTTCCGCTGAAATCAAGGACTGTACCGTTCTGGTCAGGAACCATCAGGCGGTTTACAAAATTCAGTTCAGTCTGTCCCTGCCATACCTGTGAAATATTGGATTGGGTTACAAAGAATTGCAATTTCGAACCAGTAGGGGCAGAAGTTCCCAGATAGTCAATGGTAATCACCGCTGTGTAATCCAAATCAACATTAGTGACGACCATGTCCATAATAAAATCAGATGAAATGGCTATCCTCTGGTTATACTTTGGCAAATAGTTAGAGTACATACTTTGGGTATGAGAACCACCAGATACTTTCAGTAAACCATCAAAAATAGCAGTAGGATAACCAGTCAGGGCATAGAACGAGTTTCTGGCATTGCTGTATTGGTTTGCATAGGTATCACCGTTGTGGTTCTCAACGATGGCTACATGGCAGCCGTTCTCAACCAGATCATCTGCACCCATGGCTGCGCCCGGGCAATACTGACACCATGTTCCGGTACCGATTTCAACAATTACCATTTCTCGTGGTACTTGTTGTGCAATTAATGAACCGGACATAAAAAGTCCGACAATAAAAAGATAAATGTGTTTCATGGCTTGTTTATTACGAATAAGTTAAAATTTGAGGCCAAAGATATACAAAACTAAATATACAAATACAAACCGCCTGGTTTTTTATCAAAACCAGGCGGCCATAATTCACTTTAAATATGTATAGAGGATACCAGCTTATCTGCTAACCATCACTCTGGAGACGAATGTCTTTCCATTCCCGGTAATCTTCAGCAGATAAACACCTGAAGCCAGATTCGACACAACGAAGGT
>MEOA01000032.1 GCA_001768515.1 Bacteroidetes bacterium GWE2_42_24 | reverse complement strand
GTCGGCGCCAATTGAAAGGGAATTGATTACCTCAGGGGTCTCCCCGCATCTTACACTGATGCAAAAACTAAAACTCAGCTCGCGTAACGGTTCAGGCTCTCAACGGTAGTTAAAATTCCTGCAGCCGATTACCGCCTTTCTGCGGGTTGGTTACACAAGGGATTTGTCATGAAAACAACAGCCTTTAATACCGCCGTTTCGTTCAACTACCACAATGCGTTGATGGGTACATCACCCAACTTCGACATTGACTACATGAAGGCTGCTGTCAGCCGGAGCAATCTGCAGGGGGCCATCAATCCGTCGATCACCTCAACAACACCCGGAACCATCGTGGTTTCGTGGGATGCCGGGGTGCCTCAGGGTCAGGCTTCGCTCAACGACACCACCCTGGTGGTATTGTAATCGGTTGAGTCGTTCGGGGAAGTTGGTGATTAAATAATTATGATTATCATTGCCGGCGGCTCAAGCCACCGGCAATGATAAAAAAAGCTGTAACATGGTAAATCGATTGATCTTTCTTCTCCTCTTTTTCTTAGCATTGATGACGCCTGGTATCTGCCAGAATAAGGAAGAGTGTCCATACCAGATTACATGGCAAGGTTGTTTTGGAACTTTTTTATCAGACAACCAAAATCAAAACGTTTCAGTTCGTTCCTGATTTATTTAAGTAACTGACTTAAGTCTGAATTTTCAGGATATTCTACCGGTTCTTTTCCTGCCTCGAAGAGGCGGAGTTGATGGGCGCCTTTCAGTAACATTGTGTCGCCTTCAACTTCCAACAGGCACGCTTCACGCAATCCGGCCACCTTCATGCCGGGGTTAATTACCAGGAATTCCCGGATACGGTCTTCGCGGGTTTCTCCACCATGGCCCTCCGGATTTTTATCAAGGTAGTGCGGGTTGATCTGGAAGGGAATCAGTCCCATACAGTTGAATGAGGGGGGCTGAATGATCGGCATGTCGTTAGTGGTCATTAATGTAGGGCATGCTACATTTGATCCGGCACTCCATCCCATATAGGGCATTCCTGACACGGCCCGTTCACGTATGACGGACATCAAGCCTGTGCGATGTAACTCGTTGACCAGGTGCCAGGTGTTGCCCCCGCCCACAGCGATGCACTGTGCTTTCATGGCAGCTTTCAAAGGCTCTTTACAGCGGTGAACCGATGTCAGTGTAACCCCGAGAGCTGAGAAGACCCCAGCTACCCTTGCTTCATAATTGTCGTATGAAGATTGGAGGTCGGCCCCAAGGCTAACGCCTGCATATGGAATGAACAACACTTCGGTAACCGAATGTTTTTCAAGAAAAGCTTTGATAAAGGACTGAGGCCAACCGAGGTAGGCTTCACCTGCATTGGTTGAATTACTGATTAACAGAAGTTTTTTTGTCATAATGATCGAAATTATTTTAAATTGTAGCTAATTATTCCCGATAATAAAAACTCGCTCCAGGACCCGTTTCCACCCACTCCCATCTGTATCATGAATCCTCCTTTCATTTGTTTCCAATTGTGGAAACAGCCTGAATGAACTGTATGTAATAAAGACCTGTGCGAAATCGAATAATTAACCAGATTGATGGTGCGTTCATCATCAGGTATCAGGTTATTTACAAAAGCACTTGATTTGTAAAGGAACCCATAACCCAGAAAGATTTCATTATTGCTGAATCGGCGGACTATTCCTGCATTCAGGGTTATTCTGTCGCCGGGGTGTATTGTCCCCTGTATCACATCCGTTGTGCTATCGGACAGTAACAGTGCGCCGCTTCCTTCAACCAGGGCGCCTGATCGGGGTGTTATAAAATCGTAGGAAAACATGCCGTAAAGAGCCATTTCCCCGTTGATTTTTAACCATGCGGTTGTCTTTCCCCATAGTGTCCAATACCCATTTTCACCGGGAGGAAAGGCTGGATGTAAAGCCTCCCCCAGTCCATTACCTACCGGAACATTGGTGCCGATTTCGGAAGAAACAAGAAATCTGCCTGTTTTAAAATGGTATGCAAGTAAGAGTCTGATGTCGCTGACTTGACTGATGCCATAGTTACCCGGAGGGTGTTTTGTGCCGTGGTACGTAAGCGAGGTTCTGTACCAAGGAACGCATATTCCAACTGTAAAATGTTTATCGAGCGAACGTCTTAATGCAAAAAAGATCGCGGTTCTGTATAAGTCGCTTGCGTCGCCCTGTTGTGTCCAATCTCCCTGATTATTAAACTGGGCCAGAGGAATTGTATGGTAAAATCCTGCCGTTATCTGCAGGGGAGGCATTGAATCAGTCATCGATAAAACAGAACCGGATGTAGTGTAAAGCGCTGAAGGAATACCCGGCTCCTGAGCCTGCAGGGATACAATTGCTGTAATCAAAAACCAAATATGTATAAAGAGGCGCTTTTTCATTGCAAGGCTAAAATAGATCATTTTTGCGAAAGAAGACTTCAACAGTTGCATGGGTGTTATAAGATCATCCCAAGTTGCATCCATTTTCTTTCAAACCAATTGCGGGCGACATCGTCAATAAACCTCACAGACGAGGGTTTATACCATATACGGTCGATTTTAAAGACTGATAAGTAGGATTCCTTTGTTTTTTCCTTTCCTGCCTGATGATAATCAGATGCCATCACATTGCCGAGTTCCGGCAACCAGTTTTTTAACAGGTCAGATGGAATATTCTTTTGGCGAAGTGACTCAAATAAGGCAATCAGATCGTTGGTTGATGTCTTGTACAGGTTGCGTTCCATCACGATATCAATCAAAGGCGCAGTCGGATATTGTAACAGGTAAATTTCGAGACGTGGAGCGGGCATGTCAACCAACTTCATGAAGTTTCGCTCATAATCTGAGCGGCACAGATCGAACCAGGCTACGGCTTCTTCAACGCGATACTGCATCAGGAGTGTGTCTACTTTAGCAACTTGTTTCTGGAATAGCCACACTTCGCGATACCGGTTGCCGATCTGAGCCATCGTGGTGGTGTCAGGGTTACATCGGGCTGCTTCCTGATACACCTGTCTTGCTTTTGTAATCAAATCGAAAGCTTGTCTGAACTGCTTGGCGATGGCGGCATCATAACCTGCATCAGTAAGTGTTTTGCCCCAACTGTCAGCAAGCACGCATGCAGACTGGTTGATCCTTTTTTCTATTTCACGCAGGATTTCAGCATGTACGGGATCGGAAACCGCAATGTAGATTTGAAGTCGTTGTTGAATCGCTTTGCGCTGATCGTCAGCAAGCTGGTAATTATTATCAGAAAGGGTATTGTAAAACTCTTGCTCAGCTCTTAGCATCTGATTCACTGTGAAGCTTCCTGATTTCCATTTTACGGTATCGGCGGGTACGGGCGCGATGGTATCGAGCAGTGCAGCCGCTCTGTCGGCCAAAGGATACAGGGCGTGCCATCTGATAGTATCGGCCTTGAGGGCTATTTGCAGTAACGAATCGGCTTCAAACAAACCGGTCAACCGGAGGGCCGTTTTTTCTTCTTCACGTTGGGTAACCCACATTGAACGGCTGGCTCTGAAAGCTATTGTCTTAAAAAGTAAAGCCGATCCTGCATCGCGCTTATTGTTATCAAGCAATTCGACAGCATGGTTAAGCTGGTGTTCATACTGCTTTGTGCAGGCTTGTGAAAGAATGAAATCAATTTGGCTGCGCTGTGAATAGAATGGAAGCCTGTTTAAATAGACCGTCGCATCGTCAATCCTTGCGACTGCTTCGGTATAGTCTCCCTTAAGCACTAACCGTGTGGCTTTACTCAGGCTGCTGTCAATATAACATTCGAGGGTATGGTTGAGCGCTTCCATGGAAAGGATGGCCTCATGGTTGGCTTGCTGGTATGCAGCAGCTTTCTGAATGTATTGTCCCGCCATGCTAAAACTACCTGCCTGCAGTGCCCGTTGAGCAATAGTCAGCCATGCATTCAGGACGCCATGGTGTGCTGTGCTGATCAGTTGATTTGCCGAAGTGGCGAGTTCTGTATCATCGGCCAGTTGTGCAATTAAAGCTGCATTATTGGCAAAAAGGAGTGCTTCACTGAATTTTTCCTTGTTGATCCTTTCACGGGCGCGTTGGTTGAGATCCATTGCCTGGGCATGCAGGAACGGTTTTAACATGCCGATACGTGCTGCAGCCTCTTCCAAAGGCCATACGTCAGCCACCAGACTATTCAATCCTCCCCATGAGGGGGCTGATCCTAATGTTGCCAGTCGGTTTATTAACGAGGTACTGTATGGATTTGAGTTTTCTTTATGCCTAATCAGCCATTCAATCTGATTGCCAATCCATGCTACAGAAGCTTCTGAATAGGGCTGTAAAGCCAATTGTTCAGATTGCCCTTCCCTGATAAAAGCCAGTTGCCTTCGGTAAGCTTCTATACTGACAGCCTTCATGGAACCGGCTATTTTTTTGGGATCCTGTCCATTGAGTTCGGGTGCATTCCATACCTCCAATTTATCAATCAGTTGCCCGGCATGTGAAAACCATACGATCGCCGAAGCTTCCTGCCACGGGTCTTTATACCGGAGTTTTTCAAGTGTATTCAGGTCTTCGGCTAAGCCAGCAAAGGCAAGGTAATCACGAATCATCATCAGCCCGTCAAGAAACCGTTCTACCTTTGCTTCATCGCACTCAATCTGATCGATGGTGAATGAAGGGTCTTCCTGTTTACGGCTACCTTTAAGAAACAACCGATAGCTGGCAACTGAATCCCTGAAATGGATGTTAACAGCTTCATGGCTCTGGTCGGATGTTGCTTTCAGGCAAACGCTTGAGGGAAGCAGAAAGGCTCCCATATCAAAGCCTTCATAAAGCTTCAGGTCACTGATTCCGGTAATACTGATTCGGCCTGAAATGAACTGACCCGTGTCGGTATATTCATTACGGTCGAAAGTAATCTGAAAATCATAATCGATAGTTGACTTCTTTGGATTTCTGGCCCGTGGAACAGCCAACTCATAAATGAGCCTGCAGCCATTTTGACCTTTCGATAGGTCACCTGTTTGGTTACATTGCATGAAGCTGCCTATTTCTATCGCGCGTTTTCTTTCCGGTTGTGCACTCGCCGTTATCAATAGCCCAACAATGAAAAACAAAGCCAGCAATGGTTTATAAAGTTTTATTTCCAACATCAGCCTACTTGTAAAGCGTGTATTCGACTTCCGCGACATTCCCTTTCTGGTCAGCCACTACGAGCTTCAGCTTATTCTCTCCTCTGGTAAATCCGTCAACAGGGCAGAAAAGCAGTTTGCGTTTTGCGTCATATTCCATCAGATGCCAGCTGCCGTTCAATTCAGGGGTGTATGATTCAATTCCCGAAAAATCATCGCTGATCTGGATTCTGATTTCCCGAATGGTGTCAAGCTTCATCTTATTCCTGATATTGATTGCTTTAATCAGGGGGGGCGTTGTATCCACAACGATGGTGTAACTACCAAACTCCCTGATTCGGGTTGTTACGACTCCGTTTTTATAGGAGCCGCCTGCTGCTGAGGTTATCCCTTTATGATTGACCAACCCGATGAGTAATTTACAGGCAAGGGAGCCAAAGTCCCGATCGGGCTTAATGCTTAAGGTGACAGCCTTGTGGATAGGTGTTGTTACGCGATGTAGCTTATACAAGGGTGAATAAAATGTTTTTCTGCGTTCAAGGGTGTCGGTTGTTAATCTGAAGCTTTCATAGAATGACCCGCCATCAGCTGAAAAGGAGAGCCCGGCCCATGAATAATTAACAGGTTTGTTCCATTGAACTGCAAGGGAATGCCTCGTAGTATCTTCATCCAGAATCTTTGGCAACTGAGGCGCAAGTATACCTTTAACAACAAAGCTGAGTACTGAAACATTCCCTGCAATGTCTTTTATATTAGCCTGAAGCCTGACTACCCTGCCGGGTTCAATCTTAACGATCCCATTGTTGGTGGCTTCCAAAAAAGGAAGATTGTCTCCGGGCAGTCTTCTGGACCAGATGACCCAGTTGCCTGATGTCCGGTATTCGGTATAGTCGGTCATAGCCTGAATATATCTGGTGTCTCCAAAAGCTATGCGGCGCATCTCGACATTGAAAAACCTTGTGGAGTCAGCCATGAATTCAACTGCCCATACACCGTTTTTGTTTGTTTCATAGTTAAGCAGATCATGACAAGCTATCCCGATAGCAAAACTTCCTGAAACCTCTATTGTGTCGCGTTGTTTCAGCCGGTATGCAGGTCCCCAGCCTGCTGTTTCAAACCGTTCTGGTTTTTGCTTTCCATTGATGGTGCTTGATGAATCACCAGGATATAGTTTAATAAACTCAATTTTTGGGCGTATAAAGTCGCGGGCTGCAATTCCAAAATCGAGTGGGTTTAAGGCATCCTGAGTTCTACTGTCGCGTATTTCAAAGTGAACATGTGGTCCACCGCTGCTTCCGGTGTTACCTGAATAGGCAATCAGGTCTCCTTTATTTAAAGAAATTTGCCCGGGCCTCAATTCATAGTCAATACTATATGATTTCTTCTGGTATTGAATAGCTACAACAAAAGAATCAATGGCAGGGGCAAATTTTTCAAGGTGGCCATACACCGATGTGTAGCCATTGGGATGAGCTATATAAATGGCCTTTCCGTAACCCGTTGGGCTAACGGCAATCCGGGCAACATATCCGTTGTCAATGGTGCATACCTGAAAGCCGGTCTTTTGCTCCGTTTTAAGGTCAATACCGGCATGAAAGTGATTGGCTCTGAGTTCGCCAAAAGTGGCTGAAAGCCTGATCGGCAGATGAAGCGGTGAATCATACACGGGAAGGTCTTTACTTTCTGATTGGCCAAGGGTGCCTTTGGTCAACGTGATAAGAAATAAAACCAGAAATAGTGTTGGGTTACGGTAGATGATCATGCTTTCAGAAGAGTTGTATCAATTCATGCATCGTGGTGATGAGGTAATCTGCTTCAGGATAATCGCCATCGGTGGCTGAGAGCAGTACTGTGGTGAAGCCTGCCTTTGAAGCTCCTTCGATATCGTTGGTGTAGCTGTCGCCTACCATGACTGAGTCGGAAGGTTCGAAGCCACATGCATGTGCAATGGTTGTGAAAAACAAGGGGTCGGGTTTGCGTATATTGAGGTCTTTCGATGAAAAAAACCAGTTGAAATAATCCTCTGCATCAATACGATGAAGCGCTTTTCGCATGGTAATCGTGTCGGAGCATCCAGCATTTGTCGCGATGCAAAGCTTGTAGCTGTGACTTAGGTACCTGAGCGCTTCTTCAGCTCCTGGAACCCATTCAACATGGGGCCATTCGCACATAGGTCCCGGAAGGTCGGGAAAATCGCGCATGATGGTGTTTCCCCAGTCAAAAACGATCAATCGCTTCATTCAGTGCTGCGGTTTATTAGCGCAAAGGTAGGTGTTTTTGATCATGCAGCTTGCCGGTTTAACCGCAAATCAACGGCTTTCTGTTAACACCTCCGTCTTAACGTGTTTTTTAAGGTGTTTTTTACACTTATACCTTTTTTTCTACCTTTACTTTTCGATCAAATCCATTCATCAATGAACCGTTATTTTTCCCTTGTAATACTCATTATCGCTCTAAGTTCTTGTAAAACAAATAAAAATAATTCAGAGGCAGATTATCCTGTTACTCCGGTTGACTTTACCCGCGTGACGGTTAATGATAGATTTTGGTCGCCACGTCTGGATACCAATCGATTGGTAACCATTCGTTATGCCTTCAATAAGTCGGAGGAGACGGGTCGAATCAATAATTTCGCAGTAGCAGGTGGTTTGAAAAAGGGGAAGTTTGCAGGAATCCGATATAACGACTCAGATGTGTTTAAGATCATGGAAGGCGCTTCTTATGCACTGATGGTAGCTCCTGATCGCAACCTTGAACAATACCTTGATAGTCTGATTACTCTTATTGCTGCCGCTCAGGAGGATGATGGTTATCTCTATACCTGCCGTACAATTAATCCTGACAGTGTTCCAGGAGGGGCAGGCGAGAAGCGTTGGTCTAATCTGAAAGATAGTCATGAACTCTACAATATCGGCCACATGTATGAGGCTGCTGCAGCACATTATCAGGCAACCGGCAGACATACATTTCTTGATGTTGCCCTGAAAAGTGCCGATCTGGTTTGTAAAACCTTTGGTCCAGGCAAGGATCAGTTGCATGGTGTTTCAGGTCATCAGGAAATCGAAATCGGACTAGTGAAGCTATATCGCCTGACACACGAAAAGAGATACCTTGATATGGCCCGTTACTTCCTCGATCAGCGGGGGAATGCCGCAAGTCATGAATTGTATACCTATGGGGCCGATGGCGGCAATAAGGACTACACACAGGATCACATGCCGGTTGTCGGTCAAACAGAAGCTGTCGGCCATGCGGTACGTGCGGCCTACATGTATTCGGCCATGACTGATATTGCTGCACTTACTGGAGATGAAGCCTATAACCGGGCGGTTATGGCTCTCTGGAAAAATGTTACAGGAAAGAAGATGTACATCACAGGGGGGATTGGTTCCCGATACGATGGTGAGGCTTTCGGTGCTGATTATGAATTACCCGATCTTTCGGCTTATTGCGAGACATGTGCTGCCATTGCTCAAATGCTCTGGAGCCAGCGAATGTTTCTACTGACAGGTGAAGCCGGTTACATTGATGTACTGGAGCGTACCCTTTACAACAATTTTCTGGCTGGTGCGAGTATTACAGGTACTTCTTTTTTTTATCCCAATCCGTTGGAATCCGACGGAAGTCATTTCCGCAGTCCCTGGTTTGATTGTGCCTGCTGCCCGACAAATGTCAGCCGGTTTATGCCCTCATTACCAGGATATATATATGCAATCAGAGGTGATGAGATTTATACAAATCTTTACATGGGGAATAAGGCGCGTCTTGAAATCGATGGTGAAGATGTTGTGATCAGCCAACAGACCAATTATCCATGGGATGGGAAAGTGATTATTGGTTTTGAAAAGACCATTGGAAAGCGGTTTAAAATGGCACTTAGAATTCCCGGATGGGCGCGCAATGAGGCTGTCCCTTCCGGCTTGTATCGGTTTTTGAATGAAGATAACGCAAAAGTCGTTGTTAAGGTGAATGACGAGTTGCAGGAGCTTTCCATCAAGGACGGTTATTTACTTATACAACGTGTATGGAAGCCGGGCGATGCGATCACCATTGAATTTCCAATGCCAGTACGCACCATCATTGCCTCAGACAGTGTGGCAGATCATCGTGGTAAGCTTTGCATGCAACGTGGCCCGTTGGTCTATGCTGCCGAATGGGTTGACAATGGAGGGAAGGTGCGTAATTTAATGGTCGATCGCGACATTAAGCTTTCAACCCATCCGATGCCGGGAATAGCCGATGGAGTGGTTGCCCTGCAGGGTCATGCTACAGCATTGTCGCTCGATGCTAAAGGAAATACTGCGAAGGCCTCAATCCCGTTCACAGCCATACCTTATTATGCATGGGCTTATCGCGGTACTGGTGAAATGACTGTCTGGCTTCCATTCGAGGAAACTGCTGCACACCCTGCATTGCCACCTACAATTGCCTCGCAATGCCGGATTTCTGCTTCATGGTTTTACGACCGGATGGATGCGCTTAACGATCTGCTCGTCCCTGTGAACTCAAATGACCATAATATTCCTCGTATCACTTTTTGGAGCCATAAGGGAACTGAAGAATGGGTGCAGTATGATTTAAAAGTACCAACAACCCTGAGTGCAATGGATGTCTACTGGTTTGATGACGGCCCCGATGGTGGTTGCCGCATCCCGGCCTCATGGAAACTACAGTATCTCGAAAAATCAGGTCAGTGGACAATCGTGACCAAACATGGTGACTGGCCTGTGAAAAAAGATCAGTGGTGCCACATTACTTTCGTTCCGGTTACTACCAGTGCTGTCAGATTACTTGTGCAGTTGCAGCCCGGTTATAGTGGAGGGATGCTAGAATGGAAACTCCAATAGAAAATGATTATAACAGATTGATATGTTCAAACAAACTTCTTTATTTCTGCTGATGGTTGCTGCGTTTACCGGATGCAACTCTAAACCTGAAAAAACAGATGACTCTATGATTCCAGCCGATTCGATGAAACAGTATGTAATTGTAAACAAGAATGGGATGAAAGCAGTGATCTCCAATTACGGAGCAAAACTGGTCAGCTTGTATGTCCCAGATCGAACGGGTGTGCCCGGTGATGTGGTACTGGGATTCGATAGCCTGCCCGAATACCTGACAGGCGAAAAGTATTTTGGGGCCATAGTCGGGAGGTATGCTAACCGGATTGGTGCCGGGAATTTTACACTGGATGGTCATAAATACCAACTGCCCCTCAACAATGGTAAAAACCACCTGCACGGTGGGGATACCGGTTTTCACAGCCGATTATGGAATGTTATGATGGCCGACTCCACTGGTATCACGCTTGTTTATACGAGTCCCGATGGTGAGAATGGTTATCCGGGAACCCTCATGGCCGAAGTGTCGTACACACTGACTGACAACAATACTCTTTATATCCATTACAATGCGACAACAGATAAACCAACTATTGTCAATCTGACGCATCATTCTTTCTTTAACCTGAAGGATGGTGGTCACTCATCAATTCTTGATCACGTCCTCACTATATATGCCAGCCATTTTACCCCCATCGATGAAGGGTTGATTCCAACAGGCGAGTTGGCACCTGTTGAGGGTACTCCTTTTGATTTTACTAAGGGAAGACGGATCGGTGAGCGCATCGATGAAACAAATTCACAACTGGCCGCAGGGAAAGGCTATGATCATAATTTTATATTAGACCGTCCTGAATCAAAAGATTCACTTTGGATTGCTGCTTCGGTCTTTGAACCGGAAAGCGGTCGCTTTATGGAGGTGCTAACCACTGAACCCGGTCTACAGTTTTATTCGGGCAATTTCCTGGATGGTAGTCAGGTGGGAAAAGGGAAAGTCCCTTATCAGTTCCGTACAGCCTTTTGTCTTGAGACCCAGCATTTTCCCGACTCGCCTAATAAGCCTGAATTTCCTTCCGTCGTACTGAGACCTGGTGAAACCTATCGGCAGGTGACCGCCTATCGCTTCTCTGTACGATAAGGTTTTATTCCATACCGACATTAGTTAATTACTGAGAAAAGCGGGCTTTGGCCATCCTCCCGATGGCTTTCAAGCTAACTCCTGATCAATATCATGGTGGGGACTTCTTCTATCGGACTGGTGCTATCCAAAACAACCTGTAGCGGTGTGCAGGACATGCTCCAAACATCATTATGATTTCAATCATCACGACTGATCTTCAGGTTGTTTATCGCCATTGTGATGAGCTTTATGCAATAGCTGCTTGTAAATAATTTGGGGGAAGCCTGGTTCCTTATTACTACATGAGAAAATTCTCTGGATACATGATGTAGGTGACTTTAAAACACTTTTGTCTGAAAGATAGTAAATTGGGGCTATAAATCAATACAGATTATTAGCTTATAATGTTGGGCTTCCTGGTTTTATGCTGGATCGCTAACACTTTTCAGGCAACCATTTGAATGTAATCAAGTCTTACAGAAAAAACAATATGAACCATTTTCTAACAATTTCAGCGATTGTTTTGATTATTTTATTTGCAAACCAGAGTGAAATGGCAGCGCAAACCACAAGCCCAGGCGACACTTTGATATATGCTCAAAACTGGGACTCTTTTCCTTTTTCCCTGACGGGATGGAGTGAACAATTAAGCACAGACCGGTGGACAACGAATGCAGCTACCGGAGGAACCGGTAACTCCGTTGTATTTGAATGGTTTGCTTTTGATTCGCTTTGCGAGTCTTATTTGCTAAGTCCCTATCTGTCGGCTGCTACAGTCTCATGTCCTTATCTGCATTTGACCTTTAATGAGAGGCTCTTGATACAGGTATCAGATTCAACACAAAAATTTTCAATTGATGTTCAGGTTGGAAATGAATGGATCAATCTTTACAGTTTCGATGGATCAACTTCATTTAACTGGAAACAAACGACACTCGATTTAAGTTGCGTGAATAATGATGACTTTCGGCTACGGTTTCATTTTTCTGGTGAAAACCCGGGTCATGTAAGTTATTGGTCAATTGATGATATAGAGATTGTGCGAGTACTTCCTCCTGTTAAAGGGATAACGTGGGATTTTATTATGTGTTGCCCTGAATATAAGGTGAACTGGGATGAATATTGCCGACCGGTGAACGACAGTGGCTCTTTCACTCAAATGAAGAGGAATTGGTTGGATTGCGACTCTATAAATGAATGGTGGGTGAGTATTGATGATGGCTTTTGTGTAGTATTTGATTTAACGTCATCGCCGGTCAGCTACCTGCACTCAGTACGGGTAAAAAGCTTCAGCCCCAATTTAGCACCACCGGGCGAATACTGCTCTATAGATGTTTATGATTTTGAGACTTCTGACTTGATTTACAGCTCTGATTATTTGATTGGTGCTCCATCAGATGGTTGGTATATCTATAAATTTCTTTCTGATAGTGCTGATGTTGGTGGTAAAACTGTTATTGTAATAATGCGTAACATTCCTATTTCAATGAACAAGGAGCCGTCGGATTCTTCATCATTTTATTATCCCTTTTGGAAGTATGATCACTACTATAAAGAGTATCTGCAACCATTTGGAGGCAACCTGGTGGTTGATTTGTTTACAAATACCCGAGCAGTTGATGCTGAATTTTTGGGTTATAATGTTTACACGTCATGTTTAAAAGAGGGATCATATTGGAAAACTAATCAGGAATTAATCCAAACGAATACAATTAACCAGTATGCTAGTTGTATTTTGCCGGGACAATCAGTGGTTGATGAGTGGACTTACGTAACAGCAGTTACAACTCGTGGCGAAACCACTCCTTCAGATACTTTAAATATCAATTTTATGTGGGTAGGTGAACCGGAAGCAGAGCCTGATCCTTCATTGCAATACCAATGTTTTAATGATGAGATTGTTTTAAAAGCCCTCGAAGTGATAAAATCAGTTAGTGTTTATGATCTCTTGGGAAGATGTATTTATAACCAGCCTGAAATCAGTAGTCCTGAATGTTCAATTAGTATTAAACGGAATGTCAGAGGTCTGTATCTGTTTAATGTGATACTTCAAAGTGGAAAGAAGGTTAAATTCAAGGTTGTAATTTAGATATAATCCGCTGAAATTGTTTTCAATGAATCTGATAATCCCTGAGCTTATCATTACCAGAGCGTTACCATGAAGCCATAAGTAGTTGTAATAGCACTGGTTGAGCTATAAGGCTTGTTTATTGAAAGGATAGCCAGGGATTTAATACAAAAAGAAAACGGACGTCCTCCCGGGCGTCCGTTGATATATCCGAAAAAACGGTTATAAGCTTAGTAACGGGGTCTGCGATCGCCGCTGCCAGTGCCGCGGTTGAATCCGCCACGGTCGCCACCACGGTCACCACCGCGGTTGAAGCCGCCGCCGCCTGGAGTTGTCCTTCTGGGGGCACCTTCGCGACGTTCTTCCGACTTGTTAACGACGATTGAACGTCCGTTAACCTCTGCACCGTTAAGTTCTTCGATGGCTTTCAAAGCTGCTTCATCATCGGGCATTTCAACAAAACCGAAACCTTTGCTACGGCCAGTGAATTTGTCTGTGATGATGCGAGCTGCTGATACTTCGCCATAAGCTTCGAAAAACTCTTTTAGGTCTGACTCTTCAAGCTTGTACGGAAGACTTCCAACAAAAATGTTCATGATAAAAAAACGTGTTAGTGAATGAAAAAAGGAATTATAAAGCTACGAATGTAGTTTTCTGTAATTTGGGAAATAAACCTGGACTAACTGGATAAAACAATTGAAACCGGGTGTTTAATTTATCGTTTTGGGAACCTTGACTTTTTTAGACAAACACCCGCGTTGGAAGTGATTGAGAAAACAGTATCGGATCAAAAACATTGCAAAGATACATCATAACTTACTCTTTCTGACATTTTACGACCTTTTTTATGAAAAAAAACTTTATTCTGACCTTTTTTCTTACTTTTTAAATGCCTGAAAATGCTGTTAATAGTGATTTTTTATTGCTAAATAAGTGTTTGATAGTGTTTTAAGATAAAATATGGCTGATTATTTTTTTCTTGATAATTTCATCACAAATCCTCCGCCGGAAGCAAGATGTGCATTAAAAATTGTTCCAGACTTCACTAATTCTGTCTTATATGTGAAATCAACTGCATTTCGGTCGGCATTTGTACCATCCTGCCAGATTTCTGCTAACCATTCTCCGGTTCCGGGGATGTTAAAGAGAATATCGGCTGGTTTCCAGTCGGTGAGTGCTCCCACATACCATGAATCGCCTTTACGTCGCATCATGATCAGCTTCTTACCTGGTTTTGCTTCCTGCACCTTTGTCTCATCCCAGGTGACGGGTACATCGCGCAGAAATTTCATGGTTTCAGGTTCATTCCGATAATGGGTAGGGTTGTCGGCAAGCATCTGCAACGGACTTTCATAGATCACATACAAAGCCAGCTGGTGGCATCGGGTACCCTGACTCATGGGTTTTGACCATACTGGGGAAAAGCCTTTTTCGGTGGCATTGATCATGGCACCGGGAGTGTAGTCCATCGGCCCGGCAAACTGACGGGTAAACGGCAGAATCAGATCATGTGATGGCGTGATATCTTTGCCCCATTTGTCGTTTTCGAGGCCTTTCACTCCTTCGCGTGTAAGTACATTGGGAAATGCTCTCCTGATTCCATCGGGTTTGTAGCTCCCGTGGAAATCGACAAGAAGTTTTCTGCTGGCTGCCTCACGTGCAATTTTCCAGTAGTATTCCACCATCTTCTGATCGTCGCGCTGCATGAAGTCGACCTTGATGCCGGCAGCGCCCCATTTTTGAAATTGATCGAGAGCTACCCCGAGTTGGCGGTCAAGTGTGTTGAAGAGGACCCACAGAATGATGCCGACCTTTTTCTCTTTTGCATAGCTAAACAGGGCTTCCATATCCATCTCCCGGTTAATATCGGACAGGTCGGAAGGATTGCTCCATCCCTCGTCCAGAATGATGTATTCAATTCCGAATTCCGAGGCAAAATCAATATAGTATTTGTAGGTGTCGGTGTTGATGCCTGCCCTGAATGGAACGCCACTGATATTGTTGTCGTTCCACCAGTCCCATGCTACACGGCCAGGCTTGATCCAATCGGTATGGCTGAGCCGAAGGGGAGGCCCAAACCTGTAAACAAGGTCGCTTCCAATCAAATCACCGGGATTGGCTGTGATGCCAAACACCCGCCACGGGAATGACCTTGTTCCGATTGTTGTTGCAATGTATGGTGCTGCTTCTGCGACAACGATGGTACGGTCATTTTTTGCTTTTTCAACCAACGGGTAGGGTGGATGTGATGTTGAGAAACCGTTATTACCAAGTCCTTGTATATACAGTCCTGGGAAATTCTCAATCCAGGCTTCTGAAACCGCTGTATAGATCCCTTGTCCGTGAATCAGGGCAGGGAGGCTGCAGAATCTTCCTTTAGCTATTTGGTTTATTGCCAAATGAGGATATAGCCGCTCAGAATGACTCAGGTAGCTTGTTTCCTCAGGAAACCATGCCGAATCGCCCGGTTGGGCCTTCAGACAGAAGCCTTCATCGTTAATGTTTTGTTCTTCTTTGAATTTTGTATAGAGACGATAACCCCATCCGTCGTTGTAGACGCGTACACAAATACCGAACTCACGACTCAGAGGCCAGTCCATTTCGTTGTAAACATCGGGAATGCGGCTACGCCTTCCTGAAACAACGGGAACCAGGGTGTCGTTCACTGCACTGATGGTGGACTTCCGGGGTGAAAGATCGTGGGTTAATTCTTTGTTGTTTGATCTGAACCATATTTTCAATGAATTGACCTGTTTCTGGCTGAATGACACATCCAGATTGACTGAATCGGTTACCGACACTGCTACAATTAGTTTTTTATCGGGCGATGTTACAACGTTTTGCCCCCAGAGATCGCTCTGGACAAAGAGCCAGACGAGTACAACTTTAACGATGAGTTTTGCAGCGATCAGCCATTTTACGACAGGCTTACTGAGAAAACACATTGATTTCATAATTCGATGAGTTTATTATTATGGTCAGATGGGTTCATCATCCGTTAAGATTTCTGCTTTGTTCGAAGATGAGTTCGTAAAATTCTGATTTACCGTGATGTCCTGTGCCGGGAGCCAGTATCTGAACCAAGCGCCAACCTTTAGCTGCATGCTGCTGGACAATAGCCTGGTAGTCCTCCTTTGGTTTACGGGTCCAGAAGTTCAACGGAATGCGCACAAATTTATATTCGTAGGTGTTCATATTGAGGAATTTAAATTCTTGCGTAAAGGTAACATTAATTACCGGATCGAACATCCTCGCCAGTTTAGCGTTATTGTTCCCCTGAACTTCCGAAATATTAATACACCGCTATAAATGAAAAACCGAAACCTGCTGGTGCTCTTTGCCACCCTGCTTATGGCTTTCACCGTTGATAAACCCGCCTATCAATTTTTTAGTTCAGATGGTAAACCATTGAAATACACTGAAATGATGCAGGCTGCCGCTAGTGCAGATGTAATCCTCTTTGGGGAATTACACAACAATCCGGTTTGCCACTGGCTTCAATTGGAACTTACCCGCGATATTTTCGAAGTTGCGGAGACAAATCTGGTATTGGGGGCCGAGATGTTTGAGACCGATAACCAATTATTGATGAGTGAACTGATGGCAGGCAAGATCAGGATGAAAGATTTTGAGAATGAAGCGAAACTCTGGCCGAATTATAAGACGGATTATAAGCCATTACTGGCATTTGCTGTTGAGAAGGAACTAAATTTTGTGGCAACGAATGTTCCCCGGCGTTATGCTGCAATGGTAAATATGAAAGGATTTGAAACCCTTGATTCGCTCTCTCCAGCAGCCAGAGCTTTTTTAGCGCCTCTTCCTGTTCCTTATGACTCAGGTCTGAAGAGCTACAAGGACATGCAAACACTCATGGGGCCTGAACATACGAATCCAAACCTTCCAAAGGCTCAGGCTCTAAAAGACGCAACCATGGCGTGGTCAATACTTCAGAATCTCAAGCCGGGGCAGCGATTCATTCATTTCAACGGTACATACCACTCCGATGATTTTGAAGGCATTGTCTGGTACCTTAATCAATGGCGGCCAGGGCTTAAGATTGTTACTATCTCTTCTGTCAGTGTCCCCGACCCTGAAGTATTGCCGGATACTCTGCAGGGTAAGGCTACTTTTATACTGGCTTTGCCGGAGCGAATGACAACAAGCCAATAAGGAATCTTACTACACTGGAATTTAGTACATTAGCATGTTATGATGGAAGTAGCCTCTGTTGTACCCCTGATATTCACTTGTCCTATATACGCTATTGCACTCGCAAAATCGAGACACCGACTAATAATAAAACTTTGTTCATTTAGTTGAGGTGGTTTAGATTTATTATGGCTGGCGCGTGATGCCTGAGTTGTTGAAAAGAAGCTGGATCATGAAGCTACAGAGCGATTGATGGTTGAAAGTTTTTTGGATAGATAATTCGCTCTTTACAATAAGTATATGTTAAAGGTGGTTTTTGCTGAAATATAACAGTCTTAAGAAGTACCTCATTAAAAGAACAGGATCCCAAGAATGTAGGACAACAGATTCATGGCAAAGGCCAGAACGAGTGACTGGCTGTACTTGTAATTTGTTATTAGTTGAATCAGTAGTGCTTCACAAAACATCACGATAATTTCGGCTATGATTACGTTAAGGGTTGTCATTGCGAAAAATTCCGGCATGATGTACCATATCCATGGTAGCGAAGCTATCGATGGAATGGATCCTGCCAGGAGGAGTATGTAAAGAGGACGTGTTTCAAATTTTGCCCATTTGCTGATGATCAGAAGCATAAGAGTTTCCCCGGCGACCGCAACGAGTATGGCGAGGAGAAACATAATTCGGTAGGAAAACATAATATTGTAATTTTGGTTGGGGTCAAAGATAGCATATTCTTTAAAAATGTTTAAGTCTCGTTATATTAAAATGATGAATGATTTGAGAGTAGTGCTGTATCCAATAAATAGTGTTGATAATCATGTGTATAAATACGCTGTTATCTGTGCATTCGAAGCTGAAAAGCTTTTATTGGTAAGAACGAATGGCCGTTCTACATGGGAGATACCCGGAGGGCATCGTGAACCTGGTGAGATCATAGATGATTCGGCGGTCAGGGAATTGAAAGAAGAGACCGGGGCGGTAAGGTTTGAGCTGAAAGCATTTGCCGATTATTCGGTCATGTTGAATGGCACCATTACTTATGGCAGGCTTTTTACTGCACAAGTATACGAACGGATAGCCCCGGATGAGTTTGAAACAGATGAAGTACGCTTGTTTGATGACTTGCCCGACAATCTGACTTATCCTGATATTCAGCCTGTTTTTCTTGAATCAATTAGAAAACATGGGGATGTTTTTTGTCCGGAGGTATAAAAAAGGCAGCCCTTCCAGGCTGCCTTTTTTATTAGATAAGGTGGTTATTTATTGACGATGGTATAGGTATCGTTGGCTATCACCAGTTCTTCGTTTGTCGTCACCACCATAGCCTTCACAGGCGAATCGGAGGTGGAGATGAAAGCATCGCGGCCACGAAGCCTATCATTTAGTTTAGGGTCAAACCTGATGCCGAGATAGTCAAGGTTTTCGCAGATTCGTTGTCTGGTGTCACAATCGTTTTCGCCGATACCGCCCGTGAAAATCAACAGATCGATACCATTCATCACAGCAATATAGGCACCGATGTATTTTCTGACGGTATAGGCAAACATCTTCAGTGCCAGCTCGGCTCTGTGGTTTCCTTCATTTGCAGCTTTGGCAATGTCGCGCATATCTGATGACACACCAGTAACGCCAAGCATACCGCTTTTTTTGTTGATCAGATCGTTTAGTTCGGAGCAGCACATATTCTCTTTTTCCATAAGAAACAAGAGAACACCAAGGTCAAGGTCACCTGAACGGGTTCCCATCAGAAGACCTTCTACCGGCGTGAAGCCCATCGATGTCTCAACCGATTTCCCATGATCAATGGCTGCGACAGAAGCACCATTTCCCAGATGGCACGATACGATTTTTTTCTCTTCAATGTTCCAGCCTAATTCTTCACAGGCTTTGTTTGCAACATATTTGTGACTGGTGCCATGAAAACCATATTTACGAATCCTGTATTTTTCATAGTAATAATAAGGGATGCCATAGATGTATGCATGTTCAGGCAGGGTCTGGTGAAAGGAGGTGTCGAAGGCGGCTACCTGTGGAATGCCGGGCAGCAAAGCTTCGATAGAGGTGATCCCTTTCAGGTTGGCGGGATTGTGTAAAGGGGCTAGTTCAATACACTTCTCGATGTCGCTTATAACCTCGGGAGTTACCAGAGCGCTGCTGTTGAATTTCTCTCCGCCATGCGCTACGCGGTGACCAACGGCTTCAATTTCCGAGACTTGTTTGATCACACCATGGTCAGGATGGGTTAAGGCTTCGATGATCAGGTTAATACCTGTCTGATGATTTTCGATGGGTTGCTCGAGACAGAAGTCAGCATGACCTTCAGTTTTGTGGGTAAGGATTCCCTGGGGAAGACCTATTTTTTCGACCAGCCCTTTGGCAAGAACAGTTGATTCACCATTCATGTTAAAAAGCTGATATTTAATGGATGAACTTCCACAGTTCAGAACCAGAATTTTCATTGATTGATTGATTTATTGAATTGAAAGTGCGATTAAATTGATGTCTTATTTAAAGGAAATATAACTAGAATGCCTGGTGTTGTTAAAACCAGCCATGCGCTGTTATCAAGAGTATTTATTTAATAGAGCTTTAATGGTTTTTGTCAGAGTCTATTGTCCTGCGGCCTGATTGGCTGTGATGGCAACCAGGTTTACAATGTCGTCTACCGAGCAGCCACGCGACAGGTCATTGATAGGAGCAGCCATTCCCTGAAGAACTGGTCCTACTGCTTCGGCACCTGCCAGGCGCTGAACCAGTTTGTAGGCTATGTTGCCAACTTCGAGGGTGGGAAATACCAGTACATTGGCTTTACCGGCAACAGGGCTGCCTGGTGCTTTCATCTGGCCAATTGCCTCAACAATAGCAGCATCAGCCTGCATCTCGCCATCGATAAGCAGGTCGGGGGCCATTTCTTTTGCCAGTTTGGTGGCCATAACCACTTTGTCGACCATTTCGTGTTTGGCGCTTCCCTTTGTTGAAAAGCTGAGCATGGCTACGCGTGGTTCCATTTTCGCGATTGCTTTGGTGGTTTTAGCAGTTACAACAGCAATCTGGGCAAGTTCCTCAGCAGTAGGATTAGGGTGAACGGCACAATCGGCAAATACCATTATGCCATTGTCGCCCCATTTCTTGTCTTTCATGATCATGATGAATGCACCAGAGACCACACTAACACCGGGTAAGGTTTTGACTATCTGGAAAGCGGGGCGAAGTACATCACCTGTAGCGTTGATGGCACCTGCAACTTCTCCGTCGGCATCACCGTTTTTAATTAAGAGGGTTCCCAGATACAAGGGGTCCTGAACAAGTTCGCGGGCTTTCTCTCTTGTCAGCCCTTTACTTTTCCTGATCTCAAATAGCATATCGGTGAAGAAGTCTATCCGGTCATTGTTTTTGGGATCGATGATCCGGGCTTCACTTAGCTTTTTCAGGCCAAATTCGTTGGCTTTACGGGTGATTTCGTTGGGGTCGCCTAATAGGATTATCCTGGCAAGTCCTTCAGTCAGAATTATTTCTACGGCTTTTAAGGTGCGGTCTTCGGTTCCTTCAGGTAAGACGATGGTCTTTCCCTGAAGTCGGGCGTTAGCCCTGATGCTTTCAAGTAAGTTCATGAGAATAAACCGGTTATTGATAGGTGAATGATATGGATAGTCTCGTAATACAGCACATTTTAATCCACAAAGGGAAAGTGGTAAAAATTATATGTGCCTGTTAATCAGTGTCTGAGAAGGTGTTATTTTCTGTATGCAAAAGTAGGAAAAGAATGTGGAATGAAATGAATATAATTATGTCTTTTTGGGAGATTCATACGGTTAAACTATATATCAGATGACAGGTCACGAAAACAGCAAACTAATTTAGAAAGCTATGAATTATTTAAAATATATCAGGATGTTTCTGCCCTTATGTTTCTTGTCACTATTTGTTTCTTTAGCTATAGAAGCCTGAAGACGAGAAGTTGACTCCTGTTAAGAAGGCTGAACTGGCTGTGACCCGGATGAAGATTGATTTAAATCTTTCTGATGAACAGGTTGCCAGTGTCAGGCAGATACAAACCAAACATTTCACCGCAATGGAGAAAGCGGGAACAGAGAAAAATGCTGAACGTGAAGAGATGAAGGTGCACCATAAGAAGCAAATGGATAATACTGGCGCTGAACTTAAAAGGGTGCTGACTGATGATCAATTCAGGAAGTACCAACAGATACGTGAGAAAAGAAAACTGCAAAGAGAGAAAAGGCAGGATGGTTCGCGTTGATAGTGTAGAGACGAATTGTTGAAAACAAGCATTTTATTCAACGGATCTACATTCCTGTGGACTTTTCGGTGTTGTTTTAAATCCAACCAGTTTGCTTTTGGTCGTTTTTTTTAATGTTTCATTATGCCCTAATTGGTTAAATCATCAAAAAGTTTTCAACAACATGAAGATATAACAATTTGACAATGTGATGTTTCTGTGTGGATGTTATGTGAATTTGTTAATTGATGTCACTTTTTTTGTTTTTTTTGGGTTCAATGGAGGCTAAAAGTGAAGGAGGTATTGTATCTTCGCATCGAAAAAGTACCAATACTATTTATAAGCGACTTATATTAATATCTTTTATAAGTGTCCTAATTCTAATTAATCATTTAAAACCAAAATGTTATGAAAAAGTTAACGATGTTGATGTTAGCAGTTGTTATGATGGCTGGATTTTCTTCACAATCTTTCGGACAGATTAAAATCGGAGTCAACGCTGGACTTGGTCTTCCAATGGGCGATTTCGGCGACAGTTACAAGATGGGTTTTGGCGGTAGCGTTGAGGGTAAGTATTTTCTGAATGAAAACATTGCCGTGGGTGCTACATTCGGGTACTATTCGTTTACTGGCAAGGATGAATTACTGACCGCCTTATCATTAGGGACGGAATCATCAGCCGATGCAAAATTCACTATCATGCCAATTCTGGCAACTGTTGATTATTATTTTGCTACCGAAGGTTTCAAGCCATACGTTGGAGCAGGTGTTGGTCTCTATAGCTGGAAATCAAAAGTCACTATTCCCAATTATGGTGATTATGAGGTGACCGGTTCTGATTTTGGTGTAGCTCCTACAGTAGGTTTCTGTTATGGCCTCAGCGAAAAGATCGATTTAAATGTCAATGCCAAGTATAACATGATTTTCACCGAAGGCAGTTCTACCACCTACCTGGGTGTGAACGTTGGAATTATCTTCGCTTTATAATAAAGAACCCAATTTTTTTTGAGTTAAATAGTCCCACCTCAATAGGATGGGACTATTGTTTTTACAGAATACAGGCTTTGGCTAAATAGCATTTGTAAAACCAATACAGTTTTCATATCTTCGCCCACTGTTTAGTAATTCAAATTTTATAACATTAATCGTAGAAACATGAAAAGATTTTTATCCACAATTTTTGTTGCAGCATTAGTGCTGATGATTGCCCGCCCATCTATGGCACAGCAAGGTGAAATGAAACTTGGCGCAGGTCTTGCCTATGGATCCGAAATCAAAAGTATCGGCATCGGGGCTAAATTCCACTATGGCATCACTGACCAAATCAGACTGGCACCTGGTTTCGTGTTTTTCCTGCCAAAAACTGACGGAGGGGTAAAGCAGACACTTTGGAACCTTGACCTCGACGGCAACTATATCTTTATGGAGAATAAAGGTTTTACTGTTCACGGGATCGGTGGTGTGAATGTTTCCGGTTATAAAATTACAACGGAAGCCGTTGTTTATGAAGAATTAGGTTATACATCTCCTTCTGTTGAGGTCAGTGAAACTAAGTTTGGTTTCAACCTCGGCGCCGGATTGCTTTATCCTTTTAGCGATCGCATGCATTTATTGGTTGAAGGCAAGTATGTTATCTCTGATTTCGACCAGATTGTTATCAGCGCAGGGTTGATGTTCAATCTTTAAAATGTTCAATGACTAAAAGAAAAGGCGGCTGATCAGCCGCCTTTTCTTTTAGTCATAAAATACTGCTTTAATTTCTAAAAGTAGATTAATATAATAGGTTCTACTGGTTTTTGCGTTGAAGAACACTTTTTTTTCGATTATACAGAATGCTCATCTATATTCGTACAGCCTGGTTACCCTGCCTGATCATTATCCCGAATGCAGCAGTGCAGAATGAGTAGCCTCTCCTCTCTGAATAGCTTCTGGTCTCTTAAATCGTATATATTATTCATAATTTGCCTGCCCTGAATCCGGAGGATTCAAATCTTTATGGATAAGATATCTGGGTTATTAGGTAAGACCCCGAGCGGTGGTTGTATGTTGTTTTTCTGTATCTTGTTCTATAAACATATGACTACTAAGCAATTAAAACCATTTTTGAATCCTAAACCAAATGACATTGCCTCCAACCTCCCGGGGGAGCTCAGTTTTTTAGTCTTTTCAATGTCCTCAGGCTGCAGTTATTTCGCTAATCAGTAATTTAGTATGTCAATCAGTTATTAATAATAATGGGTTCTACAGGTTTTTGTATGGGAGAACACTTTTTAGTCGATTATGCAGAGAACTCATTTATTATGGTGCATCCATTTGCCGTTATTGGAAATTGTATTCAGGATTGAGAGCTGTAGTCTCCCCTGCTAATTGGATATATGATCTTTTTTACCCAATTCCAAGTGGAACCATAAAGTTGTTTTTCTTTCAACACGGGGTGCTCAAACTACAAACTTTGAGAATACAGGCAATAAATCCTTTGCCAGCCTATGCAGGCATCAATCATCGTTTTTGGTTTTAAGGTTTAACAGTATTTTTCCGATTTTGTAGTTTAATTCCTTTGGGTTAAATGGTTTGGTTACGAAATCGTTCATTCCTGATGCATAAATTTTTTCTCTCACATCAAGAAGAGCTGAAGCGGTGAGTGCTATAATGGGGATGGGTCTTCGGCCTACTTGTGCTTCATATTGCCTGATAGCCCGGCTGGCTGTATAGCCATCCATCTCGGGCATCTGAATATCCATCAGGATCATTTTATAATCGAGGGTGCGCGCAAGTTCATAAGCCTCGGCTCCATTTTCAGCAGTGTCAACCTGAAGATTCCATTTTGTTAAAAACTTGCGGGCAACAATCAGGTTTATCTGGTTGTCGTCGACAACGAGTATTTTCTCACCATCAAAAGCTTTAAACTCTGCGAGAATGATTGGTTCATCGGTTCTCTGGTTTTTCTCGCTTTTGCGGTAACTCATCTCAACAGTAAATGTCGTTCCTTTTCCCGGAACACTCTTTACATTGATAGTTCCTCCCTGAAGGTCAATCAGTTTTTTTGTAATGGCCAGTCCAAGTCCTGTGCCTCCATATTTACGTGTAATATCACTTTCAGCCTGGGTGAAACTGTCAAAGATTGAATCTATCTTTTCGGATGCAATTCCAATGCCTGAATCAGAAACGGTAAACCTGATTGTATGGTGCGTATTTGTTTCATCTGTTTTGTCAACTGTTATCAAAACGCCACCCTTAGGCGTAAATTTAATGGCGTTGCCTGCGAGGTTGAAAAGGATCTGGTTAAGGCGTGTAGAGTCACCTACTAGAAATTGAGGAACATCATTCCCGATTTTTTCTACAATGGTAATCCCTTTTTCATCAGCCTTTACCCGAAGCACCTGAGCGATACTGACGATTTTTTCTAAAAGATCAAAATCAACCTCTTCGAACGATAATTTGCCTGCCTCTATTTTGCTGAAGTCAAGAATGTCGTTGATGAGCGCCAGCAGGTTTTCAGCCGAAAACCGAAGGGTCTGCAGGTTATCAACCTGATTCGGGCGTGGCTCCTCGCTGAGCAGGATATATGTCATTCCTATAACTGCATTTAGCGGGGTTCGAAGTTCATGGCTCATGGTACTGAGAAACATAGTTCTCGATTTTGCATATTCTTCGGCTTTGTGTCTTGCCTCGGTAAGTTCAATGTTTTTTCGCTCAAGCTCCTGGTTCTGGGTTAGAATAGAATTTCTCTGATTTTCGATAAAGTCTTTCTGCGCTCTTATCTCGCTGGTTCTTATGCCGATCTCTTCCTCCAGTTTGCGACGATACGTCCGGTAATAATTCCTGTTAAGGATCAAAATAGTCCATACAAGGCCAATCAGACTGGCTAATGCCAGCGCGATTATCCATGGGTTTTGATACCATAAGCTTTTTACTTTAAGTTCTAGCTCAAGTGGATCACTCATTTCGAAATTGCCTGCTCTGCCTGCTCTGATCTGGATGGTATAGGTTCCCCGTGTCCACGTGTTCAGGTGGAATTCCATCGATTGGGTTGTGCTCTCCCATACCGTGGTGTCGGACTCTGAGATGATCCGGTATTGATAAGTCAGTAATTTCCCGGGGAAAGCAGGGGCTGCTGTAATAAATTGCAGGAAAGAATAGGTGTCGAATTCCTCAGTTTCATCATGATCCCATTTAAAAAGCTTCCCATCAATTTCACATGAAATCAGGATAGGTGCCGGTACCTTTCGTACACTTGTGCTGTTTTTCGAGAAAGCAATTCCATTGATAGTCCCGCTCCAAACCTGATTGTATTTGTCGATGACAATGCTTCTGAATGAGGATGTTTTGGAAGGTATCCCGTTATGCTCTGAGAAAGTATAGAAGATGCCGGCCTCATATTTGACGATTCCGATGCTTGAGGTAAACCATAAATTTTTATTCTTGTCGCATGTGATCCCTTTGATGGTACTCGTTGTGATCGGGCCTAAATCCAATCGTGAATAACTGTTGCCATCATACTTTAGTAGTCCAAAGCCTGTGGCCAGCCAGATGTTTCCATTCTGAAAGGTGATGTCGTTGACAGCCATTGGTATGTTGTGCCGGAAATTAACCGGAAGGCTTAGGTTCTCTGCAGTTCGTCGGGAAAGGTCGAAGCGGTAAAGAAATCCTTTGTCGGAATTTCCACCCAGATAGAGAAATTTCCTGTCGGGTGAGGCCGAGATGCTAATGATGCGTGAGGAAATTCCGACCTCTTTGCCAAAGTACCGGATGGCTCCTGATTGATCGAGAAGACCAATTCCCGGGATGCCATCCTGACAAAACCACACTTCACCCGATAATCCTGGAGCCAGAATGAAAATAGCACCCGTTTGCCCACTCGAATACCACTTTACCTTTTTATTATTTGTCAGGAAGCCTATTCTTCCCTGATTGTCAGCCAGCCATATTCCTGTTGATACAGGGAGCAGTCTGATAAGAACGCTTTCAGGGTTATGTGTATAGAGTGGTTCGGAATGAAATTCATCATCCTTTTGCCATGAATAGATTACCTGTTTGCCATCTGTGGTTATCACCCCTTCCTGATAAGGCTGAACATGCTGAATATATCCATTGATCAGATCAGGCAGGGCTTGCTCAAACATTCGGGTGCTAAGCAATACCAAACCGTTATCACTGGCGATCCAGATATTTCCATCCTGATCAGCGGCCATGTAATTGGCATTGGTGTAGTTATAGTGTTCAATTCGCTTAAAGCTGTAGTTGCCTTCATGCCCGATGATCTCATACAAGCCGTCGTTCCATGTGGAGCCAATGAATATATTGTCATGGTATTTTATCAGACAGGAGAATTCTATCCCGGGAATGATGAGTTTCTTTTCCGGTGTAAGTGGATTTTTCGAGGTTTTTAACAACCACAGACCGCTGGTTCCTGCCACTAATATCTCGCCGGGTCTGTTGTTCAAAGCATAGAAGAATGAATTGTCGGGCAGCATTCCTGTGTTTTCTCTCGCAGTTATGTTTTTGGTGTCAATCAGGTAACTGTTCCCCCGGTCATAAAAGGCATACAAATTGCCCATCCTGTCATCTGCCAGCACAAACGATCGCTGAACGTTTTCGGGTGCAATTTTTATATGTAGCGGCAGTGGCCTTAACTGATCTTCCTTTAAGCTATAGATGTTTTGGTTATCTGTAACCCACAGATTTGCCTGCGAATCTTCGTACACCATCTTGGGATACCATAGTGCCGTGTCGCTTCTTTCAACCTGTCCTGATTTAATCTTCTGAAAGGTTGGTGTTACCCCATCTATGCGCACACCAGTCAGGCCCATGTCGTCTGAAATGATCATCCGACCATCTGAGGTGGTCAATACAAATTTTGCATATCGGCTGTAAAGTTCGTCCTGATATGTAGTGAAGGTTCGTCCATCATAGAGTATAAACCCGTCATCGGTAGCAAGGGCGACGAAACCGCCGGGCGTAATGGCCACTGCTTTGATCAGATCCGTCGAAAGGCCTTCGTTGCCGGTGTAATAGGTAAACTGGTAATTTTGTCCGGCAACAGGCTGTACTGGCCCCGAAAGGAGCATGCACAGAAACAGCCCGGCGAGAAATTGTCTGATTTTTCCTGACATATTAGAACCCTTTCTTTGTCTGAAAGAATGTATAAAGTTAAACCATATTTGATGGTAAAAGGTTCCGGATTCCTGATAAATATACAAAAAAGGGGAAAACCGGTGTTATACGGCCTTCCCCTTTCTCTAAACGGGTTAATAAATTATTTCATCAGAAATTCATTTTCACACCAAACGAGAAGTTACGCCCATATCCCCAAAAACCGGTAAAAGTATCGGAATCATGGCTTACGCCATCGGTTCCTCTTAAAATGTAAGTATGGTTCAGAACATTGTTGCAATTAATAGAGAACATGATCTTCCGATCACTGATTGTGGTCTGGTAATTGGCTGACATATCAAGGGTGTGATAGGAGGGCAGTTGCCATGATTGTGAAAGGTCGTCGGCTGAAGTCCTGTTGGCTGGCTCGAAGTCTGCATAGAGGCGGTCGTACCAGTTCCATGAAGCACCCAGTTCAATTGATTTTAATGTCTTTACCCGGATGTTCAGGGCAACCTGTGTCTGTGGGGCATCACCTACTTTGAGCCCATCGGCAAACACCTGCACTGTGTCAATAACCTGATTGGATTGGTTGTAAAGCAATGCTTCCACGTTGTTTTTCCATTTCCAGTCGCCAATGGAGCCTGAGGCAGATAGCCTGATTCTGTCGTCGGGTGTCCAGCTTATCTCTCCTTCAACTCCTTTGTGCAGGGCATCGAGTCCGCTGATCATGGCACGGGTGCTTTCGCTGTTCTCAAGCAGTTGGTACTCGCGCGAAACTACTGATTTGTCAACCCATGAAGTGATATACCCGCTGATCCGGAAGTTGAGCGCCTGGTCATTATAACTATAACCTGCCTCAACGGTTGTGAGCTTCTCATTTCGGATGTTGGCTACCGGAATATTGTTCCAGTTGGGATAAATGAATTTCTGATAAGGTGCCCGGCTAAAATGGCCACCATTGATAAACACCCTGTGATTTGAGGTCAGATTATAAATAATACCTCCTTTTACGTCGAAACCTGTCTTATTGCGTCCAGGTGCCGTGTATTGGCTTGTATAGTTATAGTGATCGTAACGCCCGTACCACGTCTCAGATATCCCCGCGGCGATAAACGCATCAATTGTTTCATTTTGAAAGGCGAGCTGCCCGAAGCCACTCATCATTCCAACGGTAGCGCCGTTGTCAACCAAAATGATGTCGCCCACTTTCTTTTGAATGTTTCTTCCCGAAGTTCCGTCTACAGCATAGGCATAATCGTCGATGAAGTATTGCCCTCCCAGCAGATCGGTAATTTCTTCCCACAGATGGCTGCGGAAAAACCTCCCGTGAACGCCCCCTGTGAGTGTGAGCTGGTTTGTGAGTTTATACCTGGCCGATGACAATATCCCCATCCAGTAATGGTCGGCACGGTAATTAGTCTGGACATTTTTACTGAAATCGCGCAGCGTATCACCATTGGCAGCTACGTAGATATCGTTATGCCTGTTGTTGTTTACCACGGCTTCCCAGTCTATCTGACCTGAAGACGTAGTGAACTGAGGGATGTAGCTGCCAGAGAAGTTTTCGTACCATTTCCCGCCTCCTGATCCATAGGTGGCATAAGCCGATGTAGCAATGAATAACCTGTCATTGACATCGAAATAATGGTTGACGGTGAGGTATGGCTTGTGGTAATAATTCTCGGAAAGGTTGTTGATGGTCCCATCGCGGCTTCCCCAGTCTTTATTGTAACGCAGTCCATAAGCAGCCACTTCATCGGCTGTGAGTTCAAAATTCCTTTGACCATGTCGTTCGGGACTTCCCATCAGGGTAAATACAAGTTTATGCCGCTTTCCAAATTCTTTACCAGCACTCAGCAAATATGACCAGCCATCGACATACGTGCCGTCGATATATCCTTGCCCTGTGGTCCGTGATCCTGTAAAACTAAGGGCCCAGCCTGATGGGGTGCGCCCTGTTGATAAACTTAACATTAACCTGCTGTTTCCATAATCGGTATAGTTATAGGCTACCGAACCGCCTGCTTCTGCATCGGTGGTTTTGGTGATGATGTTTACCGTTCCACCTGCTGAGTTTACTGCCACCTGCGAGGCACCGATCCCTTTCTGTACCTGAAGGCTGGCCGTGGCTTCGGTCAGTCCTTCCCAGTTGTTCCAATAGACGAGACCGTTTTCAACACTGTTCACCGGAATGCCGTTCAGCAGGATGGTAATGTTTTCCTGGCTAAATCCGCGGATGTTTAGTTTGGCATCACCAAAACCACCGCCAGTGCGGGTGGCATAAACCCCCGGGATTTGTCGCATGACTTCGGGGAAGGCATTGCCAGGGCTGAGTCGTTCAAGCTCTTTCCGGTTGAGGGTGGTTGAAACCACCGGTGATGAAAGGTCGGAAGTGACCGCTGCAATGATGTTGACCTCTTTCAACCCGATGGTAAGGGGCTTCAGAAAGATGGTGTCGGGAAAAGTGCCGGCCGTTATGCTTAACGGCGAGTAACCGACTGTACTGAAGTTAATCTCCGTAGCCGGTGATTGGATTGCCAACGAAAAGTATCCATCGCTTCGGGTCGTTGTCCCTGTGCGGCCATCTGATGTAACCACACTGACCTGATTTAATGGGTTCCTGCCGTTGACATCGGCAACAATTCCACTGACCGTGGTCTGTGCCTGCAAGAGTGTGGCAATCATCGTGAATGCCAGCATGATTGAATTTTGGATGAGTATCCGTTTCATGGTTTGATACATTTTGAGCAGTGGTTACTGCTCTGGTTAAAAATGATAACAGCCCTGAAAGGAATCCTCAGGGCTGCTATGCACTTGTGTATCATTAATCTTTCGCCAATGCATGAAACATTGGCGCACGACTCATCATCAGGCAAGTACAGGCTCTTCTTTCATCCAGACTTTAACTGTCGGTACCGGAGTTTCACCAGGTTCAGTCCCTTTATGGGGGAGTCGCGGACTATACCGCCGGTCGGGGATTACACCCTGCCCTGAAGAGCTTTCAAATAATGCCGCAAAGGTAGAAAAGGTTTTGTGATTAAAAAAACATTGGGAAGGGTTTCTCGTGCAACACTCATAAATGCATACCGGCTATCAAACAGAATAAATGAAAAGATCTCTGACAAATCATGATAGATGAGATACCGGTAAATAAATGGCCTCAATACCGATATTTAATCCATGTGTTTTCTTTTGCCGGAAAGCTAACCAGCCACTGATTGCCGTGTATCTGCCATACATTGATAAAAATCAGGATTATGATATGCACCGATGTAAAGAGTCTTGCCCGATTCAGCCAAACAATTATTAATAAAATGCCACCGGATGATGAGTCAAATCAATGCTGCCGATAGTGGTTTATGACGATCATATATGCTCAAAATTAATGGTCTGTATGACTTAAAATACTGACAAAAACCCACATTATTCTACTACAAAAACGGGAATAGCCAAACTACTGACAGACAGTGGTTAAACATAGTATCGGTTCGAAGTAGCTTCGAAGTAGCTTCGAAGTAGCTTCGTTACGCGTTTGTAGCTTCTTCGTATTTTTTCGAAACGACAACGGAGCAGCAACGAAGCAACTTCAAATGAGATATAAGTATGGTGTAATTCATGAAAGAAAATGAGCGGAAAAGCTTCTCAAATTGAAAAGTAAAATCAGCCTGAGTGGATTGTGCTGTTTGCATTGAGGCATAAAGGCCGGCCACATCAGACAAATGCTGATAACTGGATTGTTAATAAATTAATGATAACCATCAGGATGTAGCTGCATGTAGTAATATACCCCCGGGCCGTTATTTGCCAATGGTTCCCGCATGAAAAGAGGCTGGCTGTCAATCAGAATAAATGCAGTAAAAGCTGTGGCACATTGAATCTGAGTGGCAATATTTGTTGTCGTTACACAACCGAATGCCATTTATAGTCGATTCCACCACCTCTTAACATAACGACACGATACCTTACAGGTTGCGGGAACACTTTCCGGGGGCCAGCATAAAACTGAAGCTGCCATCATTCACTTTGGGAATGTTGATAAGCTTAATCAAGTACTTGATCGGCAAAAGAAACTAAAATACTGAAGGTTCTGAAGTATAACAACCAGAGTTTTTAAGATGCCGTGGCCGGCAAAACTGATGCAATCAGGTCTGAATAAACAGGTAATACACTATTAATGTACCCGCGAAGCCAGCGTCATTAGTTTTTAGATTCCTAAAGCCTGTGCTATAATTTCAGCGATGTCGAGGTTTTGTACCGATTCTTCTTTAGAGGCCTTCTTGAGTCCGTCGGTAATCATGGTCATGCAGAAGGGGCATGCCGTAGCAACAATTCCGGCTCCTGTTGCCAGGGCTTCCTCGGTGCGTTCGGCATAAACTTCTTTGGTGCCGGGTTCAGCTTCTTTGAACATTTGGGCACCGCCGGCACCACAACAGAGGGCAAAGCTCTTGTTTCGGGGCATTTCCATCACATCTATGCCGGCTGCTTCCAATACCTTTCGGGGTGCATCGTATTCTTTGTTAGCCCTCCCCAGGTAGCAGGGGTCGTGAAAGGTAATCTGTTGCCCCGAAAAGATGCTCTTATCGATGTTGAGTTTGCCTTCATCAACTAGTTTTTGTAAAAACTGACTGTGGTGAATCACCTCATAATGCCCCCCGAGGTCAGGGTATTCATTTTTGAATGTGTTGAAGCAGTGGGGGCAGATGGTGATGATGCGGCTGATGTTGTACCTCTTGAACGTTTCAATGACCTGAAGCGCCTGCATCTGAAACAGCATCTCATTTCCTGCCCTGCGGGCCGGGTCGCCGGTGCAGGTCTCTTCGGACCCGAGGCAAGCGAAATCAATGCCACAATGGATCAACGTCTTTGCAAAGGCTTGTGCAACCTTTTGGTAGCGGCGGTCGAACGCCCCTGCACAGCCAATCCATAACAGGTATCCGGGCTGATGACCGGCAGCAGCGGCATCCCGCATCAGGGTCACTTTATATTCTTTGGTTTCCATTCGTTTATCGTGTTAATTCTTTCATCCATTTTTCACGTTCTTCGGCGGGGTATTGCCAGGGGGCACCATTGTTTTCAATATTGGAGAGCATCGATGCCAGCGAAGAAGGCACAGCAGCCTCTTCAAGCACGAGGTAACGCCTCATGTCCACGATCATCGAAGGCTGATTGATGTTTACCGGGCACTCCTGAGCACATGCGTTACAGGTGGTGCAGGCCCAGAGTTCTTCTGCAGTGATATAGTCGCCAACAAGTGAGCGCCCATCCTCAAAGTCTTTTCCAAATTTAACCAGGTTTGGACCCTTCTCCTTCATGCGGGCACGCACATCCATTACAATCTTACGCGGAGAAAGCTTCTTGCCGGTGATGTTGGCAGGACAAACCGAGGTGCACCTTCCGCACTCGGTACAGGCAAGTGCATCTAAGTAGTTCTTCCAGGTTACGTCATTCACATCCTTCACCCCAAAACGTTCGGGCGGAGCATCATTGGTTGTAGCGGCGAAAGCCTGATCCGGATTCATCATCATTCGCACCTCCTTCTCCATGGCGGGCATGTGATCAAGTTTGCCCAAGGGGGTTAATCGGCTGAGAAGTACATTGGGAAGGGAGGTGAATACATGGAAATGCTTGGAGTAGGGGAGCAGGTTGGCGAAAATGAAGATGAGCAGGATGTGCATCCACCAGAATACTTCATGCAAGCTAAACACAGTATCATCGGGCAGCGAACTAAATAGGGACGTCAGGAATGAACTGACAGGAAGCCGGTTGCTGAATTGCTGATCGTTCAATTGATTCCACGACATGTTTAAACCCAGGAGGCTGACCATCAGCAACAGTATGATACTGAGTGCTGCATAGGCATCAATTTTGCTGATGGGTTTCATCTCATCACCGTAGAAGCGTTTTATCTTCATAAACAGCCGGCGTGCGATAAAGGCGCTGATGAGCACGAGGATGATACCGGCGAAAATATCACCTGAAAAGACAATTACTGTATACACAGGACTCAGAACTTCCAGAAAGCGATGTGAACCAGTCAGTCCATCGATTACCATCTCGACGCTCCCCAGTGTAATTACCAGAAACCCCCAGAACACCAGCGCGTGCATCAACCCAACAACAGGGCGCCGTAATATCTTGGTCTGGGCCAATCCTACTCCTGCAAATACTGCAATCCGTTTGCCCCAGTCACCAACAGGGTAGGGCTTCGTGAACCTGAAAAATTTACCCAGACGCCAGATGGTATAGGCGAATACTCCGAGGGTGAGCAGGAGGGTAAGGCCGAAAATAATTTGCTTGATCATGAAGAGATTGGTTTGGGTGAACGACAACTTTGTTTTCCACTACCGACCATGCCCCGGCAGGGAAGTCCCGGCTTTCGGCATACGATGGCTCCGTATCGGAACACAATATTACTAAACCCCGGTTAGCAAGACAAGGTTCATCCTATTTAATTTTTTAAATAAGAAAAGCTTGTGTGACACCGAGGGCATCGCTCGTGTATTTTTTTTTAAATTGATTTAAAGCAATTATTATTTTACTATTGTATTGGTAATTAGGATTATTTGTTTTACAATGTTGTCTTTAATAGCCAGTAGTGAAAAATAATTAGTAGTATGTGTTGCAAAGTACTGTGTCTTGTATTATCTTTGCAAAAGAATTTCGTTATCAAATGCTGGTAACAATTAGCTGAGGTAATACGAAATCCATGAAAAACATAAAAATTTGAAACATGGCCAAAGCAGAGAATACAGTGGCGCAGATGCGCAAAGGGGTGCTGGAACTGTGCATTCTGGCGGTAATTGCCGATCGCGAAGCTTATGCCTCCGATATCTTGTCGAAGCTTAAAGAGTCGCAGTTGCTGGTGGTTGAAGGGACGCTTTATCCCATCCTCACCCGGCTGAAGAACGACGGCTGCCTGAATTACCGATGGGAGGAGTCGAGTAGCGGACCACCGCGAAAGTATTACAGCATTACCCCGGAAGGGGAATTGTTTATGACGGAGTTAAAACAAGGTTGGCAGGGTCTTATCGAATCGGTGAACCGATTACTTATCGACCAGCACCTTTCCAATTCATCAATTGTAAAATCTTTCGAATCATGAAAAAGAATCATTCAGTAAATATTGGCGGTCAGTTGTTCAACATTGATGAGGATGCTCTCCGCCGACTCGAGGAGTATTTTAACCGTCTGCGTGGATATTTCGGAGGCAATGGGGAAGCATCTGAGATGCTGGCCGATGTTGAAGCCCGGATTGCAGAATTGCTGGGGCCGCTGAGTAAGGGTAGTGAAAGGGTTGTTGACCTGGCTGCCATCGAATCGGTGATCAGTCAGATGGGTGAACCCGAGGAGTGGGGTACCCCTGATGAAGAGACTCCGGGAAGCGGAAGTACAACCAAACATACCCGCAGCCGGCGTATTTTTCGTGATCCCGATCGTCGTCTCTTGGGGGGTGTGGCATCGGGGCTGGCTGCCTGGTCGGGACTTGATCCTTTGGTAGTGAGGGTGCTCTTTATCCTGTTCTCAGTTTTTTATTTCACCGGTTTGATTGTTTATGCCGTGCTCTGGCTTGTTCTTCCCGAGGCACATACGACTTCTGAAAAGCTCGAGATGCATGGTGAGGAGGTGAATGTTGATAACCTTAAGAGAAGGTTTAATGAAGAAAAGCAACGGCTGGCTGAACTGGGCGAAAAGCTTCCGAAAAATGAAGATGTACGTCGGTTTACACATGATTTCGGTCAGGGATTAGGCCGTATGATCCATTTTGGCCTGAACCTCTTTCTCCGGATGATAGGTGCGATTATTCTGCTTTCTGTCCTGGCATTATCTATAAGCCTTTCTGTGGCGATGTTTGTGCGCGATACGGTTTACCTTGATGGCAGTCTGCGTTTTATGAACTTAAATTTTATCCAGATTTCGCAATACCTTATTCCGCAGGAATCGCTCAGATGGCAACTTTACCTTGCTGTAGCGGTCTCTTCGGTGGCTCTTCTTGGATTGCTGACCTATTGGGGTCTGAAGCTTCTGATTCAGTGGAAAAACAGTACATGGCAATTGCCTTCCATTCTTGGGCTGATGCTTGCAGGGGGGGTGGTGTTGGGAGCCGTGTTTGGTTTCCGTTATCAGGAACAGACCCGCGTTAACAAAGTGAAAACTTACGAATACTCATTGGGGAAGGTAGCAGGCCCGAAACTGGAGATCAATATCGAAAATCGTGGTTACAGCGAGATGCAGGTACAACCGGGTATCCTTCTTTCGAGCGGGAAGAACGCCGCCGGTGGTGAAGATTTTTTTACAAAAGATGTCAGTTATCGTATTAAGCAATCACCCAGCGACAGCATGTTCATAAATATCCTGGCAAGGGCAAAAGGGAAATCCGAAGATGGTGCCTTTCGTAACCTGCAGGGGATCTGTTATAACTGGAAGGCCTCGGACAGCGTTTTGGTGCTTGATTCCCGATTCAGTGTTCCCCTGGAACAGGGCTTTTACCATCAGGATCTGGAGGTGGTGATTTATGTACCACTGTCAAAGCAGGTATATATTTCGCGTGATGATACTTATGAGTTTGATTATTCAAGTTTTGCAGATGGGTTTGACAGGGATGCCGGTTGGTTTAAAATGACCCGTGCGGGGCTTTACCCGGTATCAGATACATTGACCACGAAGGTGACAGAAGGTCAGTAATGATTGTGTGTGTTGTTGCAGAACGAAGGCCGGGCCAATGGTTGCGGCCTTCATCTTTTACATGAAGTGCTTTCAGTCGCGGGGCGCCTGCTGAAGAAGAAAAGTGATAGCTTTGCCGAAATTTTTGCTGTGCCTAAAAAACTAACCTATCTGTTGGCTGTCCTGGCCATGTTGTTCTGGGGTATCTCGTTTGTGTGGACTACCATCGTGTTCGAGTATCTGGAGCCCATCGGCACGGTGTTTATCAGGCTGGTCATCTCTTCGTTGCTGTTGCTCGGCGGACTGGCTGCACTGGGCCGATTACAACGCATCAGACGGGAGGATTGGAAATTGCTGCTACTGTCGTCTGTATTCAATCCCTTTCTTTACTTTCTGGGTGAAAGCTTCGGGGTGAAGTACACCACCCCTACGGTAAGTGCTGTAATGATCAGTCTTATCCCGGTAGTAACACCTGTGGCTGCATTCTTCCTGCTCAGGGAACGGCTTTCAAGGCTTAACATTCTCGGGTTGCTTGTTTCCTTTGGCGGTATTGGTATCATGATGGCAGGGCAGCGGGCATCGGGTGAGAGCAACCTGACAGGCTTGTTGTGTTTATTGTTTGCTGTGGGCACCGCCATAGGTTATTCGATTACCCTGAAGAAGCTTGCCTCCCGCTATGATGCCTTTTCAATCGTAGCCTGGGGAAATCTGACAGGCGTGTTTTTGTTTCTGCCTTTCGTGTTGATCTTCGATATGGACAGCCTGATGAACGTTAAGCCCGATGCCCGGTTGATCACCTCCATCTTGTTGCTGGCAGTATTTTGTTCTTCACTGGCGTTCGTGTTTTATGCCATTGCCATGCGTGAGCTGGGGGTAAGCCGCTCGGCCGTCTTTACCAATTTTATTCCTGCTTTTACAGCCCTTTTCAGTTGGTTTCTCATAGGTGAAACCATCGGTATCTATAAAATTGGCGGGATTGTAATGGTTGTCTTTGGCGTTTTCATGACCCAGATAGATCATCACCGGCTTTTGGATCGTTTCGCGGTGAAGAAGAAAGGCGGAGATCACTAAATTCAGGGGAAAAGCAGCCATCACAGCGCTGATTGATAGTAATTACATGAAAGATGATAATTTCTTCAAAGTAAAATTTGGCTGAAATAATCAGATTGCTTACTTTTGCACTCTCAAAAATGGCGGGGTAGCTCAGTTGGTTAGAGCGTCGGATTCATAACCCGGAGGTCACGAGTTCAATTCTCGTTCCCGCTACAAAACCTCTTTAAATAGCTGAGGTTCAAACAATTACGTGTTTTGCTTCAGCTATTTTGAGAAAATCCTGAAAAAATCAGTTGTTGCAAGATGTTGATATAATGGGGATTAAATCCACATTTAGCATGTTGACTGATTTCAAAATTCCTAAACTTTATGATGCTGATGGAAGTCTTGACTCCCGTTGGTATGTTTTTTATTCTTACAAATCGCCTGACGATGGTAAGTTTAAATTATTCAAAATATTTATATCCAGTAAGATATATACAAAATCTGGTAGGCGTGACGAAGGACACCGGATTATAAAAGAGTACAAAAAGAAATTATCTGAAGGCTGGAACCCTTTTCAATCTAGTGAAAGACAGTATTCAAATCTCATCGCCTGTTTGAATGAAATGGTTGATGTGAAGCTTAGGATATTAAGGAAAAGAACTTCATATACTTATCGGCATGTCGTTAATGCATTTATCAGATACCTGGCATCAAAAAAAATGAAGGGGACGATGGTATCCGACTTTACCAAACTACATGCTCAGGAATATCTTGATAGTCTGAAGCGTGATGCCGGTTATTCAAACAGATCTTACAACAACCACCTTGCAACGCTGAAGATGTTCTTTTCGATGTTGATTAAGCGTGAATACATTATCATCAACCCATTTATCAGTTTCGAGCCGTTACAGATTGAGCAGGCTGAGATAGTTGCATATACCAATGATGAACTTTCATATATCGCGAAATCATTACCTCGCTTTAATTATCGTCTGTGGTTAGTGGCCCAGTTTGTTTATTATTGCTTTCTCCGGCCTCAGGAGATTGTAAGAATGCGTTATGGCGATGTTGATCTTAACCGGCATATCATCGTGCTAAGTGGCCGACAAACCAAAAACAAGCAAACCCAGATGGTTGATATCCCCGACCCGTTACTCGAACAGTTAAAAAAAATTGAGTGGATGCCGGCACATTATTTCATGTTTTCTAAAAAGCTTGAACCTGGAGTTGTTGAAGTAGCACAGACTCGTATTGATGGTGCCTGGGATGAGTACCGCCGGGCTGCTAACCTCGATGCTAATAAAACCATCTATGCCATGAAACATACTGGTGCCGGACGCCTTGTAGATGCCGGTGTTGATATGCGAAGCATTCAATTACAGATGCGTCACCACAGCCTTGAGCAAACTCAGCAATATCTTGACAGGTTTAGGCGTAGGCCTAATGTGGCTCTTCGGTCGACTTTCCCGGTGTTTGGGGAATAAAAAAGCCCCCCGAAAAAGAGGGGCCCTGGTATTTGCATCCTTTCTTAAGTTGCCTGTGTCTTCATTCCAAAATATCAACTTCTTTAAAGTCAACAACATTGTAAGTACTGATGCAAACAAAATCGTCATCATCAACCAGGATCATCATGCCGTCGGTTTCTTTCCAGAGACTTCCTGGTTCGATGCTCTTCTCATGTGGCAGGTCGATGTAATTGTAGTTACGGAAGTAGCGTGGTTTCTCATATATTCATTTATTACTCTATTCCATCAGAATCAGATAGCTTTAGTTACCTTAAGTTCAGTAATACCTTCAACCACAACAGCCGATTTTTCTCTGAATTATTCCAATAACTGCCGCTAAGTACATAGCCTATTATGGGATGTAGTTCAACCTGTACTCTTCGCTGGGTCTTGCAGACCACTCAGAGTCCTATTTATAAGCCACAGTTAATTTTTCTTTGTCGAATCCCTGGTTGCTATGTATTCTTGATATTCTTTGCCCGTATAATCCTTACTGGCAACATAATCCATTATCATTTTATCATCAAAAACCAATTCTATACTTGCTTTTGAAGCATCCCCAACATAACTTGTATAAAATGTAAATGATTTTGATTCACCTGCATAAAACTTATCATAGGTAACACTTCCATCATCTGTTGTTATCTCGTTACCATAATAATCTTTGTAGGTAATTTTATACTTCAAATCAGGCAAATTAAAAGTTGAAGCATTTTTTACGATTCCTTTTCCACTTGCTGAACCGCCATAACCAGACTCCCAACTCCAATTTACAATATTTACATTTTTCTTCAAATCTAAATAGACATCAAGACTTTTTAATAACAGTAATTCATCAGCAATCTTTAATTTCTTAGCAATTTCTTGGTCTGTTTTGTCGCCTTTAGATATACAACCTGTCTTCATTCCAAAAGAATATGTCGAATTATCATCATATCCACAAAGTCCTTTTGAATCATAAATAATATAGTCAAGCTCATTTACTGAATCGGGTTTAAGATAAAAATCAATTTCCTGATTAAACTTTTTCCCATATCCATTAGTGAACTGATTAATCGTTTTTATCTCAATCTTGTTATTCTCAACAATCATAATTTCTTTAATTGTTGCTGTGTCAGATTTGTAATAACTGCTCAGATTTGTAGCGCCTTTATATAGAGCCTTCATTTTCTCTTCGTTACCTTCTCTAACAGCAGAATAAAATTCCAAAACTTGACTTTCTGCATTTTTTTTCATTTTTTCATTATTACAACTAAATAATGAAATAGTTAGAAGTAGAATCCAACTTAGTTTAAAGTATCTCATATTTTGTTTGTTTTAATTGTGGCTAACGGACGGAACTATATGCAGTTGGGGATTGCGGGTTGCTTTTCTGTCGAACCCCGATGCCGTTGTTGCGGGCTGCGAACTTTGTTGTCCGCACCGAAACCCCAATTGACATATAGTTTTTGTTAGCGGCTGGGCTGCTGTTCCGAGTGAGTGCTTTCATTAATTGTTGAATGGACGATGAATGAATAAGCCGCAATATCTTTTCTTAATTAGTGTCCTCAACGCATCAACATTTGCTATTGCATCCATGTCAGTTCTGTTGATAATTATTACTCTAATCCCTTCTGCAAGTGAAGACTTAATTATGTCAATGGCTCCATCATTTCCGTTGCCATTAAGAAAGTCACCTGTCACGCCATTCGCAGCTATAAAAATTCCTGTCTTCAAACTTCTTCTTCTCATTTTGGAAATGAAACTGTCAAATGCAGGAGCACCGACAGCAGAACTCCAATTTTTGCACTCAACTAAAATTGTATTGTCAAATGGTTTTAAAACTTCTTCTGTCTGTGCATTCCACAAAACAAGGTCAAGCTCCTCCGAAGCCATCAATGGGTCTCTTGCTTCAATATTTACGCCTGTGAGTTTTGTCAAGAGATATTCGCACAATTCCTCAAACCTGTCACCTTTTTGGTTTGGGGTTACTGCCGCATCAACTGCAGCCAACAAGGCTTGATATGTAGGTAAGTCAAACACTATGAAATGAAATATTCCCTGAATGATTTTTTAATTGCCCAGTATAAATCTTTGCTCGTATTGATGTTTTGCAGTTCATTAAATCCAATGACTAGAATAGAAACTCCTGTGTTAGTTTTTAAACTTTGAATTAACCTTTCGTTGCTATATGAAATTTCTGCTGTCGTGATAAGAACAAAAGATTTAAATCCTTGAAGGCTCGCTTTACTTGCTAAGGAATAAAGTAGGTCATTGCCGATTTTTATTGTTGCCTTTGCCTCAATTGGAATAGGATTACCTAAACTTTCAAGTTCTTTATCGCTATTGGAATTCCAAACAATGAAATCGTATTCACCGTCTTTTCTTTTTACTCCGTGTTCAACTTCTAAATTTGGGATGTCACGCAATAATTCAAAAACCCATTGTTCAAATTCATATCCTCGTCTTGCTCCATTTAGTTGCAAAATATTTTGCAGTTGAATGTTGCCCGAAAATTCTTTGAAAGTCAGAACCTGTCTGGTAGGTTGAATAGGTTTTAATTCCTCTATCTCATTTGGGCTTGATAGAATTTGCTCTAAGCGGAAAGCTAAATTTCGTATTCCTGTCGGGTTAATGTCATACTTGTAAAAACGATACGAAAGAAGTGAGAACCGATTGAAGTTGTCTGTTTGACTCACAAGGATAACTGGCTTGTCAAGCGAATGGGCAATTCCCACCTCGTAATAAATGTTAGGATTCTCATTGGAAATATCAGCGATAACAATGTCAGATTTTTTAATTGTCTCAATAATTTGAGGAACGATTTGCTCCTCAATATTTAGATAATCAGCCCGATACAATTGCAGGTTAAGCCGTCCAGAGATTGATTCTATAGCTTCTCGGACTGGATTAACTGTCTTGTAATTTGTCGCTAAATATATTTTCATTTTATATTATCAAGTCGCTAAGTTAATTTTTGTCACTGTTCTTTTGTTGCAAAATGTTTCAAAGTTAGCACTGCCGCCCAAGCCTTGCCGCTAACTAGTATATATCATCATAAATATATCACTTTTAATGATGAGCTGAATTATTATTGTGTTGATTTACAAGATTATCGAGCGGGCTTACGATTTTTCGTTTAGCTTTTGGTGTGATGTGTGTATAAACCATCGTGGTTTTTACACTGCTATGTCCAGGTAGTTCCCGAATATATCGCAGGTCTGTTCCGCTTTTAAGCAGGTGGGTGCCAAAACTATGTCGTAAGGTGTGTAATGTAGTTCGCTTCCCGGACTCTTCATTGTGTCCTGCGCCTTTCATCCCCTGTTCAACACTGCTTCCTTTTAGTGGTTCACCCAAATTTTGCCCTGGTACTATGGAAAAATATTGTTTCACACGAAAATGATTTTGGTTTATCTGTAGTCAGGTTACAAATGTAAAAATTTCCAATACCAGTTGTACACAGATCGAAAAATTTTTACCGCTTCTGAGTAATTAGCAAATTGAAAATGGCTAATAATATGTAAATTAATGAGAAGCTTGTTCCTTTGTAAGTCGTATTTTTTGTTTATCAGTTATTCTGAATACTCCAGTATCTCCAAAGCGCTTAGAGCTCCATACGCATTAGCAGAAGCGTCTTCAGAGAGGACACTAAGGTATAAAACTCCCTCAATGGGTTGTATTGGGGTAATATCAACATATCCATCCGGACTAGAAGCCCTGGTGGCTGTTTCGATAGCATAGCCAATTGCTCCTGAGTCTAAACTGTTATACAACCTGAATGTCGTTATGTAATCTTGATACTGTCGGTTATTGTTGACCCTGAATCTGTAAATCTTCGAATTATCGAGACCCGAGAATTTGACAATACCGGCAACCGATTTCTGAGATAAGAAGCAGTCCATAACGGCTGTAACAGGGAAATAATAGCTACCAGAAATTCCGGTACCATAAATTGATGCAAATGCTGCGTAGATTGAGCACAGTATTCCGTTATCAACCCCGTCGATGTCCAGGATGTTTACATTCTGTGTAGCGGTTGTGACATTTGTGATGTTGTTAAACGGCGGTGGTGTCACGTCAGTTCCTCCATATCCAAAGTCGATCAGATAAGTCCTGTCCTGAGGTATTTCTACAGCATTGATACGTTGCATTAACGCGTTCTTTTTTGCGGGATCAGATACAAATGATGTAAAATAAAAAGCATCATCCTTTCGAATTTGTGTCGGGGTAGCCTCAAGAGCCACAACATACCTTAACGCTGTATTGTAATATTCTGAACTCCATTCAACATTGATTATACCCTGTGTGTTACCTACAACGTTCTCACTGAAACGATCTATGTTGAAGATATTAACTGAGTCTGGGGCAACATTACTATTAAGTTTCAATGTTAAAGCAGGTCTGCGTAACAACATGTTGGGGTTGTCGGGAGGGATGATCTCCAAAATGATACGGTTGCCCTCGTAATAGGTGTTGATCGTAGAAAACTCCCTGCAGTAAACGTATTCAGCGACTGTATTTGCCGAGGCGAATAACAACTGATCAGAACCATTCTTGCCGTAGTTTGTGTCGAGCCATTGCAATATCTCTGACTTGTAATATGGGAGATAATTACCTCCATTATCATTCTCGGCTGGATCATAAGTCAACCTGTGAGTGAATAAAGTAAATGCCCTTGCGCCTGAAGCGTTAATACAATTAATTGCTGCAGTCTTTATTTGTTCTAATGAAGCTCCGCCTGCTAAACTTTCTGTAGTGATATCATAACTAGTTCCATTCCAACGATGCATTGTATCATCCGGAAGAATGTAAACACAGTAAAGTTCACCAACTGCTGGCAAAGAATCAACTCGCAATATCCTTTTTGAATGGTAGAACATTGGATAAGGCTGTCCATGTCCAAAGCTTTCCCGAGTGATACTTTTCAGGTCTAAACCATACATCCTGTCATTTGCGTAACCTACGCCGGCACAGATATGCGGGTTGGCATCTGCCTCCATAAACAATAGCCCATTATCGAAATAGGGTGATTTATAAACTCCTGAATCAAGAATTGACGACCACCTCAAGTCACCGGTACTTGCTGTAGCGACGATCGGCTTAAAACCTAGTTCATTAAAGTAGTATAGCATACTTTCAGCCATATCAGCTAACCAGTCGGCATAGGGAGATTCGTCTGTCAGATCAATGCTTATGTTTGCTTCGTGAGGTAATACGCCATAGCCATAATCCCGGGCCTGGCGGCAATCGTCCCAGCTTAGGTATTCAGTTCCGGCACCACTACCTTCTATAACCGCAATGATTGCAGCAAAGTCAGCAACATACGGAATATTATTACCACAACCATCTGTGTAGTAAAAACCTTCATGAACATTCAGTTCTTCATCACGATGATTTTCCCCACCTAAAAAAAGCGCAACACTGTTGGTGAACGGACTACGATATCCATCATCGAACCTCATTGATATGGCCAGTTTTTTGTCATAAAGCAGATCTGCCTTCTGGAGTTCAATTACCGGAGCTGACGGAAAAGTCAATTCAACATACATGGCATTTGGGTTAGAAAATCTCTTCCCGATTGTAGTCATGAAAAATGGCAGTGCAGGATATCTCATAATGCAGGATCCTCCCAGTTTGATTGACTTATTGTAGCTAAGTACATGTAAGAGCTTTCATCTGTTGAAATACAGTGAATCATTAAGATGTTCGGTTTTGTTGTACTAAAATTACCTAACAGTAGATCAACAGTAACAGGTAACACAATCACAGTGGTAGATAAAAGTTTTGGAATAAGGCAAGTGATTGTTTTGTTTAGTACAGGGTTTAATAATCCTATAAGTTTGTTTCCTGTTGTCAGTGTTCCGGTTTTATATTGCGGGTCTTCAAGAATATAATCGGTTTCACAGTTAATGGAAACAGAGCCATTGAATGAAGTGGCTCTTTTAGATGCTATAGGGACAACACCGGCAGGTCCCTGTTCACCCTGTGGACCTTGAGCACCGTCAACACCGGCAGGTCCCTGCTCACCCAGTGGACCTTGAGCACCGTCAGCACCAGCTGGCCCCTGTTCGCCTTGTGGCCCTTGAGCTCCGTTGACACCAGCTGGCCCCGCTTCGCCTTGTGGCCCTTGAGCACCGTCAGCACCAGCAGACCCCGGTTCGCCTTGTGGCCCTTGTCCTTTGGGTACGCGTGTCCAGGTTGAAATCCCATCGTAAAACGCCGAATCACCTTCATAATATGTTGTCCCGGAAATAACAGTTTCATTAATACCTGCAAAGTCATATCTGCCTTTAGTTGGATTTGCTGGGTATTCTATCAAGAATACTCCGAGTGGTTGGCCAATGTAGTCTGAGATATCCGGAATATCACCACCAAGATGACGATGCATTACTTGTTTCCCGGTGAGAAAATCGGTATTTACACTTGTTTTTGCCATAACACCTACATTTTAATTGTTTAAATCTGATCAGATTGTTTTGTATTTGTAGCTTTCTCTCTGGTCAAAAACGCATGTTTTGTCCCGGTTGCCATTTGCCCATGCCTGGTCAATCTCGGTACCATCTGGAGAGACTTTTGTTTGACGGATAGCCCATGCCGGCTCGCTGGTTGTAGGATTATTCATGGCTGGAAATCCATGATAAATCACCGCTGAGCCATCAGGATTATTCTTGATCCTTGTTTTGGCTGGCTCCTCGCCTGGAGTTGCTGATTGTGGGAACATAAGCTTTTAGATTTTAAATTTCCGCAAACATAAATTCAAAGACCTCTGGTTCAAAGGACAGTTTAGGGTTTTCGCCAGGCTGTAATCTTGGCAGAGGTAAATCCAAGGTGCGTGGCGGTAAACTCAACAGTATCCAGAAGATACTCCCTACCTTTATGAAGGTACGATTCCTCCCATGATAGTTGCCTGAGCCATGCAGCATCTACTTCTCTTTTGCCTTCGAGCATCCAGCGTTTCTGATAAAAATCTTCCACTGTTTTAAGAAATTTTTCTCTAATTCCTTCCCACGATAATTCCAGCGTTATAATCTCTTCGCCTATTGCATTGAACCTTAATCCAGATGCATACGGGAAAGGCTGTACTATATCGTCAACTCTCAGCATCCCGGGTTGCAAGCCATGGTACATCATAAGTAGAAAAGGAGTACTGTTGATTCCTACCCTAAAGTATGGTGAGCTACCTGAACACCCGATCCACGGTGTGGTTCCAAAAATATCTCCTTCATAAAAATTTACCGGTGGATGCCATGCGGGCTTTACTTCCATTTCTCCTAAACCTGTAGTCAAGGGTTTGATATAGTCTGTTTTTGGCTGCCATTCATACCTGGCAGATGTATCGTTCCATTCATATACGTAGAATTTGCCTATTGTATATACATAGGCATAGTAGCTGGAGTTTTCCGGCATTGGAAGCTCGTAAGTAGTTGCAAAGTTACCAAGGAACTCAAGCCCGGAGACCTGATCAACCACAGGTGCATCATCGGAAGATATGTCAAACTCGTAATTCATCCCGTTTATAAGGGCCGGAGAGTACTCGGTTCCCTCATCCAGGTTGCCCAGCTGTCGGCTGGCAGGTTTCCTAAGTACTTCATCAAGCACTACAAACTTTACCTGGTTTGCCGCAGCATCAAATATAGTTGCCATCCCAAATCCATCCAATAACCATTTCAGAAAATCCTTTACTTTAACATGTGGCATGTGAAATTTAGAGTCAATGAAGCCATCAGAATAAAGTCCTGGTAGGTCACTCAATGATGAATTACGTCCAGCCATGTATGAATTCGCAAGAACGGTTATCGGGACTGGATATTCAACTTCGCCATCTGTATAATAGCAGTATATTTCACAATAAAAAGTGTGGCCAATCTGATTTGTCCCATAATAATGAGTATGATTAATTAAGGTAAATCCTTCGTTAAGAAGATACGAGTACCCGTCAATAATAGCGTAACGTTTTCCATCCAATGCTGTAGCATTAATTCCGATAGCAATCTCATGTACCCCGGAATTTCGAATAGTAATCTGTCCGGTGACAGGGTTGTAGCTGTTATTGTCGTCGGCATTGGGTGGCGTTGTTTCATCATTAAAGATCAATACCGATCGGTTGGAATATGTCTGTTGCGCCGTTTTTGTTGCCCTAAAATAATCACGTCGGCGCTTCTCTTCACAACACCGGTTGTTAAACACCAGCATCTCTTTTAGTACCCCCGTGCTCATGAACCGCGGATCTAATTTCATCCCGTTTAACTCCACAATTTGACGAATTATCCACCTGAGATAAAACTGTGGTACCGATACAGTGGGTACCCTGATAGATCCATTGTTGAAATCAACAGTAGGAAACTTGTATTGCCCTGTTTCCGGATCATAATAGTTTACCCAACCGGTATAAGTCAATGCGTCGTCTGATTCCATACTCCCGAAAAATTCAGGGATTCTTATTGGTGGAAACTGGCAAGCCACCTGGTCGGAGGATTTGTCTTTGTTGTAAAGCATTATCATACTAACTCCGCCATTTCGGGCGATGGTTGGAAAATCCATCTCATTCAGGTATTGATCCCCCCATCCCACATTCATTTGTCCGTTGTCGATTGCCAAATGGCAACGGATTGTTTTCTCTGTTGCTAATTCCACACGTAACGTGGCCCCCATTATCCACCCGTGAATGGAGCATTGTACCGGAATATCTGTTTTGCCGTCAAGGTTTGATGAAGGACGATGCAGGTACCCGGTTAGTCTTAAGTTTCGGTCGGTAGCATCAATGTCAAAGCTGAATGTATGTGAGGGGATGTCATTCCAAAGCGGTGAGCGAAGCCTGAATGTCATTTTTATATCACCAAGGTCGAATGGCTGTCCATCTTTTTTAATCGTAATCATTTTCAATAATATCTTGAATAAAACTGATCCTTTGATGCAGGTACGAAAGTGAATTCGAGCGTCGGACGTTGTTCGTCATCGGTATCCGTATTGACCTCGCTGTCGGTTATGATCACGTTGAGTGTTCTATGTCCAGGCACAATAAGTTGTACATAAGTAGACAGCATAAGTTCGGCCAGGTATCGTTTGTAATCAGCCCTGAGCCCACCAGTGTTCTGAGTCATTTGCCGGCTTGCCTCGTTACGCCACGCTTGTCGTAGTCCGTCGGCGTTGTACTGTGTAATGTAGCGGTCTATCTGCAATGTTGTATCTTGAAGTCCGCGGGCAATAAGGGTGTCGAACCCGCCAAGTGAATTCCGGAACATGAAATACCGTTCATGCCTCGATTGCCTCCTGTCTATCCAGTACCCCTGTGGACCGGCCAGTATAGTACCGTCAGTTGTCTGGATTGTTATCTCGTAGCGCAGATCATTAGGAGCTGCCCACCCGTTATACATCATTCGCTGGTATGAGGTATCAATCTCGTAAATCATGTATTGCTCAGGATTGGCAATTGTAGCCACAACATCGTTGTTTATGCCTCCAGTGTTCCATCCTTTCATTTTTATGTTGACAGAGGCCAGTCCACTCTGCATACACATCCAATAGAGGCGCTGCGGTGCCTGGGTTGTGGTAGGGATGTAGGAAGGCATGTTGTTAAGAAATAGTTTGTCAAGCTGCAGACGCTGGTACCAGTCTGCCATATTGTTGTCTATATAACTTTTTGCCACGGTACTAAGCCCGCCCCATATTCCTTTGTATTCTGGTGTTGTATACAGGCGTTGGTAGTCGCCATTCCAAACCTCACCGTACCGGAACCAGAAGGTGCATACCATGCTGGTACGCTTTGTCACTAATTCGTTGTTGCTGATTGCGACAACAGGTGTTACAAAACCACGCAGCAGCTCACCAAAATCGGCTTCGGCATACCCTGAAGAATCGGGTGTCAAGCGGTCTTCATTTACCAGCGTAGTGACACCATTTGCTGTTTTTACATAAGTCTGCACGATGATGGCATAACCTGGCTGATATACCGGATCTGCCCCCTGGTTGTTCACGTAAAACCACATCCCAGGGTTATACCCGGTTCGCTGGATGATGGTAAGGCCTGTGGCCTGCTTGTTTCTGGTTGTTAAGGTTAGTGAATTGTTGGTGGTAACATTCACATCAAAATCGTGTACAATGTTATAATTCGATCTGAGAGCCTCAGCAAGATGATCCCGGGTCCAGATCTGGGCATTAGTGGTTGTGAGTTTTGTGCACGAATTGCCGGAAGTATTAAGCCCGTCGAAGTATATTCGTTCGGTGATGCCGTTCCATTGAAGTTCTACCCAGTGTCCTGTAGGCATATTAATTCCCGGGACATTTCCAAATGTGGCCTGAGCTTTGCTCCCGGGTATCTGTAAACGGCCATTTGCTATGAATGCCAGCTTCACCTCGTCGCAGAGGAGATTTACTGGGCCGGGAGTCTGTTGTAGGCTTATAGACATGAATAATGTTATTTTAATCCGTTTTCGATTTTTGCCACTTCATTTATTATATCATTCAAATCGTTATAGGTAATAAAGCCTCTGAATGGTTTTTCATTTGATCGAGCTATTCTTGTGAGCAACTCTATCATTAAATCCTCCTTTCCATTACTTTTCTGTTGGTCAGCTTGTGTGTTTGTTCCATATCCCGGTGCCGGGTAATTTCCTGCGGCGAATTGTGGCACACGTGTTGCTGTTCGGTAGATGGTATTGATCACTTCGGGGTAGTTCATCTGCAGGTGGCGAACGTGTGGGTTGCTGATCACGATCTCTGAACCCCGCTCACCTACCAGACCCAAACCACCCAACAGCGTAGCTTTGGTGTATAACCCTGTGCGGGGCGTGCTCTGATAAGCGGCGTTATAGGTATGGCCATCGGAGGCTCCGATCACGGGGTAGCGGCCTTCGGCATATTGTGGATTAATAATTTTGGCAACGTTAGCTAGTCCAGCTGCAATTGTAGTTGCGGCCAATATTGGACCCAAAATAGGTCCTGCACCAACTGGTGGTGGTGCAAATGCAGCAGTGGCACCGGCATATGTATTTATAATAGCTTGTCCAATTGCTGCCGCTTTAAAAGCTGCCGTTTCTTCATTAAAAATAGCCTTTATGTCGTCAAGTGATTGAAATGCTGCATCGAACTGTCGCTGTTTTGCAGCCATTGTTGCTTGAGTAGCATATTTATAAAATTCATTGACTTCCTCCTCTGCAGCAATTTCTTCTTGTGCTAAAGCCCATGCACTATCCCTAATAGAATTAGCGAAGTCCATTTGGTTTTTAACCAATGCATCCTTCTCTTTTTTATCGGTAGTAGCTTTGCTTAATTCTGTATTAAGGCCTTTAGAAATATTGTTTTTGCCGTTCTTACCTTCTGTTTCCAGTTCCTTGTCAAGGATTTTTTCAAGCTCATCCCAAGCCTTTTGTTCAGCTCTTTTAGCTTCCAGCATTGCCTTTTTATCGGCTGGATTGACTTTACCGTTTATAACGTCTATATTATCATCAGTGGTTATTTTTCTATTTTTTTTCTTGTCTTCTTCTTCTTTTTTCTTGACGGCAAGTTTATTTTCAGCGTCAGTTTTTGCAATAGCAACTGTAGCTGACTGCTCTAAATAATATTTTTGATCTTCTGGCCTACCTTCTTTTTCTGCTTTAGATGCTCGATCGTGGTAAATTTTCCAGGCTTTATCATATTGGGCAATTTTCTTCTCAAGCTCATCAATTGAAGGATTAAGGATATTTTCAATCTCTTGTTTTGTTTGATTAGCCTTATTTTGAACTAATTCAATATTACCCTCAATTAAATTTTGCTCCAGGTTGATCTGTGATAATTTTGATTGAAGTTCTTTTTCTCGTTTAGCTTCACTAGTACCATCAGTTATAGCCTTTCCCCTAAGTTTAGCCAGTTCATCTTCAATCTTCATTTTTTCCAGCTCTTTGTCCGACAATTGTTTTGTGAGAGCATCTATTCGGGCATTTTCTTTTACGAGCTTGAATTTTTGCCTGTACATAGCATTAACGTTGTCAAGCATTCTGGAAAGTTCACCATTCGATACACGTTCAGCATCTAAATGGCTTAAAAAACCAGGGTACTTTTGGTTGAGTTGATCAATCAAGTTTTTGCGAAGCTCAGTGCCTTCATTAGCACTCATAGCCTGGCGAATGAGTCCTTTAAATTCAGCCTGTTCTGCTACAAGTAATTCTGTATTTCGCTCTAGTGCCTGATTGTAATACTCGGTAAATTTTGATGCTTCGTCTGATTTTTCTTTGAAAATGATTAAATATGCTACTGCTGCGCCAATTGCAGCAGCTAACCAACCCCATGGCGATCCTTTAATTGCGGTATTTAAAACACGTACAGCTTGCGTGGCTCCTTTGATGTTTCCTGATAACAACATAGTAGCCGCAGCGTATGCTTGTGTTATAATGATTCCGGCATTCTCGGCCAGAGCTCTGGCTTTTATTAATGCCAACCCGATAGCGCCTTCTTTGTTGCGAATAGCCTCAATTAATGCTAATGCTTTTACAGTAGCCTGGTAAGTAATTAATGTAATTATTAAAGTACCGATTGCTCGTTTATGTTCAGCAACGAACTCAATGGTAATCTTCAAAGCCTTCAGGAAGTAACTCATCCCGTTAGTGCTAAATGTCATGGCCGGGGCAAGCCTTTCTCCCAGTTCTACCGCCATCGCCTGGAATCCTTTACGTGCTTTCTCAAGTTCAGCTTGGGCAGTGTTGTTTTTCGTGTTATACTCGTTTGTTATTGATACCCCTTGATTCATTGCTTTGTTAGCAATGGTCTGGGCTACTTCAATCTTATCGATACTGCCAGCCATGGACGACAGCACACCTGTGGCGCGTGCACCATCGAGTCCCATATCTTGAAATATCGGTATTAGTGCCTGGAACCCTCCTTTCTGATTCAATGCCGTCAGCATTTGTTTTATAGCTGCATTGGCATCGGTATTCAGCAATTGAGTAAATTTTGTTACCTCGATCCCAGCCAGTTTTGCAAACTTAGCTGGATCTCCCATCAGCTTCATGATGAAGTTTTGAAGTGCAGTGGCCGACATCTCGACCTGTTGCATGTCCTGATCAAGGGCTGAAGCAAAGCCTAATATTGAAGTCATACTGATGCCGGCTTGTTTGGCTACACCTCCCAGTCGTCCGGCAAATGCCACCAGATAAGGCTCGCTGGCGGTACTGCTTGCTCCCAGTTCATTGACCGCGCTGCCTACAGCCAACATTTGTGTTTTAAGGTCAGCATTCTGAAGTTGTTTGGTTGATTTTTCGAATACACCAACCATTTTGCCAATATTTTTGATGGCATCCTCACCCAGATCCTCGCCCAGGGCGACATTAATCTGGTTACCGGCTTCCACAAAATCACGAATGTTTTTTGTGCCTGTTATCCCAAGTTTACCAGCATCCCTGGCCAAGTTGAGCAGTTCGATCTGCGGGGTGCGGGTGCTTATTTTTGCCAGTTCGTTGTTAAGTTCTTTTACCTGATCCTTGGTGAGACCTGTTGTTTTCATCACGTCGGCCAGCTTGTCATCCCACTCAGCATAGGCGTCGATGGTTTTGCGCACTCCAAGAATCAGACCCGTGAGGGATGCGGCGGCCATCGTAATCATCCCGATGTAGCGATTCATACCATCGGCAATTTTACCTATAGAGAGGCCAGTTTGATTGTTTTGGATGCGAAGTTGAGACATCCTCGCGTTCACAGTCTGGATGTCTGTTTTTAATTTTTCCCAGTGAGCTGTACCCGGAATGGCCCTTGAAAACTCATAGTTCAGGGTTTTCTTTAGTGCTGTAAGTTGAGTGATTGACAAAGATGTGATGCCGGCTTGCCTGCTCATGTCGGTCATGGCGGCCTTAACCTGGTCGAGCTTTGTTTTTGTTTGAGCATATTCGGCCGTGTTGGATTTGCCAGCCTTGGCCAATTTATCCAATGCGACAGTGTACTTATCGCTGAGCTGCTCCATCTCGATGAGCGACTTCCTGGCAGCGTCGTTGTTAATATATATCGAGAAACGAAAGTCTTTGATGTTGGTTGCCATACGCTACGGGATGTAAATTCTGACTGTATTCATTACGGCCGTAGCATAGTACTTGCCAACGATCTGGTTGAGATCATTAATAAAGGCTTCGATCACTGGGTTGAACCACGGTTTCGGGTATCGTTCCTGAGGTTTAGGTTCTCCTTTGGCGGTTCGGACCACCACACCTCCTTGCATCTGGTATCCACGCCCAACTCCTTTATGGATATAAACGCCATGAGGCCGAAAGGAAAACCCGATGCGATTAATACCTCCGGCATTCTTTCGGAAGTTTGTCCGAAGAGAATCTGTAAGCTCCGTCCCCTCTATTCCCATCTCGGGGATATTGTAACGCAGTTCCTGTAGAACTGAAGTTCCCCATTGCTTAACCTCGGAGTTGAACTGCTTAAGTAACTCATCATTGAGTTGTGGTAGTTCGTCTCTGGTAACTACATTCTGAATTTCTATCTCAAGAGGTATAGTGGCTAAGTTGGCACCTGCCAGCCCGTGCCTGCGGCGGTTGGTACCTTGAGCCGCCATGTATTCGCGAAATCTAGCTCCCATCGGTATAGTTTTGCTGCTAAACTACCTTGCGATAGGTGCTGGAAAAAGGACAAAATAGAACCTTTCAGGGTTCTGGGAAAACAAATATATTGATTTGACCCGCTATCCTAATAGCTTATCACCAATTTACCAACTTTTGACACATTGACGGTGCTGAGTGTGTAAAAGTAGACTCCTGGCCTAAGGTTGTGTGTGTGTAAAATTTTTTCTCCCCGTGAACCGTTTAAATCGAAGGTTATTATCTGTCGACCCAAGGCATCGGTGATCGTGAGCTGGGCTCCCTCTTTGGTTTCGGGGATAGTGTAGCTGAAAACTACTTTGTCATTAGCCGGGTTTGGCCATACCAGGAAACCTATCTCATTGGTTTCATTAATTCCAATACAGGTTCTTACCTGAAGTACTAATGAATCACTCCACTGGCTTGTTCCGCAGGTATTGAGGCTGCGTACCTTCAGCGTAGCATTGCCCTCGTAAGCCGGGTTCCATGTAACTACCATTGAGGTGTCGGTTGATGCTGTCATTCCTGCTACGTCAGGCAACAATTGCCAGTCGTAACCATCTGCTGATGCGACTGCCCGGGTAGTGTATATGCTTAACGGAGTAAGAACAGAACAGAGCAGTGTATCGGGACCCTCCGGACGGGTTGGGGTAGATGGTTGGTATTGATCACAGTCTTTGATCTCGAACATCCACACATCACTACTACCTATATGCGTACACTTAACATCACAAGTATCTACCATTGCCCAAATAGTGGATAAAATCATCCAGCTAAATTCATCTTTCTTTATGGCACCCCAGCAATGGTCATTCGAAAATGCCCCATAAGTTACCTGCCACTCTAAATTACCGATACTGTCTGTTTTAATAACCCACACATCGCTATAGGCTCCAGATGGAAAACAATCTAATGTCATTCCCCTGTCACCAAAAATGATAAATCCTTTATCTTCTGTTGGGAAGATGTCTCGGGTATAATCTAATTTTCCACTGCCAAAGCATTGCTGCCAAATCAGATTACCGTTACTATCAATTCGTACAACCCAGATATTCATCGTGCTGTTGCTTCCGGGCGTCCCTGTCAATCCGGAAACATCACCATCGTTAGAATTGGTTCGAGCCAGGAAAACATAACCATTATCAAGCTCTTTTATCCCGTATAATCCATATTCGTTGTATGCTCCTCCATAAAGCTTTTGCCACTCAATGTTAAATTGTCGATCTAGTTTCACACACCATACATCATCATCGCCATGATACCCCGTGGGCGGGATCATCCCGCCAGGACACCCCTGTGAAGTAAAGAAAAATCCCCCATCATTGGTTTCTATTAGGTCCAGAATACTGTTGTGAATATGGTTCCCTAGCACTTTGTTCTGAAGTATCTCTCCTTCGGGTGTGAAAATAAAGAGCCAGACATCAAGAAATCCGTAATTGACACCCACGTCACCATCGCTGCTCGAACTTGCGCTAAAGGAAATCAGATTACCATCAGACAACAGCCGCAAACCACCTCCATAATCCTCCCCGGAACCACCAAAACAATGTTCCCAGACGATGTCTCCCGAACTGTCAATTTTAAAAATCCAGTTATCACCAAACCCATGATTATACGATTGAACATTACTGTCGGAAGACCAGGTATTGCCACTTATGTAATAGTAGCCTTTCCCATCTGAAACAATACTACCACATATATCAGCCGAACTGCCTCCATAATACTTTGACCATTCTGTCTCCCTGTTTTTATTCAGTTTAATCAGCTGGATATCTTCTCCACCCAACCCATCAGGATTGATTGAGTTTATTGGAATGACAGATGTAGCTATAATATATCCACTATCAATTGTTTTACAAAATGCAGATTCATTTTCCCAATATTGAGTACCAAAACAACCTTGCCATGTAATCTGGTATGGACACTCTTCCTTATTCTGGCTGATAACAGGCATCATCAATGATAAAGAAAAAAGGAGAAGAAATACTAATCGTCTTACCATGTTACAGTTTTTTTAATCATTGCCGGCGGTATAACCGCCGGTAATGATAATCATAATTATTTTATCACCAACTTCCCAGTGCGGCTCATGCCGTTGCAGGTAAGGGTGTAAATGTACATCCCGGATGATACCAGACGGGTATCCCAGATTAGTTGCTGCCCGCTTATCTCGCTCCTGAAGATGACCCTGCCGGTAACATCGGCTATGGTTATGACTGCCGGAAGCCGGAGAAACTGTGCAATCCCGAAATAAACCTTGTCATTAGCCGGGTTTGGCCATACCAGGAAACCTATCTCATTGGTTTCATTTATCCCGATACAGGTTCGTACCTGAAGTACTAATGAATCACTCCACTGGCTTGTTCCGCAGGTATTGAGGCTGCGTACCTTCAGCGTAGCATTGCCCTCGTAAGCCGGGTTCCATGTAACTACCATTGAGGTGTCGGTTGATGCTGTCATTCCTGCCACGGCAGGCAACAATTGCCAGTCGTAACCATCTGCTGACGCGACTGTTCGGGTAGTGTATGTGCTTAATGGAGTAAGAACGGAACAGAGCAGTGTATCTGGACCCTCCGGACGGGTTGGGATAGATGGCTGGTATTGATCACAGTCTTTGATTTCGAACATCCAGACATCATAATGCCCTTGGCCTGTACATTTCACATCGCAACTTTCGCCCGATGCCCCAATGGCAGTTGTTGAAAGTATCATCCAGTTGTGTTCATCATTTCTGACTACACCCCAACAACTGTTTTCGGTCAGGCTGCCAAAAGTTTTATACCATTCCCAGGT
>MEOA01000031.1 GCA_001768515.1 Bacteroidetes bacterium GWE2_42_24 | reverse complement strand
TGTGTCGAATCTGGCTTCAGGTGTTTATCTGCTGAAGATTACCGGGAATGGAAAGACATTCGTCTCCAGAGTGATGGTTAGCAGATAAGCTATCACCAGATAACAATCATATAATCAAACCTCCGGTACAACCCGGAGGTTTTTTTAATCGTGATCAAGCGGTGTAACAGCAAGACCAGAAATTTCACTCCGCCAGTTTAAAAAAACGACATCAAACAACCTGATTGTTATTGCATTTTATTATCTTTGTGGTCCTATCTAAACTCCAACATCATAACCTAAAAAGAATCATCATGAGAACGATCTCTACAATTCTGCGGCAATTTCTTGGGGGTCTGACAGCAGTAGCCTTATTGGCCATTGTACTGCCTTCGACTGCGCAAATTGTCCTCTCAGGCACCGATGCCAACAGGTTTGAGTTCACTGAAAACACTCAGACCACCCTCGGAGTTCGCTCCACCTTGCATCAGATTAACCAAATGAATGTCAGTACGACAGCTGGTCTGTTTACTGAACTCGGGATTACCGATTACAGTTATTCCAACATCGAAGGTGCTCCGAAAGTACCTGTAATGAGGAGACTCATCGAATTCCCGCTGGGATCAACCTTCGAAATAAAAGTTGTGCGCGAGAACCACCGCGATTACACACTGTCAGAACTCGGCATTCAGCATCCGATCATCCCGGCACAACCTCCTGTTTCAAAACAATACGAAGATGCCAGCGTCCTGCCCTTCGTTTACAATCAGGAGATTTATGCAAAAGATGCTTTTTTGTTCGACGAAATGGCTCATGTAATTCCGTCGGGGATTATGCGTGGTCAGAATTTAGGCGTTCTGGAAATCTATCCCATTCAATACAACCCGGTCAGGGGTATTCTTCGCATTTATGATGTACTTGAAGTAACCGTAGTATTTAAAGGCGGTGATCTTCAGGCCACAGAGATGCTTAAAAAACGTACTGCATCGCCTTTCTTCAGCAACACTTACCGCATGGCCTTCAACTACAAGGCCTTTGCCCCTAAGGATCTTATCACCGATGCCCCCATAACCTATGTTATTGTTTCTGATCCGATGTTCGAGGCTACACTCCAGCCTTTCATCCAGTGGAAAACGAAACGTGGTTTCAAGGTTATAGAAGCCTATACCAATGATGCCGCAGTTGGAACCACCACCACAAGCATAAAAAATTACCTTCAGGGTATCTACAACAACCCTCCGGCCGGATACAATGTTCCCAGCTTTGTGCTCTTTGTAGGTGACGTTGCCCAGATTCCGGCCTTTAGCGGAACAGCAGGATCACACCCAACCGACCTCTACTACTGCGAATACACGGGCGACAAACTGCCTGAACTATTCTACGGACGTTTTTCAGCAACAACGGTGGCTCAATTACAGCCCCAGATTGATAAGACACTTCAATATGAACAATACACCTTCCCTTCAGATGAATTTTTAGGCCGTGCACTTGGCGTTGCCGGTGCCGATGCTTCTCATCAGTTAACATATGGGAATGGTCAGGTTAATTACGGAACTACTTATTACTTCAACACTGCCCATGGATTGAATACCCTGGCACTACTGCAGCCTGAACCCTCTGGGGCCAATTATCATCAACAGGTTATTAACAAAGTATCAGAAGGTCTCTCAATAGGTAATTATTCAGCCCACTGTGGTGAAAGCGGATGGTCAGATCCCAGCTTCTCAATCAGCGATATACCAAGTCTTACCAACAATAACATGTACGGACTACTCATCGGCAACTGCTGTCTGAGCAACAAGTTCGACGTAACATGCTTTGGAGAGGAGATCCTTCGTGCTGCCAACAAAGGAGCAGTCGGATACATCGGCGGATCGAACAGCACCTATTGGGATGAAGACTTCTGGTGGGCATGCGGTCAGAAAGCCGTTTCGACTAATCCAGTCTATGATCCCAACCACTTGGGTTCCTTTGACCGTCAGTTCCACGATCACGGTGAAACTACTGATGAATGGTATATAACTCAGGGACAAATGGTTGTTGGCGGGAACCTGGCCGTTGAAGAGTCTTCTTCAAGCATGAAAACCTATTATTGGGAAATCTACCACCTGATGGGCGACCCGTCACTTACGATCTATGCAGGCGTACCTCAGGCCGTTACAGCGTCGTATCAAAATGCGATGTTGGTAGGTATGACAAACCTCGCTGTCAACACAGAAGAGCATGCCTATGTTGCCCTCTCGATGAACGGCACCCTTCTGGCAGCCGGTGTTGCTCCAGCCAATGGTGTAGTAAATCTGACTTTCACAGCGCTAAACAATGTAGGGGCTGCCGACATCGTGATCATGAAGCAAAACCGCAAACCACATATCGGTCAGATCACTGTAGCACCCGCTACCGGACCTTACCTGATCGTTCAGGGATATACAGTGAACGACGTCAATGGCAACAACAATGGACAGGCCGATTTCGGAGAGGAAGTTTATCTGAACGTTACCTTCAAAAATGTAGGTGTTCAGACAGCTTCCAATGTCAATGCTGACCTTCATTCCACCGATGGTTACATGACCCTGATTGACAGCCTTGAATTCATTGCTGCTGTTGAACCGGGTGCAACCCTTACTATTGATAACGCATATAAAGTATTAGTAGGCCAATTGGTTCCTGATCAACATCCCGCACCTTTTAACTTCGCGATGTCTGACGGCACCAATATTTGGGAAGCTTCCGGCAGCATCATGCTGAACGCTCCCGTTCTGGAAATTGTGGGCGTCGAAGTGAATGATGCCACCACCGGGAATGGCAATGGGGTACTCGATCCGGGAGAAACTGCCATACTGAATGTTATTACAAAAAACAGCGGACATGCCGACGCTTTGAACGCTCCGGCCCATCTCACGGTAATGAACGGAAGCACTCCATACATTATCGTCCAGACACCGAACTATACTTTCAGCAATCTGGCAGCAGGCCAGAGTGCCAGCGCCTCCTTCAATGTAGTAACAAACATTATTACACCTCCGCTGACCAACACCGAACTTCAATATACCGTTACAGCCGGAAACGGTGCTCAGTACAATTGCAGCGAGGTACTGAATGTAACTGTTGGGGCAACACCTCAGGTTCTGATGACTGAAGGTACATTCAGTGTATGTAATACTGACTTCTTCGATACGGGCGGACCCGATGGCCCATACGGTTTGAATGAAAATATCGTAATGACACTCACCCCGTCTACGCCAGGAGCATTACTCAAGGTAACTTTCAACGCATTTGACGTTGAATCCAACACCGGCTGTTCATGGGATTACCTGAACATTTACAACGGAACAACCACAAGCGCTCCTTTGATAGGCACTTATTGCGGTACGACCACTCCGCCATCCTTCACTGCCACAAATACTTCAGGTGCTATTACCTTCAAGTTTCATTCAGATGGTATGGTGGCAAAAGCCGGTTGGAAAGCGTATGTAGAATGTCTGGGAGGGAACCTCACTGCTACTGTGGCTGCCTTCCCTCCGGATGTATGCTCAGGTAATACTTCACAACTTGGAACCCTGACCATGGGTGGAACCGGCAGCTATACCTATGAATGGTCGCCAGCCGAATACCTTGATAACCCCTCATCACCTACACCTATTGCCACTGCACCATCAACAACGGAATTCTCAGTAAATATATACGATGGCAGCAATAACGTAACTGGAACCACCACTGTGACCATACATGAGTATCCTGTTGCTCCGGTTGTAACAATCGAAGGCAATGCGCTGGTTTCAAGCTACGCTCTGGGAAATCAATGGTTCAATGACAATGGAATGATTCCGGGAGCTACGGCCCAATCTTATGTACCTTCAGAAGAAGGCAACTACTATGCTACTGTCACCAGCGAATTCAATTGCGAATCAGAATCATCCAATGTAGTCCATTATAAACCGGTTGGTATCGGAGATCCGGAAACCTCAGACGACATGATGGTTTATCCCAATCCTTTCAACAATCAGCTAAATATGAGCTACACCCTCACCAAACAGTCACCTGTTCAGATTACCGTCTGGAACCATCTTGGACAGCTTGTTGCTACAGTTGCCAATGAAACGATGCAGAGTGCCGGAAGACACGACATCGTATTTAATGGATCTTCAATTGAACCTGGTATCTACTTTATCAGATTCAACACCGGAAGCAATTCTGCTGTCTATCGTGTTGTGATGACAAAATAAATGAGTCAATGCTAATAAAACAAGAAAAGCTGCCTTGCAAGGTAGCTTTTCTTGTTTTATTAAGACTTCACACCTCACAGATTATAAATGATGTTTTCAATGTGAATATCGCCGTCATTCCTTGATTTTAGAAACTAATCATCAATTCTCCCCAATTTGTCAGGCAACGAAACAAAATAATTGTGTTTAAATTTGTGTTAGATTCCTCAGAAAGAATTAATTTTGAACTTCTTGGAACTAACCAACCAATTTACCCCATTTTCTATCATAAAATTTATGAAAAAACTCTTCTCTACATTCATTATCAGCATTATGGTAATAACTGCTTTGGCTCAGGTCAAGGCAACGGGTTCATCGGCAGAGATTAATCTTCTCGGCACCAACCAAAACGCCACAACGCTCATTATCAACACAATTAATTTTGAGCAACTGCCCGTTCAAACACCCAACGGAGCAGCTGTCATCATCCGTAATAACAATGCTACGCAGCTTCTGGAAGCCGGTGCGCCCGATTTACCAAAGCTCGCTGCATCCATTACGATTGGAGCCTCTGATAGGATGACTGTAAAAGTTGTTTCGTCCTCTTTCACCGAATATCAGAATATAAACGTAGCACCTTCGAAAGGGAACCTATACCGTGATGTAGATCCGGCTACAGTTCCTTACACATGGGGACCAGCCTACCAGTCCGATCGTTTCTTTCCGGGAGAACTGGTTTCGTTGCGTGAACCACACATCATCCGTGATCTGCGAGGACAAACGGTTGTGATCTACCCCTATCAATACAACCCAGTAACAAAAGTATTACGTGTGTACAACGAACTGACCATTGCCGTTGAAAAAGCCGATAACAATGGAGCCAATGTCATAACAAGCCATATCGCAAAACCCTCCATAAGCCCTGAATTTGATCAGATCTACCGCAGGCATTTCATCAACTATGCCGCAATGACCGACTATACTCCGGTTAACGAAGAAGGGAACATGCTGGTGATCAGTTATGGCGACTTCATGCCTGCAATGGAAGAATACGTTGAATGGAAGAACACCATCGGCATGCCCACCGAAATGGTCAATGTAGCCACCATCGGAAATACATCAACAGCTATCGCCGACTACATCGAAAATTACTTCACCACCAATGGACTTACCTTCGTATTGCTTGTTGGCGACAATGCACAGATCCCAACAATGACAGGTGGTAATCTCGGAGGTCCTTCAGATGTAGCCTATGGTTATATCCTGGGTAACGACCACTATCCTGATGTTTTTGTCGGACGCTTTTCTGCCGAAAACATAGCTCAGGTTGAAACACAGGTTCGCAGAACTATTGACTACGAAAAAACACCTGAACTGATCACTGATGACTGGTATACCACCTGCCTTGGAATTGGTTCAGATCAGGGACCCGGCGACGACAATGAATATGACTATCAGCATCAACGCAATATTCAGGTTGATCTTATGGCTTACAACTATACCTGGAACCCCGAACTTTTTGACGGAAGCCAGGGTGGGAATGATGCTCCAGGTAATCCGAATGCCTCGAGCGTAAGCACCGAAGTGAATGCAGGAACGGGGATTATTACATACACCGGTCACGGTAGTACAACCTCATGGGGAACTACCGGATTCAGTAATTCAACTGTAAGCTCGCTTCAGAATCAGGGCAAACTTCCCTTCATCTGGTCGGTAGCATGTGTAAACGGTGAATTCATGAACACAACGTGCTTTGCCGAGGCATGGCTAAGAGCCAGTCAAAGCGGTGTACCTACCGGTGCTATTGCTTTTCTTGGCTCAACCATCAATCAGAGTTGGGATCCCCCGATGGACGGACAGGACGAAATGGTTGATATTCTGGTTGAATCATTCCCCACCAACATTCGTCGTACCTTCGGTGCCCTCTCCATGGAAGGATGCATGAAAATGAACGACGACTTCGGCTCAGGCGGAAATGAAATGACTGATACCTGGCTGGTCTTCGGCGACCCTTCAGTTGTTGTACGTACAGATAACCCGACAGCCATCACCGCTAATCATAACCCCACCGTTTTCCTTGGAAGTACTTCATTTGTAGTCAACTCAACAGCAAATGGAGCCAAAGCTGTTGTCTCTGTCAATGGTGAAATTCTGGGAAGTGGTATAGTTGCTAACGGTCAGGTCGAAATCACCTTCAACGCACTGACCAATGTCAATGATACTCTCACCATCGCCCTTTCACAGTACAACCGTATTCCGTACCTGGCTGAAGTTCCGGTAATTCCGGCTCAAGGCCCTTATGTTATTTATAACAACAACCAAATCAATGATGCTTCGGGAAACAACAACGGCCAACCCGATTATTCCGAAACTCTTCTGCTTAATATTGGCATGAAGAATATTGGTGTTGAAGCTACCACCAATGCGATTGTAAAACTCCGGGTAAACGATCCATACATTACACTGGTTGATTCCACAGAGAATTATGGCGCTGTTCCTGCCGGCCAGATTGTTAGCATGCCCGACGCTTTCACTTTTCAGGTTGCTGACAATGTCCCTGATGGACATGTTGTCACCTTCAAGACCTACTGTCAGGATAACGGAGAAGCATGGACCAGTCAGTTCACGCTGACCATGCATGCCCCTGCTCTTATCCTGGTCATTACAGAAGTTCTCGATCCTCTTGGAAACAACAACGGACGCTTAGATGCTGGCGAGACTGCCGACATCAAAGTACGGATTAAAAATGCCGGAAGTGCTGCTGCATACTCAGTCATCGGAACATTGGCCACAGGCGATCCATTCCTCACTGTAAACAGCGCTGGCATCCCATATGGTAATATGGAACCCAACACTTATAACGAGCAACAGTTTAATGTCACGGTGGCTGAATTTACGCCGGGAGGACATTCCGTATACTTTGAACTGCTTTTCAATGGTGAAAATAATCTACAGGTATCCCAATCATTTAATCTGGTAGTTGGACGTATTCCTGTGCTTGTCATTGACCTGGATGGTAACACCAATTCCGGCCCCGCTATTCAGACCGCAGTACAATCACTTTCGATTACAGCCGACTATACTACCTCAATGACTACTACCCCCGATTTGTATCAGTCAATCTTCCTGTGTCTCGGAACATCACCCAATGCTCACGTACTTACAACCACTGAAGCTCAGAAACTGGTAAACTTCCTCAACGCAGGCGGACGTATCTATATGGAAGGCGGCGATACCTGGTATTATGACCAGATCAGCAACCCGACAAACCTCCATCCTTTGTTTAACATCAATGGTAAAGGTGACAATGGTGGCGACATCACTAACGTAATTGGAAAGACAGGTACTTTCACTGAAGGAATGAATTTCACCTTTAGTGGCGATGAAAATTATATTGATAAATTGGAACCCAAAAACCATGCTTTCACGGTTTTTAGCAATCAAGCACTACCTTTTGATGTTACCATCGCAAATGATGCTACAACGTACAAAACCATCGGCTCATCGTTAGAATTCGGTGGGCTGACAGATGCTGCCCTTCCTTCCACCAAACTGAATCTTATGCAGCAATACCTCACCTTCTTCGGCATCGACCGCTCACCAATGTGGGCCGCATTTACAGCCAGCTCAACTGCCCCTGCAATCGAGACTGAAGTACAGTTTACCGACCTTTCAAGCCCTGGATTCACCAATTGGGAATGGACCTTTGAAGGTGGAACTCCTACCTCAAGCACCGAACAGAATCCCCGCACCATATACCACAATGCTGGACTTTTCGACGTAACACTGACCTCCAGCAATGCTGATTCAACAAAGACCACAACGAAATATGATTACATCAACGCTGCTGATTATACAGGTATCGTCGATCAGTCTGCTACTGTTTCCTTCACCGTATATCCCAATCCTTCGAACGGTGTAGTTAATGTAAGACTAAGTGCTGAAGGCACACAGCTAATTGCCATTGAACTGGTTGATGCACTTGGTAAAATCACCCGGCGAGTTGATGCTGCCAGCCTTTCAAGCAATACTATAAGCTTCAGCAACATTCCTTCTGGTCTGTATCTGGTACGCACCATAACCGAAAGAGGTGCGATTGTTCAGAAAGTAATCGTGAAATAGTTTTTATTCCCGCATTTTGTAAAAAACCGGCCTTAGCCGGTTTTTTTATGCCTTTTTTGGGATCATGTTCAAAAGTTGTGGGGGATGGAGGAAATAAAGACCTTTGCTGATAAATTTTAACGATTTATGGACAACTCCTATAGCACCTTAATAA
>MEOA01000030.1 GCA_001768515.1 Bacteroidetes bacterium GWE2_42_24 | reverse complement strand
CACCCCATTAACAAAGAAGCAAATAGAGGAAAATCGAATAAAATCGAAAACAAGGGTTCGCGTTGAACATGTGTTTGGATTTATGGAGCAAAGCATGAACGGGTTGTATGTCCGATCCGTTGGAATAGCGAGGGCAACTGGAATAATTGGACTGATCAACTTGACATATAATCTTTTTCGATTTGAACAAGTATGTAGATTAAAGCTATTCGCTATATAAAACACTGTAATACATGATTATATAACCATATTTTGAAAATATTTTACATGAAATATTATATTTTTCAAACAAATATGGAATATTATCTGATGGAATTGTATTATTTTACCTAATCATAATGGTAATAACTATTGGCATTCAATTAGAAATGTCGAAAAAATGAAATTTTAGAACCCACCTGAAGATGACAGATGATGAATTTGTTGATTACGAATTGAGAAAATACCAATATGATACAAAATAAGAACTTATCTGAATAGAATGAAATATCGCAGTAATAAAGGATTTGAGATAGATGGACATCTTGATATTAAAGTGATTGAAAATGAGGATGACTTTGATGGTGAAATTACAAAATGGAATGAAATATTAATTCATGGCGATTCAGAAGGTTTAAAATCACTCGCGAAACAGCTTGTTTATTTAGCGGAATTAGACCAAGAGGATGTTGACGATAAATATTTGCCTATCGGCTCTCGTGAGCATTTACACCTTAGACCAAGTCTTGAATTAAGTAAATCATCTATAGAAACTATTATTGGTAGATTGGATTCAAAAGGAAAAAAGGAATTCCCATCTAACTACATTCCGAAAGATGATTTCAAGAAGAAAAAAACTACGCCTAATTAATAGGACTCTGAGCAGTCTGCATGACCCGGCGATGAGTACATGTTGAACTACATCCCTTAACAGGCTATGTACTTACGGGCAGTTATTGATATAGAATTTGGTATTTTTGATAAAGCTATTTCGGGCAGGTGGGGTTTAGTTCAACACGCGGTATAAAACATTGGGGATTATGTGGTTATTCAAATTTTCTGCCACGCATCAAGTTCGATGAACCGGACAGGAAAGTAGCCCGCAATTCCCAACGATTTAATACCGCCACCGTTATGGCGCATTTAAAAAAGACAATTCAACACTTAATAAAATATGGGGATAGATTTAGAACAGATTAGAAAAAATTATTCTGAATTTGATGATTACAAAATTGAGCATTTGGCTAAAAATGAGATTGGTTCTTTAGACCCTGATGTTGTTGCAATTTTAAAAGAGGAAATCAAAAAACGTGGATTAGATTCCAACTTGAATAAAGGGATTGAGGCTCAAGCAAAAGAGTTGACTGAATCTGAGCTGAAAGAATTAAAATCAAAAATCAAAAAATTGGCATGTCCTGATTGTGGACAGAGCAATTCTCCGTTGATTGGGACGTTTATTCGTGAAGTTAAGAGTTTTATAGTTTTTACTCATTACAAAAAGACTCCATTAATCTTATGTCACGCCTGTGCTGATAGAAAAAGAAATAATGCAATGATTACTACCGCTTTGCTTGGGTGGTGGGGAATTCCTTGGGGATTATTTCGTACGCCTCATGCGATAATTTCATCATTGAGCGATAGCAAAAATCGTGAGGTTATCAGCGATTCCATTTTGACTCAATTTGCCTTAGAGAACGTTGGTGAATTAAGGACAAATTGGGATAAGGAAAGTGTATTGGTTGATTTTATTCGACACAGAAACCAAACGAATTGAAAAAATAAACGCGCCATAATAAATAGGACTCTGAGCAGTCTGCATGACCCGGCGATGAGTACATGTTGAACTACATCCCTTAACAGGCTATGTACTTACGGGCAGTTATTGATATAATTCAGAGGAAAATCGGCTGTTGTGGTTGAAGGTATTAATGAATTTGAGGTAACTAAAGTTATCTGGTTCTGATAGAATAGTGCTATAAATGAATGGTTTTGATATTTTTAAGGGACATGATGGCATAGTTTTCCCTTTCAGTGCAGAACAGACGGCATTTTAGAAAGGCATTAAGCAATGGCATTGGTTTGGCTTTGGATGATGCGACTTGGCGAGCGTATTCCGGGCAATACTTTTATGATGAGCATCTTGTCTTTTAATAGCGCAGTCAGTAAACCATATACTTAAACTGCTGCGCGAAGATGATTTGGGACTACGGGCCAGTGCGACATGGTATTCGTTAATCTCCTCAGGATCGATCTGTTCCGGAAGCTTTCCAAGGCGGATTACAAACAGAGCAATGCGTAGGATATAATTATTTAATGTACTTTTACGCTGCCCGCGCAAAGTAACCATATCGCCACCTTTAACGGGTATTAATGCTATTGACACGCCGGCATAGGAATATCTGATAATCATAACAGACTAACAAAATATTAAAACCATGAGGATGAAAATAAGCCGTGTAGTTTTGCATAGATTTTCGATAGGAATGTTTGTGCTTTTAACAATACCGAGATTAATCGGACAAAATATCGACTCACTGAATTTTGTTAAAGAGAGTCAGCATTTCAATTTTTATTCTACCAAAGGTGACATTAAAGTTTTAGATTCACTTGCAATAACTTTAGAGAATAACTACTCCAAAATTATGAACCATATAGGAATACAAATTGACAAAAAAAACAATGTGAGAGTTTACCCAAATGTTAAGGCCTTTCATGTGGCAATAAATCAGCCAGATGCACCTGACTGGGTTGTTGGAACCTGCCATGGTGATGACTTAATGATGGTATCACCATTGAATCCGGGGACGGTTCATACCTATGAATCTCTTATGCAGGTGATTGTCCATGAGTTTGTGCATATGGCGATATATTATGCAGTAGGAGAAAAAGGGATTGCTGCATTACCAAAATGGCTTAGTGAAGGATATGCTCTGTATGAATCAGGTCAGATAAATGACCATACTCGAAAATATGTAGAATCAAGCTTGTTGAAAAAAGCACCGCCAACATGGACGGAACTTGATGCAGCATCGGATATGGAATTTGGCAAAATGAATGGTTATGCATTCTCTGGAACGATAGTTGAATTCCTGATTGTTACATATGGTATTGATAAATTGGTTTTACTGATAAAGAAGCCTGAAAATATTGAAATTATATATGGTTTATCAAAAAACGCCCTGGAACAACAATGGATTCAGTATTTAGAGCATGAAAAGATAGAATAACGCCCTCAAACAGTACCTACCCACAACTGGCGGGATGGTACAAATTGGACGCTAAATTCTTCTTTTCTAACTTGTGCTTTCAAGACAGATTAATAATTCTAAGCCGCCTACTGTGTGTCGCTGCGGATCGTTATATGTCACTTAAAAGGAGCTTCGAATGAAATATTTACTAACTTTCAGTTTTGTTTTATTGACTTTTAATTCAATTGGTCAAAAGATTGACACCCTTGACCTCAATTCCTATTATGGTAATTTTGTTGGTGGATTCAGTATTTATGATTTAAAAACGGATCATTATTTTCAATACAATTCTGAGCAATGTAAAAAAAGGTTTTCTCCATGCTCAACATTTAAGATTCCCAACTCTTTGATTGGGTTGGAGACAGGAGTAATAGCCGATACAGGCTTTGTAATTAAATATGATAGTATTCTTCATCCCAGAGATACTTTTCAATTAACAAATGAACCTTTCAAACATTGGTACGAAGATTTGTCTTTAAAAAGAGCAATTAAATATTCCTGTGTCTGGTATTATCAGGAATTAGCCAGAAGAGTTGGATCAGAGCGAATGAAAAACATGGTTTCAAGATTGGATTATGGCAATAATGATATATCAAGTGGACTAGATTCTTATTGGCTTTGTGGTTCTTTAGAGATTTCAATAGATGAACAGATAGCGTTTTTAAAGAAATTATATTCACATCAACTATCCGGATTTTCCGATAAAAACCAGGAAGCAGTAAAAGGAATAATGCTCAATGAGATAACACCTGAATACAAATTATATGGGAAAACAGGCAGTGGCGATTGCTGGGATAATAAAGTAATAGGTTGGTATGTTGGTTTTGTGGAAACAGAATCGGGAACAAGAATATTTGCGATGAATATAATAGTAAATGATTTCAGTGATTTAAAGAGTAATTTCCGAATTGAGTTGACAAAAAAAATATTGAAGGAACTCAATATAATAAAATAAGCGGCACATAATAAATAGGACTCTGAGCGGTCTGCAAGACCCGGCAATGAGTACATGTTGAACTACATCCCTTTACAGGCTTTGTACTTACGGGCAGTTATTGAAATAATTCAGCGGAAAATCGGCTGTTGTGGTTGAAGGTAATATTAAATTTAAGGTAACTAAAGGGAGTTCTATATTTTAAATCATTGCTATTCAAATAAATAGTTTTATAATTGCCTGACAAATAAGACAAAAAGCCAATGGCAAACCATCAATTCAAAACAAAAGGGAAAAGGGACTATTTGATGAAGAGAATGCGGTATCATATTTATCGGCCAAGGGTAATCCTTTGGAAAGAATTAGTATGGTGATAGACTTTGAGAAATTTCGTCCATGCTTGAACCCCATCTTCTGAATACAGAAAAGAAGAGCAATGCTGGGGCAAAACCTTTTGATGTTGTGTTGATGTTTAAAATAATGATATTGTAACGCTATTTTGGACTTAGCGACTGTCAGGTGGAGTACCAGATTTTAGACCGGACAAGCTTTAAATTTTTTTTAGGATTGGAAACTGGTGATAAAGGTACCTGACGAAAAAACGGTTTGGGCTTTTAGGGAGGAGTTAACAAAGAAAGGAATTGTAGAGCTGTTGTTCGCACAATTCCTGCAGTTTATGGAGGAGAAGAACCTGATCTTTAGTGAAGGGAAATTAATCGATGCAAGCTTTACCATAGCACCCCGCCAACGCAATACACAAGAGGAGAACGAGAAGATAAAAAGGGAGAAGGTGATGGTTTGTGGAAAGACCAACCTGCCAAAAAACAGCACAAAGATATTGATGCACGTTGGACAAAGAAAAATGGAGAGAGGTATTATGGTTATAAGAACCATGTAAAAGTGGACTCAAAAAGCAAGTTTATCAACACATTTGTAGTAACAGATGCTTCAGTACATGATTCGCAGGCATTATAATGGTAATAGCTATTGGTTTTCAATTAGAAATGTCGGAAAAAAGAAATTTTAGAACCCACCATAAAAACAGAAATGATATATCGTTGTGGTCGGTGGCAAAGCAGCCGGCAATTAACTCCTGTGGATAGTAGGCAACCGTAAATATAATTGTAATTTAATAGCAGAGTTTTAAAAAGTGTTGGCATCAATGGGTCGATCGTTATGCTCCCGGCGACGAGGGCATGGTATTGCTCAACCCACAGGACAATAGAGGGATCAAGATTCGCCATAAAGTACCCCAGGGCCAATGAACCCGGGAACAAAAGAGCTACACCTGCACGTGGCTTTTCGCGTTAAAAATGAAAATAGAGCAATGCAAAATGATTACAGTTGTAGTAAGTGGGACTAGCTGGCTATCTGTAAAATGATGGAGAGGGTATTTTGATAGTGTAATGTACGTTAAAGAAAAGATTCTGTACCTTGTGGAAACTCTTCCTTCCGGTTTTGTTAACCAGATGAAAGCAGCATGCTGCTTTTTAATTTGTACCTTCCATAAACCAGAGACTTAATAATTATCACCGTATAAAATATTCAAAAATTTGATAAAGAGAACTCCGGGATCATTTTCAGAACCAATGAGCAAAGAATTGTAGTAAATGATAATGGTACAATCTTTTTCGTTGCTGTGATACATATTGGTCATGAAGCCAGGCATCTCCCCGCTATGCCCGTAAAAGGTACCCCTCTTCATAATTCCAAGCCCATAAGCAACATCCGGTAATACGTAGAAATTATTGTTTAGCCTTTTATACTGAAGCGAATCGGGCAACAAACCTCCGCCCACCAGCGCCTCTGCAAAACGTTGCAGTTCACGAGGTGTTGAATAGGCTGCTCCAGCAGCCCAATACACTGAAACATCAAAGAATTCGGTAAAGTCTTCACCGGGAATGTAGTCGATAAAATAGTACCCCCTTCCATGGGTACCGGGTAATTCGATCCCTGATGTAAGGAAACCTGAATTGGTAAGCTGAAGTGGCCGGATGATGCGGTTATTAATTTCTGTTTCGAGAGTGTTGTTTGTTAGCTTTTCGATGATCTTGCCCAGGATGAATGTGTTGGTATTGGAATAGCCAAACCCTTTTCCCGGGATAGAGTCGAACCCGCTTGCAAAGCCTAAGCCAATCAGTTCATTGGGGTCCCAAACCTTGGTTGGGTTCTGTCGCATGGTGATGAACAACGATGGTTCAATATGAAAGAAATCGTGTATCCGGCTTGTCATGTTGCAAAGCATGGTGATAGTGATGCTGTCGGCCTTAGGATATTCAGGGAAGTATTTCGACAGTTTGTCGGTGAGCGAGATTTTCCCTTCGCCGGCCAGTTGAAGTAATACTGTCAGTGTAAATGTTTTCGTGCAACTCCCAATCCGGAAGGTGTTTTCAGCATTCATTGGCTGACCGTTCGACAGATCGCCCTGTCCAACTGCATAAAGCCAGTCTATCCCCCGCTTGTGATCCACTACCAGAGCCACAAGTCCGGGAACTTTCGTGTTGCCAATGACACTGTCGGCCGCACTCTTCAGCTGTTCGATGATTACCTGATTTGGATCGGTTTTCTCTGTTTTCTTGCAGGCTAACAGAAGGATACCGCCAAACAGAAGGAGGAAGATTAGCTTTCTCATGTTTACTGCAATTGGTGAATGAATTTTGTAATCAGTATACCGGCATTCCATCGAATGCTCTCAATAATGGTTCTGTGGGCTGATTTTCTGAAAAACAACCGAAAGGTATAAAATTTTTGTCAATAAATGTGCCGGCGGGCATACTTTGGCTCACCGTAATGCTCCATTAGTTTGCAATCAGCCTTGTGGCTTTGGGTGCAGCAGACAGCTATGTTTTGATATTTTATACAGAATGTGTTGGTTACATCGTTTCGCAGATGCCGGTATGGAGACCTTTTTATTTGCGTTATTTCTGGATTCCTTGTCGATGTGGTTTTCAATACAACCTGATTCGCCCTCTCTCTGACTAACCTCGCTCGCGTATCCCTGATTGATCTTGCTGTTGAAGGGCTGGCAATATTTTAGCATACACGTGTTCAATAGTATTTGTATATGCTTGTAATGATGATACAAGTGGCAGGCTGACGGAGTAAAGGAAGCAATACAAAAGCAAAGTGAAGCCTTTTGATGGGCTTCACTTTACAATCTGTTGTGTAACCCGCAAGAAATAAACCCTGTGAGTTATGGAATGAATTCAAGTATGAATTTCCATCAACCTGTATCAATATCGCAGTGAGTCTTTGGCCATCTCCGTTACAACTTCATTTTCAAAATTGTAGAGTTTAACATAGGTTTGAGAAGATGCGTCGCCACTTTGCGGAGTAACGACGACAAATGTCCTTGATACTCTCCCGGGGTTATGATCAATCCATGTTCCCGAATTGGCATAAACACATTTTTCTCCCTTGTAGTTCTGCATTGGTATAATCCGGTATACGTGTGTATGTCCAAAGATGACAATTTTTTTATTGGAATCAGGATTCATAAAGTATTGCAGGCTTGCCTGATGATCTGTTTCCCCATCTGATCCAACTGAATCGATGGCTCTTATAACTGGGATATGAACTGGTACATTGTTGGTCGTTTGTCTTGTCTCCCACGAATCCTGAATACCATTGTAGAGGTTCACATTGATTTGCTCACCCGGTGATGCCTGATAGGGCAGCAGATCATTAACAGCAAAATTTCCGTTCATGCCGTTTAAGTTAGTCACGATAATTTTATCTGTAAAACTATTCTGTATTGTATATAAATTCAGTGTATTTTTCCAACTCTTCCAATACTTGTATAAAGCCTCCTGGCTTTCTCCTCCTTTACTATTTGGGGTTATCTCGGGCACCGTATTGCTTGCAGGCGGAAATCCCTGACTTACCCAAAGTGCAGCTATCCTGGTGTAAAAATATCCCGGAGGAAGGATTGTACCGGGAGCTATATCCTGATTCGAAGCATAGTCGGGGGCACAGAAGAAATTGTACCGGTGTCCATGTTCAATCGCTATTGTAGGATAGTCTGCCGGGGAATAAGTTCCCAGCCCCAGAACATTATCCCTTACCTGGTTTATTCCGGGCAGAATGCTTTCAACATTTGCTGCCGTTATTGTCAGATCATGGTTGCCGGGGACATAAGTGACTAATATTTTCTTATCCTGTATGATGTTATTAAAGGCATCGATCACCCCTTTATTTGCTGTCGCGATCCGTTTTACAAAATCAGCCTGATCTTTTCCTGCATACGTATTGACTGGGGCAGGTACAAACCATTCATCGAGTAAATCGCCGGCGATCACTAATTCTTTAACATTGTCGGCCACTCTTATCTGGTTAAGCAGATGCTCAAGCGCTCCAAGGTTCTTTTTGCACTCTGTATAAGCAGAATCAGCGCCAAGATGAATATCGCTCATCACAACAATCATATTCCTTTCATCCCCTCCGTTGCTGAATGGATTTAAAGAAGTATCTGTCGTTTTCATGTTTTTGCATGAAATCAGCAGATTGGCACACAATAGCGTTATTAATACACTTAATAACATCTTTGAATTTTTCATTTTCTTTAATTTTAGTTAATAATCTTCTTTTTATATTATTGATTGGCAGGTGTCTGATCGATCCTCTTATTTCTGGTCATATTTAGTGGCTCAGCAGATTTCAAAATTGGTATCTTTTGTTTTCAGTTTTTTGAATCCGGATTTCCCTCCAATGTGGAAAAGAGGTTGTAAAACTAAGTAAATTCCCGGTGTTTCTGAAGGGATGATATTATCTGATAATAGTTAGTATTAATAACCTTCAGTTTAGCAACCATCCAAATCAACTATAAGGAGAGCGTTAATTTGTGGCCAATTATTGAATCTATGGTATGGCGTTAGATAAATAAAATATTAAAATATAACTTATTAAATTAAACAATTATTTCACAGGTTTCCCCTTTTTAAAGGCAACAACATCCACATCAGTGAATCCGACTATTTGCTTCAGGTATTCGGCGTAGGCATTGGCGGTCGCTTTTTTCCTGAAACTGCCGGCATAATAATCGTAATCCTCACCATCTGCCATTTCGGTGATTATTTCTTCTGTTCCCATTCTGGTTTCAAGTTCTGCCATTGAGGCCCTGAACTCATGTGATGAATGAAAACGTACCCTGTACTCATCGATCAATGACTGCTGGCTGGCGGCAGGACGGTTTACAGGTTTTGAAAGATTTCCCAGTGCATCGAATTTTCCCAGTTCTGACTGATAGCCTTCGTAAATCTCTTCCATCTTATGCGATCGTTTGTCATTCTGGTACATAACGCTGTACATCCCGGAAAGTCCAGTCTTCTTTTCCAGCTTTTTCTTGTATTCATCGGCTTCGTCTCGTGTGCCGAATTCGCCGGTCGTGTAATAGTACCAGCCACTTTCGGTTTCTTCACTGATTTTTTTCTCATCGGGGAACAAAGCCGTGATCTTTGTTTCAGGGATGGGGTGATCCTTACTGCTTAGTACCTGTACCCGGAACTTTATTCCTGATAGCAATCCTTCAGGTACTGAATCATAGCCTGCACGTTGACGACTCTTACTTGCATCCTTTTCAATGTATTCCATTTCCTTGTAATGGAATGTTTCGCCACTGTAGGCTACAAACCTGCCAGTCATGAAGAAGGGAAAGGATCCGCTGGGAACACCTGCTGTCAGGAGCCTGAGTGTGTATACGTTGCTGGTATCGCCGGCATTCACTTTTAATTGCAGGTTGGTTCCCTGCCCGTTTGGGCTCAACAGATACCTGTTTTTATCGGCTACTTCTATCTGGAACTCAGGCTGAAAGGCGAAGTCAAGGTCAAGAATGCCTTCCCGGCCAGCATTTTGAAAATTGAGTGTGATGTTAACTTCAGGTTCAGAGGTTAATTTGGATGGAACAGTCAGGCTCAGTTGAGGGGTTTTGTTTTTGAAGTACGGGTCAACAGCCCCCCTTGTAAGTGATGAAAACTGAGTGTAACGCAAAGGCAGAAGATCCGGGTCAGTTTGATAGCGTGCCAGCTCTTTCGTTTTTGGTTTCCACAGTCTGATGTTGGTGTTGAATTGATAGGTGAGTCCTGCTGATGTGTAAAGATATTGGTCATAAGGAAAGCCGGCTACCTTGTTGTCGAGCTTATCGGAGGATACGGTGTGAAGATTGCTTTCAAGATTAAGTTTCAGGTTTGGACTCAGCATAAAGTCAGCGCCAAGACCAACCGGAAAGACAGCCTCTAGTGTTCGTCCGTTGATTCCTTTTCCATTGGGTTTATTGCCGTTGGATGAAACAAACGACTGATCAATAAGGCTATTGGCAGTTGTAACCCAATGAGCATATCCAGCCCCCGCAGTCGCATAGATGTTCCAACTACGGGGTGCCTTATCAGAGCCGTATGGCTTTAGAAAATAATAGAAAGCACTGAGGTTGTATTCAAATATATTGGCACGGAATTCTGCAGGCACTTCGGCGGCAGCCGATGTCTGGAACAACATCCCCGTGCCGCTCAGACGGGAATTCATTAACTGGAACCTGAGCCCGAGAGAAGGGGTTAATTGTTTTCCAAACCACAGGCTATAGCCCTCTTTGAGGTCGGCATTCCCATCCCAGGCGAATTTCATATCGCCCATAGCCAATGTGCCTCCTCCGCTCACGTTAATCAACCAGTCCTTCTGCCACCAGCCGACTGGCTGTTTCTTCTGTCCCATAGCAGTGCCTGTTGCTATGATGAGCAGTGCGCTTAGAAGCAATGGGATATATTTACGGGCAGAACAGTTCATTTTCTTATTAGCTTATTTACAGTATTTTTCGATCAGCTTGTCGCTATCTTCGATGCCGTAAACAGAAGTCTGATGGAAATCTGCACAGGCACCATCGCGATCTTTCATGGCCAGCCGGTTAAGCCCCCTGTTGTATATCATCCTGAACCAGTCTTTGGTCAGGGAAGGATCGTCAGGCTTCATATCGTAGGCTATGTTAAACATCTGTTCGGCTTTTTCATACTCATTCAGCTTGTGCCAAGAGGAGCCCATGAAAGCGTATATGAGGAATGTGTGTTGGATAGGATCGACTTCGATTGCCCGATCAAAATCCTGAAGTGCTCCATTATAGTCTTCGCGATCGTATTGGGCGATGCCTCTTTTGAAATATTCCAGAAATGTGGTAGGTTGTACTATGAGCGCATCATACACCGGCAGCCCTTTTACAAAAGAACTGTATGTCTCAAGCGGCACCTCGTAATAATAACTTTTCAGGAGTTTTGCCATATTATCCGGATCAGTGTATCTGAAATAGATCTCTTTTTTATTAAATACATCGATTGGCCTGAAACGCATCACCCACTTTCCGTTAATCTGTGTACGCATCATCGCCCACAGCAATGTCTTTGCACTTTTTGCCTTCTGCACATACGCCCGCTGAATGTCGCTACTGATCTTGGTCAGATAGGTGTGCTTGTCGTAATTGGTGATTGTGCCCCCGGTAACCAAAGAGAGATTGGTCAGGTAGGTGTGTCCTGGTATCATCTCTTCAGGCATTAACTCTTTCAGCCTCTCGGCCTGAAAGACATAATAATCAATTTGATCTGTTTTTTCCCAGTTATACCGAAGCGTTGAGAATTCATACTGCCCTTTCTCTGATTTCATGATCATGACGACATGCTGTCGCCCATGAACCATAACTTCATGAAGTTCAATAATATCAAAATTATGGCGTCCTAACCTGTTCTGCGGTTCAGAAGTCTTATTCTTGTCGGCATCGGGATTGGGGATGGCGTTATTGCTGCTGATCCATATTCCATTATCCTGTAAAGCCCAACCTGTTGCGTTTCTCAGTGCGGACATTATATCGCCAATAGCCGGCAAATTGTCGGCTGAACGGTCACTGTTCTGTGCTATCACTGTTCCTGAGACAAGAAACAGAAAAAACAGCACCAATAACTGACTGGTCGGATTTTTCATATTACGTTGTAAATTTAAGCGTAATTACCGAAGGTTGTTGGGAATTGTTAATAACTTAAATGATAAATGTTGATAACTGCCGGATTTTTTAAAAAAGGTCAGGGATTGAATTGTTTGTTAAAGTTATTAACAATGTTGTTTTGGTGAATGTTACATCTCTCTTTTTATTTGGTTCTACCGGGAATTGTGTGAAACAATCCGAAGACCAAAATATGAATGATCCTGATTCTTTCAGCACTTTCTACATACCTGAAGGTTGCAATTAAAAATTATTATATAGATAGCCAACAGCTTATTTGACAAATAGAAATGCATCCGCGCATACAAAATGCCGGCAGAATTTATCCAAATTAGTCACTTGCAGAAACAATGATAGTCATATTAATAATGCTATAAAACCATGCCACATTAACATTTTTGTATTATTGATCGTCCAATCCATACCATAGCCTTTTTCCCCACCGGAATTATGAAACAGATTCTCGCTCTATGAATTTTCCAAAATTTATACGTTTTCCAATTTTAAGACTACAATTCTGTTGATTTTACCCCTCTTTTTGAAGAATTTTCAAGTTTTCTATAAAAATATTGTGTATATTTAGTCACAAATTTCAATTTTTTAAATAGTTGATTATACGTGTCTTGTATTCCAGTTTTACCCCAAAGTCTTAACAAAGATATACCAAAGTTATACCAAAGATATGTTTTTCTTATGAAACGCTTAAGTTTACTATAACTATGGTGCATATTATATATATAGGAAAAATAAATATATGTATTTTTTGGCACAATACTTGTTGTGGCTATTTAAAAGCAAGTTTTAGCGAGAGAATAGTCAGGTAAGAACCCATTGCAGGTTATCCCCGGGCTACTACACCTGTTTAAAATCAATTGTCCTGACATTTTATTGTGATGAGTAACGATTGCAGTCTCCAACCAGTTCAGTCGTGATAAAGTTTGAATATTTTTGTTGTAAATGAGGCAACATAAAAACTGCCTTTCACTCAAATGCCGGCAGAACCAGCTAAGATACCAGCAATTTTAACCATGTCCTGACGGCTTTTCTTTCTTTTATTTCGCAGATTTTATTCATTAGTTTGCGTAATGAGTGATCTCGTTTCATTTTAGTCTTTTGAAAACTCAAGAGTCATACCTTAGATCAGAAGAGCCTGATTCGGTTATCAGTCTGTAGGTTTTAATAAAAAATAACTCAGTCAATATGCTGTTGAATCGATTGATTATAGGTAATGGAAATCATCATCAATTCTTACATCAGGTGAGTTATAATTGCTTTAAGGCTGCTATAAAACGGTTTTCTATTCTAAATGCAGAAAAATCATATTTTTAGTTCTTTTCTTTCGACCCGTCAAAGAAAGTGTTTTCGTTCATGTATGAGTGGCGGAAAATACCAGGTTTAATTGATTTTTATACAACAGGTTAAATTTCCATTGAAATCTGCGAATTTACTTCTATTAGTCTTTCAAGGAGTAATAACTATAAGGCCTAAATGGCTGTAATACAAGTTGCTTCGAGTTGTGTATTGTCAATTCACGAACACAATTTTTGGAATATTGTGCAGGCAATTAGATGAAACGAAATAACGAAAGGCCCTCCTAAGATGGTCTGCTATTGGTTGCCAATTGGCTTCTTGTCATTTCGGTACGAGGCCCATAAAATGGCAATGGCGATTACAAGCGAGAAAGCTGTCAGCAGGAAGGTGGCAGAGAACCCGAAGGCTTCGTACACCCAAACACCAAAAAGAGGTGCGAAGAGAGCTCTTACAGCGGTCAGGAAAAGATGTACGCTTTGGTAGTCGCCTGATTGATCAGGTGTGCAAAAGTAAGCCGATCCAATATTCCAGAGCAGCGCCATGCCGGCGGCATAGAAACCATAAACAAGAAAAGCACACATCAGAAATACATACAGCTGGAAATCGCCCACATCGGCTTTCCACCTGATCATATTGGTGAGCTGAAGAAAGAGCACATATCCCAGCAGGGAGGCGAAGGTAATTATTCCGAACACCCGCGGATCGATTCGCCCGATCATCCTTCCAAACCAGGGTAATAAAAAGATGGCTTCGATGTTGTAAAAGTTCTTGTAAAGCGCCACGCTTGTGTAATTCAGGTTAAGACCTTCCCTGAAGAAGATGTTTATGATGGTAATAGAGATCATAAATGAGAACCCGTAAAACATCATCCCGATCTGAAAGTGGCGATAGGGGCGGTCGGTACGAAGGATCCCGGTCATCCGGAAGACTGATTGGCGTACTCCCTGTAAAAAACCGATAGTTACTGCTACGTATTGTTCGGTGGCTGGTTTGATGGCCGACAGGAGCCAGATTGATCCAACACCTGCCAGCGATACAACCGGAAACACCCACCTGAAGGCAAAGGGGTTTACATCGAGCCAGATTCCATACACGAGTGTTATCACCATCATCACCGCCTTATTGTACGATTGCGTCAGGCTGTAAAACCTGCCGAAATGCTGATGTGAATAACTGTTCTTCAGCAAGTGGTTGATGGTGGGGTAGATTACAGGATTTCCCATATAGTAGATCAGGAAGATAAGCAGAAAGGCAATGTGGTAGAAGTTGCTGCCGGAGAGCTGTGTTTCGTTTGATGGAAAAAAGAACAGAAGCATAAGAGGACCTCGTGTAACTATGGCTGTGATGCGAAGCAGCTTACGCTTGTCGGGCGACCTGTTGATGAACTCATTGAAGAAGATGAGTAGTAAAAATACAACCATGCTCGATTGGAACAGTATGCTCATTAGATAGTTGTTCCCCTGCATGCTGCGTAGAAACACATACTCGTTGAGTGCCAGTACGCCCAGGATAATCCCTTCGACCAGCGAATAAGCAAGGTGAAGCTTAAACGTATGCCGCTCGTCAGGTGGCACGCGGCCAGGGATCAGGTTGTTGTAAAGGTTTGTGAGCCGGATCATGTAGCCGATGTAACAGGGTAGCGCTGCAAGAACACTGGCAGTATCATGAAATGATGATTGTGAGGGAAGCGGCTGCTTATACGTTGAAGCGGATGTGCAGCAAATCGCCGTCACCTACAACATAGTTTTTCCCTTCAACCGACAGCTTGCCGGCCTCTTTGCAGGCAAGCTCGGTGCCGTACTTCATGAAGTCGTCGTATTTGATCACCTCGGCTCTGATGAAGCCTCTTTCAAGGTCTGAGTGAATTACACCGGCAGCCTGTGGTGCTGTCATTCCCCGGTGGATTGTCCATGCACGTACTTCTTTGGGACCTGCTGTGAAGAAGGTCTGAAGGTCGAGTAGCGAGTACGCTTCTCTGATCATTTTGTTTACTCCTGGTTCGGCCAGCCCTACGTCTTCAAGGAAGACTTTACGGTCTTCGGCATCTTCAAGTTCTGCAATCTCGGCTTCCAGCTTTCCGGCAATTACCAGAATTTCTGTCCCTTCGCCTGCCAAAGATTCACGTACTTTTTCCGAATAGCGGTTTCCGTTCAGGGCTGAGTTGTCATCTACGTTACAGACATACATCACTGGTTTCATGGTAAGCAGGAAAATGTCTTCAATGAACCGTTTGTCATCGTTCAGCACCGGGGCTGTACGGGCAGGTTGGAGGTTTTCAAGGTGGTCCTTATAAACTGCTAAAACGTCAAGTCCATGTTTGGCATCTTTATCGCCTGTCTTGGCGGCTTTTTCCATCCTTCCTATTTTCTTTTCAACTGATTCGATGTCTTTTACCTGAAGTTCAAAATCAACAAGTTCCTTGTCGCGTATGGGGTCTATTGATCCTTCAATATGTGGAAGTTGTGCATCCTCGAAGCAACGAAGTACGTAGATTAGGGCGTCCACATTACGGATATCCGTTAGAAATTTGTTGCCTTCACCTTTGGAACCTCCCTTGGTCAAACCGGGGATATCGACTATATCGACAGTAGTATGAACCACCCGGACTGATTTAATCAGCGCGTCGATTTTGTACAACCGGTCGTCGGGTACGGTGATCATGCCAATGTTCGACTTTTGGGCAACGGTAAAACTCGAAGCCTGGGCTTTGGAATTGGAGATACAGTTGAAAATGGTGGTCTTTCCCGAATTGGTCAGCCCCACGATTCCACAGGTTAATGCCATATTGAATTCAGTTTTTATTTTTCAACTGCAAAGGTAGCACTTTCGGAAACGGGGTGCAAGGCGGGCTTTTATTCCGGTTTGGAGATTATCTGCGGCTAAACCACTATACATACCAGTCTGAACACATTGGTTTTGGTTTGAATTTCCGGTATAAGCCCTTACCAAAGAAAGAATTCCAGCCGGATTCAGTGATACTTGATGCCCAAAACATAATTTGATTATGACCCGATGACTGTTAGCAGGATTCCCGATAGCCATCAGGAGCCCATATTAATGTCAAAGCCAAAGTCAAAGCCATCGCCAACGCTATCAAAAATATCTTACAGTGATGCTGATGGTTGTGGCGCGTCCTTTGTCGTCGGCGCAGCCGATGCGCAAGACGCCGGCAGGTGGTTTGAAGAAGACGGGTTCAGATCGGCGTGCTTTCTTAATCAGTCGGTGATTGATGTACCAGTATACATTTGTAACCTCGCCTCCGGAGTGACAGCTAAGCATGAGAGGCGTTGAGTCGGCTGTTGCAATCAGGTATTCGGCCTGATCGGAAGGTGAGATAATCTGAGGGGCGCCGACTTTCATCACCCTTTCACAATTGGGGTTGTGCGGCGGGATTGCTTTGTATGGGATGTTGTTATCGGTGAACCATGCAATCAGTTCTGGCTGATAATTGGGATACCATCGTCTGACAACACCTTGCTCAGGCATACAGTCGGAACAATAGGAACGGGTGCCTGTCTTATTAGTCCATACAACCCGTAAGTGTTCGCAATGATTGGTAGGGGCATGTCCGGGGATGAAAGCATCGGTGACCAGATGATGACATGAATCACCAGGAAGAAGACCGCTTTCGTTGCAAACCTGCCTGAATTTCAAGCCGGGAGGTTGTTTCAGCCAATTCCTGACGGGCCGCTGATCGATGGCCTGAAATAGTCTGAACAGGACAGGAGTAGCGACATCTGCACCTGAGAGATCTACAGCTCCGTGACCATCGAAGTTTCCTGCCCAGACTGTAATGGTGTAATGACTGTTGAAACCAACAGCCCAGCCGTCACGTCGGCCATAAGAGGTTCCTGTCTTCCATGATACCGGAGGCAGGTTGGTGCTGTTTTCGAACATTAGCGGCAGGTCGGGACGTGTAGGAAGACTTAAAATCTTTGCTGTCATCCAGGCAGCGCTTTCGCTAAACAGGGTATCTGTCAGTATGGTGGCATTTCTCGTGAAGCGGGGTTTGACTGACCGTCCACCTCTGGCGAAGGCAGAATAGGCATGGGTAAGCTCGATGGCCGTTACACCACAACCTCCCAGAATCATCGAAAGGCCCAGCTTATCGCGATCGCGATTGATGGTTTTAAATCCGGCAGAGGCCATGAAGCGCAAAAACCGGTCGACTCCCGTTTGTTCCAGAATTTTTACAGCAGGCATATTGAGCGATCGTGCAAGTGCCTCGCTGATAGTCACCCGCCCATTGAATTTTCGGTCATAGTTCTCCGGGGCATATCCCATGAAATTAGCCGGGACATCGTTGATGGTCATCAATGGTGTGATGATTCCCTGAGCGAAAGCCATGGTGTAGAGGAACGGCTTTAGCGTGCTGCCCGGCGACCGGATGGCCTGTAACCCATCGACCTGTCCAGCCGAATAGGTGTCGTGAAAATCAGCTGAGGCTACATAGGCCTCTACGGCTCCTGTAGTGTTATTCATGACCATGACGGCCATGTTGCTGATCCCTTTATATTTGAGCAACCGGGAGGCATCTGATACAATTTCACCTGCCAGATTCTGAATGTCAGGCCGGATTAACGTGTAGATTTCTTCCTCCAGAGGGCTTTCTTTTTTCAACTTTCCGGACAGTTGTGGCGTAAAAGAGGGGGCAGCCCTTCGTTGCATGGTAATAGGTTCGGTCAGCGCGCTGGAAAGGGTTTGGCTGCTGAGCAGACCCCCTTCGGCCATTTTCGTGAGCCAGCGGTTGCGTTCTGCCAGTAACCTTTGCTTATCCCTGTTGGGGCGCAGTGCATTTGGATTGTTCGGGATGACCAGCAGTGTAGCTAATTGTGCCCAACTCAGGACACCCGGTTCACACCCGTAGTAAAATAATGAGGCTGCCCTGATTCCTTCGATGTTGCCTCCATAGGAAACATGATCGAGCCAGAGACCAAGGATTTGTCGTTTGCTGTAGTGCCATTCGAGTTGCAACGCTCTAAACATCTCTGTCATTTTCGACAAGTAAGTACGTGGCCTGCGCTCCAGAAGCCGTGCAACCTGCATGGTGATGGTAGAGGCCCCGCTGATCCTTCTGCCGCTGCTCAGGTTCTGCCATGCCGCCCTTCCAATGGCTATTGGATTTACTCCGAAATGGTACTTGAACCACCGGTCTTCACGAAACAGTATCACTTGTTCGATTTCGGGCGTAATGTCACCGGATCTGCTGCGTAACCTCCATTTTTCATCAGGTGTAAGTGACAGGTGCAGTAAGGTGCTGTCGGCAGCAAAGACAGCCTGACTATATGGTTGAAAGGATGGTAGCGGGAAAATGATATCTCCTCCAATGAAAAGAATGAAGAGGGTAAGGGTAAAAATCAACACCCTACAGATAATGCACCCTCTTTTTGAAGTGAATGCCCGTTTAAACGACTCAAACCATTGGAAAACTGAAATATTCAAGCTAATTTTGCATTGTGGCAATGATACGCAAAAACCCTAAAGTGATGAAACGTTTTTTGAATATTTTGTTTTTGATCGGTACAATTACACTGGTTTTCAACGGCTGCTCACCTGATGTGGATGATTCGGATGCACCTGAGATTTATTTTGACGGAGGGAACCCGATGTATGTGAAACTGCATACTCCCTACAAGGACAGCCTTGTTTATTTTGATGATGTCAGTGGAATCGAGTCTGTATGGAACGACACAACCTCTTATGATCCCTCGCATATAGGCCGTTATAAGGTACTCTATTACGCCAGGGATGCAAAAGGTAATGTTGGAAGTGCCAGTCGTGATTTTGTTGTTAGAATTGAAGGATCAACTTTAAAAGGACGGTGGAATGGTACACACACAACACCATGGCCTTCAGGAACGGTTGTTGATTATTATGATTCACTTGTTGAGCCGGCCACACTTACGGTTTATTTGTCCAGATTGATTCCCGGTAGTCCCGTCAAAGTGGAGTTGAAGGGTCTGACAGGTGATACCCTCTACATCCCCTCGCAAGTGTTGTCGTTTACCGATTCCAGCCAGACGCTGATCAGTGGGAGCGGGAAGGTGAGTAGCGATGGTACGGCATTTCACATCGACTATCTTTTACTGACAGTGCACAATTTATTGACTGATACAGTGAATGGAAGACTTGTTTTTTCTGAACACGTTGTCGTAAACGATACCATAAACTAGGTCGTGTCGATCATGAAAAATCACCACATGGTTGGTTCAACCCACGCGCTGATTAGCGTGCGGCTGCTGGTTTCTTTTGCAGTACTGTTATTGTCGCGTCTCCTTTTCATTGTCTTCAATAGCCGCTTGCTTGGGTCAGGGTTCTCTTTCGGCGACTTTGTCTGGATGGTGACAGCCGGATTGCGGTATGATTTTTCTGCGCTGATGATGATTAACGGGTTGTGGATTTTTATGGTTGCATGGCCGTTCTCTTTCCGCAACAAACCAATTTTTCGTTTATTGACTGATTGGCTTTACTTTGTCCCCAATATCGCTGCCCTTACGGTCAACATGATCGATATCGCTTATTTCCCTTTTACCTTACGGCGCACAACAGGTGATATATTCAACTACATTACACGTAATGAAGCGATGAGCCTGTCGCTGATTCCCGACTTTCTGATCAATTACTGGTATATTGTTCTCCTGTGGCTTGCAATAGGCTGGTTATTTGTCAGGCTCATTCTCTCTTACAGGATCAGTAATAAACTCACTTTTTCCAACCGGATTGTTTTTTTTCTATGGAATGCTCCGGTGTGGCTGCTGTGGATCGGATTGATTATCATAGGGGTCAGGGGCGGCTTTCAGTTGAAACCTGTCTCGGTTGTAAACGCTGCCACTGTGGTTGAGGCCCAGCAGATCCCCGGCGTTCTGAATACCCCGTTTGTGATGATGAAAACGCTGAAGAACAATCGTCTTCAGGAAAAGAGTTATATGACTTCAGGAGAGGCTGCCGGACTGTTTAACCCGGATCAGAAAGTGGTAGCCGACACCATCTCGGGAACCTTTAGCGGTTATAACCTGATGGTCATCATGCTTGAAAGCTTTTCGCTTGAACATACCGCGGCAGGTGGGGGTAGAAGTTTTACCCCGTTTCTTGACTCACTGGCAAAGCATGGTTTATTTTTTAAAGCCCACGCCAATGGCAAAAGATCAATCGAAGCCATTCCCGCGGTAGTGGCCTCACTACCCACCTGGATGGATTATGATTTTATCTCATCACCCTACGCAGCCAATCCCATCAATAGCCTTCCTTCATTGCTGAAACCGCTGGGCTACAAGAGCATGTTCTTTCATGGCGGCAATAACGGTACAATGAGCTTCAACGCGTTCTGTAAACTGGCAGGCTTCGATAGCTATTATGGGCGCGATGAATATGGCAATGATGCCGATTTTGATGGCAAATGGGGTATCTGGGACGAACAGTTTTATGATTATACGGCACGTGTTCTTCAATCGACGCCCCAACCCTTCGTAGCCGCCTTCTTCTCCCTGTCGTCACATCATCCCTATAAGATTCCGGTACAATATGCAGGTGTCTTTCCCGAGGGAAAGATCCCGATTCAGAGAGCAGTAGCTTATGGCGATTTTGCCTTACGTACCTTCTTTGAAAAGGCTGCCCGGTCAGCCTGGTATAAGAAAACGATTTTTGTTATCACAGCCGATCATACCTCAGAGGGGGCATCCGCCTATTTTCAATCCCTGGCCGGACAATATGATATTCCACTCCTTTTTTTCTGCCCTGGAGGATTACCGGCAACCAATACCGATGTAACTGTTCAGCAGACTGACATCATGCCTACATTACTATATCTGCTCGGGTACAAGGGAAAGTATACGGCATTCGGCTCTAGTATTTATGATAGTTCAGCCCCTCGGTTCGCGATGAATTATGCCGATGGTGGCTATCAGTTTTTTAGCGGTAACACCCTTCTTCGCTTCGCGAATGATCATACGAATGCCTTCTATGATCTGTCAATCGACCCGATGCAGGAGAAAAATCGGGTGAAGGCTATGAATAAACAGACGCTTGACGATGAACGACTGATGAAATCGGTGATTCAGCAATACAACAACAGGATGAACCTTAACAGGCTGATACCGAAATAAACAAGAGATTATGTTGAAAAAAGTGTTGTTTGTTATCAACCCTGTCAGTGGTGTTCATCATAAGATGAAAAGTCAGGTGGCGGAACTGGCACCTGATGTCATGAATCCGGCAGCGTTTGAGGTGGAGATAGTGTTTACTACACATGTCGGGCATGCTACCGAATTGGCGCAGCGTGCCGTGGAACAGCATTTTAGTGTGGTTGTAGCCGTAGGCGGTGACGGGTCGATTAATGAAATTGCCAGGGTACTGGTGGACACACCTGTAGCCTTGGCCATCATCCCTTTGGGATCGGGTAACGGACTTGCACATTTTCTCAAGATTCCTTTCAACGTGAAACAGGCACTTCAGGTGATTGCCAACAACCATTTGGTAAAGGTGGATACCGTGATGCTCAATGAAGAGTTTTTTGTATCGGTTGCCGGTATTGGTTTCGATGCACTGGTAGCACGCAGGTTTGCCACCGAGGGGCGGCGTGGTTTTCTGACTTACCTGAAGGTGGTGGTGCGTGAGTATTTTCTTTACCGCCCGAAAAAGTATCATATCGTGGCTGATGGTGTTGAGATCGTTACCCGTGCCCTGTTTATTACCTTTGCCAATAGTGACCAGTTCGGCTATAAGACTACCATTTCCCCAACTGCCGATATCTGCGATGGTAAGGTGGATATCTGCATTGTTCAGAAGGTGCCCTTCTGGAGAATTCCACAATTGGCCTGGATGGTCTATTCAAGGCGTGTAGACAGGAGCAAATATGTTCAGATTATTAAAGCTTCTGAAGCTACCATTGAACGTAAAAAGGGGAAATACCTCAACCTTGACGGAGAACCGCTGAAGTTTGCCAAGGCGCTTAATTTAAAGGTTAAACCGGCCTCATTGAACATCATCGTACCCGACACGTTTTAAGATTATGATTGAATTTGAAGAAGGTGATGATGCTCTGGCTCAGATAAGAAGTTTCCGGGGGACTATCAGGGTCATGGAGACCCCTGTCCTGCCAGAGGCACAGCAGGAATACTTCAGCCTGAACAGGAAGAACACCGATATCCCTGATGAAGATGAGCTTCAGTTGCTTTCTGAGCTATTGGCTGATCAGAGCACCCCTGACGAAACAATCAAGACTGTCTTGGTGAGGCTTACCAACTCGACTGATGTGAAGGCATTTAGAAATATTGAAAGCTATGCTTCTGCGGCTTCTGGCTCTCTTCAGTCTTTTGCCTTACTCTGCCTCGAAATTTCCCGTATGAGACTTGAGACCTCGCTCAGTGACGAGGAGGTAGGATATATCGCAGGAGGGTTGGGGGGACATGATCAGAAGCTGAGGTTTTTTATCCTCGTGTTTCCGGCAGATGAATCGGGTTTTACAACAAATCAGCTTCAGCTTACCCAGGAAGAGTTTCGACAGACTTTTGAGGCTGTAGGGGGTACGCCCGAGGTGTTTGATGCCGGGCCATTGTTTTTGTCAATGGTGGTATTACTGCCAGTTATGGTTGATTTTAGGCCTGAAGCCGAGAATTGTCTGAAGGAGATAAACCTGTATGGAAATTTTCTTTTCCCGGCCGTTTATGCCACGAATGTTGAGATTCCTGCCTACTCTCAGATACTCGATATCATTGAGCGGATGCGGAAAGCAGAACAAGAGAAGTGAATTTGGTTTATCGCATGTTAAAACAGGCATTTTATTTCACCCCGGGGCTGTTGAGGGGTAGAGGATGGTCCGGTTTTTCATCATAGAAATTATAGCTTTATTTTGATAGAAAAGTAATAAAGGCGCTTTTGGCGCCTTTCTGCTTTAGGTAAAGTACATCCTTTTTGGCTGCAGGAAAACAGCAAAAGGCAAATGATGGACAGCAAAGCACCATCATCTCCGGTGATAGTTTTTTAGGAGATTGAAAGGCTGTGTTGAAAACTTTTATTGATGATTGAAACTTCACCTGTTCCCATTTTTATATGAAAGGTGTTTATACTGTTCAAAATTGAATCTTGTTGAAAATTGGTAAGCAAGGTACTGTTCAATATTGACAAAAAATGAAAAATTGTCAGGTGTCAGAATGGATCGTTAAGTTGTCAGGAGAAACCAACATCAGTATTTAAATCGTAGTTAAATTTTTGGTATGTATTTTATTAATACCCCTCAGCCAGCTTTTATTCATGTTAATGCAGAGGTGGAGCTTTCAAATTGCAGGAAGTCCTCTGGTTTTATCCCCTGAATACATCCTAACCACTATCTGTCTACGGGGGAGTATCTTTGGCTTTGGGCTGGCGATTTTTTGTGCCGATTAAAGAAAAGTATCTCATGAAAAATTCATTAGGCGTTTTCCTCGCCTGCTATCTTCTTTTATCTCTGAAAATGAAAATACATCGAAATGATGGTCAGTAACATAGTAAAGAGGGTTAGGGCTATATATATAGAAGCATATAAAGTTTAAGGCTGAATATGCTGGAATTGCAAAGCAGATTTTGTATCGTTGAAGCTTAAGTGATTACCATCATTCGTTAAATTGTATGGACCAGATAACGTGTGTCTTAGGTAAATATGATGCTAAATATCATTGGAGCGCATTTCGCAGCATTGGTGAAAATTATTACTTTAGCATTCTAAACCTATCGACTATGAAGTTTTATTTAGCGCTGTTTTTTATTCTTACTATTGCTTACACTACTGCCCAGCCAGTTTCCCCGGAACGGGGGTCCGTGATGTGTTCGCAGGGAAAGAGTGCCCGTCAGTTGAATCGTGTTTCGACCATGGCTCCCCTTCCACGGCCAGCTAATGTTCTTTCTTATGATTTGGAAGCCAATTTTTACCATTGTTTCCTGCCTCCTTATCCCAATAGTTTCAATGCAACTGTTAACAGCACCCTTTTGACGCTGTCAGCAACAGACTCAATACAATTTAATGCTTCAAACAGTTCGCTTGTCGTCGAAGCGGTATGGGGTGATGCTGTTTCATTTGTCCACAGCGCGAATATACTTACCCTTTATCTCGACCATACTTTCCAGCCGGGTGACACGATAGATTTTACAATCCGCTATCATCACAACGACATTAACGATAATGCCTTCTATGCAAGCAATGGTTTTGTATTTACCGACTTCGAACCTGAAGGTGCCCGTAATTGGTTCCCTTGTTATGACAGTCCGGACGATAAAGCCTTGTTTTCAATTAAAGCAGGAACCCCGGCAACAGCCAAACTTGGTTCAAATGGCATCCTTGCCGACTCCGTGATGAATGGTGACACATTGGTTTACCATTGGGTGAGCGACAACAATGTGGCGACATATCTTATGGTGGTATCAGCCTCAGTGAATTATGACCTTGATATTGTTTATTGGCCGCGAACATCAAATCCAAACGATTCTGTTGAGTTTCGGTTTTATTACCAGCCAAATGAGAATCCCGGGCCAACAGAGGCCGTGATGATGGATGTGGCAGCGTTCTTCAGTGACATATTTTGTGATCATCCATTTCCCAAGAACGGTTTCGCGACTGTTGGCAGTGAGTTTTCATGGGGAGGCATGGAGAACCAGACACTAACCAGCCTTTGTGCGGGTTGCTGGGGTGAGTTTCTTGCTGTACATGAGTTCTCTCACCAATGGTTTGGCGATATGATCACCTGTAAGACATGGGCCGATATATGGTTAAATGAAGGATTCGCAACTTACAGTGAAAGCCTCTGGGCTGAGTATGCCTATGGATACAATCTTTACAAGCAGGATGTGCTCAGTAACGCAAGTGCCTACCTGAATGGAAATCCCGGATGGGCTATCTCCAATCCTGAATGGGCAGTGACAACACCTTCATCGGATGTCTTGTTCAACTATTCGGTTACTTATGCCAAAGGGGCTTGCATTCATCATTTGCTGCGGTACACCGTTGGAGACTCACTTTATTTTGAAGTGATGAAACAATATGCTCAAAGTCCTTTGCTTCAATACGAGTCAGCTGAGATAGCAGACTTTATTGATGTCGTGAATAACGTTACAGGTGAAGATTATCAGTGGTTTTTTAACCAGTGGGTATTTGAACCCAATCACCCGGTTTATAACAATGTGTATTGGATTGAGCAACTCCCCGATCAAAGATGGCGGGTCACCTTTACCGTTCACCAGATTCAGAGTATTCCTGATTTTTTCAGGATGCCGATAGAGTTAAGAATCATTGGCCAGGATGGGCTCGATACCACCTTCCGTGTGATGAATAATGAAAACAACGAGTCATTTGTCTTTGAGTCGGACAAGAAGATTACAAAGCTGTTTTTCGACTTCAATAACGAGATAGTATTGAAGCAGGGGACTACCATAGTGGGGGAAAGCGAGACAGCATCGGGAAAACCTGTTTTGGATGTAGTTACGACCGATATTGATGGTCAACTCGTTGTGCGTATTATGACAGGCGATCGTGCACAGGCCGGACGTTTGACCTTGCTCGACCTTACTGGGCGGGTTGTAAGGGATTTCAGTTCAATGTATACGGGAGACAACAGCTACCGTTTGCCGGTGAATGGGCTGAGTAGTGGTGTTTACCTTCTCTGTTTCGACTGGAATGGTCAGCCGGTAACACGCAAAGTATTTGTCAAGTAATATAAACCGTTAGCTATACGATGGAAACAAATTTTCAAATCATTAAAAAACAAATTCTGCTTTCAATGGCTTGCCTGATATGCATGGCTCCATTGATGGCACAAACTGAGACCACAGCAGGAAGCATAACACCTGAGATGCTTGCTGCCTTTCGTGCTGAGACGGCAATGCAACCTTCCGTTAAAGCGATCAGGAATGCTGTAACCAGTGGTAATGTCAGGCAATTGGTGCAAAACAATGAGAACCGAGGGAGAGTAGATGATTTTTTTACTTACAAAGTGAAGGTCGAAGGAATCAGCGACCAAAAGTCATCGGGAAGATGCTGGTTGTTTGCCAGTCTGAATGCCATGCGTGGATTGGTGATTGAGAAACACAAGATGAAGAGTTTCTTTTTTTCACAGAATTATTCTTTTTTCTTCGATCAGCTTGAAAAGTCAAACCTCTTTTTGGAAGAGATTATCCATACTGCCAATCTGCCGTTAAGCGACCGGAAAGTTGAATGGCTGCTGAAGAACCCTGCTGCCGATGGCGGTGTGTGGAGCAGTTTTGTAAACATCGTTGAAAAATATGGCGTGGTACCAGCTTCAGTAATGCCTGATACGAAACAGGCCGAGAATACCGGGTCAATTAACAATGTACTGTCCACCCTTTTGCGTAGTGATGCCCTGAAACTTCGCTCGATGGTTGCTGCAAGATTAAAACCGGCAGATGTTCAAAAGACGAAAACGGCCATGTTGAGCGAGGTGTACCGTGTTTTATCTGTCAGCCTGGGGGAACCGCCGTTGGAGTTTTCGTGGCGATTTGAGGATAAAGATGGTAAGGTGAGTGAACTGATGACCTACACTCCGCAGTCGTTCTATAAGGAATTTATTGATGTTGATCTGCATGATTATGTTCAATTGATGGATGATCCCTCGCGTGAATACAACAAGGTTTTCGAGATTGAGTATGATCGGAACACTTATGAAGGCGTTAACTGGAAATACCTCAACATTCCGGTAGATCAGATGAAAGCCTCAGCCGTTGCCTCTATCAGGGCTGGCGAAGCTATGTATTATTCATGTGATGTTGGTAAGCAACTTGATCGCGAAAATGGCATCCTTGACCTGGGAAATTATGACACAGAAAGTCTTTTTGGCATCACCCTGCCAATGACAAAGAAGGAAAGGATTCAGACCTTCGAGAGTTCAAGCAGTCATGGAATGTCACTTTGCGGTGTTGACCTTGATGAAAAAGGCAACCCTGTCAAGTGGTTGGTCGAAAATTCGTGGGGAAAAACTGGGCATGATGGTTTTCTGATCATGACCGACAGGTGGTTCGATGCGTACATGTTCAGGTTGATTATCCATAAAAAATATGTTGATCCTCAGATACTGAAACTCTTTGACCAACCTGCTATCCTTTTGCCTGCATGGGATCCGATGTTTGCGCCGGTTGAGTAGTCGGCCTGTTTAGAAAAATTGACTTTGGTTTTGAAGTTGAGCAATTTGTCTCACTTTAGCATTGTCTTTTCGCTGAACCAAAAATCATGAATTCTGATTCTTTCTTAGCAGACTGTGTTTTGATCCGTAAACGAAATAGAGGAACAGTCCGATTGCCAGCCATATCAGGAAACGAAGCCAGTTGGTTATTCCTAACTGAGCGATGAGGTAGCCATTGGTCAGCAGGCCAAGTACAGGAATCACCGACCAGCGCTTTAAGACTGCGAGAATGGAGATTGCAAGTGCAAAGAGATAGAATATCAGGTTAGGAATTTCGTGTCGGAATGTATCCCAGGGTTCATTAAGCCGTAGTCCGTTTAACCATGACTTTTCTCCTTTATTCCAAAAGATTATCAGCAACACGCTGATCCAGATAATGGGAAGCCATAAACGGCTATTGAAGTAAGGAACCCTGAAAGCTTTATCAGGCAATTGCATTTGTGTGCCCCTGCTGTCAAGAATAAGTATACCTCCCGAGACAAGCATAAAGGCGAATAAGGTACCAATACTGGTAAGGTCGGTAACCTCTGTCAGGTTCATGAAAAGCGAGGGTATAGCCACGATAACGCCAGCCACGATTGTGCTGAACCATGGTGTGCGGTAACGTGGATGGAGTCTGGAAAAGATGGGAGGCAGTAATCCGTCGCGACTCATGCTCATCCATATCCGTGGTTGTCCAAGCTGGAATACCAGAATGACACCAGCCATGGCGATAACTGCACTCACGGCAATGAATCCGGAGAGCCAGTTAAGATTTAGTTTTTCAAAGGCATAAGCGAGCGGATCAGCGACACCCAGTTCACCCGAGGGGACCATTCCTGTAAGGACAAGACTCACCAGGACATATATAACAGTGGAGATCACCAGCGCATAAATCATCGATAACGGCAGATCACGGCGGGGGTTTTTGCATTCCTCAGCCGTTGTACTGATGGCATCGAAGCCGATGTAGGCGAAAAATACTCCGGCCACCCCTTTCAATACGCCACCAACACCGTTTGGGGCAAAAGGACTCCAGTTGGCTGGCTTCACATAAAAGGCACCAACAGAAATGACCAACAGTAAGATGGCCAGTTTGAGCAGAACCATCATGTTACCTGCTGTTTTGGATTCATATATTCCCTTGAATACCAGGTATGAGATGGCAACGACGATTGAAAAGGCCGGTATGTCGGCAATGACTCTCACCCCCAGCAGGGTTGGTGCAGTGAGCCATGCATGCCATGCGTCGAATAATGGACGGCTAAGCGCGTCAATAGAAGTCCCTGAACTAATGAGTGATACAGCCTCAGTGTAACCACGTGAGGCCGAAAGGTAGTCGATTGTAAGCCACTCGGGAATGTGGAGCCCAATACCAGAAAGCCATCCGGTGAAATATTCTGACCAGGAAATAGCAACGGCAATGTTACCAACAGCATACTCCATGATAAGATCCCACCCGATAATCCATGCCATGAGTTCCCCAAAGCTTGCATAGGCATAAGTGTAGGCACTGCCACTGACTGGAATGGCAGAAGCAAACTGGGCGTAGCACATAGCTGAAAAAGCGCAGGCGACTGCAGTAAAGATGAACAGCAACGAAACGGCAGGCCCCCCATCGGCAGCAGCATTGCCGATGGTGCTAAATATCCCGGCCCCTATAATGGCTGCAATGCCCATAGCCGTCAAGTCTCTTACACTCAGTGTCCTTTTCATAGCATCACCCGATGATGCATGATCCAGAATGTGGGCAACGGTTTTCTGACGGAAGAGGGGCGATTTGCTCAAGGCTGAAAGGTTGATTGTTAGCGAAGTCTGCTTGAATTCGCTAGTTAATAATGGCTAATAATCAGGAATTCTCTCATTTCGGAGTTATCATAAAGATATCACGAAGGATGGGTGTCAGTCCGGCAACCATGAATTCTACAGCAATAACCATCACGATAAGCCCCATGAGCTTCATCATGATTTTGTTTCCGGTTTCACCGATTACCTTCATGATTTTTCCTGCACTATACCATGAAATCAGCGTGATGACAATGGTCACCAGCATGCTGGCGATCAGAATAACTTTCATGAGAAGGTCGGAGGCATCTTCCATCAGCACAATGCTGTTGGTGATGGCGCCAGGGCCGGCAAGAATGGGAATACCAAGTGGTGTTATGGAAATGTCTTCCGCATATTCACGTACGTCTTTCTTTTTAATCTTCATGCGGCTGATACGGGCGTTAAGCATGTCGTAACCCATCACGAAGAAGATTACACCTCCGGCAACGCGAAAGCCGTTGGCTGATATGCCGAATACTTTGAAGAGGATCTGGCCTGTAAGTGCAAATACTACCAATATGATAAAGGCCATCAACGTTGCTTTACGTGCTGTGGCACGACGCTGCTGCTCATCGAAGTTGGCTGTCATAGACATAAATACCGGTATGGAACCCAACGGATTGATAATGCTGAAAAACGATGTGAAAAACAGCAGGAAAGTGGTGATGTATTCGTGAAAGTGAAATTCCATAAAGATTAATATAGGGAACCGGTCGCTGACCGGTTCCCGTGGAGGATTATCCGATGATTTTAAGGTTAACGGCATTGATCAGCTCATCTTCCATGGCTTTTGTCTGAGCTTCAATAGTGGCTCCCTGGCTAAGGATGTTGGTTGCAAAGGCTGTATCGGTAAGGCCGGAAGCATTGATTTTTACATTCAGGTATGCGCCCATTATGGCAGCGCGGGTAGCCAGTACACCTACACCTGCATCGGTAACTGAATTCGGATTTCCGATTTCAATCATTGCAGCCAGTAGCGGAAAGGTCTCAAAAGCTTTCTGCATGGTACGGAAAGGAACCTCGGTGGCATAGCGTGTGGCATCCTGTATAGCTTTTTTACGGGCTTCTTTTTCTTCATTGGTTCCTTTCGGCAAGCCAAAGGCATCCATAATACGGTTAAAGGCCGCAGTATCTTCATCAACCAGTGCCATGAGTTCATCCTTCAACTGTTGTCCTTTTTCAGCCCAACCGGAGAATTCTTCCCAGCGATCATCCCAACCAGCCTTGTGAGATGACAAATTGGCAACCATGGTGCCGAGGGCAGCTGCAAGGGCTGCCATATATGCAGAGATTGAACCACCACCGGGTGCCGGCGATTCGCTGGCAGTTTCATTGGCAAAACCTGTACAGGTGAGATCAACCAGTTTTCGTTGCGTGTTTTCTGAGGCCAACATATATTCGATGATTTTTTCCTGAGGATTAAAGGGTTTCAGGTCGTCAAGCCCCATCGATTTAACAGCAATCTTAATAATTTCTTCTTCTGAGACACCAACCGATCGTTGTTGCTTTTTCAGAAAATATTTTCCGGCATCAATGAGTGCACGTTTTGGAACCAATCCGACAATTTCGGTTCCGGAGACTCGCACACCCCGGGCTTGAGATTTCAGGCATATTTCATCGAAGGCAATGTGAAGCGGAGTTATGCCTATATTGGTGATGTTCATAGATACCTGCGCAATGCCATACTCATCAATAAACCATCCGATGGCTTTTGTAGCCTTCAGGGTTCCCGGCATCATTACCGGTTTCCCCTTTTCGTCCTTTATTGGTTTTCCGGTTATCTGATTCCCTTCACGCATGGGACGCCCTTTTTCACGAACATCGAATGCAATGGCATTGGCCCGTCGGGTTGATGTGGTATTGAGGTTAAAGTTTACCGCGATGAGGAAATCACGTGCCCCGATGGCAATAGCGCCTGTCTGTGGAACAAAGGATGCAGGACCGAAGTCAGGTTTGTTTTCTGGTTTGGTAAGTCTGTCGGGCAGGGCTTCGTATTCACCGGCACGAACAACAGCAAGGTTTTTCCGGGCTGAGGTGAAAGCAGCACTCTCGTAACAGTATACAGGAAAAAGGAGTTCATTTCCAACGCGTTCTGCAAGTTTGCGGGCATAGGTTATGGTCTCTTCCATGGTGATATTGGCAACAGGTACCAATGGGCACACATCAGTGGCGCCAAACCGGGGATGAGCCCCTTTGTGATGACGCATGTCAATCACCTCACATGCTTTTTTAATCGCTCTGAAAGCTGCTTCAATCACTTCGTCGGGAGTCCCGACAAAAGTAACTACCGTACGGTTTGTGGCCTGTCCCGGGTCAACATCCAGTAATTTAACACCTTCTACAGTCTCAATTTGCTCGGTAATCTGTTTGATTACATTCATATCGTTCCCTTCGCTGAAATTAGGAACGCATTCGATGAGTTTTCTCATGGTGATTTATCGATAATTAATTGGTTTTCAGGATTCAGTATTGGTAATTTGTTCTTCTATTGCTTACCAATATCCGGGGCAAAGGTATAAAGAAATGCCTGACCTGAAAAGCAGGCCAGGCATTGAGGATTTGGATTAATGGTTTGCATATCCGATAGTATCAGACTTTTGGTGTTAAAAGTGTTGAAAGAATCCGAAACAACTCATTGGTTTGTATAGGTTTGGCAATATGATCATCACATCCGGCTTCAATCGATTTCTGTCGGTCACCATCAAGTGAGTAGGCTGTTTGCGCCACAATGGGAATTTCTGGTAATTGTTTTTTGATAAGTTTTGTGGCTTCATATCCATTCATTTCAGGCATTTTTAAGTCCATGAGAATCAGGTCTGGATGGGGTTCTTCCAAGGCTCTTTCTACGGCTAATTTCCCGTTTTTAGCCCAGATGATCTCTGCTCCGGTCTTCTCGATGGTGGCTTTCAGGAACTGAAAGTTTACCGGCACATCCTCGGCTACAAGGATAAGTTTTCCTGTAAGGTTGGGAATCTCGATGGTTATCTCATCGGTAAAAATGGGAGAGGTGCCTTGATCAACAGGAACGAATGGTAGCGAGATGTAGAATATTGATCCTTTTCCCGGTTCTGATTCTACCCACAGACGTCCTTCCATTAGTTCAGTTAACGATTGAGAAATTGCAAGACCCAACCCGGTTCCCTCATAGGGTCGGGAACTAGTGTTATTGACCTGAATAAAGCGATCGAAGATGGCTTTATGTTTATCAGCAGGAATGCCGATACCGGTATCACGACAATACACCAACAGCTGGTTTTCGGTTGATAATCGGTACCCGAATTCTACGAATCCTTTTTGCGTAAATTTCAGTGCATTACCAATCAGATTTGTCAATAACTGCGATAACCTCATTGGATCAACACTTACCCATGCAGCTTCATCAGAGAATTGAAGTTTAAGCCGTAACTCAACTTCTTTATTTATGACCTTCGGGTTGCTGTTGAACATCATGGCTGTTTCGCGGAACACCTTATTGAGACTGCAGTTAACCGGCTGGATGTGCATAAGGCCTGCCTCAATTTTGGAGATATCGATAATGTCGTTGATAAGGTTGAGTAACTGACGTCCGCTCTTATCAATAATCGACAGATATTCCATGCGTGATTCTTGATCCAGTGTATTGTCACGCAGCAATTCGGTAAATCCAAGGATACCATTCATAGGGGTTCGGATTTCATGACTGATATTGGCCAGAAATGCCGATTTTAACCGGTCAGATTCCTCAGCTTTTTCACGGGCCTTAACCAGTTCGGCCTTCTGTTCCATATAAGTATCGAATAACATCCCGATTCGCTCAAATTCTACTGTGCTGTTTTTTAGCGCCTCGAGGGATTTTGGATCCTCTGTTTTCAGAATATTTCCAACAAGTTGTAAGGGCTTAAGTACCCATTTAATTGAGGTCATATAGAAAACAAACAGTGCTGTGACAATTAAAAGCAATATGATTCCCAGAGAATACAGTGAGATTGTATTATAAAGTTTTAATACTGGAAAGTCGCGAGTTATTACAAGTCTGGCTATCGGTTGTTTTTCGTAATTTGCTAGGTCGCGTGTTACTGTCAGGGAATATTTATGACCGTTAGTGATTTTTTCATTAGGCTTGCGTAGTTTGACTTCGGCGCCAAGCATTGTGCCGAGTTCGTTTATTAAAGCATCGTCCCAGCGTTTGGCAAGCACAAAGTAGCCGCTGACGGGTGTGCGGGTGTGAAAAGGATCGCTTGTGCCGTGAATGGTAGCTGCGCTCACTGAAACCAGTCCGTCACTTGTCCATTTGAAATAATCAGCAAACCGGTTCTTTAAGGTGTAATTCAGTGCTGAGATTGTTGCAATTGTGTCAGGTTGAAATCCATCGGAATATGATTCATGAACCAGATTTTTCGATGTATTGTAAACACCCGCGTAATCAAAATGGAATGAGCTTACAATGGTAGTAATGTTTTGATCGAACCAATTTTCGTTATTGGGTTTAATATTCATTACAAACTCATCCCAGTAGGTATAATCAAAGACTACTTGTTTAAGGGATGCTTCATGTAGTGAGATGATTGAGTTTACTTCATGAGTAAATTCCTCTAACGAAACACTTGAAATTTCCTTTTCCTGTATGTTTTTGTAATGGTACAGGCCGGTAAATATCAGGATGGCCGCTGCCAGAGACAAAAAAAGCAGCAACAGTATGCGTTGTGAGATGGTTAATTTCTTCTTCATTTTCAGCTTCAACTAGTTAAATATTATCAATCTTAAAATGAAATTGCCGCTACCAGATACATGCTTTTAACATCAGGATTGTAAATCAGGCTCATCGAAAGCGGAAAACCCCATGTTTCTGTTACCTGAACTTCGCGTGAAAGAGTCAGTCCGATATTTACCAGTCCTTCACGGGAACCGTAGTATTTCCCTTTCGGACTATAGCCTGCAAAAGCCATAAAGTCAATTTCCTTAAATCGCGTTACATACTGTAACTCAAAATAGAGGCTTTTGGTTGTATCGCTGCCATAGAAGAGATAGCTTGCCAGAAAATTGAAAGGCAAGGTTTCTCCACCTTCAATCAGGGCCTGTGCCTCAAGTACATGTGCTGTTGTTTCTTCTTTAAAATCCATGAAATCCATTAGTGCTGTGTCATCGAAGGTCCAATAGTCCCACACAGCAAATGTGACAGGTCCAATCGTTTTTGAGAGGTAGATATCGGTCTCTTGAATTCCTTCTCCGTTTAGTTTATAGGCTCCCCATGCACCGAGGGTAAACCCTTTCCATGAAGCGGTAATTTCTGGCTGAATGCTTGGTGCGTGACCATACTCCTGACCGCGCCAGATATACCGGCTGACGATATCCATCCTGAAATCCAGATCAATTTTGTTGTCAGTAGAATCGTCCTCCGTCTGAGACCATCCGGTGAAAGATGCCATAATATTAAACAAGAGGATTAGGTTAAGTGTTCTGATACTCATACCCGAAAATTTTACTCTATATAACCTGTTTCTTTATTTTTATTTAACAACCAACTGTCGAAGCAGCATACATCAAATGTAAAAGAATTCTTTTGAGAAGTTGCTTTTTTTTACGCGATTCTACGAAAATATGCCTTGTTTTGATAATCTTCTCTTGTTAATTGTTAGTGAATTTGATATAGTTGCCTTACCGTTTGAAAGTCAGGTCCATTGTGAGGGTCGTATTCTCCTTTGTATACCAGTCTTTAACTGTCATCTGCACGGTGTGTGATGGCATCGCTTTCATCTCATCGTCTTTCAACCTTAAGGAAAGCAATACTTTTGATCGTGCTGGTATGGCAACCGGATAAATCACTCCTTTGGCGATGGATTGGGGGGTGGGGTATAACATGACGTCAAGGTCGCTCTTGTTTTCCAGTACCATGGTGATTCTGGATTCTGTTGAAGCTGAGGGGTAAGGGTTGACCTCTATTGTGCTTTTAATCATCGGGGTGAGCCATTCTTCACGTCCAATAACCATCCCATCGAACAGTACGGCGGTGCGTCTTTGCTTCAGCGCTTCATGAATCTCTGTCAACGTGCTGTTTTTAGCAAAGATGAGAGTGATTGGTCGGTGTTTGCCTTTGTGGACTTCATATTGCTGGTATATCGCTCCATGAATGTCAGAGTTTCCCAACAATGTCAGGTTTCTGTTAAATGCCCACCGTAAGGCTGATGGGTACCACTCTTCATAATTTGCAATTTCGATGCCCTCCATATATCCCGAGTCGAATAACATTTGATGCTCAGGCATCCAACGGGCTGAGTCAGGCTGCTGTGCTTTCCATCCGGGGTGATTCCAGAAGATAAAAGCTCCCTGCCTGCGGGCTTCCCTGAAGGCTTCTTTCCAGTCGGGAACCTCCAACTTGTTGGCATCGGTTATAAAGAGTGCATTGAAATGGCCGGGGGGCATTTTTCGGGTTATTTCTGATCCGGGTATTACCAGAATCCCTGCTTTGTCGGCTTGCTCTTTGGCAATGGCGAAAGAGCGGTTGTGGTCACCATTTACATCTGCCTTGTTGGGACGGTATTCAATGTGTTCGGTTATGGCAATTATATCCAGTCCTTCACGCCAGGCTTCCTCAACCCGTAAGGAGGGCCAAACCATACCGTCGGAAAACACTGAATGAGTATGAAGATCTGCTTTTAATACCTGATAACCATTTACATCCGGAAAATGGAACGATTGACGTGCACCTTCCTGAGTCATTCCCTGAATGGCTGATAGCATGATAGCTATTAATATGTTATACTTTTTCATATCATGATATTTGAGGTCGTAAAGGTGATAATTTTTTTTCTGCAGACAAATAATTGTCTGTTGAATTCAAAGTTATCCTGGTTCAATGAATAGGGGGACCTTATTTGTCCAATTTCAATTTATGGCAGGTATCGTTAAAATATATTTGATAATCAGAAGCATTGCCTTGTAGCCTCGAGGCCTGTGGCTTTTCCTTTTGATGACTGAATGGCCTTTTGCAACACGGCCTCCTCCAGCAACCATGGCAGTAGTGGCAGGTGGGGTATCCGCTGGAGATGAATACTGGCGTTCCCGGTCTTTCAGTGTATTCGATAACTTCTGGTGAGATTTCTTTCCACAAAATGGAGTTGGATGCATGTTTGGGGAGACAGGGGGAGCTTTAGTGAGAATGAGTATTCCTGGAAAATTCTATCATGTTTTTGGCTCTTTAGTGCAGGTTTTACAATGCTATTGGTCTATGGTCTCTTTCATGTTATCCCTAATTCTATTTAAGGGGACTGTTGTTGTGAATGCAATTTTTTTCATCTTTGTAAATGATTCTTAAACCATTCAACGGATCATTATTTACAAACCAATCTTTGTCTTATGATTAGAAAATTATCAATCGCTTCGGTTGGCATTATGCTGACTGCCGGGCTTTCGGCTCAGGTTCTCGTGGGAACTGATCCCATGCTCAAGAACTCGATTCTTGAAGAGTACACGGGTATTCATTGTACTTATTGCCCCGATGGCCATGCAATTGCTCAGTCCATTATGGATGCCAACCCGGGCCGCGCTTTTACCATCGCCGTTCATCAAGGCTCTTTTGCTACCCCTTCAGGCAGCGAACCTGACTTTCGTACCGATTTTGGAGATGCACTTGCCGGTCAGACGGGTCTGACTGGTTATCCTTCCGGTACTGTCAACCGACTAGTCTTTAGTGGAAGCCAGACAGCCCTTAGCCGTGGTTCATGGAGTGCTTCCGCAGCGCAGGTCAGACAGGAAGTTTCTCCTGTCAATATTGGCATTTCTAGCAGTTACGTTGAAGCTACCCGGGAATTAACTGTTAATGTAGAGTTGTATTATACCTCTGATGCTTCAGCATCTTCCAATTTCATCAATGTGGCTCTGATACAGGATAGTATCTATGGACCTCAAACTGGAGGAGGAGCCGGTAGTAACTATCGCCATATGCACATGTTGCGTCATCTGATTACAGGTCAGTGGGGCGACGAAGTTACTACCACAACCACAGGCTCTCTTGTAAACAGAACATACGTGTATACTGTCCCGGATAGCTACCGCAGTGTTCCTGCTGTTGTTGAGAACATGAAGGTGGTGGCTTTCGTGACCAAGAGCCATCAGGAAATATATACCGGTGATGAAGTAGATGCCATTGGAGGAACCAATTTGTACATCGGAAAGATTACTTCTGCCGAGCCTTACATCAAGAGAGGTTATCCTGGTGATCAGCGCATTTTTAACCTTGAAGCCCTTAGCAATATTACTGGTGATGAGCAATTTGAATTTACGCTCGAACCGGAAAATGCTCCTGCTGACTGGCAGGCTTCTTTCATTATCGATGGACAGGAATACACCTCACCGGCAGTGATTACTTTGAGCAAAGGTGTTGCAAAGGCTGTTATAGTGAAGGTTGTAGCAGGTGAGCTGTCCGGATTTCCCGGTTATGTGTTAAAGATGAAATCGGTAACCAGTCCTGCTGCTCCCGAAAAAATTTACCGTGTAATGGTAATCTCTGGCGTAACTGATCTCGTGGTCAATGGAACCGGCGGACCACAGTCTTCAGCGAATCAGGCTGTCTACCTTGAGGGGCTGGCTGCTTCAGGAATCGATTCTTATGCTGTGACCGATGCCAATGTCATGCGCGACATGATCACCTCCGATGCCTTCTGGGATGTATTTAACCTATGGCTCAATATTGCATGGACTTTCCCCGCTCTTACCGACGATCAGGCTGAAGCTGTAATGGATTTCATGGATGCCGGTCATAATGTTTTTATTGCAGGTCAGGACATCGGCTGGGATATCATGAGTGGAGCCTCCGGATCAAACGGAACCGCAGTTACCCGGAATTTCTATACCAACTACCTTAATGCCGGATTTGTTGATGATGGCTCATCTTCCAATAATAAACTTGCAGCCAATGCCTCTGATCCTGTGTTTGGTGCTGTCGCTCAATCTAACATTGTTGATGTTTATGCAGGGAACATGTTTCCGGATGTCATCAATGCACTTGCCGGTTCAGATGTGATCTTTAATTATAACGGCAATGCTTCTCTAACATCTGCCATTAAATATCAGGCTGGAAATTATCGTACCATTTACTTTGGTGTTGGTATGGAAATGCTCAGCAATGAAGCCATCAGAAATGAAATCATTCAAATAAGCAGGATTTGGCTAACCGGTGACATGACAGGCATCGAATATAATCATGCTGTTAATGCCCTTATTTCCGGTAATAATTATCCAAATCCTGCATCCGACTATACATGGATCAGGCTTGCGGATGCGGCTAAAGGTGGAGTAATCGAAGTATACAACATGAATGGAGCAGTTGTCCTTTCGGCAAATGTTGGCGTTAACACACTCTATCGTCTGGATGTTTCGAAGATCAACTCGGGAATCTATACATGCAGGCTGAAAACAGCTGCAGGTGAAAGTGATTCTTTCAGGTTGGTTATTAGTAGATAGTTTAATTCTCAGGTGTCTTTTTAAAATACGTGTGCGAGGGGTCTTGACCCCTCGCACACGTATTTTACGATGAATTTATGTTCATCGGTTGAAGTATTATTAAGTGTATTTGGTGACCCCAAAAAAGCCCCCCGTAAAACGGAGGGCTTTTTGATTATGATGATTAGTAGTTCTCTGCCATTTCTTCAAAGTAGGCCTGTGGGTGATCACAGGCAGGGCATTTTTGCGGGGCGTTCTCACTTTCATGTACGAAGCCGCATTTCCTGCATACCCAACGTGTCTTTTTCTTCTTTTTGAAAACTTCACCGTTTTGTATGTTCGTTAACAATTTACGGTACCGCTTCTCATGTTCAGCTTCCACCTTGGCAATCGCTTTGAATTTTACGGCAATCTGTTTGAAGCCTTCTTCTTCGGCAATTCTTGCGAATTCCGGGTAGAGTCCGCTCCATTCTTCATTCTCACCTTGCGCAGCGGCTAAGAGGTTCTCGGCAGTTGTCGTGATGATACCGGCAGGATAACTGGCTGTGATTTCAACCGTGCCACCTTCAAGAAATTTGAAGAATTGCTTGGCGTGGGTCTCTTCCTGACGGGCTGTTTCTTCAAAAATGGCTGCAATTTGCTCATATCCTTCTTCACGGGCTTTCTTGGCAAAGAAGGTGTAACGGTTACGGGCCTGCGATTCCCCGGCAAATGATTTCAACAGGTTCTGTTCTGTTCGGGTGCCTTTCAGGCTTTTCTTTTCTTCCATTTGTTTTTCTTTTTTTTTTGATTTATTTGCAGAAAATTACTTCTGCGGTAATTGATTAACTAGTCTTATTTTGATAGTCAACGGCAGTATTCATTTGTCATGCAAATGTATGATGCCGACAACCGGCACTGACAAATTTAATGAAAAAAGCAACAAAAAGAGCCACCACGTCTTTCCGCAAAATGACCATCTGCCGAAACAATCATTTTTGTTTATATGTATTGCTTGATAGGACGCTCTCCTTTTAGAGCCGCCAGCACATTCATTGCCATAGCCTCTGTTCCGTCACCGCCCGGGAAAACATGTACCGGAGCAATGAACTGAACCCTGTCGATGATGAATCTAACAAACCGCTGGCTGTGTGCCAGGCCTCCTGTGAGGAGGATCGCATCTGGCTTGCCGTTGAAGACAACTGACAGGGAGGCGATCTCCTTGGCTGCATTGTAGGCCATGGCCTCGTACACTATCCTGGCTTGTTTGTTTTCTTCTTCAAAAGCCATCTTTTCTACTTTTTGCACGTCTTCAGTACCAAACCAGGCAACAAGCCCTCCGTCACCCATTACCATCCGTTCCATCTCCTCACTCGTGTACTTCCCGCTGAAGCACATCCTGACGAGTTCTCCTGCCGGCAAAGTGCCGGCTCTCTTTGGGCTGAAGGGACCATATCCATCAAAGGCCTGATTCACATCTACCACCCTGCCGTTTTTATGTGCGCCTACACTGAATCCTACACCAAGATGTGCTATTATAAGATTCATCTCTTCATAGGGACGGGAATTCTGACGGGCAAATTTTCGGGCCAGGAACTTTTGGTTTAGTGCATGGAAAATCGAACGCCTCGGGAAAAGCGGGTGCCCTGAGATACGGGCGATATCATCAAGTTCATCCACCACAATCGGATTGGTGATATATGCTTTGACGCTCCCCAATTTTTTCGCGATTTCATCTACCAGCAAGGCTCCCAGATTTACACTATCCTGCCCGGCAGGATTACGCACCAGATCATCCTTCATCTTGTCATTGACCTCGTAGATGCCTGACTCCAGCGGTTTAAGGTATCCGCCTCTTCCGACGACTGCAGTAATCCGCCATGTATCAATATCGGCATTGGCCAGATCTTTCAATATCGCTTCCCGCCTGAATTCATACTGGTCGAGTATGTTGTTAAACTTTTTACAATCCTCGCTGCTGTGGTTAATCTTGTTGAGATAAACCAGGCGGTTGTTGTCATATACTGCAATCTTTGTGAAACAGGTTCTGGGATTTACTACCAGAATCCGGTGCATTTGGGTTGAAGAGGTATTTTCCATGATGTCACATTATTTCATTTAAAAACAATCGGGGGCGATTTCAGTTTAGAAGTTTCGTATTTTAATCAGCAGCACTTACATATTCCGCCTATACTGTCCGCCAGTTTCAAACAGAGCCTCAGTGATTTGCCCGATGGTGCAATATTTTGCTACTTCCATCAGGTTTTCAAAAGTATTGCCGCCCGAGACAGCGCAAAGACGAAGGTTTTTAAGTGCTTGTTGAGACTCGGTTTGCCAAAGCGCTTGCAGTGAAGTGACTGCTTTTATCTGTTGATCTTTTTCAGTTTGAGTAGCTCTGATGACTTCTGAAGGAATGATCGTTGGGCTTCCCTTGGATGAGAGAAAGGTATTTACCCCTATGATAGGGTATTCTCCACTGTGCTTCTGGTTTTCGTAGTAGAGCGATTCTTCCTGAATTTTACCCCGCTGATACATGGTTTCCATGGCTCCCAACACTCCTCCGCGTTCTGTCAAACGGTCAAATTCTGCCAAAACAGCTTCCTCAACCAGTCGGGTCAGTTCTTCTATGATGAAGGCTCCCTGCAGGGGGTTTTGATTTTTTGCCAGTCCTAGCTCTTTGTTGATGATCAATTGTATGGCTATAGCTCTTCTGACTGATTCTTCTGTTGGTGTGGTGATGGCTTCGTCGTAGGCATTTGTATGAAGCGAATTGCAATTGTCATAAATGGCATACAAGGCCTGTAGTGTTGTGCGGATATCATTAAAATCGATTTCCTGTGCATGTAGTGAACGACCGCTGGTTTGTATGTGGTATTTCAGCATTTGTGATCGTGGTGAGGCTATGTACAACTGCTTCATCGCCTTCGCCCAGATAATTCTGGCCACTCTTCCCAGTACAGAGTATTCCGGATCAATTCCATTGGAAAAAAAGAAAGAAAAATTGGGGGCAAAGTCATCAATTTTCATTCCCCTCGACAGATAGTATTCAGCCAGGGTGAATCCATTGGCCAGCGTAAAGGCCAATTGGGATAAAGGGTTTGCACCTGCCTCGGCGATGTGGTATCCTGAAACAGAGACTGAGTAGAACTGACTGATATTTTGGTTGATAAAGTATTCCTGCATGTCGCCCATCATTCGCAGGGCAAAATCGGTGCTGAAGATGCAGGTGTTCTGGGCCTGGTCTTCTTTCAGTATATCAGCCTGTACGGTACCCCGAATTCTGCACAAGGTATCGGCCTTTATTCTGTTGTAGATTTCCTCCGGCAGGTAATGGGATGCAGGGACACCTAGAAAAAGCAATCCGAGGCCGTTGTTTTCCATTGGTAAATCTCCCTGATACACCGGACGTGCAATTGCCCGCTCCCGGAAGAACTTGTCAATCTTTTCCGAGGTTTTTTGAGCATTGCCCTGTTGACGTACATAAAGCTCGCACTGCTGATCTATGGCGGCATTGAGGAAGAAGGCGGCCATGGCAGGTGCCGGCCCGTTAATGGTCATCGATACTGAGGTAGCAGCATCTGCCAGATTGAAGCCTGAATAAAGCTTTTTTGCATCATCCAGACAGGCTATCGAAACACCTGCGTTGCCGATCTTTCCGTAAATATCGGGACGAGTACCGGGGTCACGTCCATACAGTGTTACAGAATCGAAAGCTGTAGACAGCCTGATGGCCGGCATTCCGGCTGACAGGTAATGGAATCTCTTGTTGGTTCGTTCCGGGCCTCCTTCACCTGCAAACATCCGTGTGGGATCTTCGGCTTCGCGCTTAAATGGGAAAACCCCTGCTGCATAGGGAAATTCACCGGGCACATTTTCCATGTAACTCCAGTAAACTACATCGGCCAGGCTCCTGTATGCGGGTAGTACCACTTTAGGTATCGACTGATGCGAAAGTGATTGTGTATGGGTCTCAATCGCAATTTCTTTTCCACGTACCCTGTATGTGTATACAGGATCATGGTATCTCTTCTGTTTGGCATCCCAGTTGTCGATGATTGCTGTTGTTTCAGGGTGGAGGGATTGGTGGGCAATTTGGATTAGCTTTTCCGTTTCTGCTATCATCTGCGGGTTTGCCTGTTGTTCTTTCATGGCGATTTGAGCTTCTGTTAGCGATTCATAGCGTTTAACCAACTGAGCTTCTTTCTCAGCAAATTGGTTGTATTTACGAATGGTATCAGCAATTTCCGATAAATAGCGGATTCGATTTGGTGGTATGATGGTGGTGGGTTGTTCTGGTTTGTAGGATGCTTTCCAGTCTGACTCAAATTTACCGATGAAGCGTTGATTTAAGCCATCCATAAGATGCCTGTAGAGGCTGTTTACTCCCTGATCGTTAAACTGGGAAGCGATGGTTGCATAGACGGGCATTTTGTCGGGTGAGCGATCGAAGAGGCTCCTGTTGCGCTGAAATTGTTTTTTGACGTCGCGCAGTGCATCAAGAGCACCGCGTTTGTCGGCTTTGTTGATGGCAATGGCATCAGCGTAATCGATCATGTCGATTTTTTCCAGTTGAGAAGCCGCACCAAATTCAGGGGTCATCACATAAAGAGAAAAATCACTGTGGTCGATAATTTCTGTGTCGGATTGGCCAATCCCCGAAGACTCAAGAATTACCAGCGAGAATCCTCCGTTTTTGACAATACAGAGGACTTCGGTGATGTGACGGGAAAGTGCAAGGTTTGATTGCCTTGTGGCCAGAGAACGCATGAAAACGCGTTCTCCGGATGCGGCATTCATTCTGATCCGGTCGCCTAATAATGCTCCGCCACTTCTGCGGCGTGTAGGATCAACACTGATAACAGCTATCTTGCGGTCTGGAAAATCGTCAAGGTAGCGTCGCAGTATTTCATCGGTCAGCGATGATTTTCCCGCCCCTCCCGTGCCGGTAATGCCGAGTACAGGAGACCGAGCCTCTTTGCATGCGTCCGATAGTTTAACAAGTAACTTATCTGCGCCTTCATAATTATTCTCTGCCGCTGTGATCATCCGGCCCAGGGTGCTGAATTTTCCCTGTCGCAGGCTTTCGGTGCTAATTCCCTCAAGATTTCCGGCAGGGAAATCGCAGCGTTTTAGTAAATCATTGATCATCCCCTGCAATCCCATTTCCCGGCCATCGTCAGGTGAGTATATCATTTCAATACCATAGTCATGTAACGCACTGATCTCGTCGGGTAAAATGACCCCGCCACCGCCACCAAAGATTCTGATATGTCCGCATCCTGCTTCGTTGAGCAGATCATGCATATACCTGAAGAACTCCATGTGTCCACCCTGATAGGATGTGACGGCAATGGCCTGTGCGTCTTCCTGTATGGCGCAATCAACAATTTCATGAACAGGGCGGTCATGACCAAGGTGTATAACCTCAGCCCCTGAAGATTGCAGAATCCGGCGCATAATGTTGATTGAGGCATCGTGGCCATCAAATAGCGAGGTTGCCGTTACAATTCTGATCGGGTGGGTGGGTTTGTAGGGTTCCGTATTTATCATTATCGCACAGATTGGCTTCGATTAGTATGTAATATATCTGTGTAATTAAATACGTAAATGGGTCAAAATGTTCAAGTATTCCATAAAAAAGCCCTGCCGGCGAGGCCGGCAGGGCTTTTGAAAAGTAATATGAGGATACTTACTTCTGGATTTTTATATCAAGTTTGATCGTCCGATCAGTACTGGCTGTTCCCTCGATGGCCATTACCTTGAACAAACCTTTTTTTCCAGGATTAGCTGAAGTGGCAGCAGTTTCAAAAGCGATAATCTGGCCAACAGTAAGTTCATTGAGCATGGTCAATGTCATCCCGGTAGCCTGTGCTACGATAGGAGCATCGTTAGCTACAGAGGCCCAATCGACGCCATTGGTTGTTTTGAAAGTGGTAGCATTACGGGGAGACCAATTTGAGAACAGGCTGCCCCATGCCTCAGTATTTGCATATTCATTAGCTGGTGCATGAATGCTTGCATGGTTGTTGTCGCCATAGAAATACACGAAGTCAACCTTGTTCTTGTTGTTCTCCGCTACATTCTGAAGCATGACCTGATTGTTGAGTGAACTCCAGAAACTGCCAACATTCGTGTTGTATCGTCCGCCCATCAGGGTGGCTTCATAGCTGTATATTTCTCCTGCAGCTTCTTCTGTGGTAATGTTGTAACTGATCTCAGATTTCACACCTGCTTTGTCGGTAACGGCGAAGATCCATTTTTCAACACCTGTAGTTGTTTTGGTGGTGTAGAAATTATCATAGGCCAGTACTTCAACGTTAATTGTGCTGTCGAGGACAATAGTTGGTGTATTGTTGAATACACGTGTGATTGTCAGCTTGACCAGCTTCTCCTTGCTCGTGGCATTCATTGAGGCATTAATTCCTGTCAGGAATTCGAAGCCGGGAGCAAGTGTGATGTCAGCTTTTACATAGCCGGCACTTGTCATGAAGTTTACTGTGGGGTAATTCACAGTGGGATCTGTTGTGTCGTCTTTGCTACACGATGTAAATAAAACGGTGGCTGCCACGAAGGTGAGCATGAACAGTTTTCTGAAGTTTTTCATAGTACTGAAATAATTTAGGTTTATTAACGGTCAAAATTGTTTAAACAGGGGATTGGAACCATGTTTAATCCGGCGCAAAAGTATCAAATATTCTGCCAAACTTTAATCGGAAGCAAAAATGATGTAAATTTGCAGCAGAATCGTTACGATTCACTCCGTCAGGGGCTGACTGGTTTTGACAGCAGGACGGTTGATTTGTAAGCATGTCGGGCGTTGTGAATCTGGCCCGTCAAACCAATTCTCAAAGCCATAACTGGCAACACTTCTAACTACGCAATGGCTGCTTAATCTGGAAGATTAAGCCGTCTGCTGTTCCCCGGGAAGCCCTGCCTTTCGGCGTCCCGACCGGAGCATCGCAAATGAGGGGCTGGCTGGTGTGATTTCTCTAAGCACCGGTAAGAAAACAGAGGATACGGCCTTGGTAGGTTGGACACTGGCCAGCCATCGCCCGACAAATAACCAGCGCATAAACATGTAGAAAGCAGGTTGGCTGCCTGTTTGGACGCGGGTTCGACTCCCGCCAGCTCCACAACGTCCTCTCTGAGGACGTTTTTTTTTGTTCTCTCTTTTTCGGATGAAGTTAAGTCATGGACAAAATACTTACGAGCCGTGAAACATTAACAGTTTTGCATTATTAGTCTTCTAATTCACACCAGAGCCAACTTCATCATCTGATTTCTCCGACAAATGCTCACTCTTCCTGCTTTCTAAATTGTATACAAATTTTCAATTTCAAGACTATCCTTTGCGTTTAATTTAACCCCTTCTATAAAAAATTTCAACTTTTTTTCAATTTTTTTATGTGAAGAAAATCACTTAAGTCAATTTTTTATTCGCTTGATTACGTGTTATTTGTAATTCGATTTTACCCCATAGTCGGATCAAATTCGCACCAAAGTTAGGGCAAAGTTATCTTTTTCTTATGAATCGCCTATGGCTGTAGTAATGTTTAAGTATCATATATATGAAGGAATCATGATTATGTGTATTTTTTGGCACAATTTTAGTAGAGGGCATTCTTCAAGAAGTTTTGACCGGGGAATGGTCAGGTCAGAATCAATGTATTTTAACCAGTGATTCCTTCAACTATTTAATATCGTATATGGATTTCTATGCCTGTACAAATCTGGAATCAACCATATTTAATCATTATAGTTTGAGTGGGGAAATTTGGGAAGATGTAATTTAAACGCACTTTTCCCGAATAATACCCGTTGTATAAAAGGAAAATCCTGATATAGCTTCAGATTCGTGAAGAGAGACAGTCGGCGAAAAATCGAAGTATCATTCTTAACTCATCATTGAAAGCGCTGCCAACACTTTTCTCCTCATCCGGATTCCGATAGAACCAAAATTTGTAAATCAGTTGGTTAAAATTAGTGTAACTTCGTTATTATCTTTGAAGATAATAATTGGGAATTGCCTATTATCTCTGTAAATATTATGTCTTGCTAATTGTGTGATATTTGGCTGCTAGTCCGGTTATTAGTTGTAATTTTGCGACAATATGATGTTATTCATAATAAATTTATATAACAAACTGCATCTTTTGAGTCAACTCTCATATCTCGAACATGTATAAGAATAAATTATATAGGACCGCGCTTTTATCTTCTCCTATTATGGCGGCATTTGAGTTGTCTCCGATTTTTTTCCTGCGAACCCATGCCTATCCACTGAATTTTTGGTATTCATTATCGACTATTGCAGTTCTTACATTGATCATTTGGGGGGTGAATATTTATGTTATAAGTATATGGGAAGGCAGCGGCAGGAAAAACAACATTGAGTGGTATTCGTTGAGTTACATTTTTACATTACTCGCGTTTGCTTTGTTGTGGGTTATCTTACATCTTTTCCCTGAATTAGAAAATCATAGAAACAGACCATCGATTATTTTTCCTATTATCAATATTCTTACTCTTAATACACTGATATTAATCATATCAAATGCTATTATAGTCAGATCAAAAAAAGAAAAAGTAGATAAAGAATTGGCTGAATTGAAAATAAAGAATTTAGAAACCGAACAACAGGTTCTGGTAGGGCAAATGCAACCTCATTTTTTATTTAACGCACTAAGTACGCTTAGTTCCATTATTAGTGTCGATTCTGATCTGGCCAAAAGATATGTTATCAGGCTTTCAAGTTTTCTAAGATATACTATATCGGCCCACGAACACATGCTTATTCCGCTTTCGGAAGAACTGAAATTTACCCAGGACTACATCGAACTTCAGAAATTACGATTCGAGGATTCTTTTTTTTGTTCGCTTACGGTGCCTCCAGAACAGGTAAATCAATACCAAATTCCGGTGTATGCTCTCCAATCATTAGTGGAAAATGCATTTAAACATAATTCGTTTAGTGATGAAAAACCTCTATGGGTAAGTATTGAACTAAAAGGTGATCTGTTGATCGTATCCAACAATAAAATGCTAAAACCTATGTTTTTGGACGGAGAAAGAAAGGGTGTCGGTCTTATAAATCTTAACAAAAGGTATCAGTTGATCATTGGTAAAGACATTGATATCAATGACTCTCAAACAGAATACACGGTTACACTTAAGCTTATTCAATCAACGCCAAGATGAAAGTAATCATTATAGAAGACGAGAAACGTACGGCAAAAGAACTTGCAACTACAATTGAATCTATAGACGATCAAATAGAAGCTGTCACGATACTTTCATCTGTAGAACAGGCCATTTCATACTTGCAAAACAATTCAGACTTCGATTTGATTTTTTCTGATATACAACTAAGCGATGGGCTTAGTTTTGAGATATTCAATAAAATACGGCTGTCAGTGCCGGTTATTTTTTGTACCGCTTATGATAAATACGCGTTGGAAGCTTTCAACACCAACTCAATTGATTATATTTTAAAGCCCTTTGACCACAACTCGGTGGCAAAGGCTCTGGAGAAATACTATACACTAAAATCAAATTTTTCCTCTCTCAACATCAGTTCTGACAATTTATTACGAACTCTCGGGGCACTTTCATCAGTTGTACAACATCCTTCCGCATCTATTGTTATTAGTCATGGGGATAAAATCATACCGATCAGAACAACTGATATAGCTCTTTTTGTGTATGAAGATGATTATGTGTTTGCATTGACATTTGATTTAAAAAGAAGTCTTGTTTCTCAGTCATTAGAAGAACTTGAATCAGTTTGCGGAACTGCATTTTTCAGAGCAAATCGACAATACCTCATCAACCGGAAAGCCGTAAAAGATGCTTCCCGACATTTTAATCGTAAATTACAGGTCAATCTGACTTTTAATTATCCTTATCAGATACTCATGAGCCGACTTAAGGCTGCCCAGTTTATCAAATGGCTTGCACAAAATTGATGATTTGGCAACTCAGCCCCTTTTTTGAACAGTTCATGGATAATTTCATTTCATAACTTCCCCGGATACGGTTTTTTTGCATTGAATTTCGAAAATGAATTATGAATCTGATAAAAAAATTGCAGCTACATTTTTTTTGGCTACCATCTGTTTTGATGATAGCCGATGCTATTTCGAAATTACTTTTTTCTGATTTTTGGGGAGAATATATCCATTTAAATTCTCAGAACAATATTCTCTGGTTTGGAATAGTCGAACTTTGTTGTGCCCTGATTTATATTTTTCCGCTTACCATGTCAATCGGTTTTTTTCTTATTACCTGTTATTGGAGTGCTTCTATTGGTATCGGTATTCACAGCCAACAGAACAATATTTTCTCCCTTGTCATGTTATTTTCTTTTTTGTTATCCTTTCATTGGCGAGGTGTATCTATTTTCGCTGGCAATATGTTTGGCAAAAAAAAATAGATACCGGCTGAGTAATTGGTTTTTTATTTATAAAGTAATTATATCTATAATAAATAATTAGTGTAAAAGTTGTAAATTTAAATGTATGAAATTAGGAAAACTTTTATTTGGAAGTATAGTACTCCTGTTGTGCACCACTTCATGTAAGAACAAGCAAGCCGAAGCAAATTCGGCAGATCAGGCGAAAGCTTTTCCTGTTGCCACTTTGGTAGTTCAGGATGTGGAATTACAAGCGGTTTATCCTGCCGTGCTCAAAGGTCAGCAAGATATTGACATCAAGGCTCGCGTTGAGGGATATATCGATGCTATTTATGTTGACGAAGGAGCAGTCGTCCTAAAAGGACAACCATTGTTTAAAATTAATTCTCCTTCATCGGTTCAATTAATTGAAAGCGCGAAGGCCAACTATAATACAGCCAAACTTGATGTGGAACGTATTCGTCCATTGGCCGAAAAGGGAATTCTAAGTCAGGTGAAACTATCAGCATATGAAAATGTGCTGGCTTCGGCTAAAGCTACACTTGATCAGGCAACGGCTGCCTTAGGCTGGACAACTGTTACAAGTCCCGTGAATGGGGTGGTTGGTGCAATTACTTTCCGTCAGGGGAGTTTGGCTACTAACAGTACAGTGTTAACGACGGTATCGAATATATCCAATGTTGTTGCTTATTTTTCGGTAAATGAAAAGGAATTGTTATCATTGTTGAAGGAGTTCAAAGGTGATAATCAGGCCGAGAAGATTAAAAATATGCCAGATGTAAAGTTGTTGCTTTCTGATGGAACCGAATATGAAGAGTCCGGACGTATCGAAACGATTTCGGGTTTGGTTGATGCAACTTCGGGGTCAGTTAGCTTTCGCGCTTTGTTCCCAAACAAACATGGTTTGTTGCGTAGTGGTTCCAGTGCTAAGGTAATTATTCCAAGTGAATATAAAGAAGCGATTGTTATTCCTCAAAAATCGACATTTGCTCAACAGGACAAAGTGCTGGTTTATAAATTTCAGGGTGATTCGGTGGTCCAAAAAGTAGTTAGTGTGAAGTCAACTCCTGATGGTCAGAATTATGTAGTAACAGAAGGTCTGTCGGCAGGCGACAAAATAGTTACGGCTGGGATTGTCACTTTAACAAACGGTCAAAAAATAAAAGAACAAAAGTAAATTACTCAAAACTAAAGTAGAAAATGCTAAAAACTTTTATAGAAAGACCCGTTTTATCCACGGTTATTTCCATCCTTTTTGTGGTGTTGGGTGTTATCGGGATTTTCACATTGCCGATTGAACAATACCCAAACATTGCTCCCCCTACTGTAAGGGTTTCTACCAATTACAGTGGCGCCAATGCCGATGCTGTGCTAAATAGCGTCATTGTGCCGCTGGAAGAGCAGATAAATGGAGTGGAGGGAATGACCTACATGATTTCAACTGCTGCCAACGGTGGTTCTGCTACAATCAATGTTTATTTCAAACAAGGGATGGATCCTGATATGGCCGCCGTAAACGTCCAGAACAGGGTTTCGCAAGCATCAGCACTGCTGCCGTCGGAAGTGACCCGTAATGGCGTAACCGTACAGAAGCAACAAAGTAGTACGGTGTTAATGATCATGATTAAATCGGATAACCCGGATTACGATGGTATATTTATTCAAAACTATGCCAACATCAATATCCTGCCACAAATTAAACGTGTCATGGGGGTAGGTGATGCCAGCGTGTATGGAGCAAAAGATTATACCATGCGCGTGTGGTTGAAACCGGATGTAATGAGATCGTATAATATTACTCCCGGTGAAGTAACTGCTGCGTTGCAGGATCAAAATATAGAGGCAGCACCTGGTGAACTGGGTGCTAACAGCGATCAGTCCTTTCAATATGCCATGAAATATTCAGGACGGTTGAAGGATGCCGGGGAATTTGGAAATATTATTATCCGTTCTAAGAATGCTCAGATTCTGCGCCTGAAAGATGTAGCCACAGTGGAGCTTGGTGCTCAGAGTTATTCGATAATGGCCCGCAACGACAATGCCGAAGCGGTAGTTATGGCTATCAACCAAACTGCAGGATCTAATGCCCAGGACATTATCAAGGAAGTGAAAAGCGTGCTGGAGAAGGAAGCTAAAAAACTTCCCCCTGGTATCAGTTATGAGTATCAAATGGATGCCAGCGAATTCCTCAATGCTTCTATCAAAAAGGTTCTTTCTACCCTGTTTGAAGCATTTCTCCTGGTATTTATTGTGGTATTCTTATTTCTGCAAAATTTCCGAGCCACGCTGATTCCTGCTATTGCGGTGCCGGTAGCAATTATCGGAACGTTCTTTTTCTTACTCTTGTTCGGTTTTTCTATCAACCTGCTTACGCTGTTTGCTTTAGTGCTGGCTATTGGGATTGTAGTGGACGATGCCATTGTGGTGGTAGAAGCTGTGCATGCCAAGATGGATGCAGGTATGACGGATGCCAAAGAGGCTGCGATAGCTGCGATGACTGAAATAGCTCCGGCTATTATTTCCATTACTCTGGTTATGGCTGCTGTATTTGTTCCGGTAAGTTTTATAGGTGGAACCAGTGGAGTATTCTTTAAGCAATTTGGACTAACATTGGCAATAGCTATTCTTATTTCGGCTGTGAATGCCCTTACACTTAGTCCTGCCTTGTGTGCTATTTTCTTAAAAACAGAGCATAATCCAGATGTTCATGATAAGAGTTTCATTCGTAGGTTTTACTATTATTTTAATTTGGGATTTAAGGCTTTAACGGCCAATTACAAAAAAACGCTTGAGTTCTTAGGTAAGAAAAAGCATCGCTGGATTACAATCAGTTTTATTGTAGTATTTACTGCGATTTTGGTTGTAACAATGAAATTGGTACCCTCGGGATTTGTACCAAACGAGGATAGTGGAAATGTGATGGGCATGATTAGTCTTTCGCCCGGTTCGTCTCTCGAACGGACTACTGAGGTGACTGCTGAGGTGACGAAAATAGCAGAATCCATCCCGCAGATGAAGAGCACAACCAGTCTTACAGGTATCAACTTTATGAGTGGTATGGGTAGTTCGTATGCTTCTATGATTATAAAAATGGATCCGTGGGATGAGCGCGATATAACAGCATCCGATGTGGCGGCTATATTGAAACAACGCACTGATTCTATCAAAGATGCTACCTTTATGTTCTTCGGAACACCAACTCTTCAGGGATTTGGGATGAGTAGTGGTGTGGAATTGAAGATGCAGGATAAAACGGGAGGCGATGTAAATAAGTTCTATGCTGTAACCAGTGAGTTCCTGGATAAGTTGCGTAAACGTCCGGAAGTAATGATGATTATGAATACATTCGACCCCCGGTTCCCTCAAAAGCAAATTGAAGTCAATGTGGCTAAAGTTAAAGATGCCGGACTTACCCTGTCCGACGTGATGACTACCTTACAAGCCTATGTGGGTGGTATGTATGTATCCAACTTCAACTCTTACGGTAAACAATACCGTGTGGTGGTACAGGCTGCACCCGAATACCGGTCGAAACTGGATGATCTGAACGGATTGACGGTAAAAACATCCAACGGGATGATGGCACCCATCACAGAGTTTATTACCGTTAAAGATGTCACTGGTCCTCAGTCGCTAACCCGTTTTAATTTGTTCTCCTCTATGGCTGTTACCGTGATTCCTAACTACATGAAAGGATATGCCACAGGCGATGTACTTGCGGCTTTGAAAGAAATTGATTTGCCGGAGGGATATGCTTATGATTTTAGTGGAATGACCCGCGAGGAAGCAAACAGCAGTAATCAAACGATTCTGATTTTTGGGCTGTGCATCATCTTTGTGTATCTTTTGTTGGCTGCTTTATACGAAAGTTACATCCTTCCGTTGGCTGTTTTACTTTCGTTGCCTATCGGGTTGGCGGGTGTGTTTGTATTCGTCTTTGTAGGCTTGATGAATGGTAGCGGTATTGTAAATAATATCTATGTACAGATTTCGCTCATTATGCTTATCGGTTTGCTGGCAAAAAATGCCATTTTGATTGTGGAATATGCATTGCAACGACGCCATCAGGGAATGAGCATTGTAAAAGCAGCGGTTGAAGGGGCTACGGCTCGTTTGCGTCCGATCTTAATGACTTCATTGGCCTTTATTTTTGGATTACTTCCGTTGGCACTTGCTACAGGTGCCGGTGCGGTAGGTAACAAGTCCATTGGTATCAGTGCTATCGGAGGTATGTTATTCGGTACTGTTTTCGGAATACTAGTTATTCCGTCGCTCTTTATCATTTTCCAGAATTTGCAAGAGCATTTCAGTAAAACGAAAATTGTAACTTTAGACGAACATCACGAAAAATAACCTCTGTTTATTTGTACCGAAAAATTGGAAGCGAAGGAAATAATCTGATTTTTCGGTACAAATAGGCATAATTAGAAAAAATTGATATGTATATACAACATAAAAAAATAAGCATACGGATTTTGATGGTGATGATAATCGCCGTTGGGTTCGTGTCGTGCCGGAACTATAAAGAGCTTACCAAAGTGCCTCAACCCGACACAAAAGATCTGGTGCGGGATGCTGTTGAAAATGACGCAGACACCACTTCTCTGGATATTATTCCATGGCGGACTTATTTTCCCGATGCAAAGCTTCAGACACTCATTGCCGAAGGACTTGATCGTAGCTACAACATGAAAGTGGCAATGACCCGCATTCAGCAAGCCGAAGCCGGCTTGTATATGTCTAAATCAGCTTTTTTGCCATCAGTAGCTGCTGCGGCCAGAGTTGATCATACGCGCGTGAGCTCGGGTAGCAGAGGGACTGATGTATTCGGTTATACCTCTAATCTAAATTCATTAGGACTTACTGCAAGTTGGGAAGCCGATCTATGGGGAAAGCTGAATAGCCAAACCCGGTCGAAATATGCTGCTTACCTGAATACCCTTGAATATAAAAAACTGATTCAGACAACGCTGATTTCATCTATTGCCGGGAGTTATTATAGCTTGATGGCGTTGGACGAACAGTTGCGTACTACCAATGAAACCATTGTGTTGCTGCAAAAAAGCACTGAAACCTTACAGGCTTTGAAAGATGCAGGTCAGATAACGGCGGCAGGTGTTGAACAAAGTAAAGCGTTACTTTACAGTACCCAACTATCTGTTTTTGACCTTGAAAGCAGAATTCGCCAACAGGAGAATGCTATTTGTGTACTTATCGGTCGTGCACCCGGTGCTATCGAGCGTGGCTCTATCAACGATCAGAAGATACCGGCCACGATGAACGGTAATGTGTCGGTGCGTACGCTGGCCAATCGTCCGGATGTGAAACAGGCTGAGCTTTCGTTGCAATCGGCCTACGCACTTACTGATGCTGCTAAAGCGGCTTTTTATCCTTCGCTTAGCATTAGTACCCTTTCAGTTGGGTATGCTGCTGGTGGGTTTTCCAAATTTTTCAGCCCTGCTAGTTTAGCAGCCGAAATAATTGCCGGAATCACTCAACCTGTCTTTTCGAAAGGACAATTGAAAGGCAATTTGAAAATTACAAAAGCCCAACAAGATGAGGCATTGCTTACGTTTTCGAATACGCTATTAGTAGCCGGACAAGAAGTGTCGGATATTTTGTATAGCTACAAATCGTTGGTCAATAAAAACGAGTGGAGAGATAGGCAAGTAGAGTCGCTCACCAAATCGGTGGACTACACGCAGGAATTACTCAAAGCAGGCGAAGCCAACTATACAGAAGTGCTTACAGCACAACAAAACCTGCTTTCAGCTCAGCTTAGCAAGGTAAATGACAAGCTCGATCAGCTAACTCAAAGTGTTAGTCTTTACAAAGCACTAGGAGGCGGAGTTCAATAAGAAATTATCCTTTTATTAGTTTATATATGAATAAGCCCAACTTAATGTAGAATTAAGTTGGGCTTATTTTGTTGGGTTTTGAATAATAGTGCGTTACACGCATGGTTATTCGCATTCACTCCCTTCTGGAGATATTGTTGCGTTTCTTTTATTATTCACGACTCAGTTGTGGTATATATTCCTTTTGGGCGGCGAGATGGCCTGTGAGGACTAAATATGAATAATCGCCTGTAAAACTGGCGGAAGATGCCTCAATGATTAATTCTGCACCGAAGGGGTCGAATTAGATTGTCCATAATTTTCTATTGTGAAATTTCCGTTCTGTCTTTTATCCTTGTCCGAGAAATGTAGAATTCGGTCTGCCTCTTCAAAAGAAATTCCTATTCTGGTACTTTCCTATGTTTTAGCCCCTTAAATAATCGGACAAACTTATAGACAAAAATCTATAACTTTATGCTGATGAAAAAATAGAACTTTTACTACAGAAGAGAAGCTTCGGATTATAAAAAAAGCCTCTGAGAACGGGATATCTGCTACCATCGAGAAGCATGGTATTTATGC
>MEOA01000029.1 GCA_001768515.1 Bacteroidetes bacterium GWE2_42_24 | reverse complement strand
TGTAAGGCCATTGTGAATAGGTCAATCCCGCTTGTCATATACTTTGTTTTTGCCGCAAAGGTATAACTACCCACTCAAATTAGAAAAGAACCAATAAAAATGCGCGTGCATTGCTCAACGCAAGTTTATTCCCAACACAATCCTTAAGGGTCTTAATCTGCCAACGAAAACAAATAGGACATGAGAGAATTACCCAGAGCAAATAAAAAGGCCGGAAAGAATCCTCCGACATTAAAACCCGGAACAACTGCAGCAGCCATCAACACAATGGCTGTGTTGATTACCAGAAGAAATAATCCAAAGGTAATTAATGTAACGGGGATGGTCAAAATAATAAGAATAGGTTTCACCAGGATGTTCAGCAGTGAAAGAACTGTCACCAGTATTAGGGCTGAAATAAAACCACTAATATAAATCCCGGGGATAATCATCGCAAGGATTGAAACCACCATGGCTGAACCAATTAATCGAATCAGAAATCGCATGATCAAGGAGTGCTTATCGGGCAAACTTACGCTTTTTTTCAGAAAGCTGACAGATCTTACCAAGATTATATTGCATCGAACCTGACAACCATCAACCATTCGACACTAAACAATTGATTATCGGGTAGCCATGACACACGGATTCCAGTATTTACCGGCGGAATCAGACGCAAGAGGTGACAGTCGGCTGTCAATTCCAAACCAAACGAACTGGAATAATGATTCAAATGAGAGTGCCAACCAAGGTTGGCATCATAAAACACTTTCCCGTTTAATCGCTGAATATATGCCAGTTTACCAAAATCCCAGTCAGGTCTGAGAATTGGAAAGGCATAGGTAATTCCACCGGCAGCACGGTTGGGAAGTCGATAAGAATTCGAACCTCTCGGGAAATCCACCACGTAACCATAGTAACTCATTCCCGCCGGTTGCTGCTCATAACCCGTATACAGTCTGAAGCCGTGATGTGGCATGAACCCCGGGAAATAGAATATCCCCTCCCCGGCTATCATCTTTCCAAGGGATGCACCTCCAAATGGGGACTGCCTGTATAAGCCATACAAGATCTGTCCCCAACGCGGATATGGATCATTTACCGATGACTTGTTGGTGTGGTAAAGTTGAAGAGATAGATTCAGGTTTTGGTAGGTATCATTACTGAAAGAGAAGGCAGAGCCATCGTCCATTCTATACCATTCACCTTTAAAGGAAAACTGTGGTGTAAGCCCATAGTTATGATTGCCATGTGAAAATAATAAAGGAATGTAGGTGCGTATTTCGGCTGTAGTTTGTGTCCAGTTAAGTTCATTTCTGCCTTCATCGTTGATAAAAATAGTTTGCCGGCGGGCAATCGTTGCTTCGGCACCTATAACCGGATACAAACCATAAAAGTCAAAAGTGCCGAACAACTCATGATTTCCTATGGAATTCAGGTAACGGTAACCTAAAGATGTAACTGCTGTACCGGTTGTATTCTGCGACAGGAGGGTTATCCCAGGCACTGCCTCCTGAGAAGTCACATCGTAAGCCGCCGGGGCAAGACTGTGAAACCGGAAAAGATGTGAAAGCCGGCTATAGTCAGTAGTACCGGGGATACTTGTATCCGCCTGTACAATACGTAGCGGTAATTGCATTTCCTGAGTAGCGAAATCATCTTCTTTTCGCCAGTTTGAAGTTTTCTCGATAAGTATTCCAGGCGTAAAACAGTCATGAGTGACAATGCGATAACCTTCAGGAGTATACACAGTATGGAGCCATTTACCAGTACTATCACCTGAAGCATCATTTACACCAAAGCCTTCCGCTGAAACAAGTCGAAGTCCGGATGGCGTAACAGCAGCCAGTACCGCTTCACCATTCAATTCGGTTGTTACAACCGGTGTTCCGGCGATAACAGCAGACGACAGCACATACCGGAATTTAAAATCATATAGCAGTCGTTGCTGTTGAGATTCTATATCGTACGCAACCAATGTTTTGCCCGATTCATCAAGGCGCAGGAAGATAATTCCAGAATCGCCAAACCAGACTGGAGACATCAAATGTACACCAGAAGGGACATCCATTCGCTGAAGGAACATACCCTCAGGGAATGACAAAATCACCAGTGACTCACGACCATTAGGTCCTATCTCGATCACAGCCAACCGATTAACATCAGGCGAAAGAATAGGTAAAAACCAACGGGTCTTCGCTCTGAGCCTAAAGGCTTTCTTCCCTGAGGTATGAAAAGCCCAAACAACAGAAAACTGTTGGTGCTCCCACCGGATATGGGGTTCCTGTTCAGTCCATACCAACCATTGGCCTTTTGCATCAAAGGATTCAGAAGCAATATTGCCGGGTTTTAGCAAAGTGTGCGGTATCATTGAAGAACTGTCAAAAGCCACAATATCTGCACGTTCGCCAAATTTTTCATGTATGGCAACGATTACTTGCCCCTGTATTATTCTTGGCCTTATAAAATCCTCGTATATTGTGACAGTACTTTTAGGTAGAAAATCAGCACGATTGCAAGAATCTACCTTCAGCGAGGACAAAGTTTTATCAAACAGCGATCTGGTAGTAAGTCCGGTCTGCCTTTTCAACGCTGCAGAAAACGCGAAAGGCTGCCATGGCCTCCGGGCGACAAATCGGGTTGAGGAATCCCAAAGGGCTACTCCGGCGATTTGCCTTCCGAGAGTGACCATTTCGTATCCAAAATTATAAGCCCCTGGTGAATAATTACTATACGACCCAAACAACAACTGATTGTACGATTTCTTTTGCAACGAAGAAGCCCAGGCCTTGCTTTTCATGCGAAACATGGGATCTCTTCCCCTTCCTGAATTTGACCATACTGTTTCCGAATAAACGGCATCTCCCTCTATAAACCACTTGGGAAGGTGAAGTCCAAAGACCAGGCCGGTGGTGTGTTGTCCAAAAATACTTGCAAGCGTTCCAGTCATCCCCTGATTAAGCGAGATTATCTGGGCAACATGACGTAACTCGTGCAAGGCGAGTTGATGATGCCATTGCTGGGAATAAGAATCGTCAGGAGGTATCGGGTAAATTTCAAGACGTGAAGGAGCCCATACGGTCAGTGCATTCGAACGAGTTGTATATGAATGCAAAACGACATCCAACGGCGGAAACGCACTTCCCATACTACGCGTCACAAGTGGAGTTGCAGCCAGAAACGACTTATAATACTCAAGGGCTCTTACCGAATCCTCCTCAGGATAAATAACCCGGTAATCAAGTCCATGAATCTGTTTCCACCTGACTGCTGAGGGATCAGACCCTGTGAGAAAATACTGACTTTTAACTTCACATGAAAAAAACAACAATAATGAGAAAATCAACAATCGTTGAAATCGATTCATCGCAAAGCGTTTACGATTAGAGTCAATTTCAAACAAAATGCGGATGTAAAAGGCCATTTTCAAGTGGTTACCTCTTTAAAAACATCCCATACCGGATCAGCAGGTGGTGAAGCCACAATATGAATCAGAACCTTGCTGACAGGATGCTCAAAACTTACTGACCTTGCATGAAGGTGAATAAAACCACCCGGATTGCTACGATCAAAGCCGTACTTTAGATCCCCTTTAATCGGGCAACCAATATGTGCCAGTTGTGCCCTGATCTGATGATGACGGCCTGTATGCAGATCAACTTCAAGTAAAAAATACCTGTCGGATCTGCCAATCAACCGATAATCAAGCTCAGCTCTTGATGAATTCTTTCGCTCATCATCGAAGCAGTATGACTTGTTCTGCTGCTCATTTCGAACCATAAAATGCATCAGGTGTCCATTATCGGGTGATGGCAAATTTTTCACTACAGCCCAGTATGTCTTTCGAATGGTTCTTTCACGAAGCATTTCATTAAGCCGGGTAAGACCTTTACTGGTTCTGGCAAAAATAACAGCTCCACTGACCGGACGATCAAGTCGGTGAACCACTCCGAGAAAGGCATTCCCCGGCTTGTTGTACTTTACTCTGATATATTCTCTGACAATTTCACTAAGCGGAATATCACCTGATTTATCGCCCTGAACGATCTCTGATGGCAATTTATTAATGATCAGCAAATGATTGTCTTCATACAGAACTCTTGACTGAAGTGAAGGACGTGCAGGTGGGTTAGTATGATTCTCGCTCATTGGGGAAACTGCACGCCTTAACGTCAGTAATATAAGATTTAACAGAACCTTTTATTTCCTCATAGAGGTTGTGGTAGCGACGCAGGAATCTGGGAGAGAAATTATGCGTGATTCCAAGCATATCATGCAAAACCAGCACCTGTCCGTCAACATGGGGGCCGGCACCAATTCCGATTGTCGGGATTTTTAATCCGGAAGAGACTTCCTTAGCGAGAATAGAAGGGATTTTTTCCAACACAAGAGAAAAACAGCCCGATTCTTCCAACAGATGAGCATCAAGGAGAAGCTTCCGGGCTTCCTTTTCTTCAGTTGCCCGAACCACATAAGTCCCAAACTTATGAATTGACTGAGGCGTCAGTCCCAGATGACCCATTACCGGGATACCGGCAGAAAGGATTCGATCGACCGATTCCTGAATCTCTTTTCCACCTTCAATCTTAATTGCATTGGCTCCTGCTTCTTTCATGATCCGTATGGCAGATGACAACGCTTCTTTCGAATTCCCCTGATAAGTTCCAAAGGGCAGGTCAACAACAACGAGTGCACGCTGAACAGCTCTCACAACTGAAGCAGCATGGTATATCATCTCGTTCAGTGTAATGGGTAATGTTGTTTTATACCCTGCCATTACATTGGATGCACTGTCACCAACAAGAATTACATCAATTCCAGCAGCATCCAGAATAGTTGCCATACTATAATCATAAGCCGTCAGCATGGCAATTTTTTCACCTTTTAACTTCATTTCCTGAAGTACATGAGTAGTAATTCTCCTATATCGTTGTGGTCCAGATCTTTCTGCCAACATATCAAAATCAGGTTCAGCGAGAGACATAATATTTAAATATTTATTTTTCAACCACTTAAATAACCAAATGCGCCTTGCAAAGGTTAGGAATAAAGAATACAAAAGTACTCACCAACGTCATGAAAATCAAATATTTCTAAAACATTCACATAACCAAATCATTAGCAAATCTTATTTTTTTTCTAATCATGCCATTTATAATTGATAATCACTAAATTTGCAATCAATCCTATTTGTCAAACTTACCCGTGTTTTAAAAACAAAATATTTTATGAGGATCAAGTTATTAATACTATCAATCAGCGTATTGGTATTATTCCAGTCGTGTGAAACAGATTTTGAATTAAACTCGTCCTGGAAGGATATTCCGATAGTCTACGGTATCTTAAACCCTGGCAGCAAAAGTCAGAACATTCGAATTCAACGGGCATTTCTAGGAGATGGGAATGCCATGACTTTTGCGCAGGTTGTTGATTCAAATTACTATGATACTGCATTCATTAGGGCAAAAATCATAGAAATGAACGAAAGCACCGTGGTGAGGACAATAAAGCTTAAGCCAGTTTGGGTTCACAGGGATTCATTGGAACAGACTACTTTCTACAATCCTTCCTTCCCATATGCATTAATATACAAAACAGAGTCCTACTCGTATTATGAAGTTGATGAGATTACAGGTGACACAATTTGGCTTAATCCTTCGCATACCTTCAAGATTGAGATCACAAATTCAAGGACAGGAAAAATCATTACATCAAGCACACCTTTAGTTGGCAGGGTTAGCCTCAAATTGCCAAACTTTAACCTGTCAAACCCGCAATTATCGATTAATCCAACTGCATACAATGTGATCAAATGGACAAAAACAGGTAGTGGAGCAAGATATGAATCTATTCTTCGTTTTTATTACAAGGAGTATCATCCAGGCATGAACGATACAACGCTGAATTTTGTAGATATGAATTTTGGTTACCTGAGTGGACCAACATCAGGGTCTGATTTTGTCGTCAAATATTATGGAGAAAATTATTATAAACTTTTGGGGACAAAAATACCAGCCGATCACACTGTTAAACGAATTGCCTATCGTTTTAATATTTTTCTAAACATTATCGAAGAAGAGTTAAAGATTTATCTGGATGTTAACGCCCCTTCCACCGGTATTATTCAGGAACGTCCTCTCTATACTAACATGAGTGAGGGTTATGGTATCTTCTCGAGTGCCAATAGTCAGAAATATATCTTTAAGGTCGGTGCAACTACAAATACCAACATTGTAAACACCTTCAAAGATATTGACAACAGCTTTTGATTAATACAAGCAAACGGAATAGCAGGCCACCTCGAAACGGTGGCCTTTTTCATAATGCCGGCAACTCAGAAAACCTGCCGACAACACCACCAAAAGCAAGTAACCGATGATGCCATTCCGGTAATGTTGAAATTGTCGTATTCCTATTTTCATTCCTGACTATTTGTCATAATTCATGTAAAAAAGTGTCACCTAAAATAAACAAGAATGCGCTTTCAACACTCAGTATAACAACATATTAACAAAAAAGCAAAAATTCATACCGTTTTTAACAGATGGAAACGACCAGTGATGGCACAAAGATTGCCAAGACCGATCCAGTTAAAAAAATGATAACCGTCAAAAAAAGAATACAATGGGCAAAATTATTGGAATTGACCTGGGAACAACTAACTCATGTGTTTCCGTGATGGAAGGAAACGAACCAGTCGTAATCCCCAACAGCGAAGGACGTCGCACGACGCCGTCAATTGTAGCATTTACCGAGAATGGGGAACGTAAGGTTGGCGATCCGGCAAAACGGCAGGCGATTACAAACCCCACAAAAACTATCTCATCAATTAAACGTTTCATGGGTGAGACCTTTGACCGGGTCGCTACGGAGATCAGCCGAACTGCTTTTCAAGTTGTAAGAGGAGAAAACAACACACCCCGAGTTGTCATCGATGACCGTAAATATACTCCGCAGGAGATTTCAGCCATGGTACTTCAGAAAATGAAAAAAACTGCTGAAGATTACCTGGGACAAGAAGTTACTGAAGCTGTTATCACCGTTCCGGCTTATTTCAGCGACTCACAACGTCAGGCTACCAAGGAGGCAGGTGAAATCGCTGGACTAAAAGTTCGCCGGATCATCAATGAACCCACGGCAGCTGCCCTTGCCTATGGCCTCGACAAAAAAAATCATGACATAAAGGTAGCCGTTTACGACCTTGGCGGTGGAACCTTCGATATTTCAATTCTTGAACTGGGTGAAGGTGTGTTTGAAGTAAAATCAACCAATGGCGACACCCACCTTGGTGGTGATGATTTTGACCAGACTATCATAGACTGGCTGGCCGAAGAATTTAAGAAAGATGAAGGGCTTGATTTGCGTAAGGATCCTATGGCACTACAGCGGTTGAAAGAAGCTGCCGAGAAGGCCAAAATTGAGCTTTCCAGTTCAACGGAAACAGAGATCAACCTGCCCTATATTATGCCGGTTGACGGAGTACCCAAGCATCTTGTGCGCAAGCTTTCGCGCTCAAAGTTTGAATCCCTGATCGATTCTCTGGTTAAGCGCACAATTGAACCTTGTCGTAAGGCATTAAAGGATGCCGGTTTAACTCCCGCTGACATTAACGACGTGATTCTGGTTGGAGGTTCAACACGTGTGCCTGTCATTCAGAAAGTGGTTGAAGACTTCTTCAAGAAAAGCCCTTCAAAAGGTGTCAATCCCGATGAAGTAGTGGCCATCGGTGCCGCCATCCAGGGTGGTGTTCTTACTGGTGAGGTAAAGGATGTATTACTCCTCGACGTCACCCCCTTATCACTTGGTATTGAAACACTGGGTGGTGTAATGACCCGACTCATCGAATCAAACACAACTATCCCCACTCGTAAATCAGAAACCTTCTCGACAGCTTCTGACAATCAGCCCGCTGTAGAAATTCATATCCTGCAAGGCGAGCGCCCCATGGCAACCCAAAACAAGAGCATTGGAAGATTCCACCTCGATGGAATTCCACCATCTCCACGTGGTGTACCACAGATCGAAGTAACCTTCGATATTGATGCTAACGGAATACTCAATGTTTCGGCAAAAGACAAAGCTACCGGCAAATCTCAGAATATTCGGATTGAAGCCTCATCGGGACTTACAGATGATGAAATAAAACGGATGAAAGCTGAAGCTGAAGCCAATGCCGATGCCGACCGCCATGCCCGTGAAGAAGTTGATAAAATAAATAGCGCTGATGCACTTATCTTCCAGACTGAGAAACAACTGTCTGAATACGGTGACAAGCTTCCTGCCGACAAAAAAGGCACGATAGAAGCCGCCCTGAATCAATTGAAAGAAGCTCATAAGAATCGCGACATTGCTGCTATTGACATAGCAATGAACAACCTGAACCAGACATGGCAGGCTGCCAGCCAGGAGATGTATAATGCAACCAACCAGAGCGGGCAACAGGATGGAACCAATCCCGGTCAGGCATCTGATCAAACTTCCGGTGACAAAGGCAAGGATGGAACTGTTGAGGATGCCGACTTTGAAGAAGTAAAATAATCCTCAGGATACATAAACCTAAAACACCGGCATGGAATCACATGCCGGTGTTTTGGATCATGTTCAAAAGTTGTGGGGGATGGAGGAAATAAAGACCTTTGCTGATAAATTTTAAC
>MEOA01000028.1 GCA_001768515.1 Bacteroidetes bacterium GWE2_42_24 | reverse complement strand
TGTGAGTGATACACCCGGCTCATTTGTGAGTGATACACCCGGTACATTTGTGAGTGATATGACTGGCACATTTGGTGTGATATTATCAAGGGGGGTAATAAAAGTAATTTAGATGCCCGTTTTCCTTTCTCAAACGGGGAAAAGAAAATATAGCAATATGACAACAGGTGAAATTAGTTGTAAAAGAGCGTTTAACAATTATGGCTTCATTCTGAAAGCCATCCATTCACCGGTTCAACAACCAAAAAGCCCAAAGACTCCCGGTTAACAGTTAAACACGCACTATTGCCTGATCCAACCCTCTCTACTTATTGTTAAACTCATTCATTGCCCTTGCAATTCCAATAGTGGTGAAGGCTTTCACAGCATCGGTGATAACCTTTAACCGGGGAATGAGGATATCCTTCTCCTCAGATGTCCATTTTCCAAGTACATAGTCAACCTGATAGCCTTTGGCAAACTCATTTCCGATCCCGATACGTAACCTGGGGAAGGCATCGGTACCAAGTGTTTCGATAATGTGATTGATGCCGTTATGGCTGCCTCCACTCCCCTTACCGCGCATCCTCATGGCTCCGGTCGGCAGATCCTTATCGTCGAACACAACCATCAGATTCTCCTTTTCAATTCCCTCTTTAGCCAGCCAGTAGCGTACAGCATTGCCACTAAGGTTCATGTAGGTTGAAGGCTTGATCACCACCAATTGGCGCCCTTTGTATTTAACCACTGCTACAGCGGCATACCGTTCAGTAACAAAAGAAACTTTCCCATCGGCGGCGAGCATATCGGCCACATCAAATCCGATGTTGTGACGGGTTCCGGCATATTCAATGCCAATGTTGCCTAGGCATGCGATCAGGTATTTCATCAGTTCGGCGGGTAATACAAGTCAGGGTTCAGGTGAGGTTTATTATAACAAACAAAGATAGAAAAGAAAGAGGGTGCGGACAAAAGCCCGTACCCTATAAATTGGTTAAGCAAGTTATTAACCGTTACTTCTTTGCCGGAGCAGCAGCAACTGCAGCATCGGCAACGACAGCGCGGGTTGAAGCAACACCGACAACGATGGCATTCTGGGGATCCAGCATCGTGAGTCCATCGATCTTAATGTCACTTACCTTCGTGTTTTGATCAACATTCAAGCCGGATATCTCCAGTGTAATGCTTTCTGGCATCTTTTCAACCAAACCCTTCACTTTCAAAGCGCGGAATTTCTTGAAAAGTTTCCCTCCCTGAAGCACACCGGGAGCAACACCTGTGAATTTCAAAGGAAGCTTCATCACGATCGGTTTATCGGCAACAACTTCCAGGAAATCAAGATGGGAGACTTCTGTTGTCACGGGATGCCACTGAATTTCCTGAATGATGGCCTGGAATTTCCGGCCTTCAATGTTGAGATCCATCAGGTAAACTTCGGGAGTGAATACAGCCTTGCCAAATTCCTTGGCGTTGAGAGAAAATAAAACCTGTTCCTTGCCACCGTACAATACACATGGAATGTCTCCGGCTCTGCGAACAGCTTTAGCCCCTTTCTTCCCTACGTTCCCGCGAAGGGAACCGCTAATAGAAAAAGTTTTCATTTTAAGGTAAATTATTTATTATTAAACAGATATGATCAAAACCCATATTAAAGCTGGGTTGTGAATTCAAAATGGGAACTAATGGATTTGTATTTATGAATACGGCCAATTACATCGGCAAAGATGGAGGCAGTACTCAGCACCTTTATCTTTTCGGTCTCCTGACGTGGTATGGTGTCGGTGACGAGAAGTTCGGTGATCTTGGAATTGTGAATCCGTTCAAAAGCATTCCCCGAGAACACCGGGTGTGTACACAACGCCCTTACGGAGTTGGCTCCCTGATCCATCATCAGGTCGGCGGCTTTGCATATAGTACCACCAGTGTCGATGATATCGTCAACCAGTACAATGTCTTTTCCTTCAACATCACCAATGACGGTCATCTTATCCACCTGATTGGCTTTTGACCGCTGCTTAAAACAAATAACCAGCTCTGTATTCAGAAACTTGGCATAAGCAGCAGCCCGTTTGGTCCCCCCGGTATCGGGCGATGCCATGGTCAGGTTAGGAAGATTCAGCTTCTTGAGATGGGGAATAAAGATCGAGCTTGCATAGAGATGATCAACCGGCAGGTTAAAGAATCCCTGAATCTGATCGGAGTGGAGATCCATTGTTACAATCCGCTGTACACCTGCTGAGGTAAGCAAGTCGGTGACGAGCTTGGCTCCGATAGAGACCCTTGGCTTGTCCTTACGATCTTGTCTGGCAAAACCAAAGTAAGGAATCACGGCTACGATCCTTTTGGCTGAAGCCCGCTTGGCGGCATCAATCATCAGCAGTAGTTCAAACAGATTATCAACAGGCGCAAAGGTTGACTGGATCAAAAACAGATCATTTCCCCTGACCGTTTCCTCAAACGACGGTTGAAACTCTCCGTCAGAGAAGGAAGTAATGGTTACTTTCCCCAATTCCTGTCCGTAAGCTTCAGCTATTTTCTCAGCCAGATAGCGAGTGGCACGACCTGCAAAGATGTTCACCTTAGTTTTAGCCATGATAATGAGTATTTTATAACTTCGTCCCGAATTTCGGTGCAAAATTAGGGTTATTTTCCTTGCGAACACCCCTAAGTGGCAATTTTTTTCAAAATACAGAAAAATTCAAAACCTTTTCATACTTTTGCACCGTCTAAAGCCCTTCTTTGCCCGGATGGCGGAATAGGTAGACGCGATGGTCTCAAAAACCATTGGGGTAATTCCCGTGCCGGTTCGATTCCGGCTCCGGGTACTTAAGACCCCTTGTATTTGAATGATACAAGGGGTTTTGTTTTTTAGTGAGATACAAATAGGATACTAAATACAGTACAAGAAGGGCAAAAAAAGAAATAGCAAAGGCAAAATTGTTACTTCTTTAGAACTATATTCATTTTAAGCTTAACCATAAATATTGCTGAACTTTTTTCCAAACATACCATTTAGGAAATGATCCAATATACTGGTTCCAGAATGAAAAAATTTCATACTATTGTCTTCTGAGCGAATCCCTTTCGTGATCTTATCAATTTTTTTTGGTAAATTTTCCCTCAAGTTCCTTTTTTATAGAACTAGGTAATGTTGATAGGTCATCAATGTGATAGCCATGATATGTCAATGCAGTATGCCTATTAAATATTATTACTTTTTTATATTTAGCGTCAAAATTATATAGTCTATTATCAAAAGGGGAATTTTCATGAATAGCACTGTCTAAGAGTTTTTGTGCTTCATCGTCAGTACAAAGTAAAATTGAATTTCCTTGTGTTGGTCTTATACGATCGTGTTTCTGCTTGTGATGTTCGAATTTTCTTTTATTAGGTAAGATATAACCATTACTATTAAGCCAATTGTATAATGATGCTCTGTCGAAAGTACAGGAAACATTTATTGGCCTTTTACAATCTTTATTTTTTATAACAGGAATTTCCAACGTTTCACCAAAACCTGATTTAATAAAATTTATTAATAGGCCCTTATAGTTTTCTGTACTTAGTCTCCTTTCTGCTATTTCAGCAATAGACGTGTCATTGCATTCACCCCCAAAATATTCATAGGTGTTTTCATTTGTATGAATCCGGCTATTAAACCATGATTTGGGAGCTAAAGTTTGAAGGTTCAGGAAAAATCTAGTATTCAAATCATTATTCCTCTTAATTGACGTATCAAATCGTTTGCCTCTGATTAGGTTCAGACTAAAAAAAAGTTCATTATAAAAAGTTAATCTCCTGTCAGCTTTTATTTCAGAGGCTGCTTGTAAAAGATCAATAAATGTATTTACACCAACTAAAAAATCATGTTCATTATCAAATTGCTCATCTAATGACTTTTCATTAATAAAAATTTCCATCATATACCGAATAAGTAATTTAAATCTTTGGTTGCTTGATCAAAAAAATTAGATGGCCAATTTTTGATTCCTCCATCACTTTCTACATCTATTTTTGTGAAATATTTTTCATCATTTTTGTCAAAATACAATACGCTTAAGTCATCCTTTGAAATCAATTCATCATATACGGCAATTCGTAATCCATTTAAAATATGTTCGCTATGCGACTCAATTAAAACTTGTACACCGCTAAGGCTAATTAATGATAAAAATTTCGCCAAAATTGATTGTGCATAAGGATGAAGGTGTGCTTCAGGATTTTCAACTACTAATATCTCCTCTGGTTTTGCAATTAATCCCGCCACAATAATCGGGAGAGAATAACTAAATCCATAACCTACATTAGTTGGCTTAAAGTATGAACTTGTATTATCTGAACTTATTCTTAATTTTAATAAATCTTCACCTTTAATCGATTCTACCTTTACTTTTGCACCTTGAAAAATTTTATCCATCCAATAAATTGTATGATCTTCAATCGTCCTGCTTGTTTCTTCGGGATTTACATCAAACAATGAACAGTAATTATCAAAGAGTTTGGCATTGATACTCTCAGAACCTTTATGGTAAAGTACATTTACCGTATCCTCTCCCAATGCCCCAACTGAAATAAAGTGCCCCATTGTCTTGTTTTCATAGTAATTTTTTGGACCACTTCGATCTGCTGACACATAATGAACATAATTAAGATTTAATTTGTCTTTAACAAATTGACAATCTTTATTATAATCATCATTTGGTACAAATGAATTGCTATTTATAAATAAGTCAAATAATGAAGTACTAAAATCTGTATGATCGCCAATTCCAGTTTTAACTTTTTTTACATCATAATAATCATCATTTGATGTTAAGACAAATTCAAAGTCTTCACTTCCCAATTTGCCAGAGACTTCAATCTTACTTATATCTAGTTCTGAACCATCAAATTGTTGCTGAGTCAAGACATATTTAATATTGAAAGACTCATAATTGAAATTAAAAACTATAGGTTCAGAAGCAAGGGTATCCTTATTTTTTACATCACTTAAACTGCCTAATTTTACATTACTACCATTTAGAATTATTTTATTTGTAGTCCTATTTTTTAATGCAGATTGGCTTAATAGCAAAAACACCTGCAAAACCGTAGATTTACCTTTTCCATTAATTCCGGTTAATAGATTTATCTTTGAAAGAGGGATAGAAGTGTTCTCTTTGTATAATTTAAAATTAATTATATCAATATTTGTTATCATAACCTATGTTTTAGATAATATTTCAAAAGCCTTGTTGAATCTTGTTCTTACATTTTTTTCGGAACCAGTTGAGATTCTTACTGATTCAATAAATTCATAATCAATCAATAAAATCTCATAGTATGATTTTATTATTTTGTCTTTATTTTTTGATAAAAATTCATCAGTGTTTTTATCAAAAAATACTGAAATTGCCTCCATTAAGGCAATGTTTACTCTGCCTCTACTATTTTCGGTTGGAAGTCTAAAATTGTTATATTGAAAAAAATCAAATGTTAAATTCATTACCCGGATAAACCGATTTTTAAGGTTTTTTATTTCTGGTTCAGTCAGATGATTTATTCTTCGCATTGTCTTTCCAAGAAAATCATCTAGATCACCTTTATAATCGTCATAATAATTAAACAGCGTGAATGCAAAAAAGCGGAGAATGGATTCTCTATCTTTCATTCTAAGAGAAGGTATTCCATTATCAATCGCTATTCTAAATTTTTGATTATCTGCAAGGTCAGCCAGTAATCGGGTTGACTTTCCTATGTATATACAATTACGGATTTCTTGTCTGGTTAATGGGGTTCCATTTGAATTGATTCTATTAAAAATATCATAAACAATTGTCATTGGAACTGACGGTTTGAGTATATATAACAGTAATTCTCTATCTTCAATTCTTGCCTTTAAATCTTTATCTAGATCAGAATAAAACTTAAGGTTTAATTGAGGTAAAGCTTCTAATCCTACAAGGTTATATTTCCCAGAGAAAAACTCAAAGATTGCCGTAGTTCTTTGTAACCCATCAACTATAATCATGTTCCCATCTAAATCTTGACTAATGTAAAATGGAGGTACTGGAATATTAAGTATCAAAGATTCTATAAATCTACTTTTTTGTTGCTGCTTCCAAACTTGATTTCGTTGAAATTCGGGGACAAGTATTTTCCCTTGTTCTTTTTTTCTTAATAAACTAACGACTTGTGTATGACTTTCTTTAATATCAAGTTCTTCATTTGTATAATTTGTAGGATATATACCATCCTTTGTATCAGTTATTACTGAATCTTCAGAATCTTCAATTAGTTCATTGTAAGCAAATACACTATCTTTTTCGTCATCAGGTAGCTCTCTAACATCCATCTTAATTAATGATGTTGATAGGAGCCAATTTATTACCGTATTGAACCTACGTTGGATTGTAGTTTCTGCTCCATCAATGATACTAATTAAAAAACTAATCAATTCAGATCTAGTTACTCCAATCTTATCTTTTGTACTTTCTTTTTCAATGAATTTCAAAATCTCACTAAAAAAGCTATTATATACGAGAATTTCTTTTATTTTTTTTATTCTGTTTTCATCATCCAATACGATAACATCTTTGCCTAAAGAGGTTAATTCAGCATTATTTTTTATGTTTTGTATAAGTCCTAATAACTCGCCAGCAGCTCTATAATAACGACCTTGTCGATCGGTAAATCCAACGTAATCAGCAATCTGAAAATCTGTTCTATTCTCGTTAAATACTGCTTCTACTGTCAAAATTACCTTTGATAATTCATCAGCTTGGGGAACTTCCGTTATTGAAAATTTCTTATTCATCTTTATTAACTTGCTATGAATATATATTCTTTTACTTTATTTGCATTATCACCAATTTTATGATTTTGATTGCCAAAAGAATACTGGTAGTCAATCTCTTTCAGTTCAACATTTTTTTTGTATTTTTTTAGTAATTCAATCATTTCCTCTTTTGCAGGAATTGAATTTGATGAATATGAAACAACTAAAATGCTGTCTTGGTGTTTTTTAAATAATCTATCCAAAGCATCATTTACAGTGCTTTTAGAATCAAACGGCGAAGGGTATTTCTTAAATTTTTTTGTTTTTGTATTTTGCTCAATTGTAAGACCTTCCCAATTTTTCACCAAACCTTCTACGAAATGATACCTCCTTATATAATCATTATCTGATTTTGACGTTAAATATGGTGGGTCAAAATAAACCAAATCAGCCTTAACATTTAGTTCAAATATGTCTTTGTTGAAAGACTTATTATTTCTTCCATTATTAAATACTGCAGAGTTAAAACTTTCAACATTCTCTAAAAAATGTTCTTTTAAAGAGAGTTGCAAATCACGTCTTCCATCATCATATCTTTGACCAACATATGTAAATATCCCTCTTGGTCTTTTTTTCATACAAGCTCTTACAATGGATGCTAAAGCTAAAGACCTTTTTATAGGATGATCAAGAAGATCAATATTAGCCCTAATATTATCTAAAAACTCATTATCTTCCTTTTCAAAATAAATTTTATCAAATGTTACAGAGATAAAATCCCCAGACTTTAAATTTTCTTGCAAAAGAATCTCTAGATCATTGTTTGATAGCTTTACAGTCGAATTTTCAACAAGTGCTTTAGTTATATTAGATGAAAAAGACATGAAATCATTGCTGTATACTTCTATCCCTTTTTGTTTTAGCATATAAGAGACACAACCACTCCCAGAAAACGCATCTAATGCAGAATTAAAGTCAAAATGCTTTATTGAATCCCACAAAAATGGGAGAATTTTATATTTGCTTCCCATAAAACGAGTACCTGGGAAATTTTCTAAAAGTTCCTCGTGAGAATTAATTACTTTCTTCCCATTAGTGGAATAAATTATCAAATCCTGACCGGTTCTTGTTGATGCTTTGCTACTAATTAGTCTTTTCGTCTCTATTACTTGCTTTGGATAGGCTTTATATAACTCATTAATAAAATCGGCATTAGAATTAGTGGACATAACTTTAGCTCCGATTTTTATAAGCCTATTCACTTCATCTCTAAGCTCAATATGATCTTCTTCATAAAAAAACTCCTTAGTATATCGCTGGAAATCGGCATACCCGCCAACTGGAAAATATGGAGGATCCAAAAATACAAAATCATCTTTTTGTGCATACCTTCTCAGAACAGCTTTGTAATCTGCACAGATTAGTTTAGCACTTTTAAGTACATTGCTCGCCTCATATAACCTTTCTTCGTCACAGATATTAGGATTTTTATATTTGCCAAATGGAACATTAAATTCCCCTTTTTTATTTTCTCTATATAAACCGTTGAAGCAAGTTCTATTCAAGTAAATGAATCTTGCAGCTCTTTCAACTTCATTAAGTTCTATTAAATTAATCGACCTTATCTTATAAAAGAAATTTTCTTCGTTCTCATACTTATTGAGTGTAACAATTAATGTTTCAATATTATCTCGAACTATTTTATAACAATTAATCAATTCTGGATTAGCATCTGCTAATATCGCATTTTTAGGTTTTAAAAAGAAAAATAATGCACCCCCACCCAAAAATGCTTCAATATATTTGTTGTAAGACAACGGTATATATTTACTTAGTTCTTCTAAAAGTTGCGTTTTTCCTCCGGCCCATTTTAAAAATGGCTTTATCATATCCGTCTTATTTTTCACTTCAAACATCCCTTACTTAACTTTTGTTGATATTAATAGTTCCCTAAAATCGACATTTAAAACATCGGCAATACGTGCCAATGTACCAACAGGAGGTTGTGTGTCATTAGTACACCAGCGAGAAACTGTTGTTTCATTTTTTCCAAGTTGTTCAGCTAGCCATTTATTACTTTTATTCTTTTCAGCTAAAACTACTTTTATCCTATTTAATATCTTTTCTTGCATAAAAATTGTAGTATGATGCAAATTTATTTAAATATTTTGACAATCAAAGGCAAATTCAATCCGGCAGGCTTTTAAAATAAAAAACAGGGATGGATATTCAGATAGAAATTGGTTTTGATTTGGAAAACCTTCATCCAGTTTCATCCTACTCTACTTTAATCCTTAATAATTTATTAAGAAGGGACTGCATTTATGAAACCGATTAACAACTTCTATGTATTTCATTGTAAAAAAACATGAAGGCGGCTTGGCCCCCTATAAATCGGACTTTTTTATAAACGGTTAAACAAAGGTAATATTTTTAGCTTTAGTACATGACAAAAAAGTCAATAGCGTAAAAATGACCAATTTATGTTAATAACCTGGTGATAACCTTTGCTGTTTTATGTATAATATTATTCTGGTATTCAGCATTTTAGATAAAAAATTACCACATCTAACACCAAGATACATGAACACCAGATATGGACGTAAAAATAGCATATTATTCGATACCTTATCTCAAGTTTTCGGG
>MEOA01000027.1 GCA_001768515.1 Bacteroidetes bacterium GWE2_42_24 | reverse complement strand
AGTCTTGAAAGTAGTGTCTCTATTTTCATCTTTTAACCATTTTATTACAAAAATAATAAATTTCTACATCATTTTAAAACACAACCATTCGAAATAATAGTGAAATCAATTGTCTTTTTTTTAGTATCATTAGTTTTATTTTTATTTTCATGTAAGAATAAAACCTATGATCAAACGGTGCATAAAGAGTACAAAAATAAGGTATTAGATGATAGTATAAAAAAGTATACACTTGACTTTTTGCACGAGTTTGTTAAATCCGAGCCAAGATTCAAAAATAAAACATTTATTATAGAGTTTTTAAATGACAATTTATATGGAATATTTGATAAAGAAGACACTGTGATAAATATTCAACCATTAAGGTGTTGTAGGAACATTCTTGAAAGCAAAGGTTGTGTAATAGAAGATAGTTTCACAATACTGATTTTTGATAAAGATAATGTTGGTCATCTTTATTATGATGATTCTTTATTGCATAGTGTTAATGACTTAAATATAGACTGCGCATCTGACGACATATTGGGAGGTGCAGCTTTTGTTATTAAATGCGGAAATTTTTTTAAATGGTGTCCTTAAAGAGCCATATTTTTTTAAATATAGTACGTGAAATGTCCTGAAAATTGTGTATTCTCCGTATACCAAAGGCGATGAACTGGAAGTGGCTATTTACTACTACCAACCGGATCACCTTGGAAGCAACACATTTATTTCCGACATGGCTGGTTTGCCGTATCAAATGTTTGTAAATTTGCCTTTCGGTGAACTATCCGAAGGATACTCATGAGCACCATTGAAAATAAACACCGCCGCGAATAACGTATGGCACAACAAACCTCTACAGGAACATTCCAGAATGTGTACAAGTTCAACGGAAAAGAATTGGACGCGGAGAGTGGCCTATACTACTATGGCGCCCGTTACTATGATCCTAGAAGTAGCGTGTGGTTGAGTGTGGATCCGTTGGCAGAGAAGTATGCAGGGTGGACGCCGTATAACTATACGCTTGGAAACCCGGTGAAGTTTGTTGATCCGGATGGGATGCGAGTCGATGGTTTTACTATTAATAGTGATGGTGATATCAAACATGTTAACAATGAGGGTGGTGATAACTATGATGTTCTCTATGCCGCAGAGGCATATGATCAAGGAAAGCGCGACTATGATGAAACTGGGAATAAAAGTGGTGTAAGAATTAACGATAAAAAGCTACTGAACGAACTACAGTATCAACTTGGAACCAGCGTTATATATGACAAAAAGAAAGCCTCCAGTGATTGGGTTAAGTGGTATGAAGCAAAAAGAACATATGGGTATAATAAATGTCGCTATTCCGAGAGTAGTAATGGTTTTGAGGCTGCTAAAATCTTTTATTTTGCTGGAAAGAATACTTCTGTAGAATGGTCATTGGATAGATTTTCAGTTGGAGGAAATGATGTATGGGCAATTGGTACTCAGCAAAAATCTGAAAGTAGTTTAAGATGGGATGTCGTACAAAGAAGCAGATTTACGTTTAATAATCTAAGAGAAAGTTACCACTCACATCCAGAAGGATCCCGTTTAGGAGCTTCAGGTTATGGCCGTAATTACCATGGTGATAGATATATCTTTGATTTATCTCCGAATGCTCCAAGTTTTATTTTCAATATTACTGACCAAACTATATTTCAATTCAATCACAAAAGCAATCGCTTCAATGTTAAACAAGTTAAATCGGCTGCTGATATCATCAGAAGGTAGATCAAAATTTCTTAATGGTCTAATCTTATTATCGTTAATAACAATTATATCTTGTAATAACAACGGGAATGGTCAAAGAAATACTTCTTTGTTGTTGGATGATCTTTTTTTGTCAAATCAATTATCTTCTGATGTAGAATATTTTATAAAATTGAATGATAGCATTGATATTATACGAGGACAAGGAAGAACAAGTAATGCGATCAAAAATAATGTATATGTCTTTTGTTTTTTTAAGTGTAATGGCTTTGATATTGTTACAATTGATTTACTCTCATTCTATAATAAAGTAATACCACCCGGCGATGAATATTTAGGATATTATTTTTATCTTGATAAATACTTCATTTTCTATCAGGATAAAAGTACTTTATCTTTAGTTAATTCTGACTTATTAGATAAAAATTACCCTGATTCAGTACCTGATGAATATAGTAAAGAAGCTGTTCTTACTAGTAATGGTGGCGATTGCCGTTCTCTAGTTTACAAGATCCTTCCGGATAGTCAAATTGTTCTTATTAGTCAAAATCCGGTTAATTATATCCGTAAATTAGATATAGATACTATAGTTTTTCCCTGTAATGATTATTAAATGCACTTAATGAATAAATTGTAAAAGAAGTTTTGATTTTGATCATTATTTGCTCTCTCCAAGTTTCTTGCTCATTAGCACCATGAAAGCTACCGGAGCCTATAATGCCATCTATATCAATGGCCAGTTGGTAAACAACAACATCACCATGGGCGGCTATACGACCTATCCCAACGGGTTTATCACAGTTGATGTCAACGGTCTTTACACCAAGCATTACTATATGGGAGCTCAGCGCATTGCCAGCCGCATTGGCGATGGTACAGCCACCATCTTTGAGGATAAATTATCCGATACCCATGACCTCAAGGCACGACAGCAGTCCGACCTGCTTGGCTACGCCAGTCTCACTGATGTGAAACAAGTTACCTATAAGGCCATTCCTGACTATAGTGATACCAAAGGCGATGAACTGGAAGTGGCTATTTACTACTACCACCCGGATCACCTGGGAAGCAACACATTTATTTCCGACATGGCTGGTTTGCCGTACCAAATGTTTGTAAATTTGCCTTTTGGAGAAACTATGGCACAACAAACCTCTGCAGGAACATTCCAGAATGTGTACAAGTTCAACGGAAAAGAACTTGATGCAGAGAGCGGCCTATACTACTATGGCGCCCGCTACTATGATCCGAGAAGTAGCGTGTGGTTGAGTGTGGATCCGTTGGCAGAGAAGTATTCCAATTGGTGTCCGTACACTTATTGTCTTAATAATTCCATTAAGCTCATCGATCCAGACGGCAGGGCAGTAATTGCTGCTGATGCTAATGCGATGCGAAATATTACCAATACTTTGAGTAAAGAAGAATCACAATACATTAGATTTGATAATAAGGGTATGTTAGACGTGTCATTGTTGAATCAATATAAAGGTTCTTCTGAAAATTTTACCGCATTGCAAGTATTGGCCAACAGTGAAACCAATTATGTATTTGCTGTTTCAAACGATGATATAAATGGAAATAGATTTTTTGAAAAAGGCAGCGACCCTTCAAATCCTAATAACTACTCTTATGGTGTTACTAACATGCCAGGTGCAGAATATGACCCTTCTCCAGATAATAATGTTTATGTTTTTACTGCTTCTTTTTTAGATGAAAAAACACAAGCACGAAATACTGCTCATGAAGCATACGCACATGCATATTTTTTTGAATTAAGCAAAAGCGACCCGTCAATAAATCCAAATCATACAAAAGGAGTAGTTGGAACAGGCTATGAATATGATCCTTATTTGAAGAGGAATGAAGCATATCTTATTTTCGGAAATACAAATACCAAACTTGAAGATCAGATTAAAAATGTTGAACAGCAGGCGATTAAAAATTATGAAGACAAAAATCAATAAAATAGCATTTCTAATGTTTGGGCTTTTCATATTTGCTTGTTCGACTTTAAAGAAAGAAAATGTTACAGTAAAGCTAGAGTGTCAGCAGCTTTTGTCTAAAAAAGTTGAAATGCGATTACCTGTCCCTTTTCGTGTCCAAAAGGATAATTATGAAGAAGGTGTAATCTATTTTTACAGTTTTGTTGATTCTGCATATATTATTGTTCTTCAGGGAACAATGATGGAATTATTAGTAGATAAATATAACCCCCAAAAAATAGAGATGAGAAATAAAAGAAAAATTTCTGTTGGATTTGAGAACAATAAATTTTGGCGAAAAGATGTTTTTGAGGGAGTGAGAATATATTATGATAATGTATCCTTAAAAAATAAACGCCTTTATGATGAAGTTTTGGACAAAATAAAGATCAGTTCATTTAAAAAGAAGTAACCTTCGAAAGCAGATTGTGACTCATGTATAATTCCTAGCTATAATGGCACCAAAGATGATGAGTCAAGCGTGTCTATTTACTACTACCACCCCGATCACCTGGGAAGCAACACATTTATTTCCGATATGGCTGGTTTGCCGTACCAAATGTTTGTAAATTTGCCTTTCGGTGAACTATCCGAAGGATACTCATGAGCACCATTGAAAATTACCATCGCCGCGAATAACGTATGGCACAACAAACCTCTACAGGAACTTTCCAGAACGTGTACAAGTTCAACGGCAAAGAATTGGACGCTGAACGGCGCAGCCCTCGCGAGCACAAGAAATTAACACGGCGCGAGCAAAGTGGATTGTATTACTATGGCGCCCGCTACTATGATCCTGGAAGTAGCGTGTGGTTGAGTGTGGATCCGTTGATGGAAATGAGAAGCTGGATAAGTCCATACACCTATTGCCTGAATAACCCGATAAACAGAGCTGACCCAACGGGGGCTTTGGATTGGGAACCGGAAGTTGATGAAAATTATAAAATATCCTACAGAGCTGAAAAAGGAGATAGTAAAGAAACCTTAATGAGTCAATACGGATTATCTGAAATGCAGGCATCTGATATTCTAAATGAAGCAAACCTTCCCCAAACAGGAGATATAAAAGCAGGCTCTAAAATATCAGGTGATGCGGTCAGGAAAGTTACAGGTAGTGATCTTCTTAAATTTAATTGGTCTTCTCCTCAAGCAACTGATCAAAGAAAGGTGTATAATATTGCATTTGCGTTATTGTATGATAACAAAAAGGGTACCGGAGGCTGTGGTTTATGCTTAAATAATTACATATCAGGAATGCCTCAATCCACCGGAGATCATTCTACTGTAGACATTAAGGGTAATTTTTTAATACCAATTGTTGGTGGAGGTAAAATCCCAATAACTTTTTTTCAATCAACTGCTTCTGGTAAAACATATTTATGCAGAGATGGACAATCTAAGCAGCATGAAAATGGTACTACCTTTCGCTATAATATTTTTCACCCCAATAGTAATACCCCAGCAAAAGAAATTACACAGATTCAAATGATTATGTTGGTTACACCGAGTGCTTATGAAGCAATATTTATGAAAGATTATTTGAACCAATAAAATTTAATGAGGATGAGATTCTTACTAACATTTCTTTTAATAAATGGCTGTTATCTAATGTTATTTGGGCAAAATCCTTGTTCTGATTTAGAATTAGTTATGACAGATTTTAGATCAACAGATATTATAATTACAGGCGATAAGGAGTCTTTGTTAAGAGAAATGGGATCTCCTTTAAATATAAAATCTTATTATGATTATGATATTGTTGATTCTATTTCCTATGATAATGGAAAAGTTAAGATGCATCATTCTAAGATAGATATTGAATACATTTATTATGATGGATTGCAATATGTTTGCTATATAGATAGTGTACAATTAACCATTGTTGATTTTGTAAAGAAAAACATTAAAATTAGCTTAAATAATATAATATTTTGTCAAGATTTGGAATTAGATACATTGTTAAAAAGACTCAATATTGATGACTCGTGTGTTTGGATAACTCCTGATTGGTATTATCAATCGTATAAAAAAATGTATCAGGTTGCTTATTCTTCTGAAATATTTGCGCTGTCCGGATTTCGTTTTTATTTCGATTTTGATACAAAAAAGCTCTGGTATGCAGATTTAGATTTCATTAATACTGGAGGAATTTATCAACGAAATCGCGAGTAATTTTTCGAATTCTTATAGGTAACTACAAGGTCTTCAGTTTCTGCTCCTCTATATAATCAGGCTGGTTTATTGACGTACAGCCTGCCCGTATGACAGCCATTTACAATATTTAAAATCAATATATTAATCTGTCAGTGAAGTTATAAATTCTCCAAACCGCAAAATCTTCCCGCTATTTGCCTTATTGAAAAGCAAATGCTCAAAGTCCTTTTGCTTCTTTTTCAAATCAACCGTTTCCAGTAATTCAGCTGTCGCCTGTTTGAACTCTTGCAAATTATGCACTCCACAACGATTTGAAAGAAAATCATAGTCGGGCTTTGTTTGTGACAATAAAAACATCAGGTCGTAAAAGTCACGTCCTTTTGCGCGGGCTAACATGGCGGCAATTTTCATGCTGCACAATATACCATCGGAGGGAACAGGAAAAGGGAAAAAGAATCCGCAACCTTTGATATTTGTGATGACCGGAGGATAGACGATCCCTTGGTTCTGACTTTCAATCTTTATCAAAAAGCGTTCTTCCTTATGTCCACTCAATCCTAAATCAAGCAATATTTCTGGAAAATGGATGTTGCGCCGGAATGCCGTTAGCTTCTGATTTTCTTTATCCTTAGCCTCTACCCGCAACCCTGAACGTTCTAAAAATTGGATTACTCCGTTTGTCACTTCAATAAACTCGTCTTTTGACAGGTCTCTACAATCGAAATCCAAATCTTCAGAAAACCGGTCTGTCCCTTTTACCAAACGCAGGTTTGTTCCACCGATGAAAACCATCTTTTGGATGATTGGAGTAGAAGAAAGGTAATCCAGAATCATCAACTGCAAATACTCTTTTAGTATATGCTTATCGAAACCCGAATTCTCGCGGATTTGCACCGGGAAATAATTTCTTATTTGTTCAATCTGTATCATAGATCGTACGTCTTAAGAAGTAGTTTTACCCGATGGTCAAGTGCCTTACTTTGAAACCTCGCACAGTAGTCCATCAGTAAGTCCTTGTTCAAATCGTCTTGCAGGTAGCCTTCATCTAATCGCAATTCCTCCAATTCCTGTTCACTGTCGTAGAACGGATAAAGATACAGCAAATCAAGCAACGCTTTTTCGGGCGAGGCAAACTGTATGGTGCGGTTATCTGCCATTGGCTTCAATTCGTATCCGAACATTAGGCTCTCCTTGACATTCTTATAAGAGTATTCGCCAAAGTTGTTATTAAATGAGGCAGTTTTTAGTGATGTTATACTGGTAATCTGCACCACTGCCTCCGGTATCATTCCATAGAACGACAATGCCGTATGAAGGCTGATATAGGAGGGGCGATAAATCCGATTCGCAAAATAAAGAGAATAATCGGGCTTGCTCTTATATTCCGAAAAAGCAAAATATCCTTGCCGTAGCCGGATAAGATACCCTTTCTTAGCCCAGCGGGTAAGATTATTGCGGTTAAAATCCGGGTGCCATGCATATACCTGATAAATATTAAAGCATGCCAAATCGAACAGTTTGGTCTTAAATTCCAGAAAGGCCATTTTTATGTTTGTTTCTATTATGATGCAAATATAGTGCATTTTAGAAACAAAACAAAATATTGGGAAGTGTTATAGAAATTCTGGTTCTGTTGACAAGACAAAAAAAGGATCTTTTCTAATTTATGTGGGTATGCCTGGACTCTCTCTAAATGGGGATATTTTATAAACGGTTAAAAAAAGGTTCTTTTTCATTGGAATGAAGTTATAGATTTTTGTCTATAAGTTTGTCCGATTATTTAAAGGACTAAAACAGTATTATTATCAATTGTACAACCATCACGAAGCGTTAAAAATTAATGGGAGATTTACATGTGTAAATCTCCCATCAGCTAAGAAAATGATTTAATTTAAATCAGGCAAAAACTACATGATAATTATTTTCTTGTAAAGATTATTCCCTGACTTGTCCTTGAACACAAGGTAAAATATACCGCCGGGCAGATTGCTTGTATCCCACTTTAACGAGGATTTTCCGTTAACTGTTTCTTCCTTCGTCATCTGTCCAAGAGCATCGATTAAACCAACTGAAATTATATCATCCGTTAATTCAAAATTGATTTCATTGAAAGCCGGATTTGGATATACTTTCAGGTTGGAAAGAGCTTGGTTTTCGATGCCTACAGTCAATGTCATCATGCAAGGAACAGTTTTCTCAGGTGTTATGGGATCGTTACTGCTTAGTATTATGTTTGCAGTGAGCAGATTTTCTCCCTGTATGCCCTGGGCATTAAAACTAACATCGACATCCATCGATTGACCGGGTTCAACAGATCCTGAATTTGGGGTAACTGAAAGCCAGTTGCCAGTTCCTATAAGGTACTCAATCCCGGCACTCCAGTTTAGAGTAGTGTTTCCTTCATTACTTATCGAAAGTATTTCAGTAGTCTGGCCGTTCGGTTCATCGAATGTAACGGTAAAAGATTCGGGATCTGTTACTATCGCTGGCCCTTCAATGGTATTACATAAGCCGCTAAGTTTATAGACATACTCACTATAGGTAGAGGAGTATACCCATTCATTTCCGGTGGCCTGACTTCTAAAAGCTCCGGGTTGGCCTATAATATTGACAGTTGTTGACTCCCAGGCAACGGCGTCTGATGTGCACATCATCCAATACGTACCGGGAGTGAGTACGACTGCTGAATCCAGTTCGATGGTATATTGGTGAAAATACATAAGAAATGCATCATGATACCCAATAACTTTATTATGTACAATATTACCAGTTGCAGTAGCAATAACTTCATCTCCGGGAAGACCGTTAACATCCTTAAGAAACTCAAATGAAAATGTAGTTGCCAGTCCTGCAGTATTGATATCTATTGTTGAAATTGTAAAGGTTTGACTACTTGGGACTTCTATATCGATTGCCAATTGAACTCCTCCGAATGTATAACCATTTTCCATGTTATTTGAGGGAACCTGTTGAATACACTCATTCGGATCATGAACTGTAACATCCAGAACGCCGAATACAGAAGCATTATCAGCTGAAACAGCCATTATAGTAGCAATGCCAGCTCCAATTCCAGTCACTAAACCATCTTGATTAACTGAAGCATATTCAGATCCTGAATCAACTGACCAGATAACTGACTGTGAAAGGCCCGGAACATTAACAACTGCCTGGAGTTGCAATGTTTCACCCACATAAATAGAAGCTTCACCTCCATTGAGCGTGCTTACAACCAATGGCATTTGTGTACAGCTGCCCGTGATTTCAAATACAGCATTTAAATCACCAACCCCACGCCAGCCATGGCCATCACTGTAATCAACAAAGAGCCCAAAACCACCGATACCCCCGGTTATATTTGTTACATCCCAATACACCAGATTTCCATTAAGTGTATTGGCAACCGGACTAAGCCAATATGTTCCCTGATCTAATAGGATTTGGTCAGTCAGATCCAATTGAACATCATAAATATAAAACGATCCAAGTTGCGAAAACAAAGTTTGGGTAGTTGGTGTTACAGTTGTTGTAAAAAGCTGTTCTCCAGGTCGGTCAATGTCATTTGCCAAAAAATTAAGATTAAAAGAGGTAAACTCTGTAAGACTTTCAGCGATTAATCTTAATCTTACGGTACCGACCTTAAACCTCATTTCGCTATTGACCACAAAGTCATCAGCTGATGAATACCCGTTATTGATCCCATACCCCATTCCAGACATCATGGATACATTATATTGAGTGCAACCATTTTCCCAAACGTTTACCCTGATTTCATCAAAAAGTGCCGGATTTGCATTGTTGGTTGCCCTTACAATTGCATAACCTTCTGTCAATGGTTGAACCAATCCATTTGGATCAACAGTTAGAACTCCTGTTCCTTCCTGTACTGTCCAGGTAACATATTGATCAGCTTCTGGTGGAGTGGTGATAGCCACTAGTTGAAGAGTTGAACTAAGTGAAAGTATATCAGCATTGGCATTGTTTTCAACAATGACAGTCGTTTCCTCAGGTTGTACCGGACTAATCTGGTTGATGATGTTGACATCAATTGTGTTGAAAATGGAGCTATTTTCTGCTGTTTGTGCTTTAACAGTTACTACGGCATTTGATGCAATGGCGGTAAGCACACCATTTTGATCAATGGTTGCAAAATTCTCTCCCGAAATAACACTCCACACCACTTGCTGGCTTGCTTGCCAGGGATAGACTGTTGCCAGAAGCTGAAGACTGCCACCATCAGTAGTGATTTCGGGAGTTCCTCCACCTTGTGCGGTTATTTCAAGGCTATCTGCTGCAACAATATTCAGGTTAAGTTTTTTAACGGATAGTTTTCCTAATCCGGAATCAACAAAGCCCAGGAATAAATTGCCATAGCTATCTACTGCAAGTGAATTATTGGTAGCTTGTCCTTCAGAGGCCCAACCTGTCCCTGATTGATACCATACATTGGCAGCCTCATCATAGGCCATTACATAGTTTCGCAATAAATCCTGATCTTCCCAGTTACTGGCTGCAACATAAATTATGTCGTCGTCTCCTATTGCTATGCTTATATGCTGAACTCTGTGCTCTGTAAAGTTTTCAGGGCCTAATTGCGACCAGGTTACTCCATCATATTTTTTAACATTCAGTTTCCGGCCTCCTGCACTGTTTGAAACATAGGCCAAAAATAAATGATTGGAATTATCAACGGCTATTGCCGAATTATAGTTTTCACTGGTTGTTGCCGGTGCAATATTTGCCACATTGCCAACGGGTTCCCACAAATCAGTTGTTGAGGCATTAACAGTATTGGTGTAAACATGTACAAAGCCGTTATTATTCCAGCTTACATAAATTCTGTCATCGTTAGCAATTGTTAAAGTTAAATAATATGGCAGACCCCCAAAAATGCCTGTATTGCCAACCTGTTCCCATGCCCCGTTTACAAATCGCTTTACAGTGCCTGAATTTTCTCCTGTGGCAACAAATAAAGTTCCGTTTGATGAAACTGCTGATGCCTGAAAATTAATCGTGGCAGTTGTTGCATCAGGCAGACTTTCCCAAGCATTATTTATGAATTTGTGAACATTTAGGCCTGTTGCAGGTCCGGAAGCTTGATTGGTGAAATAAACTACACCCTGGTTATCAAGCGATAATGAGTTGTATGTGGCATAGCCTGAAGTCATGCCAGGACCTCCTCCCAGATAAGTCCAGTTGTTTGCTTCAAATCTCTGAACAGATCCTTTTGCAACTGAGACATCATAATACCCCACAACAACATTGTCCTGCATATCTACTTTAAGCGCCAAACGGCCAGCGCCACCTGCTGATATTCCTGCAGGATTACCAACAGGCTCCCACACCTGAGCAAGCAGATTTGCATTTAGCAATGCAAACATACATGTTAAAAATAGGAGTGTAGTTTTTTTAATCATAAAATTTAAGTTTAGAATATTAACATTGAGTGAAAAAGTTGGCCAAAAGTAAACGACAATCCTGTCAATGATCAAATTAAGCCTACTTCATGCATTACCATTTGCTTAAAAATAGCTACACAACAGCTACTCAACATTGATATTCTGAAATTTACGAAGAATTAAATGTTATCCAGCCAGACATAGATATCGGCTGAGGAAGGAATTTCTAATCGCTTTCTTATCCTGTATTTCTTGTTTTGCACCGTCCGGGGCTCTATAAATGTAAGTTGAGCTATCTCTTTTGTTGTAAGTTTAAGCTTTAGCAGGAAACAAAACTCAATTTCAGTTTTTGCAAGGGTTGGATTAATCACCAGAAGTTTTTCTGAAAAGTCAGGAAATACCTGCTCACAAGCAAAGTAGAAACCCGGGTCGTTGTCTTTTAACAATTGGATCAAAGAATTGTATACTTCATTTGATGCAGATTCATCAACTTGCCTTTTTCCGGAGAGTTTTCTCCAGAGATAAAAGATGATTAAACTCATAATAACTGCCAGAGAAATAATCCACACAGGTGATGTTTTTTTTGGTTCACCACTGATGACAGTCTTTTGAAGTGCATTGTATTTACTCTGTAAGATATTCAACTGCATCTCCTTGAGTTTATTCACATATAACAACACGCTGTCCTTATCCCCTTCTTTCTCATATATATCTATGAGATTATTGAAAATTTCTGTAAGATTTAGCGAAGAGCCACTTCTGACACTTGCTTCTATTGCTTTATGATAGTAGCTTGCTGCCATGGAATTTTCATTTCTCAATTTAGAAGCTTTGCCCAAGACATAATAATTCATCATCATGGCCTTGTCTTTAACAACATTGGAAGGTCTTAGGTCAATCGACTTTTTGGCATAAAATTCTGCCGAATCTATATTAAACTGAGAATATAATCCGGCAAGATTGCTGTAATTCAGGTATTGGAATTGATTGATATCATCATTGTTCTTCAGTGAGTTATAGCTTCCGATAGCTTCTTTAACCTTTTCGACTGCCTTCTCAGGTTCGCCATTGTCATTATATATATTTGCAAAACTGTTCAATATATTCGCTTTGGCAAAAAAAATAAATGCATCTCCACTCTTGTCTTTACTTAAAAGATTATAAGCTAGTGTCAGGCTCTTTATTGCTCTGTCATACAAACTATTCACAGAAAATCCCTCTGCCTGAAACATGTGCCCCATCGCCTGAAAGTAATTGTTGTTATAGCGAATTGACTGATCTAAAAGGGAAAGAGATGCTTCATTCAAGCTGTCGTATTGATTTTTGGCATAAAAATACCTGCACTTCCTTTCAATAAGTATGAGTTCAGACAAACTATCCTTCGACTGTTGAGCCTTCAAAAGGAGAGGTTGAATTTCCAGATAAGCCTGATCGAGGTTTTTCTTAAATAGCTCACCATTTTTGGTGACTCTATTCACGAGGTCTTCAGTACCTCCATCAGCGTAACTTCCCGAAATTGCCAGAAAACTATATAAAATAACTAATAATAACCTTATATACACCTTTTATGCTAATTTGAAACAAGAGCCAAAGGTACTCTAAAAAATCATTGCCAATGATGGCGACATTGTTAGCAATGTGACAGAAAGCATAAGTATAATTGCTATCAGCGGTTTATTTAGAAATATTTATAGGTTTTTGGTCCAAGCAAACGTCTGATGACTTAAAGAACTTACTGTACAGAAATGATTTTTTTGATGATTGTTTTAGACCCTTAAATAATTGGACAAGATTATTGATAATGATCTAAAGCTATAGGCTCATGAAGAATATTTTGGTGCTTTTCTAGTTTAAGTGGGTAGTTACAGGTATTTTCACAAAACTATCGTTATACCATTTTATTCTTAGTGGCTCTTTCGCATCATTTATGGTTTCTTCGGTTACCGTTTTGCCTGTCCCGTAATTTAATTCTGAAAACGGGTTTTTATTGACATTTAGATGAATCAGAATTCTGCTGCCTTTGCTTAACTGTTTGCTTATCAAATGGGTATTTGAGAATGGTATGGTTACTTTGGTGTTGGGTGTCAGAAGTTGCCGGTGTGTAATATCGCGGGCATAACTCGCTCTGCCTATGAAATAGGAGAGATGAAAATACTCACCATCCGGCATTACTTCATATAATGTTACTCCGATGTCGATATCCTTTTTGTTGATGCTTGCACTGATTTCGCCCGCGAATGACCCATTGATTAAAATTGTTTCTTCTAAAGGGTCGCTGATGAAATAAAACCCGTTGCTCGTGTCGATGTCTTTTCTGATTATTGGATCCGGGTAATAATTGTTATTGCTGTTTTCCCTGTCGGCAAAATCTACGTCCTGCGTTAAAAAACCAGTTCTGTCAGGCATATGTGAATCAGCAGCGTAAAATCTTCCTGCTTTGGTAGCAGTCAGATATAGCGTCATGGAACCATTGCTCATTTTGTCAATTGATGGTGCACTTCGCCATTCATTTGCACCCATTACTTCATAGTTGATTTTATCTTTCAACATAGACGGTTTTGGACCATCTTTCAAAATATGGTCAAACCATTGATATGTGATTGCACTTATATTGAATAGTGCAACAGAATCCACGCTGTAATCATACAAAACAGATTCTCCGCCTCTTTGAGTGCCAAAGTGACCATAAGGCCCGATGATAAGGTAAGCGGGTGTTTCGGGACTATACTTTTGCAATTCTCTCAAATAGTACAAACCTGAACTTTGCCCGTCGTTGTAGTAACCATCAAATGCCAATACAGGTATTTTTATTTGTGCAAAATCTTTTTGGTAGGGGGTCATGCTTTGCCAATAGCTATCAAATGCAGGATGGCTTATCCATCGCTGGAACAATTTGTTTGGCGTGCCATCAATGCTATCCATCTTATTATAGGCAGCCCCCGAATCCCACCACTTAAACTGCATTCTTCTGAATCGTTGTCTGTCATTGCCTGCTGCAGTATCTAAATACTTATTATTTCCAACGTAAAACGACCATTCATAATTGGGGTTAATAAAAATATTGTTTTCCATCGGCAGCCCATTCCCGGGTCGTGCAGCAACATAAGGAACAATTGTTTTAAGAGCAGGGTGAAGTGTTTTGCAGGCAGCCCATTGTGTGAACCCGTTGTAACTGCCGCCATACATTCCGACACTTCCGTTACACCACTCCTGCCTGCTGATCCAATCTATAACATCATAAGTGTCGTTTGCCTCGTTTTCATAAGGGAATATCTCATCAGGACTAAAACGTTTGCCTCTTGAGTACGCAATTACTCCTACATAACCATTGTCAACAGATTCTTTTATTGTTCGGAGATCTCTGCCATTATCCCTGACGTAGATGGTATATTGAAGGATTACCGGTTTCGGGGTTACATCTCCTTTTTTGCGGGCCACCATTGCCGATATAATTGCACCGTCTCTGGTTGTTATTAAAACGCTGTCCTGAATGTCATATCCACTTGTCATGTCTGCAAGTTTAGCCGCAGCAGTTTGTTGGGCATAGGTATTTACATCAAGTAGCAATATTAAAACCAGGGTGAGGATTTTTATCATTTTTAGAATTTTAATCCGGCAGAATTAACGTAAATACCGTGTATTTATTTCCAACGGTTCTGGTCAGGTATATATGAATTTACCTTTTGGAGAACCATTTCCGGGAAATTCACGGGCATCATTAAATATAAGGGCCCTCGCACCAACGGCTCCCGATAGCCATCAGTACCAATTCCTTTTGCCATTGACTTTTACAGGTAGCCACCCGGAGGCAGCCAAGCAACAGGTCAGTTCCTCCCCATAATTAAATGATTTCATTTTTTCCAACCAGCCGTAAAACTAATTTGGTTTGGCATGATTTTGGATTTAACAAAAGACAAATTTCAATAGGATATGAAGCAAAATTTAAGCGAAAATCGAACGAATATAGACCATAGCCATACGGTAATGGTACGGTTAATCTACGGTTAATCTACGGTTAATCTACGGTTAATCTACGGTCGAACTAAAAAATTGGTGTGTTTTTACACAGATTATTTATCCCCACGCCGGGGTATAATTCATATCAGGGTCAGCAGCCTTTTTTTGATAAAAACTGTTACTGGTTTTTGGGCTGTGAACAGAAAATGGAAAAGGTTCTTCTGGTAGCGGGGTTTCAATTCCCTGCGTTTGAAAATACCGGACGATAGCCTTTCAACACGAAAATTGCCGGCTACAAAAGAAAAGAGGCTGCCTTATATGGGCAGCCTCTTTTGTTGATGTTTTAGCGGAGGTTACAGGGTGCCGATCATCTTTGAAGGGTCGACCCACTTGTCGAAGTCATCGCTGGTGACGAGTCCGAGGGCGAGGGCGGCCTCCTTGAGGGTAGTCCCTTCGTGGTGGGCTTTCTTGGCAATTTTGGCCGCGTTTTCATAGCCAATATGGGTGTTGAGGGATGTTACCAACATCAGGCTGTTTTCCATATTTCGGCGTATGGCCGGCAGATTGGCTTCGATGCCAACGGCACAATGATCGTTGAATGAGACGCAGCCTTCACCAAGCAGACGTGCCGATTGGAGGAAGTTGGCGGCCATTACCGGTTTGAAGACGTTAAGCTGAAAATGTCCGTGGGTACCTGCGACAGTAATGGCAGCATCGTTGCCAATCACCTGGCATGATATCATCGTGAGCGATTCGTTCTGCGTCGGATTCACCTTGCCGGGCATGATACTGCTTCCGGGTTCATTCTCGGGCAGATGCAGTTCGCCGATGCCACAACGGGGGCCACTTGCCGAGAGCCGGATGTTGTTGCCGATGTGCATGAGGCTTACGGCCAGTTGTTTGAGCGCACCACTAGTCTCAACGATGGCATCATGGGCCGAGAGCGCTTCGTACTTGTTAGGGGCGGTAACAAAGGGGAGTCCGGTGAGTTCGGCGATCTTTGCGGCAACCAGCACATCATATCCTTTCGGGGCGTTAAGCCCCGTGCCCACAGCAGTACCGCCCAGTGCCAGTTCAGCCAGGTGGGGCAGGGTGTTGCGGATGGCACGCATGGCATGGTCGAGTTGGGCAACATAGCCCGAAAATTCCTGTCCAACGGTGAGCGGGGTGGCATCCATCAGGTGGGTGCGGCCAGTCTTCACGATGGCAGCAAATGCTTTGGCTTTGAGGTCAAGGGTATCGCGCAACTTCTGCACACCGGGAAGGGTTACGCCGGCTATCATCTTGTATGCGGCGATGTGCATGGCGGTAGGGTAGGTGTCGTTTGACGACTGTGACTTGTTGACGTCATCATTCGGGTGAACCGGCGATTTTCCTTCACCGAGTACTCCTCCTGACAGAACATGGGCACGATTTGAAACCACCTCATTCACGTTCATGTTGCTCTGAGTTCCTGAACCGGTTTGCCAGATGACGAGGGGAAACTGGTCGTCGAGCCTGCCGGCAAGGATTTCGTCGCAAACGCGGGCAATCAGGTCTTTCTTTTCTGCTGTCAGGACTCCCAGTTCATGGTTGGCCAGTGCAGCGGCTTTTTTGAGATAAGCAAAGGCGTGGACAATTTCACGGGGCATCGATCCCTCGGGTCCTATTCTGAAGTTATTGCGTGATCGTTCGGTTTGTGCTCCCCAGTATTTATCGGCAGGTACCTCAACGGGTCCCATCGTATCTTTTTCGGTTCTGAATTTCATGACAGTATGATTTATGAGTTTATTTTTCATCAAAAAAACGCCCGGCCTCTTCGGGTGGATCAGCTACTACGGCTTTGTATTTTGATTCAACAATCGGGCGGCGGATGAGTTTTGGGTTTTCCGCGAGAATTTTTATCCACTCATGATCGTTGAATTGTTTCCCTTTCAGGTTCTGTTTGAAATACTCCTCCTGAGTACGCACTAATTCGGCAGGTTTAATCCCCAGTTTCATGATGAGGACTTCGAGTTCGGCAGCGGTGAGGGGTTTATTCAAGTAATCAACCACTTCGAACGATTCCGTTTTCGATTGTACGTATTCCAAACCGGCACGCGACTTACGGCACCGTGGATTGTGATATATTTTCAGCATGGCTTGATTTTTGAGTAAACAAAAGTACCAAATAAAAACCTGATGAATGAGTTTTATAAGGAGACACTGACTAATTTTGGTCACACATTGCCTGATTGTATTTACCCTAATTATTGAACCATGTCGCGTAAAATCTTTATTCTTCTAACCTTGCTGGCGGTATCAGTCAGTGCCATGCTACTCTATGCTGCCGACCTGATTACCCATGCAGAACCAATAGGATACAATCAATTATGGCATCAGGCCGACAGTCTGAAGCTGGCTGGTCAGCCAGCCGCGGCGATGGACATTGTAGCGGAGATCGTCGGAAAGGCCACCGATGAACAGAACCAGCCCAATCTGGTAAAGGGGCTCCTGTTCCGTGAAAGCCTCAGGTCGTCGTTTGCTGAGGATTACCTGCTGAAGAGTATCGCTGAGTTTGAGCAATATCTGCCAGGGATGACCATTCCCGCGAAGCAGATCATCAGCAGTGCACTGGGTGATTTGTACATGGGCTATTACCGGGCGCACCAGTATGAACTGCTGCAACGGACACAGACCGAACAACCGGGTGATGATCCGGAGACCTGGGATGCAGCGAAGATGCTGTCAAGGGCCGATGAATGTTACCGGCAGTCGCTAAGTGAGGGTGACTTGCTGAAGCGCATTCCGACTGGTGATTATTCGCTCGTGCTTGAACGTGATACACTTTCGCGTGACCCCCTTCCGACCTTGTTTGACGTGTTGAATCACAGGGCTATTGAGTATTTTGTCTCCGGCGTTGGCAATCAGTTGAAAGCAAGCCCTGTGGTAAATCTGACCAATCCTTTGTGGATGGCTCCGGTCTCTGAGTTTGCTTCATTGAACCCCATTGGCACCGATAAGTCAAATGGTTATATTCTGGAGCGATATCGTGATGCCATCGCCTTTCACCTTAACGATAAGGATCCGACGGCATTGATCGACATCGATCTGAGAAGGCTCGCCTACGTCTATGAAAACCTTGAGTTGCCCAATCGTGACACCTTATACCTCGAAGGTTTGCAATCGCTTGAAAGCAGGTTCAGGAACTTTGAAGGAGCCACCCGGGTAACATACCAGATAGCACTGATTCTTCGCGAAAAGGGCAACCAGTCACTTGAGAAGGACAAGATGCTTGCCAACCGGCTGTTTGCCGATGCAGTTGAAAAAGCAGGTCAGGCGCTCGCGCTCTTTCCCGGATCAAAAGGTGCGCAGGATTGTAAGATGCTGATGGCTTCAATTGAGCGACCTGTACTATCAGTTTCAGCGCAGGAGGAAGTTCTTCCGGCGGAGCAGTTTGCGATTGAAATCAGTTCGGCCAATATTGATACCCTTTGGTTCCGAATTATTAAGTTAACCAGCAGGGATATGATTCAGGTTCAGGGTTCGCGCGATGATTCTGTGATCAGCCGGCTGGCAAAACGCGCGCCTTTGAGATCATGGTCCCTCAGATTGAGCAATCCTTACAGATTGGTTGAATTTAAACAGACTATACAGCAGGAACCGTTGAAGCAGGGCGCCTACCTGTTAGTTGCAGCTCAGGATAAAGGTTTTAAAAGTACAGGGAAAATGGTGGCCACCACCGTCATTCAGGCTACAAGGCTGGCCTGGCTCAATGCCCCGGCTGATGTGCAATCGCCACGTCTCATCGTTGTTGACAGGCTTACCGGCTTTCCATTAAGGGGAGTGAAGGCTACACTGCGTTACAGGAATTATGACAGGTCGACACGGAAGTTTATGTCCGAAGAGCAGATAATGCCGGCAAGCAACGCGAAAGGTGAGGTGATGATCGGCGATATGAGCCGGAACAACGGGATTTATATTTCCTTGAGCCAAAAGGGTGATACCTGTTTTTCGCTTCAGACTGAATGGTTTTCACGATCAGAGCATTACATGCCTGTTGTTGGGCAGCAAACCTGGATTTTTACTGACAGGGCTGTGTATCGTCCCGGGCAGCAGGTGTGGTTTAAGGGGATCGTGATGATTGGTACTCCAGGGAATTATAAAGCTGAAGTTGCCCGAAAGGTGGACGTGTCACTCTACAATGCCAACAATCAAGTGGTAGAGAAAATGACCCTGGTGACGAACGACTTTGGTTCCATCACAGGTAGTTTCATCCTTCCTGCATCCGGACTGGCCGGTAATTACAGAATTTCAACTAGTTCGGGCGGAGAGTCGTTTAAGGTGGAGTCTTACAAACGACCCGAATTTGCCGTGACGATGGATCAACCTGAGGCCGCCATTAAGCCGGGAGATGAAGCAGCAGTGAGTGGTAAGGCCGAAGCCTACTCAGGTTACTCTGTCACAGGGGCAAGGGTAAGCTACACGGTGAATCGTTCGGAATTCTCATCATGGTGGCGTGGTTGGTATCCACAAAACAAGGAGGTGATAATGCAGGGCGAGACAGTTACGGATGCTGATGGCAGGTTTGTTATCAGGTTTATGACAACCAAAGATTCCGGTTATTCAGACGGAACACCCAAAGACTACGATTATTCCGTTGAGGTTACCGTGACTGATCAGGCAGGAGAGAGCCGCAAGGGGGATATTTCTTTTCGGGTGAGTCGTAGAAATCTGTTTATCATCACGGAAGTCGATGAACAGATCAATCTGGCCGACCTGCAACCCATTCAGGTAAAGACAACTACAACTGGCGGACAAGCCATGGCATCGACTATTGACATCGGCCTCTACAGGCTCCTTCAACCGGATACCTGTTACTGGCCGGTCGATGAAGAATACCGTTTGTTTGGTCGCGGTGAGGCTGGTAGTTTCAATTATAATAAATGGCCACTTGGTGATCAACTGGCAGGCTATCATCTGAATTACATGGCTGACAGTCTGGTGGATATAAAGAAGTTTATTACCAGTCCGGGGGTGTATGCCTTAAAACTAAAAGCAGTCGATCAAAAAGGCAACGAGGCGGAAAAGATGGTGACCTTTACTGTTTTCGATCCGACTTCGTCGAAATTACCACTGCTGACCCCAGATTGGGTTGTTCCGCTCACTCAGGAGGTAAAAGCGGGAGAACAGGCAAGATTCCTTTATGGTTCTTCTGAGAAGAATGCACGATACCTGGTGCAGGTTTTAACCAGTAAAGGTGTTGTGGCTGAGCAGTGGCTTGAAGCTGACAGGGAGCAAAAGCTTTTTTTCTATCCGATTTCTCCTGACATGGGAGAGTTGGTTCAGTTTCATTTCATACTGGTGCGTCATAACAGATTTTTTAACCATAGTTATTTCGTGTCTGTAGAAAAGCCCGATCAGAAGATGATCGTACGTCTTGCCACCTTCCGTGACAAAACAGAGCCGGGTAACCGGGAAAAGTGGAGCGTGACCGTGGCCGATGGTAACGGTAAGCCCCTGGAAGCGGAGGTATTGGCCTCGATGTATGACGCATCCCTCGACGCCATCGCGCCGCAGCAATGGATGATGAATACTGCTGAGTTTCCCTGGGGAGGAGGGAGTTGGGGTTCTGGTGCTTTTCGACGAGGGGAGACGCGGGTCAATTATATTGATACTATTACCTACTATGCGGTGACAGAACCCGGTTATACCGATCTCAACTGGTTCGGATTTGAGTTTTTTAATTATTTTGGCAGGTTTAAGGGTGGCGGTAAGGGGATAAGGGCGATGGCACCTGCTGCCGGTTCAATGAGCCAAATGAAAAAAGAATTGAACGTTGTAGAAGATAAAACAGAAATTTTTGAAGAAGAAGTTGAGTTTAATATTATAGATGATAATTCTGACCTCAAACCTGTATCTGATGAAACAGAGACAGAGCCATCCCTGCGTACCAACTTGAATGAAACAGCCTTTTTCTATCCTTTCCTGAAGAGCAACCGGCAAACAGGTATTGCTGAGTTTGAGTTTGTAGTACCTGATGCGCTTACCCGTTGGAAATTTATGGCATTGGCACACGCACAGGACGGAATGACCGGTACAACCCACAAGTATATCACCTCCTCGCGCGATGTGATGGTTATTCCGGCATTGCCGAGATTTGTAAGGACAGGCGATTCATTATCATTGCCATTCAGAGTCATCAATATGAGCAAAAAAGCGCTGAAAACGACAGTCAGGTTGAAACTTATTGACGTGGTTACAGGCGAGGCTCCGGCATGGATAGGCGAGCTTCAGCCGGTAATTCTGGATGTAGCTGCTGGCGGAAATGAAGTTGCCGCATGGCCCGTGGTCTTTGCCGATGTTCCTGGCCTGCTTCGTTATGAGGTTATTGTAAATGCCGGTCTTCAGACCGATGGACAAGCCGGGAACCTGCCTGTACTCACCGACCGCATCAGGTTGATTAACACCAAAGCCTTTACAATTAATGGACAGGAAAAGTTTAATGCCGGCGTGGCGCAGTATTTTGATGCAGGAGCACTGCGCCCGGGTGATCAGGTGAAGGTTACCGTTGAGTATGCCTCCAATCCCGCCTGGTATGTGGTCAATGCACTGCCTGCGTTGAAGACTCCCAATCAACACTGCCTGACCGATGTCTTGTTTCGCTATTATGCGGCGTCTATGGGGAGGTTAGTGGTGAATACCTATCCGGGTATAAGGTCGGCACTGGAAGCCCCGGGTAATGGGCAGAAGCCTGCAACCTCCACGCTGGGGCAGAATGATGATTTGAAACTATTGGGACTGGAAGATACTCCATGGGTTGAGGACGAACAGGATGAAACTGTAAACCAGCGCCATCTGGTTGATTTTTATAACGAGAATAACCTGTGGCAGTTCGAGTCGGAGGCTGTCAGCCTGTTGGCCGATTACCAGTTGGCAAATGGTGGCTTCGTGTGGTTTAAAGGGATGCCTGACTCGCGTTACCTGACGGGGCAAGTGGTGGAAACTATCGGCCGGATGGTGAAGATGGGGGCAGTCAGCCTTAATGACAACCAAAAAGTAGCCGACATAATCGGAAAGGCTGTGAGCTACCTTGACGACCAACTGCTTGAAGATTACAATCTGATGCTGAAGAATGCCGGAACAAAGAAACCCGGGCCTGATGCCTCTCAGTTGCATTACCTTTATGCACGTAGTTATTTCTTTGGCAGCCACCCGGTGGCAGAAAAGTATCAGGCGGCCTTCAGGTTCTACCAGGAGGGGATTACCCTGAAAGGAACAGCTATTTCGCCAATGATGCAGGCTATGACTGCCCTGGCGCTGTATCGTGCAGGCGATGTAAAGAATGCAGAAAAGATGATGGCCTCGCTGCGCGATAAGGCTTTAACCGACAAGGAAGGCAACATCTACTGGCGGCGTGAATATGGTCAGCGTTGGTATGATGCCCCTCTCGAAACGCAAAGCATCGTCATAGAGGCATGGAATGAGCTTATGCCCGGCAGTATGGAAATGGAGAAGATGAAGGGATGGCTTTTGTCGCGTAAACGTACCGAAGCATGGGAAAACCAACCTGCCACGGCAGGTGCTTGCTATGCCTTTCTTTTGACGGGGGAGAAGCAAAAGGCGAAAATGAATCCCGTGGAGGTGCTCCTCAATGGGAAGGTTATTCCGATACAGGCGATGGATTCACAAACAGGCTATTTTCGACGCGATTTTCTTTTAGATGCTGCCGAAGCTGCCAGAACAACAATCGGGTTTCGGGGTTTGGGCGAAGGGGTTGGCTGGGGAGGCATTTATGCACAATATTATGCCCGCCAGGAAAAGGTACAGGCTACTGGATCGGGTTTCACTTTGAAACGGGAGCTTATAAGTGAGTCGGGTAATCGTTGGGTCAGAATAGAGCCGGGGCAACGACTGAAGCAGGGCGATAAACTAAAGGTCAGGATTACAGTAGAGGTTGAGCGGGATATGGAGTATGTTACCCTGCGTGACCTGCGTGCCGCAGGTTTTGAACCTGTTGATGTACTCTCAGGTTATGAATGGCGTGATGGGGCTGGCTACTACAAGGTGACAGGCGATGCCACTGTGGATTATTTCTTCTACCAGTTGCGTCGCGGAACCTACGTATTCGAATATGATGTAAATGTGACCCGTAACGGAAACTATGCCGATGGCCCCGCTACCATTCAGAGTCAGTATGCTCCGGCATACTCAGGAAGGTCGGAGGGTGGACGTTTAGAACTCTGACCCCGCCGGATTGATGGTATCGACCCCGAAAAAGGTGGTATCTGCCTCTATGAAGTCTTTGCCCGCGAGGTAAGTGCGCCGGAATTTGCCCTCCTGGCGGGCAAATTCTTTCTCGGCTTTGATGAGCTTATGCAGAATGGACAGCCTGATTTTAGCGGCTTTCCGGAATCCTGTGCTGTCGGTTAGCTCTCCCCGGGTTACCATGCCGGCCATCTCTCCCAGTTCGTTGTTGATCACCTCGGCATATGCTTCGACGACCTGCAGGGTGGCATGCCGTAGCGTGGTGTCTTTTTTAAATGGCTGTGCCTGCCTGATCTCTTCGGCTGTGTTGAGCGCAAGCACTTTGGTTTCTTCCAGAATCTGGTTAGCCTTTGTGGAATCCATGTTACGGAGGTTACGGCTCAGTTCGAACACCCGGTTCATCAGCGCCGATTGGCTTTCGATCATGAACTGGTGGTATTCTCCAGCTTTTTCGGGCGACCTGTTACAGGCACTCAGGATGATGATGATCAGCAGAAAGAGTATCTTACGCATACACGAGTGAAATAATTCTTTCAAGCCATAAGGCATCGGTCTCATCGAAGTTAGCCGGCTTGTCACTGTCGACATCCAGCACGCCAAGGATTTCACCCCTGCTGTTTTTTAACGGAACAACTATTTCCGAATTGGAGCGGGAGTCGCAGGCAATGTGGTCGGGGAACTGATGAACATCGGGCACTACGACGGTTTGTTTTGTATTGACTGCTGCCCAGCATACGCCGGTATCTTTCTTCAGCACCTGGCAGGCAACGGGTCCCTGGTAGTTGCTGACGATCAGTTCACCATTGGCGAGACAATAGAACCCGGTCCAGAAGAAACCGTCCATTTTGTGGTGAAGCACTGCACAGAGGGTCGCCATACGTGCACCCGGGTTGGCGGTACGGGTTAACAGTTCGCGCAACTGGGTGTAGATACGTTCGTATCGTCGTGACTTCTTGTTTGCATCCATGGTTAATCGATTAAAGACCACAAAAGTAATGAAACGTGTATAGCGAAGGTTGATTTCTGGAGCAATTTTGTACGCTTACGTACAGCAGTTGACTTGGGAGCGGACATTCAATCAGGGGTTTCTGTCTTGAAAAGATAAGCTAACTTGTTGATTGAATGGCTCAAGTCTGTTGTGGCATGTTTTTCGAGTATGCTTCTAAAACGGAGGTAGTTATGCGTGAAATTGTAATTCTGGTGCCGGACATTGAGCCGGAGCAAAATGTGGAAATAGATGTGCGGATTAACGGTCGTAAGCGTACCATGCAGTACCGGGTAGAACTCATCAGGTTCGAGAACGAGGAAGGTAAGCTTCAGGATAAAGTAACCGTGCTGCGGCATAAAATTGCCGAATATGATAAGAATTGGGAACTGGTAGAGGTTGGTGCACCATGTGATACAGGTATCCCGCTTACTTTCAGGAGAAGTATTGAATCCAACGGGGATTGATTAAAATCAGATTAACCATGAAAAAGCTTTTCTCTTTTCTGTTGCTGCTGGCCGTTACGGTCACTGCCTCGCTGGCAGTCACCTCCGACGGCGATGAGGAAGCCATCAAGAAGGTCATCGATGAGGCTTACATCGAAGGGTTGCAGAATGGTGGCGACCTGAAAGTTACAGATGCAGGATTTCATCCAGGTTTCAATCTGTTGGTCTTCCGCAACAACATGCTGGAGTTTCTGCCCATCTACAATTGGATACAGATGGCCGGTATGCGCCGTAAGGCACAACCAGAGCCGGATAAGGAGAAGATGAGTTGTGTGTACAAGAACATCGATGTCACCGGCAATGCGGCAGTGGCGAAGATAGAACTCTACAAGAGTGATAAGCTGATCTTTACCGATTACCTTTCCTTGTACAAATTTGAAGAAGGGTGGCGGATTGTGAGTAAGATCTACTACAGGCATCCTTAAGCCGAGCCGATGCCTTCGTAAGGGAAATTAAGGCCGCTTTCCCCGGTTAACATGTCTTTGCTTGTCTGAAGAGGGCTGTTCCCAAGGGGCAGCCCTTCTTTATGAGATGTCAGGCAGGGGGGTAAGCGTATTGCGCCTTAGCGTAATGATTACATTGATGGGGGATTGGATATGGAATATTTTGACTTTGACTTTGGCGTGGTAACGGCTTTCACGGAAACCAGATAGATTTTTTAATTATCTGCCAGATGTTTCAATGCTTCGCGTCGGCTGAGGTTTGACAATGCGGTAGAAGCGACGAACTGTTTTACCCCTTCAGGATTTTGGCGTGCATAGCTTCGCAATGACCAGCCGATGGCTTTACGGATAAAGAAATCGGGATGGGTGTTAAGACGGGTGATGAAACTGCGGAGTAATTCAAAGTCGAGTTTATCTTTGTGTTTCAATTGAAACAAGAGGCAGGATCGCTGTAGCCAAAGATGCCCCGAATCCATCCATCGGTCAGTTACAGGCCGGATATCGGCAGGGTATTTTTTGAGCCAGTTTCCCACGATGTTGGGTGCGATATAGTCGACAGTATCCCACCATGATTTGTGAGTAATGAGGGTTTCACAGGTTGCGATTATATTTGCATCAGGATTTTCGGCAAATGCTGAATAGAGGTCCATTCCGGCATATTGCATTTCGCGCATGGGGTGTTCCCAGCAAATGAGTGCAAATTGAGCAGCAATGGCGGGGGGCTGTTTCTTAAAGGCAGGGCGCAGGCTTCTGATAATTTCGCAACGGTCGGGGGAGTTGATTCCGAACGAGCGGAACTGGTTCCGCAGGTATGCTTCCATGGCGGGTGCCTTAGATGGGTTTGCCTTTGTTTGAAACAGGGCTTCAAGTTCGCTGACGAGTTGTTGGGCCTGGTTGTTCATGAAGGGGTTAATATGGATAGAATGCGTCTTTAAGATGATTGAGACGGGGCTGTTTTCCCTCGGCCATTACAATCGAAACGATGTCGAAGCGGGTTTCCCCTTTGAAATTGTTGAGCCTGATGTATTCATTTGCAGCTCTGACGAGGAATTTCTGTTTATTACGGTCGACGAAGGTTTCGGGTTCTCCGAAATAGTTGCTGGTACGAGTCTTTACTTCGGCTATCACCAGGGTATTGCCATCGAGGGCTACGACATCGATTTCATCCTTCTGGCAACGCCAGTTTGTGGCAAGAATCGTGTATCCAAGTCCCCGCAGGTGCCCGATGGCCAATTCTTCACCTTTGTTTCCCAGATCGTTGTGCTCTGCCATTTATTTAGCTGGATTGATGAATTGTAGCGCTGTCGGGTTTGACCATTAACCGGGTATTTCGTCCCAGGATCAGTGGTCTGTTGTCGGGTTCATGTCCTGCGGGAAAGCCGAAGGCTACGGGATAATCGTAGCCGGTAACAGCTTCTGCGATGATTTCCCGCGCAGTTTTGCCGAAGGGGGTGCTTCCGTCGAGCATATCGTTGAAACAGCCAACAACGAGACCGGTCAGGTGATCAAGTAATCCTGCACGTTTGAGTGTGTGCATCATGCGGTCAATGCGGTAGAGGTATTCACCGACATCTTCGAGGAAGAGTATTTTTCCCTGAGTGTTGATTGCTGAATCGGAGCCCAGAAGGGAGGTGAGCATTGTCAGGTTTCCTCCGGTTATAATTCCTGAAGCAGTGCCCTGACGGTTCAGGGCATGGGGTGCCAGTGAATAGTTTAGTGGTTCGCCCGAAAGGGCTTTCATCAGGCAGGCAACCGGTTCATCGGCAGTACTGTTGGCCGGGAAGCTATTGGGCATGACCGAATGGATAGTTTCGATGCCGAGGTTGTGGAGGTGAGAATGGAGCACGGTAATGTCGCTGAATCCGGCAATCCATTTGGGGTGCTGCATAAAGCGGGAGAAGTCAACCCGGTCGATAATGCGGAGCAGGCCATAGCCACCGCGGGCCATGAGAATGGCTTTACATTGGTTGTCGTCGAGAGCCTGTTGAAGATCGTGGATACGTTCGGCATCTTCCCCGGCTAATTGATGAAATTCGCTGTAAAGATGCCTCCCTTCAATTACCTGAAAACCAAGATTGCGAAGCAATCCTGCTGCTGCCATGACATGCTCAAGGCGAACCTTTCCTGAGGGGGCTATGATACGGATCAGATCACCGGGCTTTAAACTGGGGGGCGTTATCATTAATTGGGCGTGTTGAATGAAATGGAGAACCAAAGTTATAAAATTCACGGTAATTGATACTGTTGTTTCCAATGACTGGCTGGTTTGGAAAGCCAAAGCCAAAGCCGCCCTATAGCCATCGGAAATCACGACTAATTAAAAGTAGTGTACGACAAAAAGGTGTAACTATGGAAATTCTGCGATGGTTACCTGTGCCGTGTTCTTAAGTAAGGTAAATCAGAAGCCGGAAACTTCTTATCTTCGCAGGGTTGTATTGTTTTTAATAAAGATTGAGAATCAGGATCAAGCTGGCCGCAAATGGAATAATGTCATTGGAACCTGCAGCCGGTCTGATGATTCGCGCAGACACGAAATCAAATGATAATCATAGGAATTACGGGAACGCTGGGAGCCGGTAAGGGGACTATTGTGGAGTACCTCGTGGGGAAGAGACAATTTGTCCATTATTCGGTGAGGGCTTTTTTGACTGAAGAGATTGAACAACGGAATCTGCCCGTTAACCGGGACACCATGACGATGTTAGCCAATGAACTGAGGGCTGCCCATAGTCCTTCGTATGTTACCGATCAACTGCTAATCCGGGCCAGGCAGTGTAATCACCATTGCATCATTGAGAGTATACGCACACCTGGTGAAATCACCTCACTACGCAGATGTGCTCAGTTTGTCCTGTTTGCTGTTGATGGCGATCCGGCAATCCGCTATGAACGGATTATCCGAAGGGGGAGTGCCACCGACAGCATCTCTTTTGAAACTTTTCTAAGCAATGAACAACGAGAGATGCAGTCGACCGATCCGAATCACCAGAATCTGGCTGAGTGTATACGTCAGGCTGACTACACTTTCAGCAACAATGGCACATTGGAAGAGCTTCACCGGAATATAGAAGAAGTGCTGATTCACTTAAACATCTGACGGTAACCAAACGATCAGCCATTTTTTCTACCTTTGTGGTTGTCGTAATCAAACGGCTGGATCTTGTAAATCTTTATCCTTCAATAATAATTGGAATGAAGTCGAAATCTGTGAAGAATTCTACCGGTACTGAAGGCGGTGAACCCAGGCGACGGAATAACCGGCGCCAGAATCTTATTCAGTTGTTACTCACCGTTGTGATCATCGTTTTGGTGAACATCATCGGGTCGCAACTTTTCACGAGGTTTGACCTTACCTCCGAAAAACGTTATACCCTCTCACCGGCCACTCGTTCCCTGCTCGATAAGGTTGACGATTATATTTATTTCAGGGTTTACCTTGAAGGTGATTTTCCCGCAGGATTCAAGAGGCTTCGGAATGAGACAAGGGAGATGCTTTCTCAGTTTCGGGCCTACAACAAGTACATTGTTTTCGAATTCATCAATCCGAGTGCCAATCCGGATGCCAAAGAGCGTGAGAAAGTTTACAAGCAGTTGGTTGAGAAGGGCTTGAATCCTACAGATCTGAAGATAAAAACAAAAAGTGGCAGTGAACAGCAATTGGTATTTCCGGGTGCCATCATCTCATACCGTGCGCAGCAGTTTCCAATGGAATTAATTCAGAATCAGTTGGCGGCTGGTTCCGAGCAGGTGCTGAACAACTCTATTCAGAATCTGGAATACAACATTGCCAACACGATCCGAAAACTGATTGCTACCCGGAAGCCTAAAGTGGGTTTTATCACCGGACACAGAGAGCTGACCGAAGATAAAGTCTATGATTTTGCGCTGGCCTTATCGGAACATTATGGGCTGGAACGGGTAAAGATAGGCGGACGTATTGATGCCCTTACTCAACGGGTAAGTGATTCAGTGGGGCACGTCAACATATTCAACCGTTACAAAGCTATCATTATTGCAAGGCCTGATTCGGTCTTCAGCGAAAAAGACAAGTTTATAATAGACCAGTTTGTGATGCGTGGTGGCCGTATTTTGTGGTTGCTGGATGGCGTAAGTGCAGACATGGATAGCCTGCAGAACAAACCTACCACCATAGCGCTGGCCAGAGAGACAGGGCTCGACGATATGCTTTTCAGATATGGTGCACGTGTGAATAACGACCTGATTCAGGATGTGCAATGCCTTCCCATCATGATGGTGACAGGAATGATTGGGAACCAACCCCAGTTCGACATGATGCCCTGGCCTTTCTTTCCATTGTTGAATGCCACTACGGCATCGCATCCAATTTCCAATAACCTGAATGCCATTAAGACGCAGTTTGTCAGCAGTGTTGATACCATCTTTGTGCCGGGTGTGAAGAAGACCTTCCTACTTACTTCATCCGAATACACACACCTGATGAACGCTCCGGTGATTGTCGATTTGAGCATTGCCGGAAAACAACCTGACCCGACACTCTTCAGCAAAAGCCGGGTTCCTGCTGCCGTGTTGCTTGAAGGGAAATTCAAATCATTGTATGCCAACAGGGTTCCTCCCGAAATAGTGGGAGATCGTGAGATCGGGTTCATGGATGTAAGTCGTGAATCGGCCATGATCATCGTAGGCGATGGAGACATTGCCCGGAACCAGTTCGACAGAAAGCGTGGGGTTCCTCTGCCGGTAGGCTATGATCAGGATACACGTCAAACGTTTGGTAACCGAGATTTCCTGCTCAATGCCATGGATTACCTTGTGGATGACAGCCGGCTCATTACAATCCGAAGCCGTGAGCTTAAGATTCGGCTACTCGATCGTAAAAAGATTGAGAGTGAGAAATTGAAATGGCAGATTATCAATGTGGTGGTTCCTGTCGTTCTGGTGGTGATTTTAGGTATGATAATTGGTCTTATGAGACAGAGAAGATACGGTAAGCGCTAACCGGTTTTGTCTTCCTGCCGTTGTCTGAATTACAGGGTTTCTTTGTGGAATCTTTGTATCCGCTATCCTTAAGGGCGTGCTCATGGAATTGATAAGCCCTCATTTAGTGTTGTTTTGCGTAATATATTCCATTGAATCCCGTCGTCACAATATTGATGTTTGATGGTCTGGCTGTTGAATGTAAAAATGAAGTCATCTGATTGAGTCAATCACTTAATGCCATTACTTGATGAAGAAGTACTACCCAAGGAATCCGTTTGTCAGAGTTCACAAACCTGTCGCGGGTGCGATTTTACTGGGATTTTGCATGCTATTGCTGCTAACCCACTGCAAGAAGGAGCCCATCAGGGGATGGGAATACTGGCTCGAATCACCTGCTGCGCCGGAGATTGTTAAAGTGACTCCTGTGCTGAAAAACTGCGAACCTCCCTATCCCGTTAGTTTTACTCAGGAAACCAACAATCTGCTGGGCAATATCAGGTATCGATGGAGTTTTGGTGACGGAACTTCCTCCAATGATCAAAATCCGGTACATATTTACCAGACCGAAGGTTTATATACAATTACACTGATCGTTTCGAATGAAATAGGAGCCGATACCCTTGCCTTTACAGTACCCGGATTAGATCAATCCTCGGTAGCGGTAAATTCAAAGTTTTCTTATAGTCACTTCAACAATAATAATTTTGCCCCTGCTAAAGTCCATTTCAGCAACGAATCTTCGGGTGCCAACCAGTTCTACTGGCATTTTGGCGACGGAGGCGAGAGCAGTAATGAGTCGCCCGAACATGTTTTTGATTCACCGGGCACCTATACAGTTAATTTGAAGGGGGAATGTACAAGTGGTGAATCGGATGAGTATGTTCAGCAGATTTTCATTAGCCCTGCACCCCAAAGGGTATTCATCGATTCTCTCAACCTGATGTTGCCCTCGGGATATAGTGCCAGCGGTATCTATGTAGAGATGTATCACAACACTACCTATGTCGGACGCACCCTAATTGTATCGTCGGGTAGTTTTCCTTTAAAATTCAGAAGGCCTGAGGACTTCGTTTATGGTACTTTCTTCGACTTTGTTCAGTTTACGGCAAATGAGACCTTCAGGTTTGTTGTTTTAAGAGATGACGGATCGCAGTATCCAGAGTTTCTGGATGAATTCATGCTCTCAACGGTCGATATCAAAAACAATCATTATCCGAATGCCTATTACAGCCTTCAGACCGTGCCTGTAGTCCATGATTTATTTATCGACCTATACTTCAGCTATTAAAATTCATCCAGATGAAATTAACCCCCCTTTTTTTAACGGCCTCACTTGTACTCTTTTTTGCACCAGCCGTCATGATGGCACAGGTGAATCCCCGATACTGGGACGGAACTGGCTACCTTAGCATAACAGGCGGCCCCGCTTCCCCTGGCAGAGATCTCTCGTCAACAACCGGCAATGGTTTGATGGCCAACAATGGGCTTTTGGCCGATATTGATTATAACCACATGATTGCTTATGGTATTGGTGTTGGAGTCAACCTGGGTCTGGATTATTTTGGGATGAATGAGGATATCTTCCTTGAACGAACTGCTCCCTCGACGTACAATTTTACAGGAGGCTATCTCTCCGGCCGTCTTGGCTTGAATTTGTTGATGAATCTGCCTGTTGAGATCCTCCGCGATAAATTTGTACTCAATTTCTTTGGAGAATTAAACGGTGGCTTACGCAGCTTCACGATTCCTGATGTTGACCTTAACTATGATGAACTGCAAAACAAGTACACCGAAGTGACCTACCGCAGTCGCAGCAATGTGCTTGGATATGCCGGCTATAGCGCTGGTGTTCAGTTTCTGTTTTCCAACTGTTGGGGGATCAACCTATCATACAGTGCACTTATGAAAAGTCAGCATCGGATAGATTATTCTGTTAGAGCAGTCGATGTGGCCGGTGTGGTTACCGAAGATGAAGATTTTCTGAGTGCGCGTCTCGACAGGACTGGCATTCAAATTGGGTTTCTTTTTATAATCGGACGGTAGCAAGTGTTTTTGGTTGTTAGTAGTTGTATTTCAGCGTCATGGTTGATTGTGGTTCGGGGTCTGATGCTTTTGCGTATTGTGAAAGTGCCTGCTGAATTATTAATTGGAATGTTTTGCAGCGGTTATGAAATTATAAAATTTCAAAAGTCAACATTTCAATAATCCAGGGTGTTTATACATTGAATGTGTAATTATTTTTTTTTGCACAGAGCTCCAAACCTATCATATGCGCCTGTTAAAACATCTTTTTGTGCAGAATCGTCAATGGTCCGACGAAATAAAGAAAGCTGATCCCTCATTCTTTCAAAGGCTCTCTCTTCACCAATCCCCTCATATTTTATGGATTGGATGTGCCGATAGTCGCGTCCCTGCCAACCAGATTGTAAATCTTCCGCCCGGCGATCTGTTTGTGCACAGGAATCTGGCCAATTTAGTTGTGCATACCGACCTTAATTGCCTCTCGGTAATTCAATATGCGGTTGAGGTGCTGAAGGTAAAGCACATCATCGTTTGCGGGCATTATGGTTGTGGGGGTGTAAAGGCTGCGATGGAGGAGGAAGATCATGGATTAATTGATAATTGGCTCAGGCATATCGGGGATGTTTACCGGTTTCATAAATCTGAGCTGGATGCAATTGATTCTCAGATGAGGTTAAATAGGTTGTGCGAACTGAGTATCCGTGAGCAGGTGGTTAATGTGTGCAATACCACCATCGTAAAGAAGGCTTGGGCATCAGGGGCCGGGCTTACTGTTCATGGGTGGATTTACAGCATTGAGGATGGATTGTTGCACGATCTCGATATTTGTATTACCGGAGAAGAGGAATTGTCCCGGCTCGATTAGTATTGGCCTGGTCAACGGGGGAGAGATTTACAGATTGGTTATTCGCCGGCAAATAGTTGACGGCTTAGCGCAATAGAAGACAAAGTTATGCATATACCATGAGCCAATGCTCGGGATATTGGTTCCGGTTATATGATGTTACGGAAATTTTAGCTTATTTGCAGGTTAAACATACATAATGGTGTTTTTCAATAGCTCAATTGTCATATGAATACTAACATGAACGGAGATCCGGTCGAATTGCTGAAAAAGGTAATTGCTTACTTTAATCTGCATCCTGAAATGGATGATTATGAGAAGATCCATGAAAGCATAGTTCGAGACACGGTGTTTAAGGGCACTAATCTCTGGATTCTTGTCTTTGCAATCATTGTAGCTTCGGTAGGGCTCAACATGAATTCAACAGCAGTGATTATCGGTGCGATGTTAATCAGTCCGCTGATGGGACCTATAAATGGTATGGGTTACAGTATTGCCACTTATAACTTTGAGTTATTCAGGCAGTCGGTGCGAAATTTTTCCTTTGCTGTTATCGCGGCTCTTGTCGCATCTACTCTTTATTTCTTCGTTAGCCCAATTGCAACTGCACACTCTGAACTGTTGGCGCGTACAAGTCCGACTATCTATGATGTTTTGATTGCCCTTTTTGGCGGTATGGCGGGTGTTATAGCAATAAGCAGCAAGCAAAAGGGAAATGTGATTCCGGGGGTTGCCATTGCCACTGCTCTGATGCCTCCCCTTTGCACAGCAGGCTATGGTCTGGCAACAGGCCAGTTGAATTTCTTTTTCGGAGCCATTTATCTGTTTACGATAAATACCGTTTTCATTGCACTTTCCTCTGTGGCCATTTCTCAGATTTTAAAATTCCCTTTACGGACCATCATTGGTGAAAGACAGAAGAAGAAAGTAAACCGATTGATATCTACAGTGATCTTTTTGGTTATTGTGCCAAGTATCTATTTTGGCTATGGATTGGTGTTAAAGGAAAAGTTTGCTGAGAGCGCAAACAGGTATGTCTCAAATGTTCAGACTTTTGAAGGAAACTATTTATTAAATCATGAGGTTGACCCTGATACACGTAGCATTACGCTGACCTATGGCGGGGTCAGGATGAGCGATGCGCAAAAGCGAGCCATTGAGGAGAAGGCGGCGGATTTTAGATTGACTGATGTTTCTGTTGTGATCAGGCAGGGCCTTTCAATTTATTCGTCAGATGAAAGCAAGGTGGCCGAAGTCTATCTGCTGCGCGAAAAATTGGGAAAGATTGAACAAATAGCTGCAACAAAACAAGCCGTAATAGATAGCTTGAATCAGCGGAGGTTTACAGGACGAACCTTGTTGAATGAATTAAAACCGCTCTTTCCGCAGGTCGAGTCGTGTTCTTATGCTGAATCAATACGGTTTTTTAACGGTTCCGATAATGAAAGTATAATTTTGGTTACCCTGTCAACGAAAAGCGGCGTATTAAGTATGGCTGAAAGGGAAAAGATCAGAAAGTGGCTGGTGGTTCGTCTGGATACAGATAAGGTCAATCTTGTCGTTGAATAAGGCTGAATAATTACCCGGTTGCCTGTTCATAAGGGCGATGGTTTTGGATTGGAACATTTATCAGGACAGATTGGCCGTTGGTTGGGGTTTGAGTTGGGATTAATCTGATCATTCAACATGAGATACGAATACAACTATTTCCAGATTATAACTGACTATAGGTTATTCGCGTTTAGTTTTGTAAATTGTTAATTAATTGACCATGAAAACCATGAAAAGAATTTTATCTGCCTTGCTTTTTGTATTGATTTTATCACTATCGTATAGTTGTAGTGATAATTGTAGTAATGAGGCTCCCCGGGCGAGAATCCTCAATAATGGTACAAACAAGGCGAGCGTTCAAATAAAAACTACGGGAGGAAATACCATTAATATTAACAATATTGACCCGGGTACTGCCTCATCTTACCAAAGCTATGCCGCAGGGCAGGTTACGTTCACTATCACAGTAAGTGATGTAGACTATGTTAAAGTTGTAGCCGTCAGCAATTGTTTTGAATATGACATTGCCATCGATGCCAATAATAACATTACGGTACTTCCCATCGACCGCAATGAATGATGACTGAAGTTAATATCATGAATTATTGTGGGCTGAGCCTGTAGGTCTTTTTTTATGAGGCTTGCTTATGATTAAAAAATAAAGCCCTGCGCCGGATGGAGCAGGGCTTATTGTTGAAACTGTCCAGCACCTATCGGGTAGATAATACCCTGTAGGTATGGTTTCCAACCCTAATTAACCAGAAACCAGCAGGTCGTTGCGAAAAATCTATCTGCTGTTGCCTCCCGGCAGCTTGCTTCAAAATGCATTGACCAGTACTATTGTAAATTTGTAAATCTTGTCCAATCATTGATTCGGGAACCTCAATTGTCAGGATGGAATTCACCGGATTAGGATACACCCTGACAGATTCCGCTTCTATTGTCTGACCGCCAACACCGGTAGGGCTGTTTGATGCGTTGAATGTAGCTGATTGAATGACGAAATCGCCAGTTCCATTAGGTACCCTTGCATAACCCATATCAGTAGTCTGGGCTCCAAAGACAACCGAGTCAACGGTCGTTCCTTCATTGTCAGTTAACATTAAGACCTCACCTCCTTTGGAAAGTTTAAAATTTGTGTGAGTCAATCCCTGTTCTTCATCTTCATCTGCCCAAAAAATCAGGTAACCGTCTGGTGTAATGGTTACACCATCGGGTACCTCCCATTTGGTGGGATTTGTTTCATCATCAGTCAGGTAATAACCAGAAAGGTCAATCGCTTCCGTACCACCATTATATAGTTCAAACCAGTCGTCATATTCGCCAGCTTCATCGCTGGCTGTTGTTGTATTGTCGGCCAGTATTTCATTGATGACGAGTGTACCTGGTGTGAGAGAGCCTCCCCTGACCTGATAAATATATACATTATGCTCAGCGCCACCAGGGCTGTAGGTAACCGTTTTAGCCTCAGTAGCTGCTGCAGCCTCAATATAGAAACGCATCCATGTTCCGGAAGCCCGGGCAGGCAATTTACCACCATATACCCCGTCACCTGCTGCAAGGTCATTGTGGATCCCATCATCATACATGATCGCCGTGGCGAAATTGCCAACGATCTGGTCACTAAACATGAGCTTCACGGAAGAGAGTCCCTGTGTGTGTGTAACCGTTGCTCTGACAGTTGTCTCTTTCATATTTTGCGGGGCATTCCACACAATTCCCGATTCATCATAGAACGCCACATCTGTAATAGCAGGCCCTGTTTGTGCAACTTCACTATTTGCCAAAAGATTACTTCTTCGGGTTGAAATAAAGTTTTTCAAGGTTGTAATCTCGCTGACGAATGCGGCATAGGTATAGAGTTTTTTAGGGTCATTCTGTACGAGCAGATCAATTTGCGACTGATAGCCATCCAGCATGGCTGCCGTTTTTGTAACATCAAACTGATCGGTAATGATGCTGCGCAGATGAGCCAGGTAACGCTGCCGGAATTCAGGAACGGCCAGAAGTTTGTTCAACAAAGGATAATTTACGTTGTTCTGATTCATGAACGGGCTCCAGTTAATATTTGAATTCACCAGTGCACTATTGCCATCATACTCCATTGGCGTGAGGCGCCCTGTCTCAGGTTCATAGTAGGCATAGTAATCCATTTTTCCTTTATAGACATAGCTGTCATCATCACCAAAGGCAATTTCTGAGGCCAGAAACCACAATGCACGGTCAACATCTATGTACTGGGGTACAACGGTGGTCATGTTGGCCTGGGAGGTGTTGTTCAGGTAATAACAGGCGTCCACAAGTTTCTGCCAGGGGTTTTCTGTATCACTGCTTTTCAGGGTGTAGTACTCCTGATAAAGAGCTGTATCGCTGCCCAGATAGTTGAGGGCAGCAGTTCCATCACCCCAGCCTCCGGGTCCGGGACCGGGGCCAGGAGCCCCGGAACTTGGTGCATCGGCACGCCAGTTGGCGCCATCGTTGCTCAAAAACCATTCTTCAATAAAATCTTTGTTCATTTGCTGAAGACTTGGATAGAGACCCCAGCTTTCGCCATTGATGTAAAGCTCTATGAAGGCGGCTCTGGCTCCAGGGATATTGTGTCTGTTTTGATGAAGGTAGAAGACTTCCCTCAGGAAGGAGGGATCCTGAAAGCAGTTGTGAAGGTTAAGGGTCTTATAACCCATAATCCTTTGATCTTCATGCACGAAATCAACCGAAATATTGAATGACATCTTTTCTGAGCCTTGGGGCAATTGGGTGTAGGATGTCTCACCCTTGAACCTGACGCCGACACTATCATAAACAACTCCTTCAACCGTCATGGTGGCCGGTATTTCGGTCTGGCTTTCATAGTTCTGTTTTAACAGGTTCCAATAGTTGGACTGTGAAAACTGAAGGTCAATACGTCTTATAAGGGCTGAATCATAAAGACCTGAAGGTGCTCTTCCACCGGTGAAGAGCATCTTCCCGTCGGACGACAGGTATATCTCTGCGGGAAATTGCTGCCCGAAGACGGAGGCAGAAGGGAAGCCGACAGCCATAAAAACTAAGCCGGTAAAAATTAATAGTTTTTTCATATCAGTTTTTTGATCTGGTTCTGTGGATGAATAGACCGGGTTTGCCGGCTCAGGTTTAATGTGTTTAGAACAATTGTTGGTTTTTAGAATTTTTGTGCTGGAGGATATTTTACCTTTGCCCGATGAATTTTAATTGCTGGTTACGATGATTGAAAAGATGGCTCCAACCTCACCAATTTGTAAAACGATTGCCCTCGTGGCACATGATAACTGTAAAGCTGATCTGGTAGAATGGGTCAGGTGGAACAGTTCGTTGCTCACCCGACATAAGTTGATATGCACTGGTACTACGGGCTCAAAAATTGAGGCAGCCCTGAAGGTAGAAGAAAAGGGTATTGCGGTCAGTATGATGAAGTTACTATCCGGTCCTCTTGGCGGAGACCTTCAACTGGGGGCCCTGATTGCTGAACAGAAGATCGACCTGCTAATCTTCTTCTGGGATCCTATGCAGCCTCAGCCACACGATGTGGATGTGAAAGCCTTGCTCAGGATTGCTGTCGTGTATAATGTGCCTTTTGCCAACAACAGGGCTACGGCCGATTACCTGATTGCTTCGAGGCTGATGGATGAAGATTATCGTCCGCGCCGTACCGATTTCACCGACTATATCGACCGCCCGCTTAACCTTTAACTGTCAGTTTTTGTTGGTGAATTGGCCAAATGGTTAAAATACAGCCTGGATGAACGATTTTTAAATGAAAATTGTTCGTTTTCAAAATATTATACTTTTTTAACTGATGGATTGCGTATCTTTGCAGTCGTAATAACAACGAACTGATTTCATGCGAGAATTAAGAATAGGGGATCTGATAGTGCCGGTCCCCATTATACAGGGTGGCATGGGTGTAGGCGTAAGCCTTTCAGGGTTGGCCGCCGCAGTGGCCAATGAAGGTGGTATCGGCGTGATCTCCAGTGCCGGACTGGGTCTCCTTTACCGCAAGTTTTCATCCGATTTTCTGGAGGCCAGCATTCTGGGGCTTAAGGAAGAGTTGCGGAAGGTGAAAGAAAAAACCAAAGGAATCATCGGGGTCAATATTATGGTGGCTATGTCGAACTATGAAGACATGGTCAAAACTGCTATTGCCGAAAAAGTTGACATTATTTTTTCGGGTGCCGGAATGCCTTTGAACCTACCGAAGTTTCTTACTCCGGGTTGCTCAACCAAACTGGCTCCTATCGTATCGTCAGGCAAGGCCGCGAGGCTGCTTTGCGAGAAATGGAAATCAGCCTACGACTATTTGCCCGATGCGTTTGTGGTTGAAGGGCCCAAAGCCGGCGGACACCTTGGATTTAAAAATGAACAGATCAACGATCCCCACTTTGCTCTTGAGAATCTTGTTCCTGAAGTGGTTCGTGAGGTGAGGGTCTACGAAGAAAAGTATAACCGTTCTATCCCGGTCATTGCTGCCGGTGGTGTATATAGCGGAGCTGATGTGTATGATATGATCCAGCGTGGGGCAAGTGCCGTACAGTTAGGTACACGGTTTGTAACTACCCGCGAGTGCGATGCTTCAGATGTTTTCAAGCAAACATATATCAACGCCGAAGAAAGTGAAATAGAGATTATCCAAAGCCCGGTGGGAATGCCTGGTCGGGCTATCAGGAACAGCTTTATTGAGAAGGTTCGCAACGGCTTGAAGCACCCCATTAACTGTCCGGTGAAATGTATCAAAACTTGTGACATCACAAGCACACCTTATTGCATTATTTCTGCACTCATGAATGCTTATCGTGGTAACATGGCCAATGGCTATGCTTTCGCAGGGAGCAATGCCTTCAGAGCTACTTCCATTAGTTCTGTGAAGGAGGTCATGGATGATCTGGTGAATGGGTTTAAAGCAAAGCTCGAAGAATTAAAGAAATAATTCCCTTCAGGGATTATCAGAATATTCAGGAGGGGAAGGTCATGATCATCATGGCCTTCCCCTCTTTCTGTTTAGGGATGGCGGTAGGCGGTGGTTAGTGCCTTATCTGCTGATCCGGTTCGCCTTTCGATCTGGAATTTTTATAAGATTTTCTGCGCTGCTTTTATGACCAGGAATAGAGAAGAGGTCTTTTCATCCGGCCATTGAAAAGCTATTCAGAAGTGCCTTTTCCTTAGAAGCCGGATGGGGCATAGGCCATGTAAAGGCCGTGAATGGGGTTACTTTGACGGGGGTACTTTGCGAGCTGTTCGCGGGCTTTGGTAAAATCCAAAACCAAAGGTCTGGGTTGTTGTCAATCAGGATAACTTAAGTGTCAGGTTCCCCGTTAACCAGCAACCAATTTTTCCGGGTTCTGATTATCCGAGCAGATTGCTCATTTCTGCCTGCATTTTCTGAGCTTCTTTCCTGGCCATTTGGGCGAAGTCTTCGCCATGAGAGGCAAACAATATACTGCGTGAGGCATTAATCAGCAATCCGCAATCGCTGTTCATGCCGTGTTTTACAACTTCGCTCAGACTGCCCCCCTGCGCCCCGACACCGGGAACGAGGAGAAAATGGTCAGGAACAATCTTTCGGATATCTGTCAACATTTCTGCTTTGGTAGCCCCAACTACATACATCATGTTGTGCTCGGTGCCCCATTGTTTTGACTTTGTCAAAACCTCCTCAAAAAGGCGATTCCCATTCTCTTTATTCTCAGTCAGTTGAAAGTCAAAGGCTCCTTTGTTGGATGTCAGCGCCAGTAAAATGACCCATTTCCCTTCGAAGCCCAGAAAAGGCTTCACAGAATCTTCACCCATATAGGGTGCCACAGTGATGGCGTCGAATTCCATGCCTGAATCTTCACGGCAAAACACACCACGGGCATATTGTTCTGAGGTGTTGCCTATGTCGCCCCTTTTGGCATCGGCAATCGTAAATACCTCACACTTAAATTCATTCAGGTAATCCATCGTACGTTCCAGACTTTGCAATCCTTTTACGCCACGGCTCTCGTAAAAGGCCAGATTGGGTTTGTAGGCCACCGCAAAGTCAATTGTAGCATCAATGATGGCTTTATTGAAGGCAAAAACAGGATCAGCTTCCCTAAGCAAGTGTCGGGGAATTTTTTTTATGTCGCTGTCGAGTCCTACACAGAGAAAAGAGCGTTTACGACGGATCAGGGCGATGAGTTCTGTACGGGTCATGATGTTGTGTTAATTTGGTCGTTTGGATAATCAGCAGAGATATTTGAGAGGCGCCTGTGTTGAGACTGGAATAGTAGCTTTGGTGCCTGTGCTTTATTCGATTGCATCAGCCTTTAGACGTTCAGCATTTTCGGCCATTTGCAGTTGGTCGATCATATCCTGGATGCCTCCATCCATGAAGCCGGGGAGGTTGTATACCGAGACGTTGATCCGGTGGTCGGTGATGCGTCCCTGTGGATAGTTATAGGTCCGGATCTTTGCAGAACGGTCGCCTGTCGATACCATCGTTTTGCGTCGCGAGGCTACCTCGTCCATGTATTTTTGGTATTCGATTTCGTAGATTCTCGAACGAAGGATGCGCATGGCTTTATCAAGGTTCTTAATCTGCGATTTTTCATCCTGCATCGACACCACGATACCTGTGGGTATGTGGGTAAGTCTCACAGCCGAGTATGTGGTATTTACACTCTGCCCGCCGGGACCCGATGAGCAGAAGGTTTCTTTTTTAATATCAGATGCCTTCAGATCAATATCGACTTCTTCGGCTTCGGGCAGCACAACCACTGAAGCTGCGGAGGTGTGAATCCTTCCCTGGGTTTCTGTCTTCGGGACACGCTGTACACGGTGAACGCCTGACTCATACTTCATGTGGCCATAGACGCCATCGCCCATTACATTCAGAATGACTTCCTTGTAGCCTCCCTGTGTCCCCTCGGTAGCGTCGACCAACTCGACTTTCCACCCCTTGGTTTCGCAGTATTTCATGTACATGCGGTAGAGGTCACCGGCAAAGATGCTTGCCTCATCACCACCCGTGCCGCCACGTATCTCGAGGATGGCATTCTTTGAATCCTGAGGATCTTTGGGAAGAAGAAGTACCTTGAGTTCATCTTCCAGATTGCTTTTCTGTTCAATCAATGAGTTGATCTCCTCCTTGGCCATCTCGCGCAGTTCTTCATCTTTCTCGTTGTAGAGAAGGTCACGGCTTGATTCCATATTTGCCGTGATGTTATCGTATTTTTTATAGGCTTCTACCACGGGCATCAGATCTTTGTAATCTTTGTTTAACCTGACGTATCGTTTCATGTCGGCCATCACGTCGGGATCATTGATTTGGCGTCCGATTTCAAGCCAGCGCTGATAGATTGCTTCCAGTTTTTCGAGCATAGTGTGTTACAATGGGTTTTGTGAAAACGGATGCAAAGGTAGGGAAAAAATTGGCAGACTGTCTGTTGATACTGGTATTCGGTATGATAGAAAGGTTGGTGAATAGTTTAGAGATTATGTGTTTAGGGTTCAGGAATTGAGCCCCATTTGAAGCTCCGGGAATCGAAGATTTTAAAGATTGCCAAAGACAGCCTGATTGTCAACGACCCAACGGCTACACATCTCAACAGCTACACATTTTTTATCTGATACCTTACCTGAGGCAATTAAGGTACATCTGAACGGTGTTTTCCAATCCGTAATAGAGGGCGTCGGCGATGAGGGCATGGCCTATACTCACTTCTGCCAGTGAAGGGATCCCCTTTGCGAAGTATTGCAGGTTGACAAGGTTGAGGTCATGCCCTGCATTAATACCAAGCCCGTTGTCAACAGCTACCTGTGCAGCCCTGGCAAACGGAGCAATCGCTGCGGCGTGGTCTGTCGGGTATTCGATGGCATAAGGTTCGGTATAAAGCTCTACGCGGTCGGTACCACAACGGGCAGCATGGGCAACAAGCTTAAGATCTGTGCCGACAAATACCGAGGTACGGATACCATGCTGCCTGAATTCAGAAATCACTTCACGCAAAAAGGATTCGTGGGCGATGGTGTCCCATCCCGCATTGCTGGTTAAGGCATCAGGGGGGTCGGGGACAAGTGTTACCTGCTCGGGCATAACTGATAGCACCAGATCGATGAATTCACGATTGGGGTAGCCCTCGATGTTAAACTCTGTCAGTACAAGCGGGCGGAGTAACCTGACGTCTTCATATCGAATGTGACGCTCATCAGGGCGGGGATGTACGGTAATTCCCTGGGCACCAAAACGCTGGCAATCGACGCCAACCTGCTGTACGTTGGGGACATTGCCTCCACGTGCATTCCGCAGGGTGGCAATTTTGTTGATGTTTACACTTAAACGGGTCATGGGGTGATTTTTTACAGGCAAAGATAAGACGAATGGTGATACCATGCTTTTAAGGAATCGGGGCACTCCGTATCTGACAGTCTTTCTCCTGCAAATTCTTTCCTGGGTACCTGGGATTCAATTCCTATTAGTTTGTGGATAAAGTCTTTGGATGTGTATCTGAATGGCTGACGTGTGATGCTGGGGCTCAGATTATGTCGGTTTTATCTTGCTAATGAGGTATTCAGCAACATCCGGTTAAGATGAATGGATCATACTTTATTACAGACCCGGTAACACGGTTCCAGATGATCGAATAGAGAGGGAGGGGCATGAGCCTTGTCAAAGTTTAACCGCATTCGATAGCGCTTCGTTTTCCTTTCGTAATTATACGAAGCCGCTTCGAAGCTACTTCGAAGCGAGAACGAAGGTACTCTGACTATGATGCCTGTTAATCAGCAACTTGACATTATGTCTTCACACTCCCTTTTTTTCGGCTTTTTGTGGCAATTCTGATGCTTGTGGATAGTTGTTTTCCGATAGTAATCCGGTGTAAGGACATTGCGTGTTATCGTTGTTCGTTTGTCCGCGTTTTTAATAAGTGGTATGTCTGTCAACGCCAGGGTTTAAGCTGAATGTATATGTGAAACAGGTTGATGTGGATGGTTTTTCTTTCATCACAGGAAACCTGTAAGCAAATATTGACATTGATTTGCCCCTCCTTATTCAATCGACTCAAAACGCAATTTGTTTTCTTTCTTTTCGTTAGCAAATTAACATTGTTAATTTTTTAACAATAAACTGGCTTTATCAGGTGAAAATGGCGATCTTTGCAAAAGAGAAATTATTCAGGTTTTCAATTGTAAAATAATCACAATCATGGATTTAAATCTTGTTAGTAAATTTCTTCGGAAGATTGAGCTTTTCAAAGGGCTTGTCGATCCGGAGTATGATACGGTAGCCCGAAGCATCGAAGTAAAACGTTTCCCGCTCAACACTACCCTCTTCGCGCAGGGTAGCCCGCGTGAGTATATCTATCTGATTTACGAGGGTGAAGTTGAATTGTATAAGAAAACTCCTTTCGGTAAAGAGGAACGTCTGGCTTTCTTCGGGAAGCTTGATTTTCTTGGTGAAGGCAGCCTCTCGGACGATGCCCCACATAGTACCTCGGCTAAGACAGTTACCGAAAGTACGGTGCTGTTGATTCACCGTAAATTCTTTAGCGAAAACGGTCCCATTACCCTAAAGGTTTTCTCGAATGTGGCCCGCGTTATCTCGCGTCGAATGCGCCAGACCAACAGCCGGCTGGTGAATTCTGCCGCGCAGTACTTGTCGGGGCGTACACGTACTGAGCATGACCTGCTGGGTGAACGGGAGGTTCCTTACGAAAACTATTATGGTGTACAGACCCTCCGAGGTCTTGAGAATTTCAACATCAGCGGTGTATCGCTCAACTTCTATCCTGCCCTGATCGAGGCGCTGGCCATGGTGAAAATGGCAGCCGCCAAAGCAAACCATGATCTCGGATTGCTCTCCAAACCGGTAACCGATGCCATTGTCCAGGCCTGCGATGAAATCATCAACGGAAAGTATCATTATCACTTTGTAGTCGACATGATTCAGGGTGGTGCAGGTACTTCTACCAACATGAATGCCAATGAGGTGATTGCCAACCGTGCCCTCGAAATCCTTGGTCACGAAAAAGGCGATTACATATACTGCCACCCCAACAACCACGTCAACCTGTCACAATCGACCAACGACGCTTACCCGACCTCGGTTTGCGTGGCTCTTTACAACATGAACATCAAACTGGTGGAGGTGCTTCAGGGGCTTATTGATGGTTTTAAGGCTAAGTCGGAAGAGTTTGCGCATGTTATCAAGATGGGGCGTACCCAGTTGCAGGACGCCGTCCCCATGACCCTGGGGCAGTCATTTGGTGCCTATGCAGTGACTCTGACAGAAGAAATCCAGCGGCTGAACCAGAATGCCCGCCTTTTTCTTGAAGTTAACATGGGAGCCACCGCTATCGGGACCGGCATTTGTTCTGAACCCGGCTACAGTGAACGGGTCATCGAACATCTGCGCCAGGTTACGGGAATGGATGTGGTACTGGCCGAAAATCTTGTGGAAGCCACCAGCGATACAGGTCAGTTTGTGATGTATTCATCAGCTGTTAAACGGTTGGCTGTGAAGTTATCTAAGATATGCAATGACCTTCGGCTACTTTCCAGCGGCCCGCGATGCGGCTTACATGAAATTAATCTGCCCGCAATGCAACCGGGCTCTTCCATCATGCCGGGTAAGGTGAACCCCGTAATTCCTGAAGTCATGAACCAGATTGCTTTCAGGGTCATTGGTAATGATCTTACGGTAACCCTCGCTGCTGAAGCGGGACAGTTGGAGCTTAACGTGATGGAGCCGGTTATCGTTTATAGCCTGTTCGAATCAATTGAGATGCTGAAGAATGGGATGGAAACCCTTCTTGTTCGCTGCATCCGTGGGATTACGGCCAACGAGAAACGTTGTCGTGATTATGTTGAAAACAGCATAGGACTGGTTACCGCCCTGAATCCCTACATCGGTTATGAGGCTTCTAACATGGTAGCCAAAGAAGCCCTCGAATCGGGAAGGTCGGTCTATGAGCTGGTTCTCGAGAAACAACTCATGTCGAAAGACGAGCTCGAGGAAGTACTGAAACCCGAAAATATGATTCAGCCTGTTAAGATCAGACGATAGTATTTTTGTTTTGACTTTACGATTTCTATGCTAAAATCCCCTTTTTGGGGATTTTTTCGTAACCCGGCATTATTTTTTTCGTCGCATGGATTGATAACTTCCCGATCATTTGCGATCTTTGTAATTGATGTCTGATGTATTCGGGGAAATGACTCCACCATCATGTCTGAAATTTTTAACAAATTATTGATTCCGAAGTCTGTAATTCTTCTGTTGCTTTCGTTGTCAGTGCTTGCCAATCCCCTGCCGGGCGAGGGCTTGTCGCCGGAGGACATCATTGCTGCGCGTTCTCCGATCAGGTTACTGCCCGACGAAGTAGTTTATCATGCAGAGCCACTTGGCGACTTTGAATCCATTACCATACCGCTTAAACGTGCGGGGAGGCTCTTACTCATCGAAACACAGGTTGACGGGCAGACCGGCAATTTTGTCTTTGATACCGGGGCAACCGGATTGGTTCTTAACAGAACTTACTTCCGTGACTATAAGGCAATGAACGAGGAGACGGCCCATGGGATCACAGGTCAGCTTGGGCTGGTGGAACGGATCAAAGTAGAAAGAATTGACATCGGTGACCTCTACTATGTGAACCAGACAGCCGATATGGCAGATCTGGGTCACATTGAAAACCAAAGAGGTGTCAGAATTCTCGGACTATTCGGTTTTGATATGATCAAAGGTTTCGAGATCGAAATCGACTTTTCCGGGAACCAGTTGCACCTTCACCGGATCAATAAGAAGGGGATGAAACTGGATGCCTCCGCCGAATTATTTAAACCTGACTGTGTTCTTCCCATCATTGGCCGTCGTGATGTAGTCATAGTGAAGGGGCAGGTAGGCGATGCTGAACTCAACTTCTGTCTTGATACCGGGGCCGAAACCAATGCCCTGTCTGCCCGCGTGGGGGATGATGTGATGAAAGAGGTTAACATTATGCGTCGTACAAATCTTCGCGGCGCAGGCTCTTCAAAACGCGAGGTTTTGTTTGGCCAGCTTAACCATCTTACTGTCGGGCCAAAACAATTTTCCAATCTCGATGTAGTAGTTACTCCACTCGATCACCTGAGCGATGTTTACGGTACACGTATAGATGGTATGCTGGGATTCAGCTTTCTGGAGGACTGTGTCGTCTGTATCAACCTGCGAAAGAAAGAAGTGGGTTTTAAATTCAAAAAGAAAGGGGACGAATAATGAACACTGGAAAATTAGCTGCTTTATTAATTGCCTGGTGTTTGGTTGGATGGATGCCATTGACCGGGCAGAATTTTGTCTCTATTGATAAACAGAATGGAATCGTTTGTCGTGTTGAGGGAGATCGACTTGTCTTTAGCATTGACCTGAAACAGACATGGGCCTCCCTTGTTGAAAATGCCGCGCGCTTCGATGTCGATACGGCTGTTCTCAGGCAGGCTCTTGAGGGTATTCCTGCCATCGTTACCAGTGAGGCTGTGTGGACTGTACAAAAAACCGGAAAAGATTTTCTGCTGCTTTCGAAAGCCCTCTGGGCTGAGCAACCCGCGCAGACAGGTTCTGACGTGGTGATGGTCGATGAAGCCTGGTACAAGGTTATTGATCAGATGGTTTATCAACCTGTGGCCAACTTTGGAGTCAATAGATTCTCCGATCCCGGGGTTTTCACTTATCGCGATGGCCTGGCTACCTTTACCCTGAAGGGGGAACGGAATGCCCGGAAGGTGATGCTGTCGGGAACGTTCAACAATTGGAGTACCATGCTCACCAGAATGGAGAAAACTGAAAAGGGGTGGTCGGTTACCTTCCCTCTCAAGCCCGGGGAATATGAATACAAGTACATTGTTGACGGTAACTGGACCACCGACCCTGACAATGATATCAGGCGCGATAACGAAACCGGCAGTCAAAATTCGGTGGTATTTGTATATAATTACCGATTCTATCTGGAAGGCTATCCCAAAGCCCGTCGCGTGATGGTTGGTGCCAGCTTTAACGGTTGGAGCGACAGGAGTCTGCGGATGACCAGGACAGCTACAGGTTGGGAACTGCCTTTGTGGGTGCGTGAGGGAACGCACGCCTATAAGTTTATTGTCGACGGGGAATGGATGCTCGACCCCAAAGCCCGTGTCCGGCGCCCCGATGGAAAAGGCAATGAAAACTCCTTTTTTAGTATAGGCGATACCATGACTTTCCGGCTGAGGGGTTTTACAACGGCCCGAAAGGTTGTCCTCTCCGGAAATTTCAACGGCTGGAATCATCAGGAGCTTCAAATGCTCCCCACGGCAGGGGGCTGGGAATTGCCCTATGTCCTTGCACCCGGAACTTATGAGTACAAATATATCGTCGACGGGAAGTGGATGCCCGATCCCGACAACCCTTTTAACAACAATACCAGGGGCGATGGTAATTCAATTCTGGTGGTAAGCCCCAATTATGCCTTCCGGTTAAAAGGTTTCCCCGATGCACGCGGAGTGTTTGTATCAGGCACCTTTAATGGCTGGTCGAAACCTGGATACAGGATGTTCAAAAAGGAAGGCGAATGGTTGTTGCCGGTCTTCCTTGCACCTGGAAAATATAGCTACAAATTCGTTGTGGATGGCAGGTGGATACTCGACCCCGCGAACAAGCTCTGGGAACAGAATGAATTTAACACCGGAAATTCGGTGCTGTGGATTGAGCGGTGAAATCAATAGCTTTGCATAACCGAAACTGATCAGGAAAATGTCATCGAACCTCGTCAATGATCAGACGGGTTATTTTTCAGTTCATCATTATGATTCCTGTAACACTCACCCTTCAGGGAATATATTCCTATCGCCAGCGAACCGCCATCGATTTCAGGCCGCTGGTGCAAGCACGTCTGTTTGGCATATTCGGACGAACAGGATCGGGAAAAAGCGCCATCATCGAAGCCATCACCTATGCCATCTTCGGCGAGACCGAAAGGCTCAACAAACGCGATGGGCGAGCCTACAATATGATGAATCTGAGGAGTAATGAGCTGTTGATCGATTATGAGTTCACCGCGGGTTTCCCTGTTGTCAGTTACCGCTGCATTGTTAAGGGACAGCGCAACAAAAAGCGTTTCGATGACGCTAAAGCATACGAGCATGTGGCTTTCAGACGCGAAGGCTCTGAATGGATTCCGATAACATTGGGGGATGTTCAGCAGGCGGTAGGACTCAATTACGATAATTTCAGACGTGCCGTGATTATTCCGCAGGGCCGCTTTCAGGATTTCCTGCAACTTGGTGATACCGACCGCACCCGAATGATGAAAGAACTGTTCGACCTTAACCGTTTTGAGCTTGCTCCCCGGGTAGCACAACTTGAAAACATCACCGGACAACAGATCAGTCACCTTGAGGGGAAATGCTCTAATCTGGTGAAACACGAAGACGACTGGTTCGATGCCCAGCAGCAACTCATCGTTGAGCATGTAAAGGTGCTGGCTGATCTCGAAACGGAGGCAACAGAATTAAACAGGCAACTCATCCGGCTTCGTGAGTTAGCTGCTATCGACAAAGAGCTGTCTGAGAGGCAACATCAATTCGCTTTGCTTGCTGGTCGGGCTGAAGAAATCATATCGCTGGAACTCCGACTGAAACAGGTAGTGTTGTGCCGGTCGAAGTTTCAGGCTAAGGCTGAAGCCTTGCGGGCAGATGAACTTAAACTGGTCGGATTTATTCCGAAACTTAAGGAACAACAACTCACAACCACCCGTTTACGGCAGCAAGAGGCAATTACCCTCGGGGTATTTGAGAAGTCATCCGCTGCATACAATCTGAACGGGGAGCGCACTGCCCGGGTTGAATTGTTGCAACAACAAGTCGGGCAGGTATTGCTTTTTAACCAGTTGACAGAGACTGGAGTGCGGCTTACGAAAGGAAGGGATTTGCTAGGCGTGGAGGAGGCTAAGTTTGGACCATTACAGGAATCAATCGCAGTTGCCCTGAAAGATCTCATCAGAATAAGGGAACAGACCGCTATTTTTCCTCTGCTCGCCCGACTGGTTCAATGGCATGACCAGCGCATTCAATTGACTAAAAATCTGGCTGCACTGAAAGAGGAGAGGGCATTATTAACCGGACGCCTCGATGCGCTGTCAGAGCAACAGCATTCAACCCAACTGACGCTCGCTGCTTCTTTTCCCGATGTGTGTAGCGGATTACCCCAGGGTGAATTCGCGGAGGCAGTGTCAGGGTACCTCGCTGGTGAAGAACAGACGCTGATTACCAGTGAGCAACATCTGGCACTTCAGAAGAAACTGCAGAGCCTTGCGGGCACACTCGCCGAAGGTGAAGCTTGCCCGGTTTGTGGCAGCCTTCATCATCCCGAACCCCTGTCGCAGGGCGATATGAGTCAGAATGAAGTGGCTCTTGCACAACGGCGCAGGTTGCTTGTAAGCCAACAGGAAATGATTCAGCAGGTGAGGAGGGAAATGCTCGTGTCAAATGAACAGGCTGAAGCCATGAAGCGGCGTAATGGCGAACTGACCCTGCAGATACAGTCGCTCGAAATCGAATGGTCAAACCACATGGCGGATTTCGGGGGTGAGGGGCTATACCAGCCTCACGAAGAAGAACCTGTACGGAAGGCCTGGGCTGAAACCTCCATCCGGCAGGCAGAACAACAAAAGGCCGAAACGGAATATGCCGCACTGCTCAGCCGGCAATCGACACATGAAGCTACCATTGCCCGTTACCGTGAAAGAATAGAGGTGCTCGGAATGCAACAGCTGGAATTGAACGAACAATATGAAAAACATAGGGAGGTAAAAGCCTTTTCACCCGAAGAACTTCTTCGTGATCCAGAGGAGTTGAAGCAAGAGATGGTTTTGCTGAAACAGAAGATTCAACAGGCTGTCATGCAGTATGACAAATCAATCGCTGAAAAACAGCAGGTTCAGCAATGGTTGTTTCAGGCCGAAACCATCCTGAAGATGTTGGAGTCGCAGGTGGCAGAACTAACCATAGCTGTCGGTAGTCGCAGCAGTGAACTGGATGCCGCTGCATTGGCCGAAGGTTTCGCCGGAAAACAGGCTGTTATTGAACTTCTGGCCTTACCTTTCGATGAGATTCAGATTAGCCGCGAGATTAATGCCTATCGCGAAACTGAAGCTACCCTGCACAATAGAATAGCTGAATTAGCCAAAAGTTTGTCGGATGAACCATACGACGCTGTTCTTCATAATGAATCGACAGCTTCGCTGATGCTGCTCATTGAAAAGCAGAAGGAACTGACCCTTGTCCTCGACAGACTCTATCAGGCTGTGAAGCAAGCCGAAGCGCAGCAAGCCGAATTGAAACGGCTTGAAAAGGAGCTCGAAGCAGCACGGTTTCGTGCTGCTAATCTGGCCAGCCTGGCGAAATTGTTTAAGGCCAGTGGTTTTGTGAACTTCGTTTCCTCTGTCTACCTGGAGCAATTGGTGGGTATTGCCAACAAACGGTTTCACGTGCTTACCAACAGGCAACTGAGTATGGAGTTGGCCGATGGTAACAACATCGTCATCCGCGATTACCTGAATGGTGGTCACCTCAGGAGTGTCAAGACCCTTTCAGGCGGACAGACCTTTCAGGCTTCCCTTTCACTGGCACTTGCCCTGGCTGATGTTGTCCATGCCCGTCGCCCGGGTACCGATAACTTCTTCTTTCTTGACGAAGGTTTTGGTTCACTCGATAAGGAATCGTTGCAGATGGTGTTCGACACCCTTCGCACCCTTCGTCTCGAAAACCGCATCGTAGGCCTCATCAGCCATGTTGAAGAGTTGCAGCAGGAAATTGACGCGCATATCCGTGTCGTCAGTGACGAAGAGGAGGGGAGCAGGATTGTTGATTAACACTGCGGTAAGCAGCAGCGGCAGTCTTTGTGGGAAGTTTTATAATATTTCGTATACAAAAGCCAAAGCTATAGCTCTCGCCAACATATTCCCTAAGTAATAACACTAATCCTAAAATCATCCACTCTCTCATCTTTTTTTCTTTCGCTCTTTCCACATTCTCATGGCCTTTTCAATGTCCTGTCTTCCTGGTACAAACAATTCCGAAAGCGTAGTTTTCATAGTACGGAGGTAGATGGCAACATACACCACCGTGGCCAATGCGTAACTTACATTGGTAGCCCATGCCGAACCGATGGCACCATAACGGGGAATCAACCACAGGTTGAGACCGATATTAAGCAGCAACGAAGGAACCAGAGCCCAAATGGCAAGGTAAGGCTTGCCCATTCCTGCCAGATGGCTTTCGAGTAACCTGAAGATGATGAAGATCACGATACCGGGCAGGATGGCCTGAATAATGGGTACGCTGGCGATGTATGGTTTGCCGAATACTAAGGGCACCAGAAGCGGCGCCAGTAGCCACAGGACGATGGAACCTGCCACCCCGAGCATAACTCCGATGCGCAGCAGCAAGGCTGTTCGTTGGGCGGCACCTGTATTGTCGGTGTCGTTGGCAGTACGGCTCAGCAGTACCAGTCCTATTGTAAAGGGAATTAGCCAGAGCTGCTCAGTGATCGAGACGCCGATGGAATAGAATCCGACCTCTGATGCAGGACGCATCTTTTGTAGCATCAATACATCAGCCTTGTAGTTGAGCTGAAGCAGCATGTGGCTTATCGCGTATACTACCCCCAGTCGGCCTACCGACCAGATGGCTTCACGTGGCGCTGGTATTATGATTTCAAATTCCCGTTTCAGGTGACGGGTTGCTACAACGAATGCTGTCAGGGCGCTGATTAATGAGGCTGTAATGGCACCTGTTACCCCCAGTTTGAAAACCCATACGAAGATTAAGCTTAGTATCAGTGTGAGGTAAGCGGGCAGGTAATGGAGCATGTTGCTGTATCTGATCTCTTCCAGCCCCAGAAAGATACCGCTGTTGTATAGGTTCCCGAGAATGAACGGGATGATCAGCAGGGCACTTACCACCATTAGTGAATTGAAGTTGGGGTTTCTGATGACCAGAACGCTGACAGTTGAGATGAGGATTCCGGCCAGCGAAGTAATTGCCCAGAGGGTGTAAACAGAACTGATGGTTGTACGGCGTGGAATGACCTGTTGCCCCAGGTGAAATACCGCTGATCGGTTGATTCCCAACTGAACAATGCTCACACTTACCATGAGTACTGCCAGTAATGATGTTAAGATTCCGTAATTGCTCGGTCCTAATCCCCTTGATAACACGATATTTGTCAGCAATACGGCTCCCATAGCGGCAATGTTGCCGGTAAAAACACCTGCAATGTCACGAACCAGACTACGTTTGCCCTTCTGCGTGTTGTCCATTCAGCGAAATTACACCAAACCGGTCAAACCGCAATATTCTTTACCTTAGCGCCGCTTTTTCTAATCGTTAAAATGATGAAAATTCCCTTCAATAAACCCTTCTTTACCGGTGAGGAATCCCGACACATGCAGATGGCGGCAATCTTCGGACAGATTTCCGGCAATGGCGCTTATACCAAAAAATGTCATCAATTTTTTGAAAAGGGGTTCGGCTTCGGCAAAGCACTTCTCACCACCAGTTGCAGCGATGCCCTCGAGATGGCTGCCATCCTGAGCAATATCGGCCCGGGTGATGAGGTGATTATGCCATCGTTTACCTTTGTTTCAACTGCCAATGCTTTTATCCTGCGCGGAGCCACCATCGTGTTTGCTGACGTGGAACCCGGCTACCCCAATCTCGACCCTGTCGGGGTAGAGAAGCTTATCACACCACGTACCAGGGTTATCGTACTGGTACACTATTCGGGCGTTGCCTGCCAGATGGACGCGTTTACACGACTTGCCGAAGCCCACAACCTGATTCTGGTGGAAGATGCAGCCCATGCTATCGGGTCGTATTATAGAAAACAGCCGTTGGGTAGTATTGGCCATTTCGGGACCTTCTCGTTTCACGAGACCAAGAACATCATCTCGGGTGAGGGAGGGCTACTAACCATCAACGATAAGCGGTTTTCTGCACGTGCAGAGATTATCTGGGAGAAGGGAACCAACAGAGCTGCATTTTACAGGGGCGAAGTGAATAAGTATGGCTGGGTAGATGTGGGTTCTTCGTTCCTTCCGTCAGAACTGATAGCTGCCTTTCTGTTTGCCCAGCTTGAGGCCTTTAAGGATATCCAGAAGGAGCGCCTCAGGGTGCGCAGGAGTTATCTGGAGCAATTACATTTTGTAAATGAACGCGGTTGGGCAACCATTCCCGCCATTCCCGACTATGCCACCGACAATGGAAACATGTTTTTTATGGTCACCCGCGACGGCGAAGAGCGCGATGCCTTGATCCGCCACCTCAACCGCGATGGCATTCAGGCCGTGTTTCATTACCTCCCGCTACATAGCAGCGGGTTTTTCTCCCCACGTCACGATGGTCGCCCACTTCCCAATACCGACAGGTTTAGTGAATGCATCATCAGGCTGCCGTTCTTCAGTGGATTGAGTGAGAAGGAGGTTGCCTTCGTAGCGAAGAGCGTGAGGCGATTTTTTGAGAAGCGCGGGTAAAAGAGTATTCCGCTTCTGATATTCTCAGGCGATCGGTTAGTTTCCTGTAATATTCTGTATTTCTACTATGTTAGTCGCCTCTGTTTTTGGAAGACTGATTTTACCGGAACAATTAAACATTCCTGGCGTTTGTTATTTTCAGTGAACCCTGATGTAGATAACTAAAGTTGCAAAGTGATTTTCATGAACGACCATATCTCAATCATGTTTGATTATCAGAGTTCCTGGCGGTGGTACCGGGTGGCTTGTAAAATGCATTGAATCGGTGACAGAGCAACCCGGCGGGGTCGTTACGGTTACGCTATATGTTGCGGTCATGAAAATCACCAGCGTCTGTGTGGTAGCACCTGTATTCCACAGGTAGGTGTATCCTGATCCGGTTCCTGCATCAAGCATCACCGATTCACCGGCACAACGAATCAGATCTGGGCCAAGATCAACGAGTGGCCTGGGGTTTACGGTCAGCACATCGGTTCGGGTGCTATCGCATCCAGTCAGCACGCTGTTACCGCCACTGATATAGGTGCCGGCATTCTTTCTCCAGGAGCCGGCAAGCCAAATGCTATCACCCTGACAGATGGCATGGGTGAATTGCTGCGACCAATTCCGTTGAAACAACAAGTTAATTGGCGTGATGGCCTGGCTTAGGGCATACCACCATGTATTGATGGTATAACCATCGCCATAAGTAAAACGATGACAACTCGTATCCGTCGAGATGCACCCTTCGAGGTTGTGGTTTCCATAAGCTTCATAAATCAGGGTATCAACCCAATACAACGGAGGCTTATCCCCTGTAGGTCTGACCAGCGTGATGTCAATTCCACCAAGGTTTTCTACATCGTACATTGGGAAATTGGTAAGCCCTTTAGAAACAGTACCGGTAATGGTTATAGGTGTTCCATTGAGAACTGGTGCTCCGGTTCCGTCTAACCCATTCCAAATGAAATCATTGTTACCTGCAGTGAGCGTTTTGATAATTGAGACATCACCAGCCTGGAAGCCAGGAGGTGAGTTGATATTGATCAGCAAATCTGCAGTACAGTTAGAGCCAGCCTCTATATGAAAGGCTACTGTGCCACCGCAATCCGGAGTGGCTGAAAGGCTGGTAACTCCGCCTGGTGATCCGGTAGGGTAGGAAACCGGATCAGGATCGTTGAGAAAGATTTTATATTGCCCATAGATAGCATAAAAAGGACGTGAACAACGGTCAAGTGCCAGATCGCCCGTATTGGTACACCCTGTGGCGTTACAGCACACCGTGAAGATGAGTGGTTGTAGCGAGTCAAACCGCATGCAGGTAACCAATTGGTCGTCGGAATAAGCATATAGTGCCCCCTTGAAAATGTTGAATTGTGCCATTACATTAAACATCCAGCGCTTCGACCAAACCCGGCCATTTATCGCCGTATTGCCTAATCCCGATACTGTAATGTCGTAATACTTCAACCGAATGGTATTGTTTCCTGGTGGAGCAAACTCAATATAATAATCACCTGCCTGGGTAGCTGTATAGGATAATGCGTTGTACCCACCTGCAGCCAGGGATGAGGGGCCTGCATATGCTTCTAAGTAATGACGGATGTAACCCGGTTGGTTTGGTAAAACCGTACCACTTTTTGCTGCTACCCCTGAAGGATCAAATAGGGTATAGGTATAATTTGAAGCCTTAGACCCCGAATATACGGCAAACCCAAACCAGATGGTCTCACCCGGAGTCTAGATATGAATGTAGAGGCGTCCTTCGTCTCCAGAGGTAGCAGTGGCAAAAGGAGGGTAGTTCATGTGATAATAGATAGGGTAGAGGAAGGTAAGATAGTTGGTGTCTGCAGCAACCGGGCATGTTTGCCGGGTTCCCTCTGCCTGTATCAGGACAGGAGCCAGCAGTAGCAGCAGGAGGGCAATATAGGGTCGTAAGGAGCAGCGCAATTGGATAGAAGTTGAAAAAGAGCGGTTACAGTGAATAGTGTTATTTGGTTTGCAGGCAGAACAGAAAAGGAGTTATTACGAATACTTTAATATTTGATCGGGTTATTTAATCATTTTCGGGAGCCCAACCATGGAACAACAAAACCGAAGCTTCCATTTCTGGCAGCAAATCTAATCATAATTCGGTAATCAAGGCGGAGCGCACCCTTGGGCAAACAAGCGGGAAGGATAATACGCTGTTGCCAGTTTCTCGCGATGCAAACTAATCGCTTACAACAACCTTCCAAACCTTCCTTTCACCCCTGCACTCTACCCTTAGCAGATAAGTACCTGGTGCCAGGGTTTCAACGTTAAGCGTGTTGGCAGTGGAAAGATTTTCAAAGCTGAGAACAGTGCGCCCGTTGATGTCGCTTATGTAGCCTTTGGCATCAGCTTCGCCAAGGTTAGTGATATCGATATTCAGATATCGCTTTGCCGGGTTAGGGTAAATTTGAACATCGCCCAGTAGTTCGGCTTTTTCGGTTGGAATTAACTCCGGCAGATTATGTACTGCCGAGTCAGCACTGGTTTGTTTTACCGCTTTTACCTCTAACCAGCGGGAAATCCGGTTGCCGGAGGCATCGTATGAAAAATGAGCAGTTTGAGCGTAACTCGTTAAAGCTATGAAATAAAAAATTATAAAATAAATCGCTTTCATAAAAATCAGTATAAATAAAAGGTATCAGTAATAGTGAACTTTTTCTTTTTTCTTATAAAATCTTTCTTTTCGATGCGACGCTTTTTGAGCCATTCTGTAAGACTGGGTGGAATTTTTCTTATTGGATTTTCATCTATCCATAACATTGTAGAATCGCTAAGGTTTAGTAGGTTATCAGTTAGCTCAGAAATTTTGTTACCTGATATGTCTATCCACTTAAGTGACTTCATTTCAATCAAATCAACCGGGATTTCGGTCAGGTTACAATATATAATCGATATTCCGGTAATCTCTTCGCAATTTCGTATTCCGGCTATGACTTTTTTTGCTTTTAAACCATCTAATTTTACGTTTAACACTTTAAGATGTTCAAAATTATTACTTTTAATCTCTCCACAAAAATTTCTAATTTTACAATCAGTAATCTCAAGTGAAACGAGATTTTCAGGAAAAGAACTTAAATTAAAGTGTTTTATTTTTGAGTTAGAATATTCGATAGTTTCTATTGACGAAGGTAAAACTCCCTCCACGGGTGTACTGTTAAGATTTAATTCATTAAATAACAACGTTTTTAACGAGGTTAGCTCGGAGAACTGAATTGGGAATTCAGGTACCGGCGTTTTGTAAAAATATAGCTCCTTCAATTTCTTTAATTGTTTGAACATTAATACCAGGCTATCCATATCTGGCAATGTGCAATTCATGAACCATAAGTTTTCAATGTTTTTAAATGCTAAGACTCTTTTTGGTATCATAACAAAGTCAGTACCAACAAAGATAATCGCCAAAAGGCTATCTTTCAATACAACCTTGTTGAATTTTTCAAAGTCGTTTTTGAAAATATAGATGGAATGTATCTTTGTACTATCCCCAATGTGTTGTAAGTCGGATTGCAAGGGTTTAATGCGTTGCAATACAGGCATATCTGCCTGATCTTTTCTTACAGTGGCAAAAACACCGATAGCTACCATTACTATCAGTACTATCAGCATTATTAATCTATTCATTTCTTTTTCTTATAATATGTTTCGCTAAAATATACATTCTTATTTATTCTTATAAAATTGGGTTTTTTATTGTTGGTTGCTCCAGGTGAAATTAATATTACCTCATCGGCATTGATATCAAATATATTTAGTAGAATATTTGATGGAAACGCTGACGGTCGTTCATAATCTTGTGGCATTGTCGGCCATGTCCTTCGACCAGTACTATATTCTTCAGGCAAATTATGTGTGTGTATGAGTACTTGCAAATAATCCAATTCTTTTGCTTCAAAAATATTCGTATATCTTGGATCGTCTCGCACCAAATTTGCAGCACCTTCAACGATTACACCTCCCTTTGCCATATCGTTCTCCTCGGTAAATTTTTTTCCTATATATCCAATCCTTTTAATCTCATTATTTGGATCCAATCCATAGGCTATTGCATGTTCACGTGATCTATCTTTATAACCAGTTTGCCATAAAAACCAGGAGGCCATGCGGAGTTCATATTTTGGCAGGGGAAGAAACAAACCTTTCAACTCTGAAGGTTTAACTATTTTGCCTTCTTCATTAGCCGTTCTAATCATTGCCTGGTCACTATTTTGTGAGACAACATATTCAACGCCATCATTGCTCCCGTCTTGTCCGATAATTTCTCCTTCTTTAGTAACCCACCATTCAGGGTTTGTTTGTCGTGTAGTGCTTCCGTTGGCTTCAGTCGAACCATTGGCACTCCCCAAATCATTATAAAACATCCCTGCATCAGGACCAGAAAGGCTTAATCCGGGTCCCTCGGCAAAGAACCCTGTTGGATCTGTATAGAGCAATGGGTTGTTGAGGCAATAGCTGTAGCGGTTGAAGCTGAGGCTGAACTCCGGTGCCTGGATAAAGGGGTCGGGAGAGAGGAACCGGCCTACCAGCGGATCATACACCCGCCCTTTCATATCGATGAGGCCAAAATTGGATAGATGTTCATGCATGGTGTAGCCCCGGGTGTAGAGTGCCTGTGGTGTTGTGCCGGTGAATGGTTGCCATGTGGCGGGGTTACGACGGCGACCCCATGCGTCATAGCTTATCTCCTGGGCATAAGTACCGGTAGGATTCATCACCCCGATGATACTTCCTGCATAATCTTTAAAGAGAAAATGCAAAGTACTGTCACTATCCCCATTTCGGGAGAAGATGGCTACTACCCCCTCGGGTGATGTAATATAATCAATTGTTTTCTCAGTAATGCTTCCTGTCACCCTTTCAGAGAATCCCTGGTATAGCGTGGAAGTAGTTTCCAGTGTCTGGGTATTGGTTGTGGTCTGTAGTAGCTTTTGCCCCGCTTCGTCATACAATACTTTGAGAGTCCAGGGGTTTTCGGTCATCTCTTTGATCTTATCAAATGAGGTGTACTGTAAATTCTGTACGGTAGATGGGAAAACGCCTGGTTCGGTTTCGATAGCCGTTACGGCCTGTGGACCTGCATTGCTTTCGCCATAGCTAAAATTACCAACATCACTGCGTGATTCAATATTTCCCAAATCCTCATAGATGATGTGCGAAGTTAATGTACCATTCAGATAGGAGTTCTCTAATTGGTTGAGACCGGTATAGGTGAAAGTTTCGGCTAAACCTCTCAGGCTATCTGTACGACGTATCATATTGCCGTATGTGTTCCATGAATAACCACTTTCATGCAGCCGGGCATTAGTAATTTTAGAAACTAATCTGTTTTTGATTAACCGGTTGGTTTTAGGGTTAAACTCGCGATAGTTAGAATAAGTGTGTCCTAATTCTGAATAACTAACACTTCCAAAAGGGTTTTGAGCGAGTAATTCCCAAATTGTACCATAATCAGGGTTTGTGATTTTACTTGTATAACCATTTGGATCATATTCGGTTAATACTTGAAAACCTGAAGGGTAAATTGTTTTCTTAACTTGTCCATAAACGTTATAAAAATATACATATGAGGAGGTGTCGCCATCAATTCCCTGTGTACTTCTTATTAAACGACCCTGGTCATCGTATCTGTTTCTTTTGGTTAGTTCGCCATACTCATTTCCAGAAGGAAAGAATTGTGAATAATCAAGCTGGCCAATGCCTTGTTGTGGATTGTCGTAATACCATCTGGCAACACCTTCGGGTGAACTGGTAACAGTAGGACGTCCCAGCCTATCATAGCTTTTGTTGATAATCTGGTTACGGGCATTAGTTTGCCTGATCATATCTCCATACGGACTATATCCAAAGGTCATTTTTCCCATATTGGGGTCCTGAATAGAATCAACTTTCCCGATTATATTATACCGGTAATGAATTGAGTTGGCCGGGACATTATTCATAATAACGGTTTTTGTATTCCCGTCGGCAGTGTATTTATATTCAATTACTTCCTGATTGTTATCAGTTATTTTTGCTAACCTGCCGGCGGCATCAAATTCTTTACTTGTAGTTGAACCATCAAATTTTTCAGTAGTATAAACCCTCTGGTACGAAAGAGTTCTCTGAAAAGCCCCATTTGGTTGAGTGATCTGTGAAGCTTCTCTCATTTTATTATAAAGGTACGTAGTCCATTCACGAGTGTCAGTCTCTATCGGGGGGCCGCTTCCATCTTCCATGAAGTAAGTATTGGATTCTCTGGAGACTAACCCTGCTGATGGGCTAATGGTTGAATATTGATAATCTTGGTTATGTTTTAGAATATTGTAGTAATCTAATTTCTTGGACTATCGGGTCCTGAGTTCG
>MEOA01000026.1 GCA_001768515.1 Bacteroidetes bacterium GWE2_42_24 | reverse complement strand
CTGACAACATGGAAACCATAAAAATGTACCGAACTCAGGACCCGATAGTCCAAGAAATTAGATTACTACAATATTCTAAAACATAACCTTGCGAATCAATGTCCATAAATAATACCGCCTCATAATCTTCCAGCAAAAAGTCCGAAACCTCTCCGCCGGAGGTCACTGGCATAAATCACAAAGTCAAGCAATCAAATTGATTACATGGCTTTATCTTTGAGTTTACTTACCTTTAGAAACAATTAACTTACTTCTTCACATCCATCAGGTCATCAAAAAATTAAGAAACACATGTATATAAAGTACCCTAACCGCAAATTTTTTCTAAAACTATCTCATGGAAAGACATAAAAACAAACATAATCTTTTAAAAAAAACCTGGGCGTTTTGTTCAATCGATCCCTTGCTCCCCACAAGTTAAGGATATAGGGATCAGATGATCGTATCATATCGAAAGCATAGCATTCTGGCGGGCAGATTGGCAAAAAACAGGGTTATAATCCAACAGGGGTCCAGATTTCAATGGGATTACCCCAAAATAAGATGTTTCGTACTACGGGAAAATCATCGCAAATTAAACTCAGCACTTCCGGAAAAGAAGCTAATAGCCCAGGGAAAGTCATCCATTTCGTATTATATGAATCATGAAGGTTAACTTTTTCCCAGGGTTGAAATAGTAAAGAGGGCTCAATTATGTTTGATAAGCTTCGGCTCTATGGACGAAAGGGTGGTAATTACAATTTCGTCGGTGTCGGAACATCCATTAAGGGCAGTAACCGTGACCCAATAGGTGCCGTGATGGCTTATTACAATCTTTTGCGTAGTTTCTCCAGTATTCCATAGGTATGTAGCAAATCCAGGTCCGGCATCGAGTTCAAAACTGGTCACATTACAGAGCGACTGGTCAGGCGGTAACTGGACTGACGGAGCAGGATTAAGGGTAAGTATGATTGTGATTGTCGAATCGCAACCAAGGGATGTTGAAGTATTGATAGTATAAATTCCCGGTAAAGAGACCCATACTCCGTTCAGGTAAATACTATCGTTCTGACAAATCTCCGTAGCTATGCTACCAATATAATCTCTTTTGACAGAAAACTCGATTCTGGAACTTGTTGTTCCTGAGTACCACCAGGTATTGATGGTTTTGCTATCGCCAAAATAATTAGGCCAGATATGACAACCTGTTGATGCCGAGACGCACCCGTCAAGCTCAGTTGTACCTCCAACTCCGCTGTCGTCCCAAAAAACTTTCGGGGTTGAACCTGCAGGCCTTACAAGCTCTACGATGAATCCACCAGGTTGATCGTTGATGTCAAAAACAGGAAAATGCGTAATCCCGTTCATGTAACTGACGGTAACTGGCACAATTGTTCCATTTAACGAATATTGTCCAATGCCGTTCTTTCCATCCCAGTGGAGGATATTTACCCCGGGAGCGACATCGAAAATGTACTCCCTGTCAAGGCTTTGGATTCCAGGTGAGGGATCAAATTCCAGTACAAGGCTAACCTGACCGGGTTTATTTACCTTTATGCTGATATCGGCTTCTCCGTTGCAAAAGGTAGTAACGGTCGGAGGTTCGGTAAACTGCCCGAGACTTCCGGTAGGATAAGAAACAGGGTCGGGATTGTTTAAAAATATCTTGTACTGGGGAAATTTATAAAAACCGGTCTTAGATTTTCTGTCAATCAACGGGTTGCTTGTACTACCAGTTCCTCTGTTGTTGCAAAACGAGCAGAATGCTTCTATCCGAATCCCATTCATATAGAAACTGGTTACAATGCTATCATTGGAGTATGTGTATAAAGTCCCGTAAAACTCGTTAGGTAATGGCGGGATATATGAACCTGACAATTGCCATGCCTTCGACCATATCCTTCCGGGAATTGCAGTATTACCCGATGCAACGGTAATATCGAAAAAGGCAAACTCTCTGGCGGAGTTATTGTAATCTGGATAGTAGAATTCTATGTACCAATCTCCAACCATATCGGCTATAAAGGACAAAGCCTGATAACCAGTAGCTGATGCTCCAGGTAACTGCTCCGGCCCTGCTATGGCCTGGGCATAGGTACTACTGAAGCCCTGCCCCGAGAGTGGTAGGTCAGACTGCCCAATTGCTGTTGATCCGTCGGGACGCCTTAGACGGTAATCAACATCTGTCATATTAATAGGCCCTCCGATCCATGCCATTTGCGCATTCCCAAACCCATAGTAAATTATCTCACCGGCTGAACTGATGTGAATACATAGCCTGTAATCAGGACTACAGTCGAAAGAGGCAAAGTAGCCGAGAGATTTCGCAATATGAATTCGCCCCTGAGTTGCTGAGGTTGGCATAAGTTCATTAGTCCCTTCACCTTTTACTAGACCGACGCTATAAATGGTTACCAGACATATTACTAGCAGTATTCTCATACAACACATTTGTTATGTGACAAAAGTAAGCTTTTTAAGTCTTTTCCACTCTTTATCCTTTGCAAAGTACCATAGACACAATTACTATTTGCCGGTGTGCTATATGTCAGGGGTGATTTCTTGCAGTGCCAAAGTTTCCCCGGGGGCATGCTATTCATACATCTTTGCTTCAGTCAAAATATCAGCGAATACTTCCAGTTCAATATTTTCAAGATTGGAAGATTATCTTTAATAAGACAATCTTCCTAATTTTTAGCACAATACGCCAAATGCTCTATATTTTTTGTTGGCAAATCGTTTTCGCTTTTAATAATTGAGCTAGTAATTACTTATTTCAAAAAGTGTGTTATATTTTTTGTGAATTTCTTTTACAATTTCCAGCGGATTGCCTTGGGGAACGGAATTAAATGTACGCTGCTGATTAGTCCAGCCCCATTCAAAAGCTGCCATTTCTGTGTTTATGGAATCCATATCTAAAGCAATGTCATTCTTTATGCCCGATCTGAGTATATCGAAAAACTTTCCCCATCTCACTTTGTAGTAAGACGAAATCATTCCTGAAAGTCCACGGCTGGCATAATCAATAATTTCATTTCCTTCGTTGCCCCAGGTCGATATTAGAACGCGGGCATTTTTCTCGTAGTAGGCTTTGCTGACCGAGTCATTTCCAAATTCGCGGGCATCACTAATCCATTTTCCCAGCAACAAGTCGGGTTGTGTGGCTAACAAGCGATCCTGATCATCCATAATCCCGGTAAAAATACTGATCTGCTTTTCCAGTTCAGCAGCGTCCTTATTGACATAAGCCTCATTTAATTTTTTCCTTACAGGAATAATCAGGTTATCGAGAATTTGTTTTGTGACCAAAACAAGGTCTTGCTGGTATTCGCTGCTCTTCAAGCTCCTTTGATCGGCAGTCAGCATTAAGGTCAGAATATTTGTTAATTCTTCATAGTTATATTTACTCGGTCGCTGATAGCCCTTCAGGCCTGTAAGTATTGGACGTGTGTGCATCAGGCTTCCCATGGCGACACCTGAAACCTGATCGTTGTAAACAAGATTAAACAAGTTGTGATAGGCTTTATCTGCAATGGGATCATGATGTTTGGTCCTTGTGAGCGAGTAGCTGGAAATCCATTTATCAATATTTGCCAGATCTTTATTCCAGGCGTATTCAAACAACCATTCGTACATAAACCTGTTTACGCCAAACCCTTCCAATGTTGAACCAATTCCATAGAGTTTTCCATGTGTGGTATCATTTTCTGTTTCAAAAAGCCGTTTTGCAACCTTTTTGATGGGGGCTGCCATTTCTGTATTGCCGCCAAAGTTGCCCAGGTAGCACCAAATGTATGGAGCCCCGTACCATGCGTGGGTGTTTTTCCAAACTTCTTCTTCCTCAGCAAAATAATCCAGAATAATCATTTTGTTCTCGGGTACTGCTTCAATCATGGCCTTCAAACGTGCAGGTTCTTCTTTCCACAACTTCATATAATAAAAAGTCCAGCCCATTTGAACCCAGGTAGCCTCGGGGTCGATACTGCTCATTCCACTGTAAATGGTTTTCGAAACTGTGGCTAAATATTCGGGGGTAGTACTGGGAGGATCCATTTCATTAAAAGGATCGGCTCCATAGTAATGGTCGGTACCAAAATATTTGGTTTGAACCCTTAAAAATTTCTGCTGAATAGTAACAAATAATGAATCCATTGGATCGAGAAAGAAAGCATCATATTCTTCTCCAACACCGTACGATCCCAATGAAGTTATTTTTGCCTCGGGGTATTTCTCTTTTATAGCCTTTGGTATGTGGCCTGCAAAAGCAGGAAGTACCGGGGTCATTCCGAATGAACGTTCGCGCTGTAAAATTCTTTTCTGTAGTTCAAATTGATGGGAGATATAATCCTGTGGCAAGGGCCCCAGGAAACCATCAAGGTTACCCATTCGGTGCCAGGGTAGGTGGGCAGGACCCGTAAAGTAGGCTCTTATTTGTTCATCTGACATTCCAAAGTCTTTCCATACTTCCTGCCAAATAGCTTCCTGACCGGTAATTGCCAAAGGCATGTTGATGCCGTTTAGCGCCATCCAATCAATAAACCGTTCCCAGTCGTCCCACTGCCACCATAACATGGTATAACCAAAAGTACAGTAGTTAAGGAAAAAGCGTTTCTCGAAACGACATTCCTGTGTAACGGCAGTATCAACCAACGGTAAAAGTTCCGGCGCATTAATCGGCTCTTCTTTGTACCACGAAACGCGGATGTTGCAGTAATTAACCAGATAATAATTAAAGCCTTTTGCAAGCGCCAGGTCATCGGTCCCTTTTATCCAAATTTCCCCGTTTTTAGTACTTAAACTAAAAGCCTCCATACCTGCCTCATTTTCTATATCTTCAATGAGAAACCTGGACGATTTTCCAGGAAGAATTCTTTCGATAAGCTGGTAGATATTTTGATGCTTTATGCCGGTTGTTTCTTGTGCCTGGCACATGTTGAATCCGGGAAATAAAAGAAGAATCAGTCCAGTAATTAAATATTTCATATAATTGGTTAATGTATATTGCAAAGTTGCAACACGCCTGCAAACTTATAATATTTTCACATGTTCATCAGTCAAAACAAATCTCTGCCAACGTAAGAAACTATAGAAAGTGGATGATTTGCGGGCATCCACTCTGTCGAAACACATCGCTCCTGACAGCCATCACCATTGCTGTCAGGGTAGTATACTGTCCGAGTGCAAACCCCAACTCCATTATGGTTTTTGGTATTCCAGTTATTTCATTTTGCCCACAAGAAATTGCAAATCATTTCTAATCAATGCATCTAAACAATCTCTCACGCCCTTTACGGTCTGACTTTATATTTCTGTCAAATAGTTTTGATCCATTTTCTCACTTAGTCCAAAAAAACTTTTTGCAAGTTTTGGCCTTTTAAAGAATATATACCACTCCGTACCGTCAACCGCAGAAACTGAAAGTCCATACCTATTGTCCTTGTTTTCAATCTCTAAAGAACGTGAATAATGAAACTACCTTTCTTTAGCAGTTTTCATTTTTGCTAAAAATTCTGTCTATGGAACCTGATTAAATATTTCCATGATTTTCTCTTTCTCTATGTTGCCTAATTCAATGATGTCAGGCTTAAATGGGTCACAAAATGATCCTCTAAAGTTCATATACAGGTTGTGTAAAATTCTGACTAGTATTTAAAAAATATCCAGTTTATCATTCGTTTGAAATATTCAAATCGGCTGAAGTCAATGCAAGATTATCGATTCGTTTTGTAATATTTTCATGATGCCTGGTTTCTCTTTTGGTCAGGATAGAGATATCCTTTAGGGAAGCTTTACGGGGTTACTCCGACCGCCATATCCAGCTAATAAATATCATCTACCACAACATCCAGCCAAAACCCAGAAGCAATAGTTTACAATCTGCCTTGTAAAGAGGGTGTCAATAATACACATTATTGCTCACCTGCTTCGCACCCTACGATAGCTTCGGAAGACAATGGTGTTTGCACTATCTGGGGGATTGTTGCCAACAGGTGAGGGGCAGGCCTTGTTGCCGTTTCCGAAACCCTGTCCTCTCAAACTACACAAAGGTCTATTAGAAGCCGAAGCGATGAATTCCATATTGTCTCATCAACTAAATATGCCCACCTGTTATGGCTTCATACTCTTGTTCAGTAGTCTTCGTTTTTCCCGCATCACCGTTACAGTATCTGATATCCTCACAATTTGATTTCAAACAATTTCAAATACTCATTCCAACAGCCATTTGCCTTAATGTTCATTTCAAAATCCCTGAGATTAACAAAATGGTTAGGTACAGAATAAGTTTCTCGTATAATTTTCAACAGCTTTTCCTTGCCAATCAACTTTCGAAATTCATGTACAAAGGCTACACCCTTATGATAAATAATATCATCAGCCTGAAAGCTTCCTTTCCTTTGGTTTAACACTTGCTCAAAAGCAACAGTGTAAAATGGAACTTCACTCAATTTCAAATTTATTTTGTCCTGTATCGCATTTTCAAATGCATCATCTCCAGCCCAACTTTCGTAGTATAAAAGGTTCACATACTCTGGAATGGTTTCACCCAGAAAGAATTTTCCTTTTGCAAGATATTCAGTATGAATACCCAACCAAATATGTGAAATCTCATGCGAAACGGCATATCTATCTATCACCTCCATGTTCATCAAACTTCTATCCAGTAAAATAAAACTTTCAAGGCAAGCCCCCAACCCTAAAATACTTGTTTCAACAAATCTCAGCGTTTCAATTCTTTGTTGCCACAAATTGGCATTATACCAATCTACTGCGGCCATAGAACGGTTAATGATCACACTCAATAATGAATCTATCTGTTTTACATCGCTGACATAAACAGGTTTTCTATCTACAATATCCAATAATCGTCTGTTTCGTGGCAAGAAATAAAACTCGTAATTCGTTGTATTGTGTTGAATTATCTTATGTTGTTGAAAAATGTTTGTTTGCGTAATAAAAAAAGGAAAATCTTCATCGAAACAATTAAAAGAATAAATATCATTTCCTGCTGAGTTTATACAATCCGTTTTGGGATAATAACCAAATACTTTGTGTGTTTTAGGAACTGAAATGGTTATGCAATAATCTGAAAAATTATCATACAACACCGGGTACCATTTATTAAACCGCTCGCAAAAGATTTGACCGGCATCAAAGAGTACAGGATAAGCATAAATGCTATCTCCATAAGATGCAACAGTCTTCGAATATTCGAACATTGAACAAGGAATTTCATATTGCATCAAAAGTGTCATTTCACTTTGCTGAAAAGCTTCAAAAAACAAGGTGTCATTACTACGTGTGTATTCAAAAGGTCTATCATCGAGAATAGCTTTTTTAATTTGGATATAGCGGTTAAACAATAAGAAGTCGTTTTGCCCTTTTTGAGCTTTTGTTATTTTTAAGCTGAGATTAACCCAAAGTGCCGAATCTTTCAATTCGATATTAATATTGTACTTCCATGGTTTTATATCAACATCTTGAGCTTGCAGACCTATACAATACAAAGTCAGTATCGTACTACAGAATAGAATTGACAATTTTTTCATATAATTTAATTTAGACAAAACAATTATAAATTTCGGTTTGTGTATATGTTAATCCGTTAAGGCTGGTATCATCCAAACCATGAGCCCTAACGTAAGAAACGAGATACGGTTTGGGATCTCCCATACAGCCGCACCAATGCCGATAGCCATAGGCAGATAGATGGCTATCGGGAGATCTTTCTCGGAAAGTGCAGGCTTTGAAGTGGTATTGGGTGTGGAGGCGCGTTAAGAACTATTTATTGTATACAGTGGCATTTATCCTTTTCTCAGCATGATCACAGTTTCTATATCAGCAAGGTTTTTACCCGAATCTTTAAAGTCCAAAAACCTATTCCTTTCATAAATTCCTCTGGCAGTTTTCCCTTCATTCACTTTTCTTGAAAATGTTTGAACGCGAATGTCTCCATGGCTTTTCAATTCTTCAATTGCCCTTTTTACTAATCTCTCGCCATAATTATTTCCACGATATTCCTTTCCTACTGCTAACCATAATATTTCATTCTTATCCCTATCTAAAGCAATGATTCCCGCCAGATTTCCATTTTCATTCTCAATACCAAACGCATTTTTGCTTTGTATACAAGCTTTTATTCCATCCTGGAATTCTTTTGAATCTATCATTGGCCCAAATAGAGGCTCAACTTCTTCTGCAAGCTCTATCCATGTATCATAATCTTGCGGTTCGAGTATTCTAATCATATTGTTTATTCCTTCAAAGTTTTAATATATCGGATATATCCTATTCAAACATTAATCCTAAACGTTTGGGCGATGGTTAGTTGTCGATTGTAAAGAACTCTCCTGTCGATCCCCGCCGCTCCCGATAGCTATCCGCGAGATCGCTATCGGGAGAGAGAATGCCCTGAAGGAGCAGTTGGCGTAGCGGCACGTTTAAGTACTATTTGATATATGCCTCTTTTCGTGTACTATATATTTACTATTTATTATCACTAGTGTCTACTAAAAATTAAAGCTAAGTTGAAAGGTGGTGTCAATACATGTTTCAGCCCCTTCGTCAACCGATCGTTCGAGCAGTTGTCTGATAGGCGTTCTGTCAATGAGAGAGCCTCGCAAGATTCGAAGCACATCAAACATGCTCCTGTTGAGACGGCATTCATGTTCCACAATAGCAACAAAGCAGTAAGCAGATAAAGCGCAGAATATCTGTATTCTGACTGCGTTTTCAGAATTGCCCCAAAAGGATTTGATATACAAATGCTGCTTGATCCATTTGAAATACAACTCCACCTGCCAACACTTTTTGTAAAGCATCGCAATGTCTTTAGCTTTAACATAAAACGCATTGGATATATATAAACATGCGTTTGAGTTCCTTGGAGTAGTATACGATTCTGCGAAGTCAGCCAAAATATTTCTTTTCGGACTGATATCCTGTAAGTTCGATTGTCTGGTCACTGATAACACCGTCATTACCCCCGACAAGGTCTTCTCCGTCAACGATCTTATACTGAAGCCTGCCTTTCTGGCGAATGATAAAGTAAGAGTTGATGATGCTGATTTTATACAACCTGGCCAGATCAAAGTTGCCTCTGTCAAAGATGTAGTATGCATTGGGTTTGTACGGAATGTCATCCATCGCCTGAGTATCATGAACGTTGGCACTGGTAATATTGATGTATGCCGGAATTTGTGCAACGACATCAAAAAGCGTAAGAGCCTTGATTCCGCTTTTTGTACTGCGGAACTTTGCCCACCAAAAAATACTGAGACAGAGGTCGATAGTTGTAGAATCAAAAGCATAATGCTTTCCATTGAGTTCAAAGGGTGCGTTAATTCTTTTGCTTTGAGCTATTTCAATGAGTCTATTGGCAAACTCTTCGAATATGCGAGAATCCCTGTTTGCATTTGCCTTGGCAAGGTTAGCCAGCTTTATATCCTTTTTGCCAAAACCAAGATGGTAGGCCTTCCTGGAATGAGCGGTTATCACATTGACCAGTTCTCTGAGTCGTTCGCAGCCGTAAAGTTGGCCGAACATCATGACAAGCAATTGTTCCAACAGGTAAAGTGCCTGTGAGGTGGTCTAATATGTCTGGACAGTTATTTAACAAAGTTAAGTTAAGGTTATCAATTGCACTAGGTTTGGCAGGCAAAGTTATTCTGAAATTTTCATGAGACCCTCCCAAAGAGGTCTCAAGGACAAATTTCGGAAATAATTTTGGCTT
>MEOA01000025.1 GCA_001768515.1 Bacteroidetes bacterium GWE2_42_24 | reverse complement strand
CAACATGGAAACCATAAAAATGTACCGAACTCAGGACCCGATAGTCCAAGAAATTAGATTACTACAATATTCTAAAACATAACCAAAAAAATTGTCGGTTTAGATCTTGGGACTAACTCAATAGGCTGGAGCATAGTCGAAGCCGTAGAAACAACTGAAAGGAAGCAGGAGATTAGAAACATAATTGCTGCGGGTTCCCGCATTGTGCCGATGGATCCTGATTTTATCAAAGAGTATGAAACCGGTCAGAAAATAACCAAGAATGCTAAACGCCGTCAAATGAGAGGAGCACGCCGTTTACTTCAACGTTATCATCAAAGGAGGGATAATCTTATCGAAGTACTTAAAGCAATCGGGGCAGTTGAATCGGCTGATCAAATTCAACAACCACAGTTTATAAAAGAATACGACCAGGAGTTTACCAAATTAATTGCCACAGGGAAAGCCAAGACAGCCTGGTACAATTACTTTTTAAGGGCTAAAGCACTTTCAAGCCCGGTTACCCTAAAAGAGCTTGCACTCATTTTGTATCATCTAAACCAACGGAGAGGTTACAAAGATATCGGGGAACTCATGGATGAGATGGCAGGATTTGAAAAAAAAGATGAAGAAGGGTATTCAAAGTCTTATGAAATCCTAAAAATAGTTGCCGTATCGCCCGACAACGATAGGAAAGGGAAACGGGAAGTTTATAATGTAACACTTGAAGATGGCCGTAAACCTTGCACTACAACGTCAAAAGTATTGAATGAAATGATAGGCCAGGAAAAGGAGTTGGAAGTAAGGGTAAGGACTAATAAAAAGGGAGAAATAACCTATGAGTTGGCATTGCCCGACAACGCGGCATGGCAATACAGGCTTGATGCTTTAAACAAAAAACTGACTGACAGCGAGCTTACACCAGGAAATTTCTTCTGGAGAAAGTTACACAATGAACCTAATTACAGGGTAAAACAAAACTTAGTATATCGCGACAGATACCTTGACGAATATGACCAGATAATGGCGGAACAAATAAAACACCATCCATTTTTAGTTGATCCCAAAATATACATTGACATATTGACAAAATTAATTCCGGCGAATATTCCGGAAAGAAATCGCTGGAAATCATCAGGACTTATTTCATTTATTCGGAATTACATTATTTATTACCAGCGACCGTTGAAATCTCAGCGTCATAATGTGGATGTCTGTCGATATGAAAAAGGGTTTAAGACTTATGATGAAAACGGAGACATTCTTGTTAACAGACCAGCGTATGTAGCACCATCAAGTTCTCCTCTTTTTCAGCAATTCAGGGTATGGCAGGATCTTGCCCATTTAGGTTTTAAAGATAAGTACGGATACACAACTCTTCTTAGTAATACGGAAAAAGAGATACTTTACAGGGAGTTACTGCGTGTTGGGGAAATAACACATTCAGCAATTTATAAAATATTAGGCAAGGACAAAAAACTGTTTCCAGAAATAAACAGGCCTGAAGACAAAAAAATTGCCGGCAATGAAACGCTTAACTTATTAAAAAAAGCACTAACAAGAGTTGAATATAATAATTTAAGACTATTGGAAGAAGACGAAACTTTTCTTGAAAGATTATGGCACCTCCTGTATTCAGTAAAGGATCAAAATGCACGAAAAAAGAGTTTGATTCGTCAATTCGGTTTTACTGACTCAGAAGCAATGTCATTAATGAGTGTCAATTTCCCAGGTGGGCACAGTAACCTATCTTCTAAGGCCATTAAAAAGCTACTACCCTTAATGAGAGCAGGAAACTATTATATAGAGAGAGATGTTTGCCCGGAAGCAAAAAACCAAATTAATGAATTCCTATCGGGGACATTTAATGAAGTTGACGTGAACAAGGTAACAAAGATAACCGAAGGAAGGCTCTCGGTTTCAGATTTTCAAGGCTTATTATACTGGGAAGCCGCATGGCTCGTGTACGGGTCACACACCACAAACGATGATGCAGAACCATTTAAACAACCTGACGATATTAAACGTTTTCCGTTGCATTCACTTAGAAACCCGGTGGTTGAACAAATCGTTAACGAGACATTAATGGTAATGAAGGACATTTGGAATACATACGGTAAACCTGACGAAATAGTGGTAGAACTTGCCAGAGAGATGAAAATGACTGCCGACAACCGTAAGAAGATGACTGAGGCAAACTCAAAAGCAGAGAAAATCAGGAAAGCATGCGCTAAGGAATTAATTGAACAGTTTAACAAACCGAATCCTTCACGAAATGACATATTAAAATATCAATTATGGAATCAGCAATACAAACGGTGCATATATAGCGGTGAATCTATTCAGGCAGGAGATATTTTCTCAGGTGCGGTAGACATAGATCATATCATACCCCGTCAACGATTCTTCGATGATTCGCAAAATAACAAAGTACTTGCATTCAAAACAGAAAATCAAAATAAAGGAAATAAAACCGCCTATGAATACATGAATCAGACCGGACGCTGGGAAGGCTATAAAGAAAGAGTTGATGCATTGAGATCAACTAAAGGGATCAACATGAAAAAATATAATTTGCTATTAGCAGAAGAAATACCGGATGATTTTATCAACAGGCAGTTACAAGAAACACGATTCATAGCAGTAAAAGTGACCAGCGAATTAAAACGATTAACGCCAAATGTAAGGAGTAGTATCGGAACTATCACCGATCATTTGAAGCAAAGCTGGCGTTTAAATGAAGTATTTAAAGAGGTTCAGTTACCTCGTTTCGAACGCCTTGAATCACTTTTCCCTAACATTTCATGGATAAACCATGTAACCGACAAAGAAGGACACCCGATACTTCAACTTTGTGGGTGGGATAAGAGGATTGATCATCGGCACCATGCTCTTGATGCAATCATTATCGCCTGCACAACCTATTCGATGATAAACCAATTGAATCACCTGAATACTTTATATGGACAACTTCAATTGGAAGGTAAGCCTGCTCAGCATTTCCCTTTACCTTTTACGGGATTTTTCAGCAAGCTAAGGGATGTTCTTTCTGGTATTGTAGTCTCGATAAAAAGTACTGACAAATTAGTCACCAAAGCAAAGAATACCATCACTCGCTTTGACCCTGAAACAAATCGTTATTACAATTCAAAACAGGAAAAAAACGGATGGGCTGTAAGGGGGGCATTACATGACGAACAACCATTAGGCGAATTGATCAGACAGGAGAAAGAAGCTGTATCTAAAGTACTGGACAAATTAGCTGCCAATCCTATGCTCCTCGATGAGATCGACAAATCAAGCAAGTATCTGGCAGTTCCATGGCAACGAGAAGCGATTAAAAAACATTTGGCACTTTTTAACAACGACTTTATCATGATGAAAAGGGGGTTGAAGAAAATGCCATTACTGAATGATTATGGAAAGGCTATTGAATCAATCACTGTTTTTAAAAAATACTATACGAAAATAAGACCGATTGATGTTAGCCTCACCTTAAAACAGGTCAATATGATAATTGATCCGCTCATTAAACAGGAAGTAAAAAGCCTTCTGGAACAAAACGGAGGAGATCCGAAAAAAGCCTTCACGACCGACAACCTGATCTCCTGGAATGCTCAACGAAAAGTTCCTGTTTTTAAAGTAAAGTGCAAAGTGGATGACACTGAAGTTGGCACATCTGAGGGGCGGACTTTGCTTACAAAACAATCTCCATATAATTACATAAAACATATCGAAAAAGGTGACAATTATGCATTGCTTATCAATGAGGAGATTACAAATAACAAAAGAACATTTGAAGTAATATCATTTTTTGATGCTGTTGATTTTAAACTGACAGGAATTCCAATTACTTCAGAAAAACATGGGTTCAAATCATTTATATTACGAAAGAATAGTCTGGTTTATATCCCAACTCCTGAAGAAAACATTGGAAGTATTGACCTTTCTCAAACTAAAAGATTAAATGAACGGATATACAGGGTGGTGAAATTCTCTGGAAAACAGTTTTATTTTATTCCAGTTGCCATCTCTCAGGTAATTAAAAACCCATTAAGTGAACCTGGTTTAATCATTGAAGAATATGGTTCCCAATCCTGTACTGAATTTCACGGGATCAGCGATTCCCGAATAAAAATTGCAGAAGTCTGTTTACCTCTTGGAATCAACCGACTTGGCCAGCTAACAAAACTCGGATAAAATGATCAAACGAACACTGTATTTTGGTAATTCAGGTTATTTACACCTTAAAAACTCTCAACTTATTTGGGAGCCTGAACCAAATGAAGAGATGACACCCACTATACCCATTGAAGATATTGGAATGCTCATCATCGACAATGCCAGAATTACAATCACCCATGGTTTAATGGCCTCGTTGCTGGCTAATAACTGTGTGGTTATACATTGTGATCAGAAACACATGCCAGCCGGAATTTTCGTTGCCAATGAGGCAAATACATTATACTCACAAGTAGTCAAGGCTCAATTGGAAGCATCGATTCCAATTACTAAAAACATCTGGCAACAGATAATTAAGTCAAAACTGAAGAATCAGGCCGAAGTGCTGGAATTCACCGGGCAAAGTGGTTCCAAAATCAGGCAAATGATTTCCGAAGTTCAAAGTGGTGATGCAATGAACATAGAGGGCAGGGCGGCAGCTTTTTACTTTGGACACCTTTTTGGATCTGAAAACAAGTTTAAACGAAGGCGAGATGGTGAACCCCCAAATCACCTGCTCAATTATGGTTATGCAATTCTAAGAGCCATCACTGCCCGCGGCATTGTCGGCAGCGGGTTACTTGGGGTCATTGGCATTCATCACCGTAACAAATACAATGCATGGTGTCTGGCAGATGACATAATGGAGCCATACAGGCCGTGGGTCGACCGACTGGTAATAGAAACCTGCGCAACGATGGATGAAATCCCAGAAGAACTTACACCTGCATTAAAAAAAAGCGTACTATCAATTCCCATACTGGACGTCTGGATTGAAGGATTGAGGAGCCCCCTGATGACGGCTGTAAATCGAACAACATCATCACTTGCCAGGGTTTTTCAAGGTGAGACGAGGAAGCTACTCTTACCAACGTTTTCAGAATAAAAATGATCAGGGAACTTTACGAACGCATTGATCAATACAGGATTTTGTGGATATTTATTTCATTTGACCTCCCTGTTGAAACAAAAAAAGACAGGAAGAACTATGCACGCTTTCGAAAACAATTACTGAAAGACGGCTTTTCAATGCTTCAATTTTCGCTTTATGTTCGTCACTGCAATAGTAGCGAAAATGCAGATGTTCACCGTAAAAGGGTAAAGTCGTTTCTTCCGCCGCGTGGCGAGATTGCACTTTACACACTGACCGATAAGCAATTTGGAGCCATCGAATTCTTTCGCCACGAATTTAAAGTTGAGCCTCCCGGCACGCCACAACAACTCGAGCTATTCTAAAGATTAGGATTAACTTTTTGAACTATCACGCAAGTTAACAGAAAGAAAATAGCTGGATTTATAAACCCATTCTTCTCCGAAACGCTGAAATATCAAGCGTTTCGGAGAGATGAGTTGTCAAAGATCGTTGAAATACTTTGATTGAAAGCAAGTCACAACGTAATGGTTCTAATAGTTTCTTTGATTTCTGTTGTCAAAGATCGTTGAAATACTTTGATTGAAAGCAAGTCACAACTAAAGACAGATTCTGGTACACCTGTCCAGTGTTGTCAAAGATCGTTGAAATACTTTGATTGAAAGCAAGTCACAACGTAAACCGGATCTAGACATTCTTGCAGCAGGTTGTCAAAGATCGTTGAAATACTTTGATTGAAAGCAAGTCACAACTAGAAAAAGGATTATCGTATCGGTTCCCCAGTTGTCAAAGATCGTTGAAATACTTTGATTGAAAGCAAGTCACAACGCAGTCCTGGAGTGGCCGCGTGAGCATGCTGTTGTCAAAGATCGTTGAAATACTTTGATTGAAAGCAAGTCACAACATCGAGGTTATAATTGAGGCGATGGGTAAAGTTGTCAAAGATCGTTGAAATACTTTGATTGAAAGCAAGTCACAACTAGACTTTAACCATCCCGCCTGTCCGGCTGGTTGTCAAAGATCGTTGAAATACTTTGATTGAAAGCAAGTCACAACAATAAGTTTATAACGCTGCACTATTGCAGCGTTGTCAAAGATCGTTGAAATACTTTGATTGAAAGCAAGTCACAACTTCATTACCACAATCTACGATAGCACTATCGTTGTCAAAGATCGTTGAAATACTTTGATTGAAAGCAAGTCACAACTGATGATTTGATGAAGGCCGGCGTTGTTTTGTTGTCAAAGATCGTTGAAATACTTTGATTGAAAGCAAGTCACAACCAAAGAAAAGCGGCACCTTTTGCAAAAAAAGTTGTCAAAGATCGTTGAAATACTTTGATTGAAAGCAAGTCACAACCCTGAAAGGGACGGCTCATTCCGCGCTCATGTTGTCAAAGATCGTTGAAATACTTTGATTGAAAGCAAGTCACAACAATCAAATATTTCGGGATAATCAGAATATTGTTGTCAAAGATCGTTGAAATACTTTGATTGAAAGCAAGTCACAACACATCACAGTCGAATCTTATCGACTTTGCGGTTGTCAAAGATCGTTGAAATACTTTGATTGAAAGCAAGTCACAACAAGGTTACGCGTGAAAGGATCCGCCAGATAGTTGTCAAAGATCGTTGAAATACTTTGATTGAAAGCAAGTCACAACTGGAAACGGGAGTAATATGGACGGGGTGCTGTTGTCAAAGATCGTTGAAATACTTTGATTGAAAGCAAGTCACAACACATTAAAAAAAGAGGAACTTATTGTCAAGGTTGTCAAAGATCGTTGAAATACTTTGATTGAAAGCAAGTCACAACCTTTCGATGACCGCCAACGGCGAGCTTTCCGTTGTCAAAGATCGTTGAAATACTTTGATTGAAAGCAAGTCACAACGGAACTTCTTTGAGTCTTTTATCTTCATATGTTGTCAAAGATCGTTGAAATACTTTGATTGAAAGCAAGTCACAACGCTCAATTGCGCGCATCATGGCGGCGTGGTGTTGTCAAAGATCGTTGAAATACTTTGATTGAAAGCAAGTCACAACAGCGAGGCTAGTTGTAGTGCCTACATACCAGTTGTCAAAGATCGTTGAAATACTTTGATTGAAAGCAAGTCACAACCATAGTCGATCTTGGCCCTACGAAAATTGTGTTGTCAAAGATCGTTGAAATACTTTGATTGAAAGCAAGTCACAACAGGACCGAAGATCCAGTCGAATGATGCCGAGTTGTCAAAGATCGTTGAAATACTTTGATTGAAAGCAAGTCACAACTGTCATGATAAAATAATTAAGTTGCTGCAAGTTGTCAAAGATCGTTGAAATACTTTGATTGAAAGCAAGTCACAACCCTGATTCGTCCCTCTTGTATGCTTTTTCAGTTGTCAAAGATCGTTGAAATACTTTGATTGAAAGCAAGTCACAACGGCACATGACAGAGGCCGCAAAAAGAATAGTTGTCAAAGATCGTTGAAATACTTTGATTGAAAGCAAGTCACAACACTCAAGGACGAAGGCAAGCCGCATGAATCGTTGTCAAAGATCGTTGAAATACTTTGATTGAAAGCAAGTCACAACAAGCCTACATAGATAAAATTCCACAAGGTGGTTGTCAAAGATCGTTGAAATACTTTGATTGAAAGCAAGTCACAACCGGGACAACCCTGACGCCACTAATGACTGAGTTGTCAAAGATCGTTGAAATACTTTGATTGAAAGCAAGTCACAACAGGCAAGATCATGCAGAAGGCCAGAGATGTGTTGTCAAAGATCGTTGAAATACTTTGATTGAAAGCAAGTCACAACAGGCAAAGAGGACGCCTTTTCCGTTTCACGGTTGTCAAAGATCGTTGAAATACTTTGATTGAAAGCAAGTCACAACACATAAGAACGAAGAAAGAATATGACAGTAGTTGTCAAAGATCGTTGAAATACTTTGATTGAAAGCAAGTCACAACGAGACACCTAATTGAGTAAAAATTGGAGCTGTTGTCAAAGATCGTTGAAATACTTTGATTGAAAGCAAGTCACAACCCCAGCGTCGCTGGTTTAGATATGTTGAAGGTTGTCAAAGATCGTTGAAATACTTTGATTGAAAGCAAGTCACAACGGAATGCCGATTCGCTGGGCAACAACAAACGTTGTCAAAGATCGTTGAAATACTTTGATTGAAAGCAAGTCACAACCAGGAGTCAATGATAAGCCAAGACGGCTGAGTTGTCAAAGATCGTTGAAATACTTTGATTGAAAGCAAGTCACAACACAATCCTTGATAAGTTTAATTGCCGCTTCGTTGTCAAAGATCGTTGAAATACTTTGATTGAAAGCAAGTCACAACAAGGTCTTCAGCATCGAGGCTGACGGGGTTGTTGTCAAAGATCGTTGAAATACTTTGATTGAAAGCAAGTCACAACAAACCAGACAAGCGAAAAAGAAACGATCGCGTTGTCAAAGATCGTTGAAATACTTTGATTGAAAGCAAGTCACAACTGCCGACTTGCCCGAAAAGATACGGGCGTAGTTGTCAAAGATCGTTGAAATACTTTGATTGAAAGCAAGTCACAACTTGTCACAACTTCAGTCTGTTCAATAGAATGTTGTCAAAGATCGTTGAAATACTTTGATTGAAAGCAAGTCACAACTACCTGTTCGATTCGCTGTTCGATTCGCTGGTTGTCAAAGATCGTTGAAATACTTTGATTGAAAGCAAGTCACAACATATGTTCCACCTAATTTTTCAATTGTCATGTTGTCAAAGATCGTTGAAATACTTTGATTGAAAGCAAGTCACAACAGGGTATCCTGCCGGTGTCGGTGATGAAAAGTTGTCAAAGATCGTTGAAATACTTTGATTGAAAGCAAGTCACAACTATTTGAAGCAACAACCCATATAACTGCATGTTGTCAAAGATCGTTGAAATACTTTGATTGAAAGCAAGTCACAACGTAGAATCAACATGATCTTATCTACCAGAAGTTGTCAAAGATCGTTGAAATACTTTGATTGAAAGCAAGTCACAACTTTTCAAGTGAAACAAAATCAAGCTGAATAGTTGTCAAAGATCGTTGAAATACTTTGATTGAAAGCAAGTCAGCACCCTGTATAAATATGAGAAATCACTCCCCGGTTTGATAATCCAGCGCTTAGTAACGCCATGTAATTTTGCTCTTTCCCAAGTTCTTTTCGGCCAGTTATTCTAAAACACCGGATTATTCATCAGAAAGCCCCCCTCACGGGAGGCCCTTCATTAGAAACATTACCGGCATACCGTCAGGCAACGGTAACCATTCCGGCGTAGGCACTGTTGGAGATGCCATTCTTAGCCCGTGAACCGACAACCGAACCGTAGGCGGCAAAGGAGATGTAGCCGTGTACTTCGTTGCCCGAGTAGTTGGCAGGGACTTCGATGATCACGCTTTCATCGCCACGGATACCGGCATTGAGCAGGAAGATCGACTCTTTCTGTGTGGCATTGTACAATACCACCAGGGTGGTGTCGTTGAGCGAAGCCTGCCCCTGTGGAACCCCGGCATCCCAGGAAACCACGATGGTTCCGGCTGTGGTTGAGGTAATCGACGGGTTGATGGCTCCCTGCAGATTGCCCCGGCTGACAGCAGCCTTCGTGTAGTCAATGTCGAAGTTGGGTGATGTGCCCATCAAC
>MEOA01000024.1 GCA_001768515.1 Bacteroidetes bacterium GWE2_42_24 | reverse complement strand
GCACCTGAGGTAAGCGCAACCTGGCCTGATCCTGCCGAAGACGCAGGACCTACTTATAGTGGTACATACGGAGCATGCAGAACATTAAACGACGATAAGTCTCATTTCAACACTGGGTTTATGTCAGCAGACAAAACCCTTCCCCAAGTAACAGGGACCGTCTGGCAGATGGTTCAAAAAGTGCTTAACCTCTACAAACCTTATAACAAAAATGACAGAGATGATACCGGTAACGGTGGACAGTATACCGATAACTGGTATAAAAATGCTGCCACCCAATACGCGTATACCGGCGGTTGGCGGGATATTGCCGTAAACAAGATCTATTCCGATCCATCAAGCCCAACGGACATAAATAGATATATCTTGGGCCACAAAAGTGAAGTTCTCGGGATCAACAATCTCTCAGATACCCAGGCAACAGCCCTGCATAAGCTCTGCCTGATGATCGGGCTCAACGAGAGCCGCCGTCGATATACTCTCGCCATGAATGTCCTGATGGGCTCTCATGACATCACCGATGGCAAAGGGAATAAGACCTACTGGTGGAATAATAACAGCACCCCGGCACCCGGAGATGCACCCGGGTGGGATTGGACTAATACTTTTCCGCAATATATAGCTCCCTGGTCATCTGGTAGCCCTTGGAACAGTACCTTATCAGGCATCGTCTGGCATCATTATCAAATAGGCTACAGCGCATCAAGCCCAGACCCTATCTTCGCTGCTATAGTGAGTCATAACACCAACTGTTTCATAGGTGGTGATCCAAACAAGATGAAGTCGGGTATGAATCTAACTCTACCCCATAAAGGCACTAGCACTAATCCTAATCCTAATCCTAATCCTAGTCCTAATCCTGTTACAACTGGGATTGTCGTCGGGGACAAAGATGTCGACTGGTATAATACCATGCTCTTCCAGATATTCACCTCAACCATTCATCCTATCTATAACAATATGCATTCTATTTTTAACGATGGTTCAGAAGCTGGCTCGGTTGATGGCGCCTGGGCTGGCTATGGCTATAATATGAGAAAATGGCTATTGGATATTGATAATGATACCACGAGTGCCACATTAGATATGACCGTGCTTGATGGTCTTAATTTTGGAAATAACTCAACAGATTCACTCACCGGGCTAAAAACTGCTTATTGCGAATTCAAGGACGGATCGAGTCAGGCTTTCCCAAAAAGTTATCTTAAAGGCGGAGGAGTTGCTGATTCAACAGATCTTGAAGATTACACCGGCGATGACAAGCTGGCAACCGATTATTGGTACAACACTCAAAGCCAGTTCTTCATAGGTTACCGAAATAAAGTAGTAAAAATTCTAGCAGGCTATACAACAACCAAGATAAATAATCCAAATATAGTTCCGACGGCGGCAGAAAAAGAGCAATATGGAAAAGGTCCCAAATCACTTGCCAAATATTATATGGAACACCAGGATTCTACGGCAAACTGGGCAGTCCACGATATTGCCACATCAATCTATGCGGAAGAAGAAATTGTCAAAGAATCTATCAAAGATTTTGTAATAAACTCGGCAATTCAATCAGTAACAGATAAAGAGTGGAAAGCCTGGGAAGATAATGTAAAGAAAAAAACCGAAACTAATCTTAATAATGAAAGCGATGCCAAGAAAAATGAGGGCAAACTGGCAGGGGAAAACAAACAGCTTGAGCTGGCTGCAGCACAACATGCCATGGAACGACGCAAGCAACTGTTATCTCTCGCAGCAAAAAAGAAAGCACAAAACAAAAAATAGATCAGCACAATAAGAATGTATTGCGCATTGGGTCAACCGGGTCCAATGCGTAAACAGAACTTCGGCTCAGCAAAAATCCCTGGCTCTCCCTACAATCTCCGGCTACCTTCGCACTCCACGAAAAATATTATCTGAACATCGCTTAAATACCCGAAAATTTCATGCAGATCGTAACAAATAGCGAAATGGACTGCTATAATATCCTTGCAGAAAAGCAACCCCCTCCGCATAAAAAATGGTTCATCGATCCATATCCCAAGCGTAATCAAAACAAACATCGCAATATAACGATATTATTCAATACAAGAAAAGTAATTATCTTTACGATATACATTACGAAAGATAATAAACTCAGATAGATCAGAGGAGGAAGACAGAATGATCAAAACCGGTTTATTCGGACAACAGACTCCTGAAGGCGTTGATGTTGGCCGGTTCTTCATGGACATAAACAAGCATCTCAATAAAAAGATGTATCTACCTACAAACAACGGCATGAGTGATGCAAAAAACAAGGCACTTCTAGAATTCTCGGAGCCGGCCCCGTCCTTCCAAAAAGCACTCTACCGTTCTATGACCGAAAATATGGAAGGCCATAAAGAGGCCAAAACTGGATACACCTGGACTGGAGAGATGCAGAACTATCTCCTCGAATCCTTGAAGTTCCTTGCTCCCTATGACCGGGCTTACTGGTCCGGACTATCAAATTCTCAACTTGGTGGCCATGTAAAAAAAGTTATTAACAGATTTATAACCGTAAACGGCAATAAAACAGCCAAAGATCCCGAGGTTATCAAATCAGAAAAAGACGAGGCTATCGCGCAGATAGCAAAAATCGATGCTCCTCATTATTTTATTGATGTATCTGGGAATAAAACAGCACAAAACGGACAAGTCCCAGAATGGCAGGAGGATACAACCAATCCTGACAACGATCAATGCCTATACTATATCGACTCACCTTTCGTTCAGGAAAAACTGAAAAATGGAGCTTATGGTCATTACATTACCACCATCCCGGAGGGGACCGGCTGGGAATATCAGCAGAAACTTATTGGTGACAGTCACTGGGGCCAACAAAATTTTGGGGGAACTCCCCTCAAAGCCTGGGGTATCGGCCACGGCAATTATTACAAGAATATCAACTTCCTTGGAGCTGCCTCTGATTGGAACAATATCTACAATAGGCCACTTGATATAAAAACCAAAGATGCCTGGTCACCGGAAAAACACCTTACTCCTCCCGGAGGAAAACAAGCGCTCTTTGATAATATTCTCAATCCCCAGGCATCTGGGAAAATAGGGGCTACAGATGCAAAAATAGGGAAGTTTGAAATTATGACAGAGCGCACTCCTTACAACGTCGCTATTAATGGCGCCTCAGACAACGGCTGGCCAGCCTGGGACAATCCCATCGAGGATGATGATGCTGACAGAACATTCGGTCCTACCAACATTAAGCTCAAGCCTGATGATAAATCCTCGGATGGCACCCCGGTAACATTTGATAAAGACTGCAATATAGATTTTCTCTTAGATGGAACCTTAAATGGTAACAAAGGTACCTGGACCGGAGAGGCAGACTTTAATCTCTACAAACAAGTAAAAGAAAGATATAATTGGACCACTACGGATGCCTCGGGTGTTGAGCATGACCATACTAAGGTTTTAATCGGCTACCAACCTACAGGGTCAACAACAACCGAGGTCAGATACTATGGTAATGGGTTTATCTTAAGTGTAAAGAGCGATGGTAATTATGAGGTATTCAAAGCCTCTGAGCAGCCCTCAAGGCCAGACGATGTAGCGGCAGCAGACACCCCTGGTGATGCACAAGGGACCCAGACTTTTAGTGCTCCATACGGGGCAAGTAGGATATTAAACGACGATACGGCTCATTTCAATACTGGGTTTATGTCAACAGATAAAACCCTTCCCCAAGTAACAGGCCCCGTCTGGCAAATGGTTCAAAAAGTGCTTAACCTCTATAAACCTTATAACAAAAATGACAGAGACGATACCGGTAACGGTGGACAGTATACCGATAACTGGTATAAAAATGCTGCCACCCAATACGCGTATACCGGCGGTTGGCGGGATATTGCCGTAAATAATATCTATAAAGATATTGATACTAATATTCAAACTAATTATTCTAACATATTCCCTCAAGTAACATTCTCAGCCGATCAAACTGAAGCAAAAAAGCAAGCTACAGCCCTGCATAAGCTCTGCCTGATGATCGGGCTCAACGAGAGCCGCCGTCGCTATACTCTCGCCATGAATGTCCTGATGGGCTCTCATGACATCGACGATGACACAGGGAATAAGACCTACTGGTGGAATAATAACAGCACCCCGGCACCCGGAGATGCACCCGGATGGGATTGGACTAATACTTTTCCGCAATATGTAGCTTCCTGGGCAAATGGTAGCCCTTGGAACAGTACCTTATCAGGCATCGTCTGGCATCATTATCAAATAGCCTACAACGCATCAAGCCCAGACCCTATCTTCGCTGCTATTAAGAATAATAGTCAGAATCACGGCTGTTTCAATAACAACGGCATTCTGCTAGCAAATACGACTTTAACTCTACCCCATAAAGGCACTAGCACTAGTCCTAATCCTAATCCTAGTCCTAATCCTGTTACAACTGGGATTGTCGTCGGGGACAAAGATGTCGACTGGTATAATACCATGCTCTTCCAGATATTCACGACAACCATTCATCCTATTTATAACAATATGTACTCTATTTTTAATGATGACGTGGAAGATGAATGGGGACTGGATGGTGCCTGGGGAGCCTATGGCTTTAATATGAGAAAATGGCTATTAGATATTGATTTGGATACTACTCAGGATAATTTTACAACAACCGAATTAGATATGACCTTGCTTAATGGCCTTAATTTTGACACTAACTCAACAGACTCACTCACCGGCCTAAAAACTGCCTATTGCGAATTCAAGGACGGATCGGACCAGGCTTTCCCTTCCGGTTCTCTAAAAGCTGGGTGGACTCCAGTCCCGACAACAAGTCTTGAATATTACAACTTTGATAATAGCTTCTCCAACGTTGATGATAGCTTCCCCAACGGTTATTGGTTCAAAACCTCCGAACAGTTCTTTCAAGGTTACCAAGATAAAGTAATAAAAATTCTAGCAAACACAAATAATCCAACTGAAGAACAAAAAAAGCTATATACAAAAGGACCAAAATCACTTGCCAAATATTATATGGAACACCAGAATTCTACTACAAACTGGGCGGTCCACAATATTGCCACTTCAATATATGCGGAAGAAGAAATTGTCAAAGAATCTATCAAAGATTTTGTAATAAACTCGGCAATTCAATCAGTAACAGATAAAGAGTGGAAAGCCTGGGAAGATAATGTAAAGAAAAAAACCGAAACTAATCTTAATAATGAAAGCGATGCCAAGAAAAATGAGGGCAAACTGGCAGGGGAAAACAAACAGCTTGAGCTGGCTGCAGCACAACATGCCATGGAACGACGCAAGCAACTGTTATCTCTCGCAGCAAAAAAGAAAGCGCAAAACAAAAAATAGATCAGCACAATAAGTATTTATCCTGATTCAATCTCATCAAAAAAGCTGACGCTGCCTTTGAACTGGTCTATATATTTAGACATAACCTGATTAGCGAGCTTTAATGAAGAATTATTTATTGCTGACTCGATATAACTAAGAACAGAGTAGATATTAGGTATCCGAGAATGAAGAGAAGTCCCGATAGATTCAAGCAAGTACCCATTTTCCTCCCATTCAGGATTTCCGGTAGAAATGGTAACAGTTGGTATCCCATTAACAAGCCCTACCAATGAAGTCTGATATCCTCCATGGTGCACCATAACATTACAGAATTGGCTGACATATCGGAGTGGAATTATTTGCGCAATGTGACATTGCGTTGGATCGTATTTATCTTTAAATACTTCAGGATTATGGTAGGTAATAAGCATTTTATAGTTACACCGTTCAGCCACAGAAAGCAAAGGGGATAGGAACTCCTGTCCATCATAATTAAAACCAAAGCTTATTAATACAATGGGAACCTGTGACCGTTTAGCCTCATCAAGCCATTCCTGCGTAATGGGAGGGATATCCCCTACATCCCACAACTTAGGCCCAAGAAATATCCGATTTATTTTAGAAGAAAAGTTTTTCGGCAAAACATCAAATTGCTCAACACTGGGAACAAAGACCGTCTTATCTATCATCAGCTCTCGTGGATCGCTTATTTTTTTCTTCGAATATTTGCGCAGGACCGGTTCTATTTCATCGGCATAATAACTTTTCCAATATTCCTCTTCGGTCGGATTCCTTATATATCCAGGGAAGTCAAATCTACGCAAAATGGGATAATACTTACTAACTCTGGTAATCTTAGCTGCGATACCACCGGTTATACTAGACTCATTAACTATGATATCCGGCAGATAGTAATTAATAAGGTCCAACAAACCTCCGACAGAATCATCAAAACCAGTATATAGCCCATCATGCAGATCAAAGCCCAAAGCCTTAATCATCCGCCTGCCCGGATCATATATATCGCCATAATCATCTATAAAAAACTTGATCTGATAATTCTTGGCTTTCTCCTCTTTAGCAATATTA
>MEOA01000023.1 GCA_001768515.1 Bacteroidetes bacterium GWE2_42_24 | reverse complement strand
CTCTTTGGGAGGGTCTCATGAAAATTTCAGAATAACTTTGCCTGCCAAACCTAGTGCAACTGATAACCTTAACTTAACTTTGTTAAATAACTGTCCAGACATATTAGACCACCTCACAGCATAGTGAAACAGAGAAGACTTACATTGTTGAAAATTGTACCCCGCTGGCTTGTCACTTAAATCGTGGTGGTGCAATACTGGCAAATTCTGCCCTCCTAAAATGTTTTCCTGGATGCTTTAGGAATGAAACAATTAGGTTTCTAATTGTTGAAATTGGTTATTGATAAATTGTCTATTTGATAATAAACAGTCCTTACTAATGAATTAACTAAAAAAACAACAGAGGTATGAAGAGAAATCATACCTCTGTATAAGCAAATTAACCTGGTGACCCCGGCGGGACTCGAACCCACAACCTGCAGAACCGGAATCTGATATTCTATCCATTGAACTACGGGGCCATAAAGCGTGGCAAATTTACGATGTTTTCCTGAACTTTAACAGCACGTTTCATTTTTTACCTGTGCCGGGCCTCTTTTGGAGATGGGGTGCCGTAGATGTATGTGCCGTATGAATGAATGTTTTGTTGGCTCCCTTGATCCTGAGCAGTGAGAGAAGCATCTTCCACATCCCCATAGGGATGTGCAGAAGTGCTCCGAAGAGGTCCTTGTTATAGAACGAACGGGGAACACTGAGTACAAATGCTATTACCATCAATGCCCACAAACCTGTCCAGGCTTTTGTTTCGACCGAGGGCCAGAAGATCAGCGACACTATCATGATAATGGATGTAACACCCAGCAGCAGGATGCGGGGAATCTGTGCCTGTTGCCATGTGCGGGTAAAGTAGTCGATGTTGCCATTGGCGAACAGCGCTCTGATAGCGGGAAGTGCATTTCGTCCAAGGTAGATAAACTGAACTGAGAGCCACCTGCGGCGCTGGTTCCCCAGTGTTTCGAAATTTTGCACCTTCTCATCGTAGCAGTAAGCATCATCGAGATATTCAACCATCACACGGTTACTTGTAAAGAATAGTTCGAGGTGTTTGTCGAAGCCGCCAACTGCATCTACGGTTTTCATTACGCTTTTGTACATCCGGAAATCGAACGCCATCCCTGAACCGATAAGGGAACTGCTTAATCCAAGTGCCCTGTATCCTTTTCTGAAAAAGTGGTTGTTGATCTCTTCGCTAATGGCATCGAGGATGGCTACCGGGGTGTTCATGTTCTTTGCAACACGGTGTCCTTGTACTGCAAAGAATCCGGCATCGAAGGCATTGTTGATCAGGGTAAGAAAGTTGGCGGCCATCAGGTTGTCGGCATCAAGCACAAGCGCGATATCATAAGCCTTACCTAGTTTGTCCAATGCAAAGTTGAGCGATTTGGCTTTGGTGCTTTTGTCGAATTTCACTTCAACCACTTTGATGGGCATCGACTTCAACACTTGAATGGTTTCGGGTTTCAGGCTGTCGGCAATGACGACAACATCATACCGGCCGGTTGGATAGTCCTGATGCAGGGCATCGGCTGCCACCTCCAGAATAACCTGATCTTCTTTGTAGGATGGAATGAGGACAGCAATCTTACGGAATTGTTTTGCAGGAGCAAAAATTGGTGTTCTCCTGAAGCAACCTGCAATGGCCAGAATGACAAGAAATACTACCATCAGGGCGATGACACCCCAAAGCAGCCAGTTCAATCCCAGCAATAACTGTAGCAACAAAGTTTCCATGGTTTCATTTTTTTCTTAATTCAAAGATACTTCTTTCGGGTTAGTTTGCAATGGCTTCATGAAGAGGGGGGGAGTTTTTTCCTTATCGGAAGACACTTTCGTTGGAATTGTAGTAGTTTTGATAGCGCTAACCTAAAATTTCAACTGTTATGGCTACAAAAAAAGAAGAGATTGTAAAACCGGTTAATGGAAAAAAGAATGGCTCAAAGAGTCCAAAGAAGATTTTTGTGCTTGATACCTCGGTGATCTTGTATAATCACGATGCTATCAACAGCTTTGATGACAATGATATTGCCATTCCGATTACCGTACTCGAAGAACTTGATAATTTCAAAAAGGGCAACGAGATGAAGAATTTTGAAGCCCGTGAGTTCATCCGGATTCTTGACAGGCTTTCAGAGAAAAAACTCATATCAGATTGGGTTCCCTTAGAAAACAGGAAGGGGGGACGTTTCAGGATTGTGATTGATGAACGGAGTAGCTCGGATGTGCAGCAGATCTTTGGCGGCTATAAGAACGATCATCGTATCCTCAGCGCTGCCCTTATGCTGCGGGAGCAGAATCCGGAACGGAAGGTGATCATGGTGTCGAAGGACATTAATCTGCGAATTAAAGCCAAGTCACTCGGTCTTCAGGCCGAAGATTTCGAGACGGGTAAGATTAAAGATCTGGATCTTCTATACAAAGGGACATCTGAAATCAATGACCTTGATCCCGGGCTTATTGAGCAGCTTTATCAACAGGGATGGTGTGACTCTCGGGAGATTGGTGTCAGGGAGCCTATCGCAAACCAATATTTCATTCTGAATAGTCCTGTGAGTTCGGCGCTCGGTTTCTACAATGCCATAACAATGCATATTGAAAGGATCGACAAACATCCCGTTCAGCGTATTACTCCCCGTAACGCCGAGCAGGTATTTGCGCTGCATGCCATCGCCAATCCGGAGGTAAAACTGGTCACCCTTCAGGGGGTGGCAGGAACCGGAAAGACCTTGCTGGCCCTGGCCGGAGCTCTTGATCAGCGAAGGAATTTTAAACAGATTTACCTTGCCCGTCCCATTGTGCCGCTGAGTAATAAGGATCTTGGCTTCCTGCCCGGGGATGCAAATGAGAAGATCACTCCTTACATGGAGCCTTTGCACGACAACCTGAAGTTTATTAAAAACCAATATAGTGAACGCGACAAGGAATACGGGCAGTTTGATGAGATGCTCCAAACCGAGAAGATTGTCATCTCACCATTGGCTTTCATCAGAGGACGCAGTCTGTCGAACATCTGCTTTATCGTTGATGAAGCCCAAAACCTGACCCCCCATGAGGTGAAGACTATTATCACGAGGGCTGGTGAAGGTACCAAGATCATCTTCACCGGTGATATCTTCCAGATAGATACTCCTTACCTCGATTCTCAGAGTAATGGTTTGTCGTACCTTATTGACAAGATTAAGCATCATCCTATTTATGCCCATGTAAGGCTTGAGAAGGGTGAGCGTTCGGAGTTGGCAAATCTGGCCAATGATTTGTTGTAGATATTGCTGTTTTTGATATAAACCCCTGTCCTGAGTTCCGGGACAGGGGTTTTGCTTTCAACCCCTTTTATGATTTGTAATTTGCTTTACCATGCAAATGGTTGGTTAATGCTGTTCTCCTGATTCGGGACAACAACCGTCAGGGTCGGTAGAAATAATAAACCCGGCGTATAGCCGGGATTATTAACCTAATTAAAACCTAAAAGCCAGTTATATGTAGCGAACAATGTTTTACTTCCGGATAATTTTAAATATCTGCTGGTCAGAGGATGTAATCTTGAGCAGATGCATTCCTTGTGGAAAGACGTCGGGAATGATAGAAAAGTTGCCTTTAGACCTGCCTTTCTTACTATAAACCAAACAACCTGTCAGATGATAGATTTCGATCAGGGTAATACCTTTAAACATTTTTGAAAGACTATCCCGGAAGTGAACGCGGGTACACAATTTGTAAATCTCCGGAACGTTTTATAGACAAGTCAGATTTGAGGAGATTTTTTTGCGCTATTAAACATTACCCCGTTCAAAGTGTATAATTATCTGACTGATCTGATTCAACATGAAATTATACCCGATTTTAATTTTTCTGGCGCTTTCTTTAACCGGATGTTCCCAGAACCAAGCTGATAAGAAGATGACAAACGAAACTACACACCCCTGGTATAAGATGCTCACAGCAGAGGAGGAGCAAGTGATATTATTTAAGGGAACCGAAGCCCCTTATACTGGTAAACTTTATAAGAATGAGGTCGAAGGAACATACATATGCCGCCGTTGCAATGCCCCGTTGTATGCTTCGGCCGATAAGTTTGATTCCCAGTGTGGCTGGCCCGGTTTTGATGACGAGATCAAAGGTGCCGTTGTCAGAGTGCCTGATGCCGACGGCCGCAGGACAGAAATCCTTTGCGCCAATTGTGGTGCTCATCTCGGGCATGTGTTCGAAGGGGAGGGGCTTACTGCAAAAAACACAAGGCATTGTGTAAACAGTATCTCGATGGACTTTGTAAAAGCCTGTGATTCATTGCCGGTCAGATTTGAGATTGCACTCTTTGCTTCGGGTTGCTTCTGGGGAACCGAGCATTATATGAAGAGGGCCAATGGAGTGGTGGCAACGGATGTTGGCTATACGGGAGGAACTACAGCTAATCCTACCTACAAACAGGTATGCACCGGACTCACCGGACATGCTGAAACAGTAAGGGTGCTCTTTGATCCATCAATGACAAGCTACGAGACGCTTGCACGCCTTTTCTTTGAAACCCATGATCCTACACAGGTTGACAGGCAGGGACCTGATGTCGGAACCCAATACCGTTCGGCCATATTCTACCAAAATGATTTTCAGAAGGAGGTGGCCGAAAAGCTCATAGCACTGCTCGAAGCAAAGGGTTATGATGTAGAAACCGAAGTGACTAAAGCGGGGATATACTGGCCTGCTGAACTGTATCATCAGGATTATTATGACAAAACAGGAGGGAATCCTTATTGCCATTTCTTCACGAAGCGGTTTTAATCGGGATTGCCACAATAAATCTTGAATTATAAAAAAGCGGTCGCAGGCTTGTCAAACAAGGCCTGTGACCGCTTTTTATTTGATGGTTGAAACAGATACAGAAATTATTTGTGGGTTTGGGTGACCCTTATTCCTTTGGTTTTTCTAATTTTACTGTCAAAGGTATTTTAAATGTCTCTCAGCCGGTCAGTATATATGTTGATTGGGGTAGTTTCTCTCGTTCTGGCGATAAGTCCAAAATGGCTTATGGCACAGACTGATACTCAATTCTGGTTTGTGGCGCCAGAAGTGTCCAAGAATGGGGCCCAACGCTTCGATGAACCAATTTATTTTCGTTTATCGAACTATAACATGCCAAGTACAGTTACCATCTCGATGCCTGCGAATCCGGCATTTGTCCCGATTGTTCGAAACATTCCCGCCAACGGAGCAGCAACAGTTGATGTCTCTTCTTTCCTCGAGACCGTGGAAAACAAACCAGCCAATACGATTCTGAATAAAGGTATTCTCATCACTGCCACCAATCCCATCACAGTTTACTATGAAGTAGCAAGTACTTATTGTAATTGTAATCCTGAGATTTATGCACTGAAAGGGCGTAATGCTCTTGGCACCAACTTCCTGATTCCGGGGCAGACTCATTTTGAAAATTCCGGCAGTTATTCTCCCACCCCCTATAATAAGTTTGATATTGTAGCCACTCAGAACAATACTACCATTACCATTAATCCCATGAAAGCAGTTGTAGGACATGCTGCAGGTGTGACATTCCAGATAATCCTTAATCAGGGTGAAACATGGTCAGGGGTTGCCACAGGTCAGGCTGTTGTCAATCATTTACACGGTACGGAGGTAATCTCCGATAAACCTATTGCTATAACCCTGACCGATGACCTGCTCTATGGGATCACCGGCTGTGCTGATCTTACGGGCGATCAGCTCATCGCCGAGACACTGGCGGGAAATGAATACATTGCCGTGAAAGGGTTTCTGACCAATGGTGGCGAGCGTATCTATGTATTGGGATTGACAAATAACACTGTCCTTACTTTCGATGGAGGTTCCACTGTGGCGAATATTAACCGGAAAGAGGTGTATAATTATGCAATTCCCAATTCTGCAACTTATTTGAATGCAAGCCATCCGGTGTTGGTGTTACAAACTTCAGGCTTTGGCTGTGAACTGGGTTCTGGTGTAATTCCCGCCATCGGCTGTACTGGCTCCACTTCAGTAACATTTACCCGTACTACAGCCCAGCAGCTTGGGCTTATCATCTGCACCCGTGTTGGTTGTGAGAGTGGTTTTGCCCTTAATGGAAACAGTACGCTGATTCCTGCATCCGCGTTTAGTGCTGTACCAGGTACAGCAGGCCAATGGGTAGCTGCCCGGATCACCTATTCGCTTGCGCAGGTTCCAATGGGAACAACGTGTCTGGTTAGCAATTCATTGGGTTTGTTTCAAATGGGGGTTATAATTGGAGATTATGGTGATGGATGCAGCTATGGTTTCTTTTCCGGGTTTTCATCATTAAACCTGGGGCCTGATATGGCATTATGCCCTGGCGACAGTACCTGCCTCGATGGCGGCGAAGGTTATTCAAGCTACCTGTGGAATACTGGTTCCACAAGTCGTTATTTGTGGGTTTCATCCCCTGGAACATACTGGGTGAATGTGTCCAATAATTTCTGTAACCTTAGTGATACCATTGCCATCAGCCTCTTTCCCGTTACTCAGGTTAGCGCGGGTTCCGATACCGCTATATGTGAAGGGGCAACTGTTACATTTGATGCCGGTGCCGGGTTCAAATCGTACCGTTGGGATCCGCCAGGATTACATACACAACAAATTACAGTGGGCATAGGCGGAACTTACACAGTTACAGTTACTGATGTCAATAATTGTGGATCCTCTGATTCGGTATCATTGATAATCAATCCGTTGCCAGGTGCTATTCCAATACGACATGACTAGGTTCCAACAGACGGAATATGTTATCAGATTCGCTCGGATTTGTGACCTGGTTAAGCGATCTGACCACAGGTAATATAGCGGGGTAAGTGAATCCTCCAAATGGCTGAGTAGTTTAGCCAATCGGAAGGAGTTGGCCGATTGCCTGTCTGAATCACCTCCCTGTAGGTAAACTTGCATCCGAAATCTTTCTTCCTGCAAACCTAAACAATTACCTCGGGGGATTATTCATAACCTTGATTTTGTAAACCATATTAGTGTTGTTTTCTAATCCAGACAATGATGCTACCTTTGCATCCGTGAATTGCAAACTAGAAAACATTGTTCCCTTAAACCAATGGCTTGGAAAGGCCGGGCAGCTTCCATTGATTGCAGGGCCTTGTAGTGCCGAATCAGAGGAACAGGTATTGGCTGTTGCCCGCTTGCTGGCGCTACAGCCTGAAGTTTCTGCTTTCAGGGCAGGTGTATGGAAGCCTCGAACACGCCCTTCAGGATTTGAAGGGATGGGCGAAGAGGCACTGCAATGGCTTAAGACTGTACATGAAGAAACAGGTCTCAAGACACTGATCGAAGTGGCCTCACCGCTGCATGTTGAGCTGGCCCTGCGTTATGGTATTAGTATGGTTTGGATTGGTGCCCGCACCACCGTAAACCCTTTTCTGGTGCAGGAGATTGCCGAGAGCCTTAGAGGTACTGATATCCCCGTGTTTGTTAAAAATCCTTTAAATCCAGATCCAGATCTGTGGATCGGCAGCATTGAACGGCTCAACAGCGTCGGGATCAGAAAGCTTGCCGCCATTCACCGGGGTTTTTCTTTTTACCGGAAGAGTCCCTGGCGGAATGCCCCCATGTGGGAATTACCCATTGAAATAAAACGGCGCTGTCCCAGTATTCCGGTCATTACTGACCCCAGTCATATTTGTGGCAATACAAAACTATTGGCTTCTGTAGCTCAGAAAGCCATTGATCTGGAGATGGACGGCCTGATGCTTGAAGTACACCACGATCCGTCGTCCGCACTTACCGACAAGCAGCAGCAGATCACTCCCGATCAGTTGATGACCCTATGGAACATTCTGGTAATGCGAAGTTCTTCGGGCGATGAGCATTTTGAGTTGAAACTTGAACAATTCCGTTCTGAGATCGACAGGCTTGATGCCGAGCTAATTGATATTTTGGCGCGGAGAATGGAACTGATCGATGAGATCGGGCATTATAAGTTAGAAAATAACATCACGATCCTTCAGTTGGATCGTTGGCGCGAAATCAGCATTGATCGTATCAGCCGTGCAGCAGGGCTTGGGCTCAGTCGTCATTTTATCATGCAACTACTCGAGATTGTGCATGAAGAATCAATAAGGCGCCAGAACGATATTATGAATCACCCTTCGGACAATGGAACACCATCCGAAGTTCATTTACCTTAAATCAAATACTCAATTAGCAATGACAATTAAAATTCAGAACATTTTAATGAGTTTACTATTAACTACCTCGTTTGCCGCGCCAACATGTTTCGGGCAAAGCCCCAACCGTGCGGATGCTCCTGCTGAGATGAAATGGAATCTGGCGGATATTTATCCTTCATGGGACGCATGGAAGGCTGATTTACAGAAGGTGACTACACTGGCCGATGAGATTCAGACCCTTCAGGGCAAGCTGGGTCAGAGTAGCGACAACCTGCTCAGGTCGCTTCAGATCAATGAAGAGATTAATAAATTGTCCTATAAACTCTATTGTTATCCCACTCTTAGCCGTTCGGTCGATTCACGTAATCAGGAGACCAACAGCTATTTCATGCAAGTACTCGGATTTTTTCAGCAGCTTGGCACAGCCACCTCATGGGTCACGCCTGAAATGGTGACCATTCCCGAATCTACGGTGATGAAATGGATCGATAGCAATAAAGCTTATGCCCCTTATCGTTTTGGTCTTACCGAACTTTACCGTACTCAGAAACATGTGCTGAGCAGTGATCAGGAAAAACTGCTATCATACTTTGGACTGGCAACCGGGGCTCCTTCCAATATTTATACTGAATTGGCAACTTCAGATATAAAGTTCCCGGATATCACCCTTTCTGATGGTTCAACTGTAAAACTTACCCCCGGAACCTACCATCAAATCACGCAGTTTAACAAAAACCGTGAAGACCGCAGGAATGCTTACGAACGCTATAATGGTGTCTATATGGCTAACCTGAATACTTTTGCTGCAATCCTTAACGGTGTTTTTCAGGGCGATTGGGCTGGTGCACAGGCCCGCAACTATGAAAGTTTTCTTCAGGCAAGCCTTGATCCCGATGACATCCCTACCGATGTATACCTGAATCTTATCAATACTGCCCGCGAAAATACCGCTCCTCTGTTGCGTTACTATGAGCTTCGGAAAAAGGTACTGAAGGTTGATACCCTTCAGTCATGGGATAATGCGCTGAATCTTTCTTCGTTCGAAAAGAAATATAGTTATGATGAGGCACGCAACATCATCAAAGAGGCCCTGAAACCCCTTGGTAAAGAATACGGTGCAAAGCTTGAAAAGGCGATGGCCAACGGCTGGATTGATGTGTATGAAGGCGAAGGCAAAGAACAGGGTGCCTATTCGATGGGCGTTTATGGCGTTCATCCTTTCATCCTAATGAATTATAACGAAACACTTGATCATGTATCGACCCTTGCCCATGAACTGGGTCATTCGATGCACACTACCCTGTCACACGAAAACCAACCCTTCAGCAATGCCGCTTATTCGTCATTCGTAGCTGAAGTAGCCTCCAACTTCAACGAAGACCTGCTGGCTGACTATCTGATGAATAAAACAACCAATCGTGAAGAGAAAATCAACCTGCTCGAGCAATCTATCGTACAGCTTATCGGTTCATTTTACCGCCAGAGCCAGTTCGCCGATTTCGAATATCAGGCACGTACGATGGTAGAAAAGGGAGAGGGGTTAAACGCCGGTACGCTTAAAGCGATTTCGGCAGGTATTTCCAAATCATATTATGGTGATGTTGTAGCCGACAATCCATACCGCGACCTGGTATGGGCTCAGGTGATGCACTTTTACCAGATGAAGTACTATGTTTATCAATATGCTACAAGCTATGCTGCTGCAGCCCATCTGGAGCAGAAGATAACCAGCGGTACAGCAAAAGAGAAGGAAGAAGCCCTTCAAAAATATCTCACCCTGTTGAAATCAGGTGGTAATGATCATCCCATCGAGCAATTGAAAAAAGCCGGTGTCGATATGACAAATCCGGAAGTGATCAAATCAGTGGTGACTCGTCTCAATCGTTTATTGGATCAGCTTGAAGCGGAATTGAAAGCTGCCGGTAAAATATAAGTCTTTTCAGGCCCGGAGGCTTTGGTATAATCCAGAATCTCCGGGCTTTTGTTATACCAATGCAATGATTAAAAAAGTTTGTGTTTTTTGTGGCTCTGCGTTAGGTGCCGGTGATGTTTATCTGAAAGAGGCCATGAGGTTGGGTGAAGCACTGGTGGCTGGTGGCTATGAGTTGATTTACGGAGGTTCAAATATCGGGTTGATGCGTGTGATAGCTGATACGGTGATGAAGGGCGGTGGCCATGTTACGGGAGTTATGCCTCACGTCCTGGCAGGTCGCGAGATACTTCACGAAGGCATTACTGAACTGATACTGGTCGATAGCATGGAAGAGCGCAAGCGGGTAATGGGTCAATTGGCTGATGGCTTTATTGCCATGCCTGGTGGCATTGGAACCCTCGATGAATTATTTGAGGCTCTTACCTGGAATCAGCTTGGAATTGTCAGAAAACCGGTAGCCCTGCTTAATGCCGATGGCTTTTATGATCAGTTGAGTGCTTTTCTGGATCATGTTACCGCGCAGGGATTTGTCAGACCTGAGCATCGTGACAGCCTGTTGGTTGATGATGATCCTTACAGGTTGCTTAACCGTATGGATGGATTCCTGCCGGCAGAGACTCTTCCCGGCTGGGTAGAAGAATTAAAGCGCGACACCGAGAAAAGGCACGGGTGAATTGCTTTATCATAACGATCATTATCTTTACCGATTCAAATATACTGATCACTGAACGACGACAGGAAAAATAACGGACCCCTGACCGGGCAGGTCTTCGAAGACTTGTTTCGCAGCCGGTTTAAACCATTGGTTAGCTATGCCATGAGGTTTGTCAGGGATTTGGAAACCGCGCAGGCCATCGTTCAGGATGCTTTTATCGGATTGTGGGAGAAACGTGCAACTGTTGATACCGGACGTGAGGTTGCTGCATACCTGACTACAACCGTCCGCAACAAGTGCCTGAATTATCTGCGCGATGAGAAAAAATACAACCGTGAATTGATCGATTTTGAGGGCTTGCTGAATGATGAGACAGGCATTATTCCATCCGACCACCTTGAGGTGGCTCAGCTCGAACTTCAGATAAAGACAGCCATCGGTGAACTGCCCGTAAGATGTCGTGAGGTATTTGAACTGAGCCGTTTCCAGAATATGAGATACCAACAGATCGCGATTCAACTCGGCCTTTCAGTAAAGACAGTTGAAACGCAGATGTCAAGAGCCCTGAACCATTTACGGATCCGGCTCGCCGCCTACATCCCGGTGGTTGGGCTTGTTTGGGTAGCGCTGAAAACTATTTTTAAAACTTTGTAAGGGTAAACGACCAAAGGCGTGTAAATTAGATTGAAGTTAGCCATGAATGAACCATCAACATATTACTCGAACCTGATTGCCAGGTATCTGTCGGGAGAAGCCGACGAGGGTGAGATGCATGAACTCATCTCCTGGCTCAAAAGTACACCCGAAAATGAGATGTATTTCAGGCAATTGAGCGCTGTTTGGAACATGAGTAATGCTGTTTCGGTTGAGAAATCGGTTAACCTCAACGACGAATGGGCAGCCATTCAAAAGAGAATGACCGGGAAAAGTCAACTGAATATTTCCCGCGGGAAACAGGGATTCACCATATCACACCTGCGCTGGCTCGCTGCAGCAATCGTTTTATTGGCTGCTATCACTTCGGTTGTATTGTTTCAGATCACTACCGGCCCGAAGTTGATAACAGTGATCGCCGATGGTACACGTCAGTCCATTTTGTTGCCTGATAGTACTGTTGTGGTGCTTAACAAGGGGGCGATCGTTTATCCTGAGACGTTCGCCAGCGACTACCGACATGTTGCGCTATCGGGGGAGGCCTGGTTTGAAGTGGCCCACGATAGTGCCGCCCCGTTTGTTGTAAATTCGGGTGATCTGAGACTTCTGGTACTCGGTACCAAATTCTATATGGAAAGCACTACCGAAGGGCAAACGGCAACTGTTGTTCTGGCTGAAGGTAAGGTTGCCATCTTCCGTGAGACTGCCCCTGATGAGCGTTTAATTCTCCATCCTGGTGAACGGGCAGGTATTAATCCCGGAAAAATGTTGAAGATGTCTAATCAGGATGCGAATTTTCTTGCATGGAAAACTGGTCACATTTCCTTTACCAATCAGCCCTTGTCGGAAGTAGCATCTGTGCTTTCAAAAGTTTTTGAGAAAAACATCGTGCTCGATAACACGGCTGTTGCAAATTGCCGTCTCACGGCCGATTTTGACCAGCAAAACCTCGATGCCATCCTTCAGGTCATCAGCTCAACGCTTGACCTGACGGTAAGCCGGCATGAAATGACCATCATCCTGTCAGGTAAAGGTTGCAGGTAGCCTATGATTGCAAAAAGGCTGTGCAGATATCTGAGCAGAATCTTCATCCCGGTGCTTGCGGGATTATCGGTATCGGCCCTGGCACAAAATATCAAGCAACCGGTTACGCTTCAACTCCCGAATGTTACACTTGCCCGGGCAATCGATTCGCTCGGTACAATTTCACACACCACCTTTTCGTATAACCCTGATGCAATTGATGCAGGTCGTAAGGTGAGTATAAACTGCCATGAGCAACCATTACGGCAGGTGCTTGACGACTTGTTAATCCCGCTGCAGATTCAATGGTCGTCTGTTCAGGGGATTTTGGTACTGAAAAGGTTTCCGGAATCAAGTCAGAAACAAATTATCATCAGCGGCTTTATCCGTGACTCGATAAGTGGGGAAGCATTGATTGGGGCTTCAGTTCAGGTAAGGGGAACCAGTGTCGGAACGGCGACCAATGCTTATGGTTTCTATTCTATTTCCGTCCCTCCTGATGTCCGTGAACTTGTGTTCAGCTATATGGGGTATGCTCCCAGGAAATGGCTGGTCGCTTCAGGGATCGGCCACCGGTTTAATGTAAATCTGAATCCTCTTTCTATCGAAATGGCTCAGGTGGTGGTGACCGATGAGTCGGGAAATGGTTTGCCAAATGGAGAAAACCCCGGTCAGATGAAGCTTACACCTGTCATGCTCAATCAATTGCCATCCTTTACCGGACAAAAAGATATGGTGAAGTCATTGACAACGTTACCCGGTATTGCCAGTTTTGGTGATGGCTCCACCTTGTTTTATGTACGGGGAGGTGCTGCCGACCAAAATCTGCTGATGATTGATGAAGCTCCCATTTACAATCCGGCCCACCTCTTTGGTTTCTTTACGGCCATAGCCCCTGATGCCATAAATGATGTGGAGGCTTTTAAAGGTGATTTTCCCGCCCGCTATGGCGGCAGGATATCCTCAGTCGTCCATGTCAGGACCAAAGATGGGAACCTTTACCGGACAGGGTTCTCGGGAAACATCAGTCCCTATACCTCCAATTTCTCCGTCGAAGGTCCCATCCTCGAAAACAAGAGTTCTTACTACCTGACTGCACGAATCTCAAACCTCAACTGGATCAAGCCTGACAACGGCGCTCTTACCAATTTTGATTTTCATTTCTATGACATCAACGCGAAACTGAATTTCAAACTCTCCGAAAACAACCGACTGTTTCTGACCCTGTTTACCGGCAGAGATGACTTTACGCGCGATGGTTCTTCCTCCTTAAAGACCTTTGGTATCAATTGGAATAATCAATTGGGAGCCCTGCGCTGGAACCACATTTTTGGGCAAAAGCTTTTTTCGAACACCACGTTTTATATCAGTCGCTACGACTATAAGTTGCTTATTTCGAAGGAACTCGATGATTATTGGAACTCTTCGATTGACAACATGATGGCGAAAACAGACTTTACCTGGTACCCGGTCGCTTCGCATACATTGAAGTTCGGTGCTGAACTGGGAATTTTTTATATAAACCCTGGGAATGTTCAGTACTCGGATCAAGAGGTGCCTGACCGGGTTCCCGTGATTCCCAAATACCGTTCGCGCAGTCTGGCTGTTTACCTTAGCGATGACTGGCAACTTTCGGGCAGTTGGTCGTTAAATCTCGGGATACGGTTGTCCGCCTGGTATGATGTTGGCCCTACGACTTATTATACTTATGATGCACTCCACCGATTGATTGATGAAACCGAAGTGGCAGGCGGCAAGGTGTATTCATGGTTTATACAGCCCGAACCACGCCTGCAGGTTAAATGGGATGCTGCCCCTAAACTGTCGTTTACCTTCAGCTATGGACGAACGGTGCAGTACTTGCAGGTTCTGACCAATACCACTTCTCCCTTTACTTCGCTGGAAGTTTGGGCGCCTGCCGGTCCGAATATCCAACCTCAGAAAGCTGATCAGGTTGCACTGGGGTTTGCTAAAAGTATTGCAAATAGTAGGTTAGTGATCTCAGGAGGTGTATATTACCGATATCTTACCGGACAGATCGATTATGCCGATAATGCCAACCTGCTCTATAACGAGTACCTTGAAGCCGAACTTCGGATTGGTACCGGGAGGGCTTATGGAATAGAGATGATGGTGCAAAAGATAACGGGACGTCTGACGGGATGGATGAGCTACACATGGTCACGCTCTTTCAGAACTACTCCAGAGGTTAACGACGGGAAGGAATACCCTGCCTTCTACGACAGGCCACACAACCTTACTCTGTGTCTTTCGTATGCCTTATCTCCCCGGATAACCTTATCAGGGGCATGGTACTACATGACAGGAGGTAATTATACTTCGCCTCTGGGTTATATGAGTTACAGTGGCTATACTGTGCCCATATATGGTGATAAAAACAACAGCCGGATGCCCGATTATCATCGGCTCGACTTGTCGGCAACAGTGAGGCTTAACCGACCCCAGGCCCGGTTTCAGCACAGCCTGATGTTGTCGGTCTACAATGCTTATGGTCGCTACAATCCGTTTTCGATCAACAACAATAAGATTGTGAACGACAATGGTGATTTTGTTGTTCCTGCTGACCTGAGTGGTAAAACTGAGATTATCCCGACCACCCTCTCTGCTGCAGGTATCATTCCATCCATCAATTATCAATTTAAATTCTGATGCGTAAGACGACTTTTCTGGCAGGATTGATGTTGCTCATGTTTGGTTGCGAAAAGGCTTCCGATATCGGATCTCAGGGCATTCCCCCTGATCTCGTGGTGGTTGATGGAATCATAACTGATGAACAAAAGGCTCATTTGGTGAAGCTTACCAGTCCCGTTGCAGATCCGGATGATACGCCCGTACCGGTTACAGGTGCCGTGGTGATGATTTATGATGCCGACAGCACATGGAACCTTACCGAATTGCCTGACAATTCGGGGTACTATTATTCTCCTGCCTGGTTTTTGCCTGTTGTAGGGCGAACCTACACCCTGTTGATCAGAGCAGCCGGAAAATTACTCACGGCTAAATCGACGTTGACCAATCCACTGGCATTTTTCAGGGCGCGTTATGTAAAGGGCAGCAATGGCCTCTATCACATTCAGGCGGCTTCAAATCCATACAATCCAAGCAGGGCAGCAATGTATAAAGTAAACCTTGACTGGTCTTTCCTGCCGGCTTATAGCAATCAGAATCCCGATGATTGCAGAGCCGTAGTTTATTATTATACGTTACCTACACTCGATGTAAATGAGATACTGGCTCCAACTTCTGAAACAGTGTGGTTTCCGGTCGGAACGCATGTCGTGGAAACACGCTATTCGCTGTCAGACGAACATGCTGCCTTCATTAGGGCTCTGCTTCTCAACACAACATGGAATGGCGGACTCTTTGATGGCGATCAGGCCTCTCTACCCACTAACCTTAACGAAGGAGGGGCAGGTTTCTTTGGCGCTTGTGGTGTGGTTACCAGAACATTTTTCGTTTTACCGGAAGAAAAATCAACAAATTTTGAAAAAAATCAATGAAGTTGTAAGGGTAATTGAATTCCGGTGTGTAATCTTTATGAATGCAATTCAAAATAAAGAAGACGAAAAATTTTAATTCTAAAATCAGTAAACTATGAAAACGAAATCAATTTTCACTTATGCTGCCATAGCAATGTTTTTGGGTGCCGTTACCTTTAGCGGATGCAGTAAAGATAATGATGAGAGTAAGCAGGTCGACACTTCTTCGATGCAGAAGTTGGCTGCCGATGAAGAAAATGTCGAGAATATGACCGATGAGGCCCTCAACGATGTGACCAACGTTATGGGTGGCAATCAATTGAAATCAACTGACGGGTGGCCATGTCATGCCACTGTCGATTCTGCAGTGGTGGACAACGATACCATTGCCTTTTACATTACCTATGATGGATTGAATTGCCGTAGAAACAAGATCATAACAGGTCAGGTGATTACAAAACGGAAAGTTGGAGAATTTTGGGGAATGCCCGGTACTACCGTGAAGGTTCAATTTATCAATTACTCCGTTACCAGGGTTTCCACGAATAAGACCATTGTTTTGAATGGATACAAAACCCTTCAGAACGTCAGTGGTGGATTCATCTGGCAATTGGGAAGTGCAGCCACCAGCATCGTTCATCGCACCAGTGGTTCAATGGTAACGACCTTCGATAACGGCACCTCACGTACATGGAACTTCGCCCGCCAGCGGGTGTTTACCGGAACACCCGATAACCTCATCCTTACCATCGATGGATTCGGGACAGCCAATGGATATGAGAACCTCGCCGCCTGGGGTACCAATCGCGATGGTGAAGAATTCTACACCCAGATTACCCAGAGCATCATTCACAACGATCTCTGCGACTGGCGTCCGGTGTCGGGTATCAAGATTCATCAGGTTCCTGCCGATGATAAATCGGCTACCATTACCTATGGCTACGACGACAATAATCAACCTGTTACCGGTGATGATTGCCCCACTAAATACCGTCTCGACTGGGTGAAGAATGGTCAATCGGGAACTGTTTATCTGTCACTACATTAATCAAATAAGCCAGCTCGGCTGATGACAATGAGCGGAGTGGTCGGTGCGCACCGGTTTCTGAAACCGGTGCGCATTTTGTTTTTGGATTTAGCAGTAACTCAGATACAGAGTTACGAAAAATCATGATTGCCAGGGCTGCTTTAAGACAGGAGTTTTCACAATAACGCTAGGTTGTTCTCCGAACATCATATGAACAACGCGCCTTTGTGCTGTGTATAAAACAAAATATAAGGTGATTCATTTCCTTTTCAAGATATTGCCCTCCGGGTTTTTTCAGCTAAGAGCTGTATTAACAATGAGTTTTTCTTTTCGGGATGCCTGATCTTTTTTAGATGTTCAGGCGTCATTCCGTGCTGAAGGCCCTCAAGCCCTCTTTTGTTCCGGCTTCTTCTTCCGGGAGTAATAGGACGACGCGTAAATACCTTACTTTTCGATGTTGGTAGTTATCCTGCTCTTAGAGGCTTCTATTGCAATTCAAAGCTTCTTTTCCTTAGTAATGGGCTTTTTTCCATCTGCAGAGGGCTGTATATTTTTATCCATAAGCTTATCCGGATATTTTGGGGGCTGACGCAACAGATGATTTTTTATGCGCATAAATCAGGGTCGTTATGACCTCAAATTCGCCCTAAAACCCACATTATTCTACAACAAAACACAAAACTGATAAACTGTTGACATACAGTGGTCAAACATATCGTCGGTTCGAAGTCGCTTCGAAGCGGCTTCGAACTGGCTTCGTGTTTTTTCGAAACGATAACGAAGCCATTATGAAGAAGCCCCGGATGAAATGTAACTTACGTATAACCTATATGAAAAGAAAAGAATATCAGATTTTCAACAGGAAAGTCAAAAATTGCTACGGCGCAGTCTGCTTCTTGAATAGAAAGGTGGGTTAGCTTTTCCGGATAGAAGTTAATGCCTCGATTGTTATTGTTTTAATGAAAAGTACTGGGTAATAGCCGCAGCAAAGAATGCATCTTTGGGCTGTTATTTAGCGGCTGTCTGTAATGTATAAAAAACAGAAAAACAGAGAGATAAAGTAATAATTGGAGAATATTTTATATCTTTTAATAAAAGATAAATAGCAAAAATTGCCCTAATTACGGTAAAAACGATTTAAATATATAGTTTTGAAAATGTACCAGTTGTAATTGATTGTTTTATGCCACCCCTTCGGGTTTTCGGTTGTATCCCTTACTTCTGCACTATAGTGATTCCACCCCTTTGGGGTTTCTGTTGATTAATATTTATTGTGCTATAATAATTCCACCCCTTCGGGGTTGTGGTTCTTAATTTTTGAAATTCTGACGTCTTAACAAAAAAAGTTATTAGCAATTTCCGGGGCGGTTGAGTTTTCTTTGCCATTTGCGATGGAAAATATCTGTTCACTCATAAAAACCGGTAGCCAAAAAAGACGGAGATTTTATCGACAGACACTATTTAAAGAGACTATATTTCAGGTGGAACCGCAGCCAGGTGATGAGCCCGGGGAAGGTATATACAGGCCCGTAGGCCGATAAATTGGCGGGAGCATAGGCCGGATCGAGATATCGGCACAGTGCCTTGTACATCATCATTTCTGAGGCGCTGAGAATCCTTTGTTCGAGGGAAGCCAGCGTTTCTCCTTCGGCGATTGAGAGGCTCATCTCTTCGACTGGAGCGCCCCGATCAATACCTGCCGTGATTTGCTGGAGTGTAATCCCAATGGAGGATTCCCCGTTAAGCAGTTCCCGGAAAACCGGAGGCTGTCCCCTATATTTACGCATATCGCCATAGTGATATGATAAGACACCTCGTGGCAACAGATTGATAACTTCAGAACTGACGATCTGGTGATAACCTGCGAGAATCATCAGGTCGGCATCCAATTGACGAAGCTGTTCGCAGGCTGCTTCATTGAGCATGGTAAACCTCAATTCAGGAAATAGTTGTCCGGAGAAAACTGATGCAAATGATTTTCTTTCGTCAGGAGTGTTGTAAGTCGTTTTTGACATTTTGGTGATGAACTTCCCGATGATCATCACCAAAAAAGCACCTCCTTTTAATCTTCGTTTGAAAGCCTTTATTTTTTGTTTGAATGATTTCCTGGGGCGTGGATGAACAACAATTCCCACGATTTTAAATCGTGGGTCGGTGCTTACGGGTTGTAGTACCCTCTGGGTGTAGGCGTCAATCAGGCTATTTTCGCTAAGGATGGCTATTTTTAACATCTGGTAGTACGGACAACTAAAGGGTGAATGCGGTATTCGGGGATTCCCATGCCTCTATTGGGTTATAACAGGCCAGTGAAAATACATGCCTGCCGGAAAAGAAGGAGTAGGTGAAGATTTCAGGATTGAGTGTTTCGTGGGCAAAAACAAATTTTGCGTCGCCTGTCCATTGATCCGTCGAGGCATCGAATTCGGAAAGATGATCGGTCAGCCCTGCACCTGTCAGTTTCAGGATGGCTTCTTTGCGTGTCCACAAGAGGTAAAACCGGCGGGCATCGCCTTTGGAAATCCACCGGGCATCGGTGTTTGAAAAATAGCGCTGTACGACCGGCTGGTAATTGAATTCTGTCTTAAGTAGTTCAACATCAATACCAACCGGGTGTCGCGAGAAAGCCAGAATGGCAAGGTCGTTGGTGTCGGCCATATTAAAATGAAGTCCGGCAGGTTGTTTGAGCACAGGTTTGCCGCCGGGAAGGGTTGTGATGGCCGGAACGATTGATCCGATCCCTGTCAGTGAGGCAAGCTGACAGTTAAGCATGGAATGGGTGACCATCCAGAGCTGTCGGCGGTTCTCGGGTTTAAGCCCTTCGGCTTTTTTTTGTTCGGAAGGGGTGAGCCAACCGGAGATATTGAGGGTTGTCTCTGCTGCAGGATCAACGATCATGAGCACAGGTTTCTGATCAGAGAAAGGAGCAGGAAATGGAAAGGAGGAAAACTCCGGTGTATTGATCAGACGGAAGTAAATAGCTACCTGATCTGTCCCGGACAAAGGGCTCATTTTACTTCTTTTACAAGAATGATGTAAGTTGGCAGGTGGTCGGAGTAACCGCCCTTGAAGTCTTTGCCAACATAAGTGCGCCAGGGGTAGCCCTTAAAGGAACCCTCTTTTTGAAGAAGGAAGGGGCGGTTGAATACATGGGCGCGCAGGAAGCGGTAACCAGAGCGGTCGTTGACGAGAGGTTCGCTGACGATAATCTGGTCGAAGAGGTTCCATGTATCACGATAGGCGAGGGAGCCAATGCCCTCTTTGTACATTTTCCACATCGGATTGAACAGACCCTGTTTTTCGAGTTTCCCTGTCTTTCCCACAGCACCGAGGTGTTCAGTCACAGACAGGTTCACGGGGTCGTCGTTGAGGTCACCCATTATGATGATTTTTGCCTCCGGATTGAGTTTGTATAGTGAATCGGCAATGTGGCGGGTAAGACTTGCTGCTGCATATCGTTTTGGTGCACTCTTTTCTTCTCCACCGCTGCGTGAAGGCCAATGGTTGACGATTACATGAATTGTTTCATTGTCGAACATGCCGGTTACAACCAGTTGGTCGCGAGTACGAAAGGCTGTGTCTTCGTTGACGTGAAGCCTGACAGAACGGGCATTCAGAACTTTAAACAGGTCGCTGCGGTATAGCAGTCCGACATCAACACCACGGCGATCGGGGCCATCGAAGTGGACGATTCCAAGGTTCATGGGTTTTAGTTTCGCGGTATTGACAAGGTCTTCAAGGACGCTACGGTTTTCTATCTCTGAAACGCCGAGCAACATCAGACCTTTAGGATCGACATCACGTCCGATTTGTGAGATTACATCCGAAAGTTGACTGATTTTATGAAGGTAACGTTCGGGGGTGTATTGATTGGCACCTGTGGGGGTAAACTCGTCATCGTTAACATCGGCTTGATTGATAGTGTCGAAAAGGTTTTCAAGGTTGTAGAAGCCAATAGTAGCCACCCGGACTTTTTGGGCACTGATGTCATTGGTAATTGTAATGAACACCAATGTGGTGAGGATGAAAATACTTTTTAGCGAGAGGAATGATTTATATTTCATGCATATTGAATTAGCCGGTAAAATAATTCAGGTATAGGATACCTGTTGGAGAGGCAAAGGTAAGTAAAGTTTGGCAGTCACACGAAGCCGGCATATTTAGGTTACATGTGTACCACAGTCCTGTTGTTTAATACCTTGGATTGTCTTTTATTTCATCAAAGTAGTTTTGTAACCCGATGGTGCCTATCCGTTTGTTGATGGCAAGCCAGCGGCCTGCAAGATTTTCATCAAAGCCATGATCTTCGCAAGGGAATTCTTTGCATTGAAAGCAGAAGTCAACCATTTTCTGACGTGCGCATTCCTTAACCCCGCATTGCTCAAACAATTTGCAGGACTGGAAACGACAGCCCATGCATTTGCCTTCCGTCAGCAGATCGAGTACTTCTTTGAAAGCAGGATAGTTTTCAAAGCGGGGATCGTTTAATAGCGTCGTAAATCGACGGGCATAATTGTCAAATTCACCCAGTGCTTTTTGTAAGGCCAGTGCATGAAGTCTTATAGCTCCGTTTTCATTGGCAAAGCATTGGCCACAATAGAGGCCGCAAGGGCCGAGGCTGCTGCAGATCGTTGAATTGTTCATCAGTAGGAGGGCTAAAAATTCATGAAATATTGGTTATGAGGAATTGCAATAAATCACAGGAAATAAATTGATTTAAAAAGCAAAGAGAAGAAATGCCTTCTATTTATTTTGTTCCTTATAAAAATCTACCGCGGCAAATGATCTGTTAACTCCTTTGCTGTACTTCACAGCGGGATGCCCGAAGATCACAAAAACTCCTTCGCGGCTGGTGTAACGGATGTTGTATTTTTTCCGGAAGGATGCTGCTTTCCTGCCATTTTGAATCATTGGATGGACTGCGCCCAGCATGCAGGTTCCCAGTCCAAGCGATTCAGCTGCGAGCATGGCATAAGTTGCCGCGATCAATGGGTCGGCCGGATCGGCATAGGGTGATCCGTAGAAATACATGGCTAAGGGGGCGTCATACAACACGAGGTTGTCACCTTTTTTCATCCCTTCAGTGTAGATGCTGATGAGAGGCCGCACGAATTTTTTAAAGAGTTCATCATTCGATTTGCTCCAGAATGGTCTCATTAGTGCCAGAAACCATCGCGAGGCAATCCATTTCATCGTTTCGAGGTACTGGCAGAAATCAGCAGCGAATTGGCGTACTTTCTGAGGAGTGTCGAGTATCATGACATGGACATCGGATGGAGGAAGTCCCATGGGAGCGGTGGCAGCGGCTTTCAGTATTCTGTCGGTGAGTGAAGGGTCAACAGGTTCGGTGGTATATTCCCTGATACTGCGGCGTCGTTGCAGTAAGGCAAGGAGGTTTTCGTAATGAGCGGCTTCACTGGCAGAAGGCAGGGTGAATAAATCGTCAGGTGATATTTCCCTGCCATTGATGGTAATAGCTCCTGTGGGACAGATGGCCATACAGTGCCCGCATCCGATGCATCCGAATACCTCAGTCTCGGAAGTTGTTGCTAAGCCATCTTTGATGACGAGGCTAAAGTCTTTGCACACCGAAACACATAAACCACATCCGGTGCATTTCTTCTGGTTAATTGCGATTTGTCCTTTGTCTTTCGCTCTGGTAGTAGGGATGGCCATGTTGGACGATTTTAATGATTAAGAAATATGGATAGTGATAAAGGTGTCGGTTATCAGTTATCTGGTATCAGGATACATTGGTTGAGACAGCTCAAATAAACATACTTCCGGCTAATTTCTTTCGGCACATTGGATCAATATAAAAGTACATTGGATTTGGGTATTGGTTGTCAGAAATGTTCAATGTTGTAGTCTGGTATTATAACGCCAGGATTATGAGCTGTGAACGTTGAACCATTTATAATTCAACAATTTTAAAGCTTGAATGTCACACCACCCATTGCTGTGAAGAAGCCTACATCTACCTGAGCTCCAAAAACAGCTATATAGGATGTCATGAGTGAGATGCTGAATTTTTGGTTGATCAGGATGAGCCCGTGAACATGGGGCATCACACACGATTTGAAGCCGGCTGTTGAGATGGATTCATAATTCAGGATTTTGGTATCAAACCGACAGAACCCAATACCGGTACCGAAGCCTGCAATGAATCTTCCATCGCCGAGATAGTAGCTGACATTACCCATGATTGGGATAAAGTTATATCGGAAATCAAGGTCAGTTGGGTCTCCTGTCTGAGGTATTCCTTTAAAGGAGAAATAACCGATGGTTCCGCCCAGCGCCAGTCGTTTGGCAACGAAATACCGGGCATCGGCCAGTCCACCGAAACCGGTCTTGCTGTTTTGTTTGAAGTTACCTGTAGGGAAGCCGGCTCCAACATTCAGGCTAAGGAAGGTCTGATTTTTTTGTTGTGCAAATGACGGTGATCCGGTGACAAAGATGATTAAAGCCAGCAGGCAAAGTGTGATATTTTTTTTCATGGACATTCAACGTGGGTTTGGGGGGTGAAATTATGCTGCAAACCTAAGAAAAGTTCTGGCAATGACTGCTCGGTTGATCAGGAGTTTTCGGTTGATCCTGGTTGGTAGCCAATATCCTGATTCCTGACAGGCGATGGATTTCGAAAGAAAAGAATAATATAGCGACAGGAGTTGGAGTATTCACGGGTGTTATTCCCCTTTTTTATCGGGATAGAATATACATTCCTCACGGGAGCATTCCCTGTTAGAAGCGTGAAAAGGACAGTTGATGCGGGTGGAATTGGTGAGTCTGACCCCCAGTAATTCGTCCATAAATTCAACCGCGGTGACAAAGGCGATGAAGCTGTCGCGTTTACAACAGCGGGGTCCTCCGGAGCGGGCAATTCGATCGAGTGACCTGGCGGTCATCATGTTGCTGAGTTGCCATTCTTTTCCTGAGAGGGGTGATGCGGTAGTGATGATGCTGATAAAAGTTCCTGTTCCCACTGCGGCACCACAGGTACCATTCATGGCGCAGAACCCGTAGGGAATTCCTTTAGAACGCTCGTAGGCGGCATCGAGTGCTGTCTTTTTCATTCCGGGCTGACCTTTAAAGTTGTAGAAGGCGGTAAGCAGGGCTGCTGGTACAAGAAAATGATGTTCGGCACCATGAAGACTGAAATGGGGATGATTCATGAGATCCATGGCGATTGCAATTGGGTCGGTGGAAGCTGTTGTTAGACAATAGGTCATGGTAAGTTCTTCCACCGGTGCTTTTTCGCAGGACGGGCATATATAATGCCCGTTGACGCATGATTGCTGGTTAACAGCATCCTTTCCACAGAAGTGGCAGTTTAATCCGGACAAGTCGTTCGTGTAAACCAACTCATCGCCACAAAGAATACATCCTTTTGAAGGGTTCATGGTTGATTGATTTCATGCAAATATAGAGACATAATTGTAGAATTCGCCATTTGGTTCGTTGTAATTTTATTATTTTTTTAGTAATATTCGTTGAATCAGTGCGTTACTTATTATTTTTGTCGTTGTTGTAAAGTTCAGATTTATAAAATCACTGTAAATCAGGAGTTGGTGGTTGCTGAAGTGAATAGCCGTGTTAAAGGAAAAGCCGGAGAGAAAGAGGACAGGCAACTCATTTTTCAAGAATGGATTGTTATTTTTAATCTAAAATCAAGTTGTTTTATCCTATTTTTGCGGGTAGAAACCGAGATATGACCCGACGTGCTTTTTTTGCTCAACGACAGTATGTTATCATCGCCATCATGGTGGTAACGGTGGTCATTTTTTTAGTGAAGCTTTTTTACATCCAGGTTTTGAGTGACAATTACCGGCTTTTATCGGAGAGCAATGTACGCCGATCGCTTGTACAATATCCACCAAGAGGCATTATATACGATCGTCATGGAGATAAACTTGTGACCAATGAGCCGGCTTATGATCTGATGGTGATTCCGCGGCAGGTAAAGAATCCGGATACACTTGAATTGTGCAGGCTGCTTGATCTCGATCCACAGTTGTTCAAGCATCGGCTTACAAAGGCGAGAAAATATTCCATGTATAAGGCTTCCATTTTTCTTGAGCAGATAAGCAAGGAATCTTACGGATACCTGCAGGAGAAGCTCTATCGATTTCCGGGCTTTTTTGTCCAGCCACGAACTTTAAGGAAATACCCCTACCCGATAGCTGCCAGTGTACTTGGTTATGTGGGCGAGGTGAATCAGAATGATATTGATAAAGATCCATACTACATCAGCGGCGACTACGTCGGTAAGAGCGGGATTGAAAAGTCGTATGAAAAGGAACTGCGGGGAGTTAAAGGGATGCGGATTGTTATGGTTGATGTGTTTAACCGTGAAAAGGGTCGTTTTGAAGAGGGTCAGTATGATGTTCCACAGGTGCAGGGGGAAGACCTGATATCGACGCTCGATCTTCAGTTGCAATTGTATGCTGAAAAGTTGATGCAGGGTAAGCGGGGCAGTGTAGTTGCCATTGAACCCTCCACCGGGGAAATTCTTGTGATGGTTACTGCTCCCGGTTATGATCCGAATCTGCTGATTGGCAGGCAGCGAACAAAGAACTTTGCCATGTTGAGTCAGGATCCTCAAAAACCCTTGTTTAATCGTGCTTTGCAGGCTCAATATCCACCTGGTTCAACCTTTAAGCTTGTTGTTGGGCTTACTGGTCTGGAGGAAGGAACTATCACTGTTAACAGTCGGTTTGGTTGCAATGGAAAGGCTAGTTCTCCAATTGCCTGTACGCATAGTCATGCTACACCTTTGGATCTGATTGGTGCTATTGAACAGAGTTGTAATCCCTATTTTTGGAATGTTTTCAGGACTTCTGTCGATCGTTTCGGGTATACAAATACCCGCAAAGGATATAACGAATGGCGCCGTATCGTTCTAAGTTTCGGCTTTGGATCACCCATCAGCCCCGATTTGCTCAATCAGGCAAATGGGAATATTCCTAAGGACGCATACTATGATAAGTATTTCGGTAGAAATGGGTGGCGGTCATTGACCATTCGGTCCCTGAGTATTGGCCAGGGTGAAATTCTGGTTACCCCTCTTCAGCTTGCTAATCTTTCAGCCACGATCGCCAACCGGGGTTACTACATCCCTCCGCACGTGGTGAAGCGGGCAGGGGATCACGACATTGGGTTTGAGAAAAAGAAGACAGCCGTGGCCGATGAATATTTTCTTCCTATCATAGAAGGGATGAATAATGTATTTGAAGCATCTCATGGCACTGCCCGGTATTGGAAGATCGACAGCATTTCTTCATGCGGTAAAACAGGAACTGTACAGAATCCGCATGGCAAGGACCATTCGCTGTTTCTGGCATTTGCGCCAAAGGACAACCCGAAGATCGCCATCTGTGTTGTGGTTGAAAATGCGGGTTTTGGTGCTACCTGGGCAGGTCCAATCGCTTCATTGTTGATGGAGAAGTACATCAAGGGTAGAGTGAAACGGCTTGATGTGGAAGAGCATATGATAAATTCAAACCTTATTGGGCCATGAGAGAGCGGAAGAATGTTTTCCAGAATGCCGACAAAGTGATGATCGTCATTTATATCCTGCTGGTTCTGATGGGTTGGCTCAACATCTATGCAGCGGTATACGATGACACACATAGCAGTATTTTTGACCTGAGTACAAATTACGGAAAACAAGCACTGTGGATTGGTACTTCGGCCTTGCTGATTTTTCTGATTATGATGACCGAGGCAAGGTTCTTTTCAAGTTTCTCGTATGTGATCTATGTTGGGATCATTCTTTTATTGGTTTTGGTTCTTGGTGTTGGCCGTGAAGTCGCTGGTTCAAAGTCATGGATTGAAATAGGATCATTCAGGCTTCAGCCGGCCGAACTGGCGAAGTTTGCCACCAACCTTGCACTGGCGGCTTATCTTGGACGTACCCATGTGAATATACAGACGCTTTCAACAAAGGTGGTTGTGGCTATAATACTGGGAATCCCTCCTATATTAATTCTCGCCCAGAATGATACAGGTTCTGCTATCGTTTATGCCACGTTTATTCTGGTGTTGTTTCGTGAGGGTTTAAGCGGAGGATTTCTTGTTGCCGGCTTTGTTGCTGCGGTGCTTTTCGTGATGAGCCTATTGGTAAATCAATGGATTGTGATAGGCTCAGCGGCTGTAATACTGGCTTTGATTGCCTGGCGATGGCAACGGGGACGCCGGCCCTGGGTGCCTCTTATAGGTATCTTTCTGATTTCTGCTGCCTTCGTGTTCAGTGTTGATTACACGTTTCATAAGGTACTCGAACCTCACCAGAAGGAACGTATCAATGTGTTGCTTGGAAAAGAAACCGACCTGAAAGGAGCCGGGTATAATGTTCATCAATCGCTGATTGCCATCGGCAGTGGTGGTATCGTTGGAAAGGGATACCTAAACGGAACTCAGACCAAGTACAATTATGTACCTGAGCAGAGTACCGATTTTATCTTTTGTACTGTAGGTGAGGAGTGGGGATTTGTTGGCAGTACTGTGGTCCTCGGGTTGTTTCTGGCGCTGCTCATCCGGATCATCCTGCAAGCAGAGCGACAACGAACAGCATTTGCCAGAATCTATGGCTATGGGGTGGCTTCAATCCTCTTTTTTCATCTGGCAATTAACGTGGGTATGGCCATCGGGCTATTGCCGGTTGTCGGGATTCCGCTGCCATTCTTCAGCTATGGGGGGTCATCGTTATGGTCGTTTACAATTCTTCTGTTTATCTTCATCAAGCTCGACTCACACCGCAATGAGGTGGTGTAAGGCACCTCATTCCTCTTCTATTGAACTAACGTTGCGGTATAGGTCATGTCGATCCACTGCTGGGTAATTGGACTCTGTAAGTGAATTTTGCCCGATAAGGATGTTTTAGACGTAAAGGTGCCCTCTATGTAGGCCTCATTATCGCTTTTCAACTGGGAGATGTTTTTGTAAAAACTACCGCTGATCACTTGTGCTATTCCATCGGTGCTGCTTTCATTACCTTCTGAAGTCCATGAGGTTCCTCCGTCTACTATTCCGACAGAATACTTGTACGCGGTAATCCAGGGATTATTTCCAACGTTCCCAACCGCAAATGTAATGGTTGAATCCTGCGCTGTAACTCCTTTCCAGTTCCCGGCATATTCGACAACTACGGGCGTCGGGTCGTCTTTGTCATCACTACAGCCTGAAAATAGTCCTCCGAGACTGATTATCAAAATAGAAAGAATTAGTGCATAGATCCTGGTGTTCTTCATGTTTTCTTGTTTAAAAGGGTTAGAATACAAAGATACAATAAATTACGCACTTTGCAACCATCATGAGGTAAACGGAGGGTTCCCCTTTTCTGTACTGGAGATGCTATTCCGCAATCACCCCCGAGCCAATGAGTTCTTCCCCGTCATACCATGCAGCAAACTGTCCTGGTGTAATTCCACGCTGAGGATTGTCGAACAACATATAGAGGCCGTTTTCAACGAAATGTACGGAACATGATTGCAAAGGTTGCCTATACCGTATGCGTACCATGTAGCGTCGGTTGATGCCGGGTTGGGCTTTCAGATCATCTCTGATCCAATGAATTTCTCCGGTGTGAATAAAAAGGGCTTTGCGGTATAGTCCGGCATGATCCTGCCCCTGCCCTGCATAGATGATATTGTTGTCAACGTCGGTGGCCAGAACAAACAAGGGTTCCTTTTTGCCACCAACATTTAATCCTTTTCGTTGTCCGATGGTATAGTAATGAGCTCCGGGATGTCGTCCTGTCAGCTTGCCGTCAGATGGGTTGTATATATATGGATGAGACAGACGGTTCAGTGTTTCTTCATCAGGTTCTTTATCTGTAATGGCAGGTAGTTGTGGGTAGGGAAACTGCTTGTCAATTTCTATAATATCGCCTTCTTTACTTTTGAGCTTTTGTTGCAGAAATTCTGGCAAACTGACCCTGCCTACGAAACAGATGCCTTGCGAATCCTTTCGATCAGCGGTCGGCAGCTTTATTTCAGAAGCAATTCTTCTGACTTCGGGTTTTAAAAGATGTCCAACAGGGAACAATACTTTTTCGAGCTGTGTCTGTGATAGCTGGCAAAGGAAGTAGCTCTGGTCCTTGTTGGTGTCTGCACCGGCCAGTAATCGTTGAACGGGCAGCCCGTCTATCATGATTGTTTCTTTACGGCAGTAGTGGCCTGTTGCGAAGAAGTCGCAACCTAGCTCAAGGGCGGCGGAAATAAACGGATCAAACTTGATTTCACGGTTGCACAGCACATCAGGATTGGGTGTTCTGCCTTTTTCATATTCGCTAAACATGTAGTCAACCACCCTTTGGCTATATTCTGCGCTGAAGTCGCGAACATAGAAAGGTATGTCGAGGTTATGGGCAACCATTTCAGCAATTAGCCGATCGTCATGTGCCGGACAGTCTCCCTCCAGCAATCCGGTAGTGTCGTGCCAGTTAATCATGAATATACCGATCACATCATAACCCTGCTCTTTGAGTAGGTATGCGGCTACACTTGAATCGACACCACCCGATAATCCAACTGCAACCTTCTTTTTGTCCATTTAGTATTTTTTGCAAAGATAGCCCTTTGGCAGTAAGTGAAGTTTATTGCCTATAAAATGTGGGATAGAAATCAGCAGATCAGGTGCTGTCACATGTAAACGTGGTGCTGTTTTTTGTAATTTAATGTAATAACTTTTATATCAGTTAGTTAATATTTTTTTTAATTTTCTTGTAACAAGACAAATAACCATTCGTCTGATGAATCATTCAGATTTACACGAAATCTTTTTTTGAACGTAGGAAACATTTTAAGTGTAAATCGTTTCTTATTTGTATCTTTGGCGCTTCAAATTTTTGAAAGCATTGAAATAAAGAAAAAACTGATGGAAGAAGAATTCAAATCAATCCTGGAGCGGGCCAGAAACCTGTCGAAACAAGTGTCGCTCAGAAGCCTTTCGGTTGATGAGCTTTGTATTAAGCTGGGAATAAACAGGTCGACGTTGTTGAAATACTCAAAGACCAAGAGGGATCTTGTGGAATCACTGCTGTTTTATGAGCGCGAGAGTTTTCAAAGCATCTTTGTTGAGAATGATTTTTGTGACACCAATGCAATTGACATTTTGTTTATTGTCAGCCGTGAGGTTTGCAAGAGGTTTACACTTGTAACTCCCTCGGTGACGTTTGATTTACAGAAATATTACCCGGCAATATACAGGAATCATGTTGAAGAACGGAGCCAGTATATTTTCGAAAAAATCAAGATTAATCTGGAGAAGGGTATCCGTCAGGGGATGTATCGCAGTGACTTAAGTGTTGAACTTGTAGCGCGTTTGTATATCAGCCGTCTGCTCGATCTGCACAACCCCGAATATTTTCCTCCTGAAAGGTTTTCTTTTCCCATGCTCTTTGAAGTCATGTTCGAGAATTTTGTTCGTTCGGTGGCCACCCCTGAAGGACTGGTATTTTTCGAGAACAGGAAAAATGAAATTGATTTTGCTTTATGAGTACTGCCAGAGACGATAAATTTTTTGAAATTCTGACGCAGGCAAAAGGTCTTTTCCTTGAATATGGCCTTCGCAGTCTTTCGATGGATGATATCAGTCGCAAGCTGGCTATCTCAAAGAAGACACTTTATCAGTACGTTGATAGTAAGGAGGATTTGATTAGTAAAATTTTTGAACACTCGCAAAGTGAGACCCAGGAATTCTACGATCGTGTTTGTCCAAAGGACCTGAATGCCATAGATATTTTGCTCGAGGCTTCTAAGTTTGTAAGTAAGGAGATGCTTCGCTTTAATCCGGTGATCACCTTTGACATGATGAAGTATTACCCGGTTTTATTCAATAATTTCATTGAAATGAAGCGTGATTTGATTCATCGGAAAATCAAGGATAACATTCTTCAGGGCATCAACGAAGGAATCTACCGTGAGAATTTAAATCCCGAACTTATCTCTCAGATTTATGTAAATAATTTGGTATCAATGCATCAGGCGGATTTTCTTGCCAAAAGCCATCTCACTTTTGCTATGGTCTTTGAAGTAATGTTTGAAAACCACATTAGGGCCATTGCCAACCGACAGGGGCTTGACTACTTTGAAAGTAAAAGAGACTCACTCGATTTTCAACTATAAATTTCAGTTCGTTTAATTAAATGAAAACACAACACAACACAAAAAGGCATTCCTTTGGCCTTACCGTTCTGGCAGTGCTGATGTTAGCTGCTCTTTCATCAAAAGGTCAGCAGGCAAAGCAATTTTCACTGGAACAGGCTCAGCGGTATGCACTCGAAAACAACACAAGCATCCGCAATGCAATGCTCGATGTAAAAATCGCACAGAAGAAAATATGGGAAACAACAGCTATCGGACTTCCGCAGGTAACAGCTAAAGGACAATATCAAAACATATTTAAAGTTCCGATGGTCAGTTTTGGGATGTCCTTTGATCCAACCCTGCTCCCTGCTACCGGGAATCTGACGAAAGACGATATTCTGAATGCCTATGCCATGGGCCCTGCAATGCCTTTGGGAGTAAAGGAGAACACCACACTTGATATCACCTTCTCGCAACTGCTGTTCAGTGGCAGTTATATTGTAGGATTACAGGCCTCACGTGTCTATGCCCAGCTTAGCAACCAAACGCTTCAGAAATCAAAAAATGATGTAATCGAATCTGTCACCACCACCTATTGTATGATTCTGGTAGGTGAGGAAAGCAGAGCCATTTTGAAGGACAATCTCAGCGTTGTTGAAAAAACTCTGTATGAAATCGATGAGATGTATGGTCAGGGATTTGTTGAGAAAACTGATGTTGACCAACTCAGGGTTACTGCAAATAACCTGCGCAATTCTCTCAGTTCATTAGAACGGAGTATACTGGTAGCTTATAACCTGATGCAGGTTCAAATGGGGACCCCTGATTCTGTCAGGATCAGCCTTACCGATAGCCTGCCGGGTGTTATTGCCTCACTTAATATAGAGCCTTTAGTCGCAGAGCAATTCATTCTTAATAATTCACCTGAATACCAATTGGTGGGGACTGCTGAACAATTGGCTCGTCTCGACTATAAACGTGAGAAATGGGAGTTTCTTCCAACGGTTTCTGCCGCGTTCGTACATAACGAGAAAGCCAAAACACCTGAATTTGACTTTTCACCGAAAAATGTGCTGGCCATTCAGGCTACCATGCCCATATTTACCAGCGGCTCCCGGTTGGCCAGGTTAAGCCAGAAGAAAATGGCACTTGAGCAGGCACGTAATAACCGTGATTATGTTAGCGAAAGTTTAAAGCTGGCTGCCTCACAGGCACAGTATGATCTGTTGTCGCAAAATGAAACCTTCAAAAATCAGAAGCTAAGCATGGAACTTAGCCGGGATATATACAACCGGACACTTGAAAAATACCGTCAGGGTGTTGCAGCCAGCCTCGATCTGATGAATACCCAGAATCAATACCTCTCTTCGCTTTCCAACTACTACCAGTCAGTATTCAATGTAGTACAGTCGAAAGCAAAACTCGAGAAAATACTAAACAAAGAAATTAAATAACAATAACATATTCTAAGATGAAAAGAAACTTCTTATTCATAGCCGTTGTTTTGCTGCTTGCTGCCTGCAGCACTGATAAAAAGGCCGAGTTGGAAAAACTTGTAGCTCAGCGTAACGAACTTAACACAAAGATTGAACAGCTAGAGTCAGAACTCAAAATCAATCCGGATTCTCTTAAAATGAAGACTATTGATGTAAGGGTAACAGAGATGCAGCCTCAGCTTTTCAAACATTACATCGAGATACAGGGAAAAGTTGACGGAGAAGACAATATTTCAGTCAGTTCACAGACCCCGGGACAGGTAACCGCCATTCATGTCAAAGAAGGCGATGTGGTTCGCAAAGGTCAGGTTTTGGTTGATCTTGATGTGAAGGTACTACATCAGTCTCTTCAACAGGTAAAGACACAATATGAATTTGCCAAAACTGTGTTTTTAAAACAGAAATACTTATGGGAAAAGAAGATCGGTTCTGAGATTCAATACCTTCAGGCTAAGAATAACAAGGAGGCCCTTGAGCAGAACATCGCTACGCTCAATGAGCAAATCGATATGTCGCGCATCGTTGCTCCTATCAATGGTACTATTGAAGAGCTACCTGTGAAACTGGGTCAGATGGTATCACCTGGAACCCCTGGTTCTTCGATTCGTATTGTGAACATGGCAAAGGCCAAAATCGTGGCCGATCTGGGCGAATCCTATGCCGCCAAGGTGAGGGTCGGTAATGAAACTCGTATCGCTTTCCCGGATTTTAAGGAAGAGATTGAGACCAAACTATCATTCTCGAGTAAGTTCATTGACCCTGTTAACAGGACCTTCAGGGCTGAATGCTGGATCAGCAATAATAAATATGAGCTCAGGGCAAATATGATTGCTACCATGAAGATAAACGATTACAGTAATGATTCGGCATTTGTTGTCCCTGTGAATGTTATTCAGAAAGCGCTTGACGGTGACTTTGTCTGGCTTGCATCTGTAAAAAAAGGACAGGTTACTGCCGAACGCAGGATGGTACGTACAGGAGAGGCTTATAATGGACTGGTGGAAATTACTCATGGCCTCAGTAGTGGTGACCGTGTGGTTACCACCGGTTTCCAGGGCCTGAAGGATGGTGAATGGCTGAAGTTCTAATTCGTTAAGATTTTCAAAATGTCTAAGAAAAATAATTTTAAAGAATTCTTCGCAACAAGCTGGGCTATTGACAATAAGACCAGTGTGTACGTGCTGGCGCTCTTTATTTCTGTGGTGGGTTATCTTAATTACATGTCAATACCCAAAGAGCAGTTCCCCGAAGTCATTATCCCTTATATAATGGTGAATACCCCTTATCCCGGAACTTCACCAGAGGATATGGAGAATTTGGTGACACGACCCATCGAAAAGCAGTTGAAGAGTATCTCGGATGTTAAAAAAATCTCGAGCACCTCGGTACAGGACTTCTCGACGATTGTAGTGGAGTTTACTACGGAAATTGATCTGGCAGAAGCCAAACAGCGTGTGCGTGATGCTGTTGACAAGTCGAAGCCCGATCTCCCCAATGATCTTCCCGACCAGCCACAAATTGCTGACATCAATCTGGCCGAGTTTCCGATTATGTTCATCAACATTTCGGGCAATTATGACCTCGAACGTCTGAAGAAATATGCTGAAAAAGCGCAGGATCGGATAGAATCTCTCAAGGAAATTACACGGGTGGATATCGTTGGGGCACTGGAACGTGAGATACAGATCAATGCAGATATGTATAAGATGCAGGCCGCCAAGGTGACCTTTTCTGATATTGAGCGTGCTGTCGCTTCTGAGAACCTGACCATTTCAGGTGGTAGCGTCCCTCAGTATGGCATGAAACGTAACATCCGTGTAAAGGGACAATTCATGAAAGCTGATGAATTGGAAAACATAATTGTTCATTCATCAAGCGGTGCCTTGGTTTATCTTAAAGATATCGCCTCTATTAAAGATGATTTCCTGGAAAAGGAGAGCTTTTCGCGTGTGAACGGCCAGAATGTTATCACGCTGAACATTATTAAGAAGTCGGGTGAGAACCTGATTGATGCTTCTGATAAGATCAAGAAGATTTTTGATGAAGAACTTCTCGGGAAGGCTTTTCCCAGTGACCTTACTATTACAATTACCGGGGACCAGTCGCGATTTACCCGTAATACCCTCGAGGAACTGAATAATACCATTATCATAGGGTTTATTCTGGTTACTTTGGTCCTGATGTTTTTTATGGGCTTTTCCAATGCCTTCTTTGTTGGAATGGCTGTACCACTCTCAATGGCTGTGGCTTATTTGGTTATCCCTGGTCTGGGCTTTTCAATGAATATGATCGTGATGTTCGGTTTCATCTTTGCCCTCGGGATTGTCGTTGATGATGCCATCGTGGTTGTCGAAAATACACATCGTATCCATCGGCATCAACCGGATATAAAACTGGCGGCTAAGCAGGCTGCAGGGGAAGTGTTCCTCCCCATTCTGTCGGGAACCCTTACGACCCTTGCTCCCTTTATTCCATTAGCTTTCTGGCCTGGAATTGTGGGTGAATTTATGTATTACATGCCTGTTACTTTGATTCTCTCGCTGTTTGCTTCACTGTTTGTTGCCTATGTTATTAATCCGGTATTTGCCGTATCGTTCATGAAACATGAGTACGATGTAGATCGGCCCGATCATGAAAAAGGAGTGAAACGTAAAATGATCATTTGGGGGTTGGTCTTGGCCGTTATTGCTGCTGTAGCTTACCTTAGTGGTGCAACTACGCTTGGCAATGTGCTGGCAATCTTTATTGTGGTGGTTGCTTTCTTCCGCCTGGCAGTTGCTCCGGTAATTCATACCTTCCAGCATGTAACATGGCCGTGGATTATGAACATCTATGAAAAGCAGGTTCGGTTCTTTATCAGTGGCCGTAAACCCTATTACATGCTTGTCGGCATGGTTGCCCTCTTCTTTTTAACCTTCTTCCTTGTCGGGGTGCGTAATCCTAAGGTGTTGTTCTTTCCTGACAATGAACCTAACAGCGTGCTTGTTTACATCAAGATGCCGGAAGGGACTGATCAGGTGGTAACTGACAGCGTAACACGTGTTATCGAACAACGGGTAACTGATGTTTTGGGTAAGGATAACCCTGATGTTGAATCAATGATTGCCAATGTTACCGTTGGTGCCGGCGAGGAAGACAGCTTCAGTCAGGCCAATGCTTTCAACCGTGGTAAGGTAACCGTCAACTTTGTTGAATATAAATATCGTTCAACAGGTGTCAGTACCCAGGTATATCTTAACCGCATTCGTGATGCAGTGAAGGGGGTTCCTGGTGCCGAAATAACTGTTGACAAAAACTCGAATGGTCCTCCTACCGGTAAGCCGGTAAATATTGAGATTAGCGGTGAAAATCTCGATCAGCTTATTCAGGATGCTTCAAGGTTCCAGGCTTTTCTTGATTCTGTGCAGGTGCCTGGTATTGAAGAGCTGAAGAGCGATTTTGAGCTTTCCAAGCCTGAAGTATTCATTGAAGTTGACCGCGAACGTGCCATGCGTGAAGGTATTTCCACAGGACAGATTGGATTGGAAATTCGTACTGCCGTATTTGGTAAGGAAGTGTCGAAATTTAAGGAAGATGAGGATGAATACCCCATTCAGCTCCGTTACTCGAAAGACGTGCGTGACAACATCAATAGCCTGATGAACCTCCGGATTACCTATCGGGATATGAACTCTGGCGTGCTTCGGTCCATTCCTTTATCGACCGTTGCGCATATAAAATACGGATCAAGTTATGGAGGTATCAACCGTAAAGACCTTAAGCGGGTGATTACGCTATACTCAAATGTGCTGAACGGATATACTGCCAATGAAATAGTAGCTCAGGTGAAGAAGTATGCCGCCGATTTCCCCGTAAATGAAGGGGTAACCATTACACTTACCGGTGAGCAGGAAGATCAGGCTGAAACGTCCATGTTCCTATTGAAGGCCATGCTCATCGCCGTGATGATGATCTTCTTTATCCTGATTACACAGTTTAATTCTATCAGCAAAACCATCATTATTCTTAGTGAGGTAGTGTTTAGTGTCATTGGTGTACTGCTTGGCGTAGTGATCTTCGATATGGATATCGTGATACTGATGACAGGGCTGGGAGTGGTTGCACTCGCTGGTATCGTCGTTCGAAATGGTATTCTGATTGTCGAGTTTACAGATGTTCTTAAAGCTCGTGGCATGAAGACGAAAGCTGCTATTGTTGCCGCAGGAAAAACCCGTACCACGCCCGTAATCCTGACCGCCATGGCTACAATGCTCGGGCTGGTACCATTGGCCGTCGGTATGAACATCAATTTCATTACCCTTTTCACAGATCTTAACCCACATATTCATTTTGGTGGTGATAACGTGTCTTTCTGGGGCCCGCTCGCATGGACCATTATCTTTGGATTAAGCTTTGCTACTTTCCTTACCCTCATCTTTGTGCCAGCGATGTACCTCATCGGCCACACGTTTAAAATTTGGGTGAAACGCAAACTTCCTGTTAAAATTAAAAGACTTAGTAATTGGTTGCTTCGTAAATAACAGGCTGCAATCTACATAAGGTACACTGACTACGTCAGTTTTTGGTTACATTTAAACTTTGCTACGAGCCGGGGAATCTCTGAGAAGAGAAAGCCCCGGCTTTTTTTAACTGTTAACTGTTCCGCATATTAGAATTCAGCATCAGGACATAAGCCAGCCAAGGGTATAGGTCGTTCTGGAAATCGTTGTCGCTAATCATTTTTTGTAAAAAATCAAAGAGTTAAGCATCTTCCAAAATTTAGTTTTTATCGTATCGCCATAGCAGAAACTCGCCCGGTGTTTCCACCTTTTTGAATCCGTTTTTTTGCAATAAGTGCCATGATGCCGAATTAGCCGGTTCTGTTTCTGCCAGTACGGTAGTTATAGCTTCCTGAGAGAGTGCCCAATTCGTTATTGCTCCTATCGCTTCAAACATGTAACCCTGATTACGGTAATTTTCATAGGTGCCATAACCAAGCACAATTTCTCCCTCCGGCGTTGGAGGTCCCATGAAACACAGGTCGCCCACCATGATTTTTTTTCGTTTATCAATAATGGTCCACAATGTATAATACAGATCATTGGTCCCGGGTGCCTCCATGGCAGGGAGGATATTCAGCGTTAGTGCATCTGAGAGATCAGGCGAAATGCTGCCTTGCGATCGGTTTAGTTTAAGTTCTTCTTCGAGAGAACCATCGCAACTCAGGTATTTAATTAATTGGCTGTAGTTAAGCGGCAGAATAATGAGGCGAAGCGTTTCAATCATGAGGTTGAGTTTCGAAACACAAAGTTAGCCAACTATTTTTGCTGATCAGCATAACTTGACTTATCGTACAAGTCAGGATATTCCGGGCTTCCGCCGTTGAAATCCCGTGCAGCCTGATGAGAGTAACCAAAAAAATCCATACTTTTGGCGACGATATTAAGGCTATGTTAAATCACCAATCAATATGAGCAAGCAGCGAAATCAGGCTGAAGATCAAAATCGTAACGGATTGAAGTCAAAGCCAATCGACGCCCGGGCCAATTACGAAGAAACACTCCGTCAGGCCGGATACATTCCCCGTCAACAAGCGAACCAGGCCGATTACGACCGGATAGGTTTCATGTCGGGGCTTGAAGTTCATCAGCAACTTCTCACCCAAAAGAAGCTTTTCTGTAATTGTCCGGCGGGTATCTTTCATGCCCACGACGATTTCGATGCGGAATTAATACGCCACATGCGCCCTACGCTTAGTGAGTTGGGTGAATATGATGGCACGGCCCTTATGGAGTTTAAGACTCGCAAGAATATTATTTACAGGGTAAAGCACCGCACTACCTGTACTTATGAAGTTGACGATACTCCTCCATTCCCCCTGAACCGTCAGGCGCTGGATATTGCACTCAGGATTTCGTTGCTCTCGAAATTCAATATTGTGGGCGAAGTTCACATCACCCGCAAGCAGTATTTAGACGGTAGCATTCCTACCGGTTTCCAGCGTACTGCCATCATCGGGGTTGAAGGTGAGATTCCATTGAAACATAAAAAAGTCAGACTTATTCAGTTGAGCCTCGAAGAAGACTCATGTCGTGAGATCAGTGATATCGGACATTACCGTACATACAAAACCGACCGCCTCGGGATGCCACTCATTGAGACGGTGACATACCCCGACATGGTGAATCCTGACGAAGTAAAGGAGGCCTGCGATTACATTCGTTTTCTGAATCGAAGCACAGGGCTTGTTCGTACAGGAATTGGTGCAGGGCGGGAAGACGTAAACGTGAGTTGTCGTGGAGGTTTCCGCGTTGAAATTAAAGGGGTAGCGCACACCCGCTGGATTCCCGAGCTCACACACAATGAGTGCTTCCGTCAATGGTCATTGCTGTTGCTTCGCGATAAACTTCGTCAGCGTACCCGTAAGGAGGATTGGAAGATTAGTCATAAGAGGCTCAATTTCTTCGATTATAAGTTTGATTATGAACCGCTGGTAGGAGCCCGTGATCTGAAGCATCGCATCGTGGCTGTGAACCTGCCTGGTTTCCGCGGATTGGTTTCTCATTTCACCCAGCCGGGAATGTGTTTTGCCAATGAACTCTCGGATCGTTTAAAGGTTATTGCCTGTATTGAGAAGCCTAACCTTGTTACAAGTGAAGACCTCATTTCTGTGGTGAGTGCCGATGAATTTGCCCGCATTTCCCAGGCACTTGGTGCCGGGGAAAACGACGCCCAGCTTATCTTCTGGAGCGCAGAGGACGATGTCCCCACAGCTCTTGAGACCATAGAGGAACGCTGTCTCATGGCCTTCGACGGCGTCCCTGGTGAAACGCGTAAGTCGTTGGAAAATGGTACTACCATCTTTGAACGTGTTCTCCCCGGGGCTGACCGGATGTATCCTGATACTGATTCAGCTCCCATTTCGCTTAAAGATGATTATATCCAAAGGTTGCGAACCGAAGTACCCGAGGAGGTTATTACCCGTTATCACCGTATGAAAGAATGGGGAATCCCAGAAGATACATACACATTTATATTCAAAAAGAATCTTTACGGATTGATTGAACGGATTATTAACGATCTGAGCTTTACTCCGCGTTACGTGGGAACACTGATCGGGCATACCCTTAAGCGGGTCGAAGGGCAATATGAATCAAATACTGATTTTAGTTATGATCGCGTTTATGACATGCTGAAATATATAAGAAATAATAAACTCGAAGCCCGTTTAGCCCGTCGTATGATGCCAGTGGTTTATCAACATCCCAGCATGGATTTTGATTCGGTTCTTACAACTATCGAATTCAAGCGGCTGACACATGATGAGATTATCGGACGGGTTCCTTTCCTGATGAAGAAATTCAGCGAGATCTGCTTCCATGATACACGCCCCAACAGGGCCAACTGGATCATGGGACAATTACAGGCCGGTGCTACAGGAAACCTTTCACTGACCGATCTGAATGCTGAAATTGAAAAGCTGATCGCCTGACATGGTTAACTGGGAAGCTATATTTTCAAAGATGAAAGTGATGCCGGAAATGGCGGTACTGGTGGTAAATGCACCTGCACACATCAGGCCATTTGGTCCGGAGATTACTTGCATCGATACGCCCTCCTCGGTTCCCGGGCATTCCTTTCCGGCAGGAATTCTCTTTGCTGTAAATTCAGCCGAGTTGGCAAGTTATGCTGCTTCCTTTACGCGTACCATCGAACCCGATGGTCTTCTCTGGATAGCTTACCCCAAAAAAACCTCATCACTTATTTCTGATCTGCATCGTGATAATGGCTGGCAGGTAGTCTACAAATTGGGTCTCAGGCCTGTTGCTCAGGTGGCAATAGATGATGACTGGTCCTCTGTAAGGTTTCGCCCTGGTGTTACGCCACATACAGGCCATAAACCTCAGGCTGAACTTGTGGTTCCCGATGACCTGATCAATGCCCTTCAGTCAAACGGATTGCAGGATGTGTTTGCCAATCTGGCATATACGCATTGCAAAGAATTTATTAACTGGATTAATGAGGCCAGGAAGGACTCCACACGGCAGGATCGTATCGCGAAAACCATTGAAATGGTAACTGCCGGTAAATATAGAAGTTAAACATCACACCGCATCCTATACAAACCAAATCACCATGAACGAAGATTTTTTCCAGGGTTATAAGGGCCATGCCCTCGAACTCCTTAAACAATACAATGTTAGGGTATGGGGCCAGGCCGAAGTTGAAACCACCCGTGGAAACTTTAGTGGTACCGTATTACCACGCTCCGAAAACGATGATGATCACCACATCGTGATGAAAATTATTACGGGCTATAACATAGGCATTGATACCGACACCGTTACCTCGATGAAGGAGGTTGGTTATAAGAAAGCAAATTATAAGATTCCGGAAAAACAATTCCCGGTAACACCCGGCCTTCCCCGCGTTAAACTTCTCGGAACAGGCGGAACTATTGCCTCCAGACTTGATTACCGGACGGGTGCTGTGATTCCTGCTTTCTCACCCGGGGAACTCTATGGGGCTGTGCCTGAATTGGCCGACATCTGTAACCTGGAAACCGAAAAACTGTTTGCCGTTTTCAGTGAAAACATGGGCCCCCGGCAGTATATCGGACTCGCTCAGGCCATCGGTAAAGAGATTGAGAAAGGAATCGATGGTATCGTCATCGGACACGGTACTGATACCCTGTCACATACTGGTGCTGCTCTTTCGTTTATGGTTCAGAATTCTCCTGTGCCCATTGTTCTGGTGGGTTCGCAGCGTTCGTCTGACCGTCCGAGTTCTGATGCAGCACTCAACCTGATGCATGCAATGACTGCTGCCGGTCATGGTGATATCGCCGAGGTGATGATTTGTATGTTCGGCCCTACCAGTGACGAATATGGTCTGCTGCACAAAGGGACACGTGTCCGTAAGATGCATTCATCCTACCGCAGTACTTTCCGCACCATTGGTGACACACCTGTGGCCATGGTCACCCGTAAAGGGGTAACACCCATCAAGACGGAGTATAACCACCGACGGAAGGATCGCAATGTTGTGATTAAGCCATATTTCAGCGATAGCGTTACAATGCTGTATTATTACCCGGCCATGAAACCCGACATTATTGATGGTATGGTTGATATGGGGTACAAGGGAATCATCATTGTTGGTACTGGTCTCGGGCATGTTAACAAGGAACTCTATCCTGCCATTGAACGTGCTCATGCCAAAGGAGTACACATGTTTATGACAGTACAGACAATATGGGGCTACGCCCACATGTTTGTGTATGATACCGGACGCGACATGATGGCCAAAGGCATTATTCCTCTTGGCAATATGCTGCCTGAGGTGGCCTATATCAAACTAAGCTGGGTGCTTGGGCAGACTGAAGACCCCACAGAAGTAAACCGTCTGATGCTTACCCCGGTGAATGATGAAATAACCGAACGCGAACCTTATAATGGTTACCTCGTTTATCAGGGTGGTGTGCCTGAAGTTGAAGAGTTTATTAAGAAAGTACATAAATAGAAACACTTAGTACGGTCAATTATAAAAATGAAGCCACACGAAGTGTGGCTTTTTTTATTGCTGCGCATTTCAGTTAATCTGTAGTTCTGTCAGACAAGTCGTAGCGGATGTTATACCAGAAGGGATTTTCGTTTAATTGTACGGTCGTTTCCATCCCAACAGGAAGATCCTGCGGTAATGGTATAAGTTTAACCAGACAATAGAGGTATTCTTTAGATTGCGGTTGGACAGAAGCGTTCTGAATAACCGGCTGACCATCTGCGGCCATGAAAAAATACTGTTCCATGCCATGCTACGGTAATGGTCAAAAGTCTCGGCCGACATATTGTTGAGTTTAAAAACAGGTTCATAGTAGTCATAACGTTCCCAATCAGCGGGAAGGTTAGTGTGGGTCAGGCGTCCTGCTTCGCGTAATTCTTCAAATAACCTTGTCCCTGGTAGTGGTGTGAGTACTGATACCTGAATGGAATCTACATGACTCTTTCTAATGAAACGTGCCCGGTTCAGCAAATTCTGTGGGGTATCGTGGTCAAATCCAAAAATAAAGCCACCGATTACACCGATGCCATGCTTCCTGATCCGATTGAAAACCTGATTGTAGGTTTCATCTTTAACCATATGCAGGTTGAGTTTCTTGCCTGCTTCGGCCAATTGTTCAATACCTTCGGTTTCAACACCAAGGAAGATCATGCTGCAACCGCTCCTGGCTGCCAGTTTCAGAAGTTCCTCGTCATCGGCAAAGTTGAGTGATGCCTGAGATATCCAGTGTTTCTTAATACCTCTTTCAATGATACCCGTGAATAGTTCTTTGGCTCTCTCCCGGGCAGATGTGTTGTGCCCGACAATGTTATCGTCGACAAAAAAAACATAATTGTTGGAAACTTGTTCTAACTCATCGAGTACTTCATTAATCGGGCGGAACCGGTAGTGTCGTCCATTAAAGGCCGATACGCTGCAGAATGAGCAATCCATCGGGCATCCTCTGGAGGTCTGAATCGAAGCAGCGATATATCCCGGGTGGAACAATTCACGCCGGGGGAGGGGTTGATGAATCAGATCGGTGAAGGTTCCCCTGTATTGTTTCTTCAGGCTTCCTGATTCAAAATCCTCCAGCACCTGTTGCCAGATCGATTCAGCTTCTCCCATAACCACCGAATCACAATATTGCCCGGCCTCATCGGGTACCATGGTCGCATGGATTCCTCCCATTACCACGGGGATCCCCTTTGCCCGGTAAATGCCTGCCAATTCATATGCACGGGTCGCCGTTGCAGTGAAGCTGGTGATTCCAACCAGATCAGCCTCATAGTACCTAAATTGTCTGAAATTCTCATCGATGATTTTTACCTTCCATTCCTGAGGTGTCAGTCCGGCAATGATACCTAAAGAGAGTGGCTGACATTTGGTTGCCCTGTTCATCAGAAAGCCTGTTCTTAACTGACTTACCGGGTTAATGAGCAGCAATGTTCTACGCTGGTCATGGTTCATAGTCAGAGCTTTTTAAAACTGCAGGCAGCCATATTTCTGTAGTTGTGGTTACTGCGATATGACCAGAAGGCCGTCATCAGGTTACGGGTTCCGGTCAGTGTGCGGAAGAACCGACGGATAATATGGAGCGGACTGTAAATCCTTGTAAAAGCTTTTTCCATCACGTACATAAATGCATCCCCATCCATCTGTGTGGGATTGAAAGTCATGTCAGCATAGTCATAGCGTTGCCAGTCTTCTGGAAAGTTATCCATACGAAGACGTCCTTCTTCGCGGAATTTGTTGAAGAGCCGGGTCCCCGGAAGGGGTGTCAGCAATGTTGTCTGGATTGAATCAGCCTGACAGTTCCTGATATATTTTACCCTGCGTTTAATGGCTTCTTCATCGTCATGATCAAATCCGAAGATAAAACCTGCAATCACTGCAATACCATGGCGCCTGATGGCCTTAAAAGTGTCATTGTAGGAATCTGCACCACGTTTCAGGTTCAGCTTTTTGCCTGCCTCCTGAAGCTGTTCAATCCCTTCGGTCTCAATTCCCAGGAAGATCATCCGGCACCCTGATGCTGCTGCCAGCTGCAATACTTCCTCATCATCGGCAAAGTTGATGCTGGCCTGCGATATCCATGTCTTTTTTATACCCCTTTTTATGATCCCACGAAACAACTCCTTTGCTCTTTCGCGTGCCTCGGTATTATACCCAACGATGTTGTCATCTAAGATAAAAACATATTGTTGCGGTATCTCTTCAAACTCATCCAATACCTCATCGATAGGACGAAAACGGTAATGTCGCCCGTTGAAAGCCGTTACCGAACAAAATGAGCAATCCATCGGGCAACCTCTTGTTGTTTGAATAGAGGCAAAAATATAACCCGGGTGGAAGAGATCACGCCTCGGTTTGGGAGAATGGATGATTGGGCTCAGGATGCTGTCATAACGCTTCTGCAATGTCCCGTTTTCGAAGTCTGTAATGAGTTTCGGCCATACACCCTCTGCTTCACCTGTTACTACAACATCGACATATTGTGCGGCTTCATCAGGCATCATCGAGGCATGGATGCCACCAATAACAGTCGGAATACCTTTTTTCCTGTATTCCCCTGCTATCTGATAAGCCCTTGTTACGCTCGATGTAAAAGAAGTCAAAGCAACAAGGTCTGCATCATAATACCTCCATCTCCTGAAGTTTTCATCAATGAGTTTAATTTTCCAGTTTGATGGGGTCAATGCTGCCAGAATACCCAGCGCCAATGGCTGATAACGGGTATCACGGTTAACAAGAAATCCCTGCCTGAGTTGATTTGCCGGGTATACCAGCAGAAGCGTATAGGTCTTTTGTTGACTCATTATTCAGAATTCTGTGAGTAGTCACTGCAAATATGTTTTTCTCTCGCTATGCTGCGATAGTTCAGGTTAGAGTTCCATGCCCAAACTGCTGTTCTCAGGTTGCGGGTGTTCCACCATGTGCGCAGAAAACTGAAGCGCAGATAGGACATGGTAAACAGTCGGTCGTACGATTCGGTCACTACCTGTGCCAGTTCAGCGGGCGTCATAAGCGCAGGTTTGAAAATTACATCGGTGAAGTGAAAATGCTGCCATCCTTCCGGAAATTTACTCACCAAAAACCGGTCGGTATTCTTCATGGTTTCAAAGAGGCGGGTGCCCGGCAGAGGGGTCAGGATGCTGGCTTGTGTTACATCAACACTGCTTCGTTTAATATACGTAGTTCGTTGGCGTACATCGTCTGCCGTATCGCTGTCAAGCCCATAGATAAAGGCTCCCAGTATGGCAATTCCTGCCTTGTGGATGGCGCGGAAGGACTTCGCATACACATCGATCCCCATTTTAAGGTTGAGCTTCTTGTTGACATCTTTTAGCTGAGCCGGCTTTTCGGCTTCGATACCGATGAGCATCATCCTGCAGCCTGCTCTGGCCGCCAAATGCAGCAGATCAGGTTTCTCGGCAATGTTCAGTGATGTCTGGGCAAACCACTCCTTTTTCAGCCCACGGGCAATCATCCCTTCAAACAATGTCCTGGCATGCGCTTCTGCAGCCGTCCCATAACCAATGATATTGTCATCAACTAAGTAAATTAATTTATGGGGCAGCGATTCAAGTTCATCCAGTATCTCATTCACATCACGGAGTCTGTACTTGTGGCCGTTGAAGGCTGGTACAGAACAGAATTCACAGTCCATGGGGCAGCCACGCGATGTCTGTACCGAAGCAAAATAATATCCCGGGTGAAACAAATCATGCCGGGGACGCGGCGATTGCTTCATGTCGCCGTATGAACCCCTGTATATTTTCTGAAGGTTGCCTGCCCTGAAATCTGCAATTACCTGAGGCCATGTTGTTTCAGCTTCACCTACGATAACTGCATCGCAGTGCAGAGCTGCCTCGTCTGGCATGGCCGAGGCATGTATGCCTCCAATAACTACCGGAATTCCTTTGCTTCGATATATATCGGCTATTTCATAAGCTCTGGCAATGGTCGAGGTGAATGAGGTGATACCGACAAAATCGGCCTCCTGAAACCTAAATTTCCGAAAATTTTCGTCAATGATCTTTATTTTCCATTCTGAAGGCGTCAGCGCTGCTACAATTCCCAGGCCCAGAGGTGCCTGCCTTGACTCATTTCTCAGAAGAAAACCCCGTCGCCATGTATTGGCTGGATTTACCAGTAGTAATCTATGTGTCTTCACTTAATTCAATGTTACTTGCAAATATATATATTTTTGTCTCAGTAGGGAATTGTATATATGTATATATTGTTTAAGTAGTTATTTGTCAGTTGTTAACATTAACCCAAAGAATAAAAATCAAAACATAGCCTGAGATTAGCGAAGGCTTATTTTCCGCAGAACTTCAGTGGGTCCTTTTGAAATCATCATTTAAAGATCTGGTAAAGCAATATTTACAATACGAATTCCGGTACAAGTCAAAAAGTGGAATAAGCGGTTTATCCTATAGCCGCTAGTCTGGCCGGCCTACTTTAGAAGCGGATGCCAGCGAAGTTAACCCTGACTTTTATACAGAAAATTATACTTATCAAACCAATAACGTCTGGTTTGACCAAACAACTAATTAAGAAATGCTTCCGGATCATGGAGTTATATCAATTCTGCCGCCTGCGGCACAGGACGATCAGTTATACTCAGAATTGAGGGTCGGTATGAACACAAATTTCATCAAAATCCCACATTATTCTACTACAAAACACAAAACTGATAACCTACTGACATACTGAGGTCAAACATGGTGTCGGTTCGAAGTCGCTTCGAAGCGGCTTCGAAGTGCGTTCGTAGCTTTTTCGTTTTTTTACGAAACGACAACGAAGCAACTATGAAGAAGCTCCGGATGCTGTATAACTTAGGTTTAACTTATGTAAGGAAGATTAGAGTATCAGATTTTTTAATTGAAAGGCAAAATCAGTTATGTTGTAACTTGCCTTTTGCTTAAATGCTTGCAGGCTGGCTACACCTGATAGAAGCTAATGCAGTGATTGTCAATTGTGCAACGAAAAGTATTGAAGAATTACCGCATGAAAGAAGGCATCTTTGGCCAGTTATTTATCCATGTATCATATATAGAAACAGGCTGAACGGCAAACTGAATAGATGCTCATAAAGAGGTGTCACATAGAATCTGAAAGGCAATTATGATTTGTCGTTGCACAGCTAAACACCATTTGTATTCAGCTCCTGCGCCTGCACATAAAAGAATATGAGATTTTTCGGTTCCATTTTCTGACATGAGGGCTTATACCCGGCATTTGAGATGTTCATGTTGTGGTTGAGAGAAGGTCCCGGAACAACAGAAATTAGAATGCTAATAAATGTGAAAGCATATTTAATTCATTCCATTCTGGAGTATAGCATTCCACGATTGAAGCAATTTGATACGATTGCTGAATATCTAGTTGAAAGGCTTCAGGTCTGAAAATCTATATAGTGCGGAAAAGGAGGATTAGCAAGATTTCAGTAATGTTATTCTTATTTTTCGGGGAGAGTTAAAACATGGTCTTCAAGATTGCGGGTTGAACTATAAGAATCGTGACGCTACCAATAATGGTCTTTGGATTGTTTCACACACTTCCCGGTAGAACCTTCTGTTAATATTTGACCGGTTCTGCTAATTTCTTGCTGACGGAGATGGAATTAGAAATATTAGGAACTTTCAGTTTTGCCTGTTTCTATTTGATGGGTAAGCTGCTACATAATTATTTATTAGCAGATTTTTCCTCAGAGGTTCTTTTCGTGTTTGGCGGAAGGTGTTACAACGTAGGCAGTGCGAGGCAGGCATATTCCTTTAAAAAAAAATCATTACTTTTGTCGAAATAAACCTATTAGTGAAATGATAATTGTAGAAGATTTTATTTCAAAAATTGAAGCCGAGTTTGATGAATTAGAGCCAGGTAAGCTTAAGCCTGGAAGTAGTTTCCGCGACATGTTCGACTGGAATTCCATCAATGCCCTTGTACTCATTGCCATGGTAAAAACAGAATATGATGTGACTATTAATGCTGATGACCTTGCAAAGGCCAAGACCGTAAACGATGTTTTTGCTATTGTGCAACAAAGGGTAGAAAACTGATTTTGTTAACTAAAACATAAGTTCATGGCCATCTCTTCCCTTTCGGGTATCAGAATTGCCGGATTGGCAGCCTGTGTGCCCAAAATGACGGTTTCCAACCGTGATTACAAATGGGTGTCGATGAAGGAGCGTGAACAACTGATGAAGACCATCGGGGTGGAAACACGCCGGGTGGCTTCGAAAGGAACAACGACCTCCGACTTGTGTGTGGTTGCCGCTGAGAAGCTGATAGGCGACTTGAAATGGGAGCGTGCTGACATCGAGCTATTGGTTTTTGTTTCGCAGTCGCGCGATTATCTCGTGCCGACTACTGCCTGCATTGTACAAGACAGGCTTGGACTGCCGCACTCCTGTGTGGCCTTCGATATCGGGTTGGGTTGTTCGGGCTTTGTCTATGGCCTTTCGGTCATCGGTAGCATGATGCAAGCCGGCACTTTTAAGAAAGCGCTGCTTATGGTTGGTGACATCTCAACGATTACCACCTACTACCGGGATAAGAGCACCTATCCACTCTTTGGCGACGTGGGTACCGTAACAGCACTTGAATACGATCCCGAAGCACCCCTTCTTCATTTCAATCTTCAGACCGACGGCTCAGGCCACAAGGCACTGATGATAAAGGATGGTGGTGCCCGCAACCGTATGTCAAGGCAATCGTTTGATGTAAAAAAGGTGAGCCCTGGCATATACCGGAATCGCCTCAACCTTGAGCTCGATGGGGTGGAGGTGTTTAATTTTACCCTGCGCGAAGTAGTGCCTAATATCAAAAAACTGCTGAGTCATACCGGGACCACACTGGCCGATACCGACTATGTGGTGTTTCATCAGGCAAACCGTCTGATCAATGAAACGCTGCGCAAGATGCTTAAACTTGATCCTGCAAAGGTGCCATACTCCATTAAGGATTTTGGTAATACAAGTGGTGCTTCTGTGCCGCTTACCATGGTGGTTGCTCTGAAAGATGCCCTTCGTCAGCGGAAAACATCACTTGTCCTTTCTGCTTTTGGTGTTGGCCTGTCATGGGGATCAGCCATCATTGAAGTTGGTCCGTTGTGCATTCCTGATTTGCTTGAGATTGACTAATACGCTGTTTGGTTATGAGAACAACAGGCTGTAATGAATAATGCTTTCATTAGCTGAAACGGACTTAAATGCTTATCACGTGATTGAATTTTCACTATCCGGCAAAACTATTCTGATCACCGGGGCATCCTCTGGGATCGGTCGTGAGACGGCCATCATGCTGACAAGAGCAGGGGCATCAGTTATCATTACCGGCCGTGACTGTGGACGCCTTGGCGCGACTTTTGAATCACTCGTCCTGCAGCCTGATGCCACGGCTGCGCAATATGTGGCCGACCTCACAGCAGAGGCAGAAATGGATTCGTTGATAAGTGCAATGCCTGTACTCAATGGCATCGTTCATTGTGCAGGTATCGTGGGGCCTTTGCCCGTGAAATTTATCACCCAGCCAGACATTGACATGATGTTCGCCATCAACTACCATGTTCCGGTGAATCTTACCAGTAAGCTATTGCGCAACCGAAAGGTTGCCAACGGCAGTTCTTTGCTTTTCATGTCGAGCATTGCCACCCGTAACCCTTACTTCGGCGGAGCCCTCTACAGCGGTTCAAAGGCCGCTTTGGAAGCCTATTCGCGTACACTGGCGCTCGAATTGGTGCAAAAGCATATCCGTTCCAACTGCATTCAGGCCGGCCTGGTCGATACCCCGATGATCGTCGGTACCTCGGAAGGCAATATGCAGGCCGAAGCGCATGAACGTTACCTCAAACGCTACCCATTAGGCATCGGGCAGCCTGCAAATGTCGCCCAAACTATTCTTTATTTCATGTCCGATGCCTCGAAATGGGTCACCGGCACTTCACTCATTATGGGAGGAGAATAACCCGATGGATACCTTAGCAGTCAATAGAAACGGCCAGTTTTCTCCAGATCTTGATTATTCGGTTGTGGTTCCGGTGTTTAATAGCGAAGAATCACTCGCAGAGTTGTTCGAAAGATTGAAAAATGTATTTGGTGAAAGCAGGGCTTCCTTTGAAGTAATCTTTATCGACGACAATAGCCGTGATGAGAGCTGGTCGGTGCTGTCAAAATTAAAGGCCTCCTTTCCTGAACAGGTCACAGCCATCAGGCTGAGCCGCAATTTTGGACAACACAATGCCACCTTCTGCGGGTTTGGATTTGTGAGAGGTGCGCGGGTGATCACCATCGATGATGATCTTCAGACACCACCTGAGGAAATTCTGAAGTTAATTGAAACGGCAAATGCTACTGATGCTGACCTGATATATGGGTTTTACGGAAAGAAGAATCATTCACGTCTCAGAAATGCAGGAAGTCGTACTCTGAAGAAATCTGCCCGGCTTTTCAGGGACTCCCCAGGTGAGGGTTCCTCCTTCCGGATGCTGACCTTCGACCTGATAAGCAAGATACTTCATCACAACCACAACTTCATTTTTCTCGATGAAGTATTGTTATGGTACACCGATGATATCATGTTTGCTGAAGTTCAGCATCTGCCGCGTAAATACAAGCAATCGGGTTATTCCACTATTTCGCTGTTTAAGTTATTCGCCAACCTTGTACTCTATTATACGATGGTACCTCTCAGGCTATTGGTTTACGGGGGATTTATGGTTTCACTCATCACTTTCGTCTACGGGTTGTACTCTATTGTGAAGAAGATGATTTATGATGTACCACTGGGGTATACCTCCCTCATCGTTACCATCCTTTTTTCTACCAGTATTATCCTTTTCAGTCTGGGTGTATTGGGTGAATACCTGAGTCGCATTTACCAGGTTCAGAACCGCAAGCCGCCGTTCTCTATCAAAAAGGTTTTAAAATAAGCAGTTCAAGATATGATCTATTCACGGTTTGGTGTCTCCTTTCAAATAATGAAGGAGGCTGATATTGAAATTGTACGCCAGTGGCGTAATGATCCTGTGGTGGTACGAAATTATGAATTCAAGGATTACATCACGCCTGAGATGCAACTGGAATGGTTTAAGACAGTGAACAATATCAATAACCTCTACACCATCGTGTGGTACAAGGGGGAACGGATTGGTGTGATCAATATGAAGGATATCGACTGGGAGAAACGCTGTTGTGAAGGAGGCATTTTTCTTCCCGATCCGAAGCATCACGAGGGTGTCCTTTCCGGAACCATCTCTTTTATGACTACTGAGTTTATTTTTACCATGTTCGACTGGCATTCACTCAGTGCTCATGTACTGAAGGAAAATAAGGCGGTACAGGCTTTCGTGAGTATGCTTGGTTATGTTAAAGCTCCCGATCAGGAAGAGGAAAACAACCAGCTATTCGTCATCACCCGCGAGTCGTATGAAAAGAGGGCTCCAAAACTCAGAAAAGCAGTATCAGTGCTTATCGGTAATAACGAAAAGGGTGTTTTACATTTCGAACCCGGTGAGTTTAATGATCCCCTCATCAGCCAGTGGGAAGACGTCGTACGAAAGAGTCCGTTTGTTTCACGGGTTGAAACGACGACACGCGGACGTTTTTATTGTTTTGGCTGATTACCTGTTTTTCCCTTACCCCTCAACTTACTGTAAAACCGTACCAACCCTGGCAGGTTCAATGCAATTGATCTGCTCATCCGGTACGGCAGCCTTGACCCCACCGTCATCATTGTAAACAATAGCTTGCAGTACAACCACATGGGGATCGATCTCATGAAAATGCTGAAGTACCAGCTTTTGCCAGCCCGTTCATAGTGCATCAGGTCGGCTGTTGATCCGGCAATTTGATCGGCTACCTGTATCTCGGCTGCGGTCATCTGTTCTTTCCACAGATTCATGCGCCCAGTGTTTACAGGTGACATCAGACTTTTGTGTATTATTTCAATGGCCGGATTTTGAAAGGTATTCAGTATCTCATCCTTCTTCATGTGAAAGTTAAATACCCCGGGAGAATAGGGGATGTTCAGGAAGCCGCATAACGATTCGAATGTCTTTTCGGGTTGCTGTACCAGATCTTCATATCTGACGATGCAAAACCGTTCAGGGTATCTGGCCGCACAGCGGTGGAAGAGTCGGGTGATATGCACCCAACGGGCGATCTGTAGTGTTAAGAGCGGGGCTTCGAGCTTCATCTCCTGAAGATTGCGAAGCGATACAAAGTTATCGCGGTAATCGCGTACAATGCAGATGAAACGGGCCTCAGGAAATATTTTAATAAACCGTTTTGTGTAGATCGAATAAACAGGGTTTTTGTCACCCACGAGCAGGATTTCCTTTTTGTCGAATGGTGAGTACGCGTGCTCGTTAAATTTGATCAGCAGATCCTGGATCGAACTGATCTGGCCCGGATTTAATAACTCTTCAGTAAACCTTTCGCGATCAATCTTCAGGTTTTCAATCCTGCGGTTGTTGAACACATCAGGTTTAAATATATGATCAATAAACAGCGTTATATTTTTTTCATCCCAGTTTTTGACCCCTTTAAACTTCTGATATAATGGTAGGAAGATGGGTAACTCTGAAGGAATCTTTACATTGGGATGCGCGTCAAACAGTGTCTTGAGTAACGTGGTACCCGAACGGGGCCTGCCCATAATAAAGAAGAAAGGTTTCGCCATGCAGGTGCATTTAAGCTGTTGGTTGTGTATTCTTTTTAGCTGACAGGTAATGCCATGTACGCACCAACACCAGCAGTTTGACCGATAGCCATAGTACGACAGATGAGGGTAGGTATGAACCCCAATAGTAGAGTTTGAATAGCAGATAGCCGTATATGGCCATCGGGCGCGACTTTAGCCACCTCAACAGGCTGAATGGTTCGCTGCCATCGTTATAATGAAACAGCCGGCCATATTTTCCCGCTACCGTATCAGCCATCTTCACCTCGGCATTGGTGAGTTCCTTTCTCCATTGCTCCATCCGGCTTGTGTTGACCGGATTCATCAGACTACTGTGGAAGCGTGCGATCAATGGGTTATCGTAAGTCTTCATTGTCTCCTCTTTCTTCTTGTAGAAGTCAAACACCGCAGGATCGTAGGGTATGCCAATGAAATCGCATAGTTCGGGCATCATCTCGGTCTTCTTGTTAACGAAATCCTCATAACGGATGATCCTGAACCGGTCAGGGTGCTTTTTCTGGCAGCGCACGAAGATCTTTGCTACATACCTCCATCGCGACACTTGTAGTGTCAGGATAGGTGCTTCCAGTTTCAGATCGGCCAGCTTCTTCATCGATACGAAGTTGTCGCGGTAATCGCGCACGATGCAAATGAACTTCGAGTCGGGAAATATTTTAAGGAATCGCTCGGTATAAATCGAATAGACCGGGTTCTTGTCGCCGATGGCCTCGATTTTTTCCTTAGGAAACAGCGAGTAGGTGTATGCGTTCAACTTTTTCAGGAAGTCCTGAATGGAACCATCTTTTGCCAGTGGAAGCAGGTCGGCGGTAAACTCCTCGCGATCGATCTTTAAGTTCTCAAGTGTTCTGTGGATGAATACGTTGTGTTGAAAGATAAAGGCCACGAACTGATGTACCGTCTCCTCGTTCCACTGCTTTATTTTTCTGAACTTCTGATAGAGCGGCAGCATGATTGGAAATTCGGGCGGAATTTTGACATTGGGATGAGCGTCGAACAGGGTGCTTAACAAAGTAGTCCCTGAGCGTGGGCGTCCCATGATAAAGAAGATGGGTACCTGGTGAATGTTGTTAACAGAATCGTTCATGGCGGTCTTAATCTGCGACAAAGGTAATAAAAGTGTATCTGATTAAAGGGGGGGAGGGGGCACCATGGTAGAATATAACAGTCAATTTTTCAGGTCATTCGCTTTTTTATCCGGGATGCCTCTCGAACATCGTGATTTACTGTTCTTTTTGCGTTGATTGTCAGTGGCTTCTGTGTTTTTTTCTCTCTTGTTTTTTTCTCTTTTGTATTTAGCTGGCTGATAGTCTTTCATGGCTACAACAATAGAAATGACAATAAAGTCCCTCCCTTCCTGAAGGGAGGTGTTAGGTATGAATGAATAATTGGATAGTGGTGAAACCACACACGTACAATCATACTACAAAAATTATTAGCCCCGAACGAGTTGCCTTGTAATCTCGTTCGCATTGCCTAAACATCTGATTTTTGCGTGCACAGTTTAATTACACCATTATAGAACATAACCGGGCAGAATTGTGGAAAAGAGCTTATTTTTTTATCTTCTTTTCTACGTATTTGCTATTCAGGATTCTTAATGTTCCCATGTAGGTCAGGTTGAACTCCAGTAAATCACCTACTTTATAACCTTTACTGTTTTCGCCCAAATCCATTACAATCATATCAGAACTGGCGCCCGCGAAGGCTATTTCATGATCGGTCGGGATAAGATGTTTCGGTTCAACATCTAATAATCCGATATCAATGATTGCCCTGTAGCTTGTTTTCCCGATGAGCTTTTCGTCAAGTTCAACAGCGTGACCTTCAACATTGGTGCCCATTTCCCCAGAAGGTAAGATGGGCTTTTCAATTAATTCGATGATTTCAGAATGTAGTTTAAAAACATCGGTATTCATTTTCTTTAGCGGTGTATCATTATAAACATCTGTTCCAAGAAACAACGTTTCCCCGACCCTGAAGTGGTTGATGCCTTTAGGTAGTAATTTATTGATTATAAGCGGAATAGTAACGGAAGAACCTCCCGAGACATAATCAATTTTTTTGTCAAATTTTGCCTCAACCAATTGTTCGTAGAGGCACAACTGAATAAGCTTGTCGTGATTTGGGAGTACGCCGTTCAGGCATGATAGATTAGCCCCTATTCCTACGACTCTGATGTTTTTGAGTTTAAAAACGTTCTCGTAAAACTGAATGAAATCATCGCCCATAACCCCTTCTCTGAGTTCACCAAGCTCGATCATAATTATAATCTTATGGATTTTGTTCTGTCGTTGGGCTTCTTCCGATAAGCGGCGAATCGTTTCAAACTCTGTATTCATGCTTATGTCGGCATATTTAATCACTTCAGGCAAATTCCATTTTGCCGGCGGCTTAATGAAGATTGTCTCTATTTCCGGATTAATTTCCTTAATTCGTTTTAAATTAAGTATCCGTGAATCGCAAATCTGTTTTACACCAAGAGACAGTATTTCCATTAAATAGCCTTTATGGCCACAAAGCATTTTTGTTACAATTGACCATTGTATGTTGTTTCGACCAAACAACTTGTTCAGATAGTCAAAGTTTGATTTAAGTTTCCTGGTATCTAATGTAATAAAGGCCATCAGGAGGGGGTTTTCAGTAGTCGCATTTCTATATACTTCGTTGTGAAGCCAACTTTCTCATATAGAAATCTGGCCGGGTTATCAGGTTCAACATGCAACGCCACATTGCCACTGCATTTGGTGATAGCTTCCTGCATAAGCATTTTGCCAATTCCTTTGCCCCTGTGATTCTTGTGGGTTGCAATGTAGACCAGTATGTTTTCCGGGATATATCCCTCCATCCCTGTCTGGTTAACCACTACAGCCCCAAGCATTTCATGGTCTTGCTGTGCCGTTAAAACAAAGCCGCCGAACGAATTGTATTCCTTTAGCGCATAGTCTACTGCCTTTTCGATGTCGGCAATCGCATCACCGAAGTTCTCAAGATGCTTAAACAGAAACCCGATGATCACTTTTTTTTCATTGTGATCAGGCTTGTCGGTTTCTGTGTACATTTTTATTTCTATCATATTTGTTTGGTTTATATGTGATTTGTCTGCAGTCCTAAGTCCTCCACCGGCAACAATTGCTTTTTTGTATCAGAAAAGCAATGAATTTCAACGCTTACCCACCTTGGGAAACGCACGATACTGAGCTGATCGATCTATGAAATATGGCTGCCCTGGCAAATTATCGCGGGATTCTTGTTGTTACCCTAATATTTTCGATATTAATAAGCATTCTTTCCGGGAAATAATGCTTGCTTCTGTTGTGCGTTTTAAAGAGTTATTGCAAATAGTGCACAGCAGGTCAGTATTTTATGCTCAGATTATTGCTTGTTTAAGGCTTAGCTTATCTGCGAATATAATACTTTTTTTTGAATAAAGAAAACCTTATAGGCGGGCAATCAGGATATGGTTGGTCTAAACTGTTTGATTGATGATGGGTTTTATGACTCAATTTTCAGAAAGCGTTGATGCCAATCCGGATGGTTGGGGGGAATATGAGCTTCTATGAGCGGCATAGTCATTTCCGGGTTGTGATTCCTTTGATTACATTTTGGATAATGAAAGAACCTCTGAAAATTACAAATTCTCAGAGGTTCTTTGAGTGTGGAGGTAGCCCCGATAGGAATCGAACCTATATTTAAAGTTTAGGAAACTTCCGTTCTATCCATTGAACTACGGGGCCAGATAAAACCGCGGCAAAGGTAAAAAAAAATTCCAAAGCCCGGAAGAGGTAGTTGTGGGTGCCTGAATAAATTAAAGAAGCATCACGCGAATAGAGATGAGTAGCCCCGATAGATTTCTCTGTCAGACATGTGCCGGAGGGCAGGAGAAATTTATCGGGGCAGGTTATATGCCGTGAAGATACTTATATCTGCACGGGAGGCTTCCTCAGCAACACCAGGCCTGGGTTTGAGCTTATTTGAATCCGATCTGCTGGTTGTCGGCATTTACCACTGATTCCATAAAGGATCTGTAGGTGGCATAATCGGAAAGAGGTACCATGTCGAGCTTACAAGTCATCTTTCGTATTACCTGCAGAGCCCTGCCCTCAACTGAAAAGGTCATGGAGTAATCGGCCTGATTGCAAGAGTAGTGAACCGATTCCGGGACTTCGGCAATTGTTTTGTTCTCAGGAAATTCAATGGTAACCTTCTCACAGATCGTGTCGAAAGTGCTGTACGACCATGCGGTAATAGGATATACCCGCTCTTCCGGAGAAAGAAATTGCATGGGACTGAGCCTTTCGCTCAACGGAATTTTAACGATTGAAAGATTCTGGATTTTCGTAAATACTTTTGGTGCAACATAGGTAAAGCTATACCTGAGTGTATCTGAGCAATCGTACAGGCTGGAATCTATACTCAGGTTGTCTAGTTTGATATTGGAGTAATCGGATGAAAGCGATTTGGTTAATTCTTTGAGTCGTTCATCATTTCCCAAATCACGGTAATAATATCTGAAGCCAGAGGCCATCATTCCTGTACGTTTTGTTGAGACGGTATGGATCATGTTGTCGCCGCTGAATGAAGCAGTAGCTTCACGGTAGCTATTATTCGGCTGACGTGTTTCTGGCGTCAGTTTTATGGGCACAACCTTCACTTGCGGGTCGTTGTTAATTTCCAGCACAAACGCATTAATGAGCGACTCACCTAATGTCGCGAAAGGAAGGTATCCCGAGGTGAGTTCTATATAATATGACTTTCCGTCGAGTTCGGCCTTGCTGATGGCATGATCGAAATCAAATGTGGGGAGCCCTTCCCCTGAAGCCCCGTTCTCGCGTATGGTCACCAGAACAATGTTCGTTCTGATGCCAACAACACTACACATGGAATTGAAAAGGATGGCAAGATCCTTACAATCACCGATCCGGGTAATGAGTACTTCGCTTGCTTTTTGGGGCACTGTACCACTCTGACGAAATGAAACAGAACTGTAGCGAATGGACTTTTGGATATAATTGTAGAAAATCTGTGCTTTTTCTAGTTGGGTCAGGTTTTCTTTTCCAGCCAACAATTCGTTGACTTTTTTGATGATCTCGGTATCGGCTTTCGACTTGGTGAACGAAATGTCATAGTACCATTTCGCGATATAATCCCAATCGGGCAGTGTTGAAATGGTCAGTAATTCGCCGATGTCGCCCATTGGCGGCATATAGGATTCTGTGGGCATTGATTTGGTATTGGACCTTGTCCATGTATATAGCTTAAAGTCGTCAGCATCGGTGATTACCGGCTTGAGATCAGAATTTTTCATGCTATAATCAAACTTTACACCATTGGCGACCAAAAGGTGGTATTCGTTACTAAGAGTTGGGTACCAGTTGTTTAGAAGCCAACTTTCATAAAAGTGCTTGGTCATTTGTCCGGTTATGTGTCTCTTCGTTTTGTATATCAGATAAACAGCATCACCTGGTTCAAGTGATGTATATACAATGTGGTTATCTCTCACCTCAGCCTGAAGCCGGTTGCCATTCTTTTTCAGAACTTCGGCCTTTTCAATTGAATAGGACTCAGTACCAAGACTGCTGATCCAATATTCCTTCAGGTTGTCGATTCCTTTTAGGGTAAGAGCTTTATATAGCATAGAATGGCGTATTTCGCAACCGCCATTTTCGTAAAGAATTACCTGCCTGTCGTCGGCTATGGAAATGATATTATCCGATGGGTAGTCCTTTTCGGTTGGTGAGTTTTCAAATAGTTTGTAATAATCTTTCTCGGGAAAGTACTTGAAAACATCTTTTTTAGATTGCAGATTTCTCAACTTCTGGATGGCGACATAATCACTTGGACTGTAAAGGATATTGAGTTGATACTCGCTTATGGCGTGTTTCTTATCTCCCATTCCTTCAAATACCCTTGCAAGGTTGCCATGGTAAGGACCGTAGTAAGGAGCAATCTTTATACAGTTTTCGAGGTACTGTTTCGCCATTGAGTAGTTGCTGAGTTGGAGGTAGAACATCCCCAGCGATTTCTGATACCCATCACTGTAAGGAAAGTAATCAACGAATTCTTTGAGTATATTGGTCCCTTCCCTGATGAGTCCTGCCTTGAAATAGGTTTCCGATAAGGTGCCGAGCGCCTCGCTGTGTAAACGTTTCTTTGTGAAATTTTTCAGGAGATCGATGACTTCATACAGGTCTTGTTTGTAGTTCAGTACAAAATTGTGTTTTAATTCCACGAAGACATAATCCTCCGGATACTCAGAGCAGGCTTTGTTGAGTAGTTTCTCATACGCATCAAAATCTTTATCTGAGACCGCTAATCGCATTTTGTCGATAAATAAATCGCTGGTTTCACCGTACAATTTCTCTTTCAGTTCGACTTTCTTTCTGGCTTCGGAATAATTTTCGGCATCAAGCAGGTCGTCGATCAAAAGCCCTAATACCTGAGGACTTTCCGGATCAACTATTTTTAGCTTTTCGAGTGTAAGGCTTGCCAACGTTCTACTCCCGTCACGGGCATATAACTCGATGAGCTGGCCGAGCAGATAGCTGCAATCGGGGGCCATCTTCTGCACTTTCAACAGAATTTCTTTGGCTTCATGGGTTTTATCGTTCATCAGCAGCGCGTTAGCGAGAACAAAGTAATTTACCAGCTTTTCGGGGTTCGCTGCAATACAGGCTCTTAAAAACGTTTCAGTTGCCGAAACTTCAGGAACAGGCATTTTCTGCATGCTTTTGTTACAAGGCTTATAAACATCTGAAAAAGTGAGGCCTGCTGCAATATTTCCTGCCTTATCGGTAACGCGTACCATGAAATTGCATTGTTCTATTTTGCTGCTGCCGATCTGAATCAATATCCTGTTGTTTCCCCTGAACAGGTGCACAGGGATGGTGTAGGTGTCAATTCCGTTGTTCCTTTCTTCCGGCTCCTGAAAGAGGAGTTGGTCGTTGACCCAAACTTTAAGCGATCCCGATGTCCCAATCCGAAGGCAAACATCCTGATCGGTGGTGGTGGTGCAGAATGTCTGGGCAAATGCCATCGTGTTGTTGCAATCGAAATTACGTGTGAAGTCGATCCATTTGCCGGGTACCGGCATAAACAAACTGAACCATTTTACATCGGCATTGACCTTGTTTTTGAAGATAGCCTCAGGTTCAGGATGAGCAATGGGTGCATAGTCTTTGTCGAATCCACTGGCTGAGATGTTTTCAAAATCACCCGCGATCTGCCACTCTGTTATGGCTCCAATCTGAAGAAATTGTGCTTTTGAGGCTTTGAGGTTATACGTGTAACTATAGTGTTTGGCCAGGCATTCGTGCGCATTGGCCTTCAGTGTGGAATTTACACCTTCTTTTTTGATGAGTTCCTGCAACCAGGCAAGCTGCTTTTTTGTTTTCAGGCTTGAAGAGCTGGTAACACTCTGGTGTGTAAAGAGGGCTGATGCATAGATGTCGGCATTGGGGCAGCTTTTGTAGAAGCTCAGAAAGTAGTCGAATACTGCTTCTTTCCCTTCATACTCTGCCTGTGTCAGTGCAAGCATCAGGTATGCTTCCGCCTTTGTTTCAGCGTCCAGTGATGCCGCTTTGAAATGCTGGCAGGCCATCTTGTGGTCATTGTTGATTAATGATTTATAACCATCCTCCAGTTCGCCGGCAAATAGCCCTGTAATACAGAGGATGAAAAGTGTTGTACCCAGGATACGTTTCTGCATAATGAAGTTATTAAGATTTATAACTGAGTTGATTAAGTTGTATTTTGGTTTGGTTTTGAAGTTTGGCTATAATCAGGGCGTATAGTCTGAAGTAGAAAAGCCGGGTTGATAGGGTTGTCTTTTATCTGTAGCTGGCTTCTTTTTTAATTGGTTTTATTCGGGTGTTTGATTTACTTATCAGACGATGATTGTGTGTGCCCTGGTTTACAGGTCGCGTTGATTCATTGTAATTTTCTTTTCTGCCGATTCGACGGTTTGCCTGATCAGTGTAACAATGGTCATTGGTCCTACACCACCCGGCACCGGGGTATAAGCCATAACACGCTCCTTCACTTTATCGACCTCGATATCGCCGATGCCACCTTTGTGGTACCCGGCATCAATGACGATGGCATTATCTTTTATCCAGCCGGCCTTAATGAATTCAGGCCGGCCGACAGCTCCCACTACGATGTCGGCCTGGTTGATTAATTCAGGTAGATTTGTTGTTCTGGAGTGGCAAATGGTGACAGTAGCCTGCTCATTGAGCAGCATCATAGCGATTGGTTTTCCCAGTATAGGACTACGTCCCACAATCACGGCATGTTTTCCCGCAATGTTCAGTTTATAATGTTTCAACAGGCTTATAATTCCAGCAGGGGTTGCGCTTCCGTAAGCCGTTTCACCCATTACCATCCGACCAAATCCATGACAGGTAACTCCATCAACGTCTTTTTCAATAGATATCTGATCGAAGCAGCGACGTTCATCGATCTGTTTTGGAACAGGATGCTGCAACAGTATCCCGCAGATGGTGTCATCGTGGTTAAGAATCCCGATTGTTTCAAGCAGCTTCGCTGTGGTGGTCTCTTCCGGAAGGTTCACCCTCAGGGAAGTCATACCGACTCTTTCGCAGGCATTTCCTTTCATCTTTACATATACTTCCGAAGAGGGATCGTTTCCAACCAGTATGGTGGCTAATACAGGGGTCTTTCCTGTCTGTTTAATGATTCTGGCAACTCTTAGCTTCAGGGATGCTTCCAGCTCTTTCGCGAGGGCTTTGCCATCGAGTAATATTGGAATGATCTTCATGTTATCTATAAATCTGTTATGATTCTGCCTTATTTCTTTGTCAGATATACTGATGTACTTCTATCCTGATAGTGTTTTATGTACAGATATCGTTTGTTGCACCTGAATAATCCAGTATGAAGTTTGAATCGCCTGATAGAGGAATATATTCGAAGTTCATATTGTTCTGTGTTCAGAAAGAAAAACCAAGAGCTAAACCTACAGTGCCCGTATTTCTCCTGACATATGCAACTTGGTCAATCTGGTATATTTCAAACCCAAGGCTAAGATTCAGCGCTGATTTTGGTGATACTTTGTAACGCAAGCCTAAAGCCAGTTTTGCCATTATTCCTGTCTCAAAAGAGTTTTGAGTGTCGAAATTTACGCCAAAATCTGTGATTAAACAAGGCGATAACTTTTTGTCTGAGAGAAAATACCTCAGGTCTAAAAAGAGGGGAATGATTGCCTGCCCCGGGTCGTAAATGTAATGTAGCCCGGTGCCAATACCGAATGAGAGATTTGGTGTCCATTGACGCCCACTTATAAAGTAAGTATCGAGCATTCCAATGGAGTGGGTTTGGGTACCCAAATAAAATCCTGCTTCCAGGATGCCATTATATCTTGATTTAAATACTGTTACGTTGCTGGTATCGCCGATTCCACCAAGGGCTGGTAAGTCAGGCCCGGCCTCGGTTATGTCCTTTTGGCAAACGAAAGCATTGACGTCAGTTGTTTCATCCGGATGCCTGGTAATCTCACAGGTTGCATTTCCTTCACTGTAAGAAACCGGGGCTTGATTTGAAAGTATCAGATGCGCATCCAACCGTTGAGCAAATGCAGATACAGTTACTATGGAGAGAAAAAGAAGGAGGCATTGTTTTTTCATTTAAGAAGTATTTGATTAGGATTGTTGATAATTAAAACGATAATATGTTTTAATGTTAATAATTGATGGTTTTTTATGGGGCTCTTTTCTTTCGGAATAAGACGCTATTCTCTGTTTGGTCAATTCAGACTACCTGAGAATCTTCTTATAATTTAATTCAATTGAACATATTTTTTGAATTCGTTATTTAATACAAAGACAGCCATTTATGCATTATATATTGCGAATGAGCCGTTTATAAAATCCATCCGGAGCATCAGTATAGAATCAATGAGTATCCGGTTATTTACCATGGCTTCGCCCTGTCAGTTGCATGTATGCTGTATCAAATGGCTCACTACATGCTGTTAACGGAATTATCAGTTTACTTTGGTACAACGGAGCCATTAGCCATTCCGATTGGGAGGATGATGTTGGGTGTTACGGGCAGATGATGGAAATTTGAGGGCTGTTTGCTCTGCCGACCTGTTATCAATACCCTATCGGAGGAGCAGCTATGTATTGGTCCGGTTGTTCATAAACTGGCAATTCTGGTCAGGCATGGGTGATGTCTTTCGGTAACAAAAATACACCTTTTTTTAAGTTTGGCAAGGGAATGGGACTTGAAAAGTTCAAGATACATGAATTCAGAAATCGACAGTATTATGGAATGCCGGCTCCAGCTATTGCAGTGTCCCCAAATTCAGACCACCATGCAATTATTATTCATTTTTAGTAGGTCTGGTTTGTCGTACCAAATGTTTGTAGATTTGCCATTCGGTGAACTATCCGAAGGATACTCATGAGCACCATTGAAAATATAAACCGCCGCGAATAACGTATGGCACAACAAACCTCTACAGGAACATTCCAGAACGTGTACAAGTTCAACGGCAAAGAACTTGATGCTGAGAGCGGCCTATACTACTATGGCGCCCGCTACTATGATCCGAGAAGTAGCGTGTGGTTGAGTGTGGATCCATTGGCAGAGAAGTATGCGCATCAAACACCATATTGTTATGTTGGGAATAGACCAATTAATGTAATTGATCCATACGGAGAAGATGAATGGGAAGTTGGAAGTAATGGTAGAGTTAAGTGGATTAGAGAAAGTAAAAAACACACTTTATACAAAGTTGATGATAATGGTAAACGTACAGATGAGTCTCTTACTATGAATAAAAGAGATTTATTTGATCAGCTTTCAGCAAGGCCAGATGGAGTTAGCGTAGCTGATGGTGATAATAGAAGTCAAAAAGACATGGCAGAAGCTTTTACATTTCTTGCTGATCATACAGATGTCGAATGGAGAATGGATCGATATAAGACGGATAACGGAGAGGAAAGATATTCTTTAGGCTCAAATCATTCATTGGGTGATTGCCTAGGTGGTTCGAGGACTTCTCCTAGTGCTGAGCAAATGTGTCATTCGGGAGAATCCGTTATCGCATTTGTTCATTCACATCCTGGCGATTACAAAGATTATAATGATATGATATCAAGTATGGGTTGGTGGCGGCTCCAACCAGATGGAAAACAAGCTGAGCTAAGGGGAGATTCGTATATCAAAAACAACGAATCTTCAAATTTAAAGAATGCACTATATTATACTTGCTTTCCAAAATCTGGAAAACTATTGCTGGTTAGAGGGGCTAAAATTCCTGCCTTTATAAGAAATATAAATGGCAATTATAAAAGATTCTTTTTTGGAACATTAAATTCGAAAGGTTATGTTTTAGAATATTGTAGTAATCTAATTTCTTGGACTATCGGGTCCTGAGTTCGGTACATTT
>MEOA01000022.1 GCA_001768515.1 Bacteroidetes bacterium GWE2_42_24 | reverse complement strand
TGACAGACATAAATTTCTTTCTCTTCAGGCTTACTAAACTGTATGCTTAATATTACTCGCCCCCAGGTTTTGGTTGTGATCCGTGATAATACCATTTAAATCCCGCAATAAAAGAAAAAGCACCGGCGCCTCCCGGCGCTAGTGCTCTAATCAACCAAAATCTAACAATTATGAGAAATATTTCCTGAAAAGGAAAATACGTTTAATCTATCCAAAATTGATCACCTTCTTTCTTTATAATCATGTGATCTGTTCCAGCTCTTTTATCTGACCATTATAGATCATCCATCGGAGCTATTTTGTCATTCTAACTAAGAACGCCTATTCTTATCCAATATTGTGCCAAGTTTGTTAAAAACGACTTATTTTTATCAAAATCAGAAAAAAATATTTTGAAGCGGAAATTATTGTTATTCAATAATAAGAATCACTATCTCTAATATTCTGAGTTATTCCAATTTGCTTAATTCTGACTTATTTACTCAAAAGTAGAATGTTAATAAATTGTTAATTAACTGAAGGTCACAATTCAAAGGACATTTTAGTGCTTTCAAATGAAAAGCGGTGCAAAGGTACGATTTTTTTTCATTTTTTCAAGTATAAACGCTAAAATACCATTTATTTTGACAAAAAATTTATCAAAAAGTACAAAATTTTATCAAATCTGTCATTTTAAGGCTATTGGTTTTTGGTGGTTTTTCCTGATTATGGAAAAATGTACCATATTGCATTACCATTAACATTCTGTTTACCTTTGCCTGACCAATTCAAGCTTATTACATATGCATTTACTTTCTCCTTCCATTTTAACCGCTGATCTGCTCAGGGTGGGGCAGGCCATTGAATTCATCAACCAAAGCCAGGCCGACTGGATTCATATCGACGTGATGGATGGACTCTTTGTTCCCAATATTTCCTTCGGATTTCCCTTGATTGAAGCCGTAAAGAAAGCATCTGTGAAACCGCTCGACGTCCATTTGATGATTGTGGAACCCGAGCGGTATATCGAAAGGTTCAGAAAGTCAGGTGCTGACATTTTGACAATCCATTATGAGGCCAGCCGTCACCTCCATCGCAGCATTCAATCAATTCATGCCGAAGGAATGAAAGCCGGTGTGGCTCTAAACCCTCATACACCCGTTGAGGTATTGACCGACATCCTGCCATTCATTGATATGGTTTTGGTTATGAGTGTAAATCCTGGTTTTGGCGGACAAAAGTTCATCGGTCATACCTACCGGAAATTATTACGTCTTAAATCGATGATTTCTGAGATTAATCCTGATGTGCTAATTCAGGTCGATGGTGGTGTCGATCTCTCTAACTTCAGGCAACTGATCGAAGCAGGTGTTGACGTCCTTGTGGCGGGAAATGCTGTTTTTGGCGCTGCTAGTCCAATCGACACCATCTGTAAACTTAAAGCTGAAGTCTAAATGTCCCGGCTGTTTGCTGTAGTAGCCTTTTTTTTCTTCTTTTCAACGAAAGCAGCTGCACAGAATGCTACAGATCAATCAACGGCTATGCGCTCTCCGGTTATCCGGGTTATGTTCTATAATCTTGAAAATCTTTTTGACCCTGAAGATGATTCTCTGACCAACGATGAAGAATTTACCCCTACGGGTGTACGGTATTATACGAAGACGCGTATGTACACCAAAATTAATAATATTGCACGTGTTATCCTGGCATTGGGTGAAGGGAATCTTCCTGCAATCATAGGGGGGTGTGAAATTGAGAACCGGGAGGTGCTCGAAAAGCTGGTGAGTTTTTCTCAACTTCATAAATTTCATTATGAAATAATCCATTATAATTCTCCTGATAGCCGTGGTATTGATGTGGGGATGTTGTACCGTCCGGAATTATACAATCCCTGTTATAGTTGTCCGCTTCCGGTCATGTACGATTCTTCAGGTTTACGACGAGCCCGCGATATTCTGTATGTCAAGGGCGTCTTGCCTGGAGGTGATACGCTTCATTGTTTTGTTAATCATTGGCCTTCCCGTTATGGAGGTGTTCAGTCGACCATCATACGGCGTCAGCAGGCCGCCCTGGTGGTAAAGCGCTTTGCCGATTCGCTGCAGCGCGTTCAGCCAGGTGTCCAGATTATTGTGATGGGTGATCTGAATGATGACCCTGATGATCCCAGCGTCAGGGAAGCATTGCAGGCTGTTTCACCTGAAATGGTGGAAGAAATGTCCGATGGCAGTTTTGTCAGTCTGATGTGGGAATGTCTGAAACCGGGAGCTGAAGGTACCCTGAAGTATCAGAACCACTGGAATGTTTTCGATCAGATGTTGGTTCCTGCCTGCATGGTCAAAGGAACCTCTCCCTGGCAGGTTAGAAATTCAAAAGCTGAAGTCTTCAGAGGTGATTTCCTGTTTGTGCCCGATGAAACATGGGGTGGGAGAAAGCTTTTCAGAACTTATGTCGGTTTTCGTTATACAGGAGGCTACAGTGATCATCTTCCAATCTATCTGGATCTGATCAGAGGGAAATAAAAAAGGGGCTTCCCCCGTGAGGTTGCCCCAAAAGTATTTCTCTAAATTGTGCTATTCTATACCAGCGAAGTGTTTCATAAACTGAACGCGTTCGAACGCGGCAGGATTGTCGACATGGTCAATACTAAGTTTACCGACAAACTGGTCGAGACTGTTAAAACCTTTTCGCTCCATCCATTGATGGAGGAAATTATTCATCTCTCCTATCTCAGTTATTCCGTGTTTATAGAGTATAGAGGCTGTCTGAACGGCTTTGGCCCCTGCGAGCAATAACTTCACTACTGCTTCTCCTGAATCGGCTCCTGAACTTGCGCAGAGGTCACACTGGACACGCGGGCTCAGCATAGCAATCCATCTTAATGGCATCGCCAGATCTCCGCTGCTGCTAAAAGTGAATCCAGAAGCAACTTTGATGTTCTCAATATCGATATCGGGGCTGTAAAAACGGTTAAACATCACGATCCCCTTGATACCCGACCATGATAATTGAATGGCCGTTTTGGCCAGTCCTGAGAAATATGAGCTGATCTTAATTGCGATGGGGATTGTTACCTTCGCCAGAATCTGTTCGATGATTTTGAAATATATGGCCTCATTCTCCTCGGGAGCCCGATAAGGGTCGGATGGAAGGATAAAAATATTCAATTCGATTGCATCGGCTCCTGCCTCCTGAATACGGACGGCAAAATCCATCCACTCGGCAGCTGAAACGCAATTGATGCTGGCAATAATGGGGATCCTGACATTTTTCTTGGCATCCCTGATCAGGGTCAGGTATTCGTTGATGGCATTGTGGCGGGTATATTGCCCTATGTAGTCAAGTGCTTCGGGATATCCCCCCATGCCCTCTCCAAGAGAACTTGTATTGTGGGCTTCATTTAGAATCTGCTCCTCAAACAAAGATTTGAGTACAATGGCGCCCGCTCCTTGTTTTTCTATCTCAATGATGTTCCGAAGATTATTGGTTATTCCGGAACTTCCGGCAATGATGGGGCTGCATAAATCGAGTCCCATGTAATTAGTGCTAAGGTTAATCATACGACAGTGGTTATCAGTTCAGGTTTTGATGAAGTGATTGATTGAACAAACCTACATACAATTTTTTAATTACACAAAGGAAGTACTGAAAAAACAATCTCTTTACGATGAGCTTAAACCGTAGTGATTATGAATCATCAATTTGTATGCTTAAAAGGCTGATAAGAACAATTTGCCTCTTTTTGTTAATTGACTCATCTTGTCCCTTAATAATGAATTTCTTGTGGCAACACACAGGTCAGGCAGATTAAAATAAAAGGAGGCTCAGCCGTCTTTTATTTTAATCTTTAAACAAACTGTCGACAAATTCATTTCTGTCGAACAGTTGCAGATGCTCTATCTTTTCGCCGACGCCGATATATTTTACAGGTATCTTAAACTGGTCGGAGATGCCGATGACGACGCCTCCTTTGGCTGTTCCATCGAGTTTTGTCAGCGCAAGGGCATTCACTTCGGTGGCCGCCGTAAATTGTTTGGCCTGTTCGATGGCATTCTGACCGGTCGAGGCATCCAGTACCAGCAGCACTTCATGGGGAGCATCGGGAATGACCTTTTGCATTACTTTTCTGATTTTCGAGAGCTCGTTCATCAGGTTTATCTTGTTGTGAAGTCTGCCGGCAGTGTCAATAATCACTACGTCGGTGCCAGATGCTTTTGCTGAGGCACAGGTGTCGAAAGCAACCGATGCAGGGTCGGAGCCCATTTGTTGTGCAATAATCGATACTCCGGCTCTTTCTGACCATATACGGAGCTGATCAATGGCAGCTGCCCTGAAGGTGTCAGCGGCTCCCAGAACGACTGATTTGCCCGCCGATTTAAACTGGTGAGCCAGTTTGCCGATGGTAGTGGTCTTTCCCACGCCATTTACCCCAACAACCATGATGACGTATGGTTCGCTGCGTTTCGGGAAGTCGAACCCTTCGATGGTGGCGCTGGAGTTCTCTTCAAGCAGGTTGCTAATCTCTTCCCGGAGAATCTGGTTAAGTTCTGAAGTGCCCAGGTATTTGTCGTGTGCTACGCGGTTCTCTATCCGTTCGATAATCTTTAAGGTTGTTGAAACACCTACGTCAGAAGTAACCAGGGTTTCTTCCAGGTTATCGAGAACTTCGCTGTCGACTTTGCTTTTCCCGGCTATTGCCTTGGTTAGCTTCCCGAGAAAACTGGTTTTGGTTTTTTCCAGACCCTTGTCGAGGTCTTCCTTATTTTTTTTTGAAAAGAATGAAAACAACCCCATTCGTTTATTTTTTTGCTAATGTAGGTAAAGGAGCGGTATAAATATAAAAAAAGCTTTTCCCGCAATGGAAAAAGCCAGTTCGATCTATGAAATACAACGCCTTTTATTTCTTGGCGAGGTATTCTTTCACTTTATCGTTGGGTACCATTTCTTCAGTAAAGATATAGGCACCTGTTTTGGGCGATTTCACCATGCGGAGTACTTTGGCCCAGTCTTTACCTCCGGATTGAAGGGTAGCAACTACTTTCTTTGCCATGATTCAGTTCCTCTTTTATTATTTAATTTCTTTGTGAACAGTTACTTTCTTCAGGATGGGATTGTATTTTTTCAATTCCATTCTTCCTGGAGTGTTCTTTTTATTCTTGGTGGTCACATAACGAGATGTGCCTGCTACACCAGAGGCTTTATGCTCTGTGCATTCAAGAATCACCTGAACCCGTGCTTCTTTAGATTTCTTAGCCATTTCCTATCGACATTTGATTTTAGGGCTGCAAAGATACGGTTCTTTTTTGAAAATCACCAATTATTTTGGTGAATTATTAACATAGTTTTCAACAAGAGGCCTGTTATCAGCTTTGCTTTGACGCTCCCTTATTGAATCCACGCAATTTTATGGCTGTGATCACCTTTTTTGTTGAGAGTGGAAAATCTGATTTCATCATCCAGTCATAATATGGGGGTTCCTTCAGGAATACGTCTTCCACGCTCTTTCCTTTATATTTACCAAAATTGAAAACTTCCTGATTTTGATCATTGTAAATCAGGTGTCCGGCAAGATCAGCGTTTTTTGTTACGAAGGTAAATTCATGCAAGGTAGCGACGTCATTTTTGATCGGAATGCTTTTTTTGCCATCACGATCTTCGTACTCGGCATCTTTGTATTTATCCAGCATGGCTTTCAATACCTCGAAGGTTGCAATTACGTCGGCTTCAGCGGCGTGGGCATTGGTAAGATCCGATTGGCAGTAAAACTTATAAGCGGCCACAAGTGTCCGGGGTTCCATCTTGTGAAAAATATTCTGTACATCGATAAACCTTCTGCCTTTGATGTCGAAATCAACATCCGACCTGAGAAACTCTTCAACAAGCAACGGGATATCAAACTTATTGGAGTTGTACCCTGCCAGATCGCAGTCCTTAAGAAAGGTAGCCAAACTTTTGGCGATCTGGGCAAAGGTTGGTTCATCCTTCACATCCTCGTTGGAGATGCCATGAATGGCGGTAGCGAACGCGGGAATCGGGATGGTTGGGTTTACCCGGCGTGTTCTGGTTTCCTGTTTGCCATCAGGAGATATCTTCAGGATGCAGATTTCTACAATTCGATCGGCACCGACATTAACACCGGTAGTTTCCAGATCAAATACTGCCAGAGGGCGTGTTAGTTTTAATTCCATTCTATGATTGGTTGTTGGGCTTTCTTTATGAGCGGCCCAGATTTTTAAAGCCGTTAAATACAATATTTATATCATTCATGATCCTGTAATGCTTGGCATAAAGCAAGTTGAGATTCATGAGGGTGTCGCTGTCGAGATCTCTGCGCGGAAATGCATCGGCAGGTGTTAGAATTCCTTGTTTCAGGCCGGGGAGTTTTCGTTCGCTGTTTGGTTGAATTGAATAGCCAACCCATGTCCTTATACCGATTAATACCATCAGGATGTTGGCAATCAGTCCGAAAGGTTGTCTTGTGCAAAAGAGGGCGAAAGGCAGCAGGGTAATCAGTGTCAATGTAATGGCAAAATCAGTCAGCCGTTTGTTACGGCGGTTGCGGGGGCGCGCAATCGAGTCAATATCGATAATAAATGGATCGCCAAGTGTGCTGATTGAATTGGATCCAATGATGCTGGTGCTGTCTTGTGGTGCGATTTTGAAGTCAAGTTGCCGGCTGTAATTCCGACTCATCAGGTCGATGATTTGTCCGGCTCCCAGATCACGACTGCAAAAAACAAGTTCATCAATTTTGTATATTGTAATGATGTCGTTTAGTTGGCGAATATGTCCGATAAATACGGGCTTGTTGTCTCCCATGGCTGAATTGATCAGGGCAATCATCCCTGCATCAGGATGAGTTCTTCTGAGAAGATCGGCAGCACGAAGGCACTCACTTGCCTCACCAATCACACCGTAACGGCGGTTTTCACTGTTTCCTATCCGGAACTGCTTTAATCCTGTGAAGTGAAGCATCAGACGCAGTCCGGTCATGGCAAGGGCACCCCATATTGCTCCAAAAAGGATCAGGACGCGTGAGAACCTGTATTCTTCGTTCAGGAGGCTATAGAATACCAGGATAGTGATGGTGCCAGTGATGATACCCTGAAAGATTCTGATGAGGCGCAGGGGGCGATCGTAGGCACCACTAAGGTAAGAAGAGGTCAGCCATATCAATGTATAGACGGGTAACACACCAAACAGGTAACTGTTGGGATAGTGAAGTCCTTCACCTAATATGACAGGTTCCCAGTAACGGCTAAAGATATGTATTCCGCTCAGGATTAGCAGCCCGTCAGCCAGCGGGAGAAAGGCTTTCTCGGTAAATCGCTTTACGAGGCTCAGCCCTGCTCTGAAATAGATGGCCATATTGACCAGAAAAGTAAGCAACCCTATACGCTTTTTTGAAAAGTGTTTCCGGGCAAAAATCAACATGGCATTATAGAAGATCAATACATAGTTTACACTGCTCTTTCGGGTGCTTTCACCTTTGTAATGTATGATCCGTGTTCCTGGATAGTAATAGTTTTTATAGCCGCTGAGAATAATCCTCCATGACAGATCGATGTCTTCACCATACATGAAAAAAGTTTCATCGAGCAGACCAATTTTATCAAGCACCGACTTTCTGAGGAGCATAAAGGCGCCGGCCAGGATATCGACCTGATGAGTGGAATCATTGTCAAGATAGGAGAGGTGGTACTGCCCGAACGTCCTGCTTTTGGGGAAAAGTTTCGACAGCCCGAAGATTTTGTAGAAGGCAACAGCTGGTGTAGGGAGACCTCTTTTGCTCTCCGGCAGAAAATGTCCTTTTCCGTCAACCATCTTCACGCCCAATCCTCCGGCATCGGGGTGCCCGTCCATGAACCGGATAATCTTGTCGAAGGTGTCTTCTTCGACTATGGTATCGGGATTCAGCAGTAGTATATATTCTCCCCCGGCTAACCTAATAGCCTGATTATTTGCCCGGCTGAACCCGGTATTCTCCTGATTTGCTATTAGAATGACCTCTGGAAATTTCTCCTGAACCATGGCAACAGAGCCATCGACGGAGTTGTTGTCGACTACAAATACCTCGACATCATTGTCTTGCATTGCTTTTCTCACCGAGAGAAGGCATTGGCCGAGAAAAAACTCGACATTATAGTTTACAATGATTACCGAAAGTTTCATGTCAGATATGACGTGTTAATAAATTAAATCGTCCGATTTATAGTTTCGGTAAAGGAGAAAGTGCAGTTGATTCATGGCAGAGGCTATGCGTGGCCCCCAATGATTGAAGAAAAGATTTCTAACTGATGAGGCTGCGTTTTCCTGAGTAGCGGTTGTGTTCTTCTGATAAAGCAGTACAAAATCTTTCATGTCCTGATATACATCAGCAAAAATCTCTGCCATACTGAGCTTGCGGGCATCGTCAGCGGCAAAGTTTAGCGGGTCGAAACTCCAGAAAGTATCATCGTCCCCGAATTTGGTTTTAAGGTCGGCGAAGATGTCAGTCCATTGTTCCTCGGTGACAAAGCGCTCATCAACTTCCGGATTCAATACCTCAATTTCCGGCAGCAGTGCCCCTTTGATATAGAGTAGTGGCGCTACTTTTTGAAGAAATCCGAGCAATTGTTCCAACGTGTACTCAGTGGTTTTCTCAATGAACAGGCAGTATTCATTGGCAACGGTGAGCATCTCAATTATCTGTCTGCTGTGGGCAGGATTGGTTCCGGTAGATTCCATGAAGTGATATTTCAACGTGCAAATTTAACAAAAAGCGGCTCACCGCTATAGTTCACCATTGGATGAACGTGAAGAGGGCCGAATAATTGTTAATTTTGCCTCCTCTCAGCGAATCTGAAATGGAATGGAATTAAAAATTTCTAAAAAACAGATATTTAATACATGCCTGAATACCCTAAGTACCAGGGCTGAAGAATCGCGTCTGGCAATGGTGGAATCACAACGTGCGGCCAATGAATACGGTGCCCCCCGCGATCGATACGATTCTTTCAGAACGCAGGTGCTGGCTCGTCGCGATATGTATGCCCGCCAATATAATGAAGCATTGCGGCAATTGGAAGTCCTCTCCAAAATTGATCCGGGAAAACCTTGTGAAATGGTTGAGTTTGGAGCACTGGTGGTAACCAGTGTTCAGGTGCTTTTTGTCTCTGTTGGATTGGGAAAGTTATCGGATAACGGAGTCGATTTCTATGCTATTTCTGCAGGGGTGCCCCTCTTCGAGGCAATCAGGGGAAAGCGGAATGGCGATACCTTCACGTTTCGTGGAACCACCTTTACCATTGTTTCTGTCGGATAAAACTTAAAATATTAATACTTATGATTCTTCGGATCTTAGCCACGATGATCATTAATCTGGCCGGTTGGCGCACCGAAGGTGCCTTTCCTTCAATTAACAAAGCTGTTGTCATTGTAGGACCGCACACCAGTTTCTTTGATTTCTTCCTTGGCCGACTTTTCTACTGGAAGATGGGGTATAAGGCAACAATCCTCATCAAATCGAAGTACTTCTTCTGGCCTATGGGCGCGATTCTGCGGGCTTCAGGCGGCTTGCCGGTGTATTATAGTACGCATGGTCAGTTTCTTAAATCGGTGGTCGGACAATTCAGCAAACAGACGAATATGTTTCTGACCATTACGCCCGAAGGAACACGTAAGCCAGTGAAGAGGTGGAAGACTGGTTTCTACCACATCGCCATGGCTTCAGATGTTCCTATCCTGATGACCTGGGTAGATTATAAGCACAAGATCATGGGAATTAAAGGGTTGTTCAGGACAACCGACAATGCTGAAAGAGATCTGTTAGCTATTCAGAGTTTTTATAAAGCTGAATGGGCCAAACATCCGGAGCTGTTTTATGAAATCCCTGATGCCGATAAGGTGAAGGGTGAATGGTATTGAGGCGTGGGTTAGGGGATTAATTGCATTGGCTTTGACTTTGGCTCCCGCTCGCCATTGGCGTTGACATTAACATTGACTGCTGGCGCCTTATGTTTATAATTCGATGGGAGTGACGCACAGGTCGTGCGTTTCTACAAACATCCCTCTAACATACTGTAAACCCGCTAAAAAGATATGCGAAAAAAGACTCCGTTCCCTCTATGGTCTAACTTTGGTCTAACTTTGGTCTCTCTTTTGCTTGATTAT
>MEOA01000021.1 GCA_001768515.1 Bacteroidetes bacterium GWE2_42_24 | reverse complement strand
TTGTATGGCCCCGATGTTGAATAGCAGTCTAATGATGCTCCCCTGTCACCAAAAATGATAAATCCTTTATCTACTGTTGGAAAGATATCTCGGGTATAATCGAATTTTCCACTGCCAAAGCATTGCTGCCAAATCAGATTACCGTTACTATCAATACGCACAACCCAGATATTCATCGTGCTGTTGCTTCCTGGAGTCCCTGTCAGTCCGGAAACATCACCATCGTTAGAATTGGTTAAAGCCAGAAAAATATAACCGTTTTCAAGCTCTTTCATCCCGTATAATCCAAATTCTTTATGTGTTCCCCCAAAAAGTTTCTGCCATTCTATGTTAAACTGCCTGTCAAGTTTCAAACTCCATACATCTTCATCTCCATGATACCCCGCGGGCGGGATCATCCCTTCAGGATAACCCTGCGATGTAAAGAAAAATCCCCCATCACGGGTCTCAACCAACGCATGAACATTGTTGTGAATATTATTACCAAAGACTTTACTTTGAATTATCTCACCTTCGGGAGTAAAGATAAACAGCCAGACATCAAGAAACCCGTAATTGACACCCACGTCGCCATCACTGCTCGAACTCGCCCCGTAAGAAATAATGTTACCATCTGACAATATCCGCAACCCACCAGGGTAATCCTCCCCGGAGCCGCCAAAACAGTGTTCCCATATAATATTACCCAGGCTGTCTATTTTAACAATCCAGTTGTCACCAAGCCCATGATTATATGATTGAACATTACTATCGGTTGATGACACAAAACCTGAAAAATAATAATGACCACTGCCATCAGCTATAATATATCCACCATAATCTGCACTGGAACCACCATAATACCGTTTCCATTGAACTTCCCCGTTTGGTTTTGTTTTGATTATCATGATATCATCGTCGCCAAACCCGCCGGGGGTTATGTTGGTGGCATCCGGTATTACCGTGAACATTATAAGATACCCTCCATCATAAGCCTTGCAAAATGAAGGTTGATTATCCCATGCACTTGTTCCAAAACAACCCTGCCATGTAATCTGGTATGGACACTCTTCCTTATTCTGGCAGATACCAGGCATCATTAATGCTAAAGAAGTGAGTAGAAGAAAAGCAAATTGTTTCATCAGGCTACAGTTTTTTTTATCATTGTCGGCGGTTAGACCGCCGACAATGATAATCATAATTATTTAATCACCAACTTCCCTGTGCGGCTCATGCCGTTGCAGGTAAGGGTGTAAATGTACATCCCGGATGATACCTGACGGGTATCCCATACTTTTTGGCCACGATTATCGGTTACTGGTATGGTGGTAATTGTATTACCCCGGTTGTCGGATATGGTAATCAAACCATTTGTTTCGCCGGGTGCAAGCACGTAGTTGAAAGCCGCCCAGGTACTAGCCGGATTGGGTGCAACCCCGATGGTCAGGCCATGGGCTTCGGCCAGGAGCACGGGATTGACCGGTTTCGATGCTTTGAGGGTAATTGTTCCGGGCTGAGGGGGGCAATTACAATAATGAAGACCGAATGCCTGGCTCAAAATATTTTGCGCAAGGTAGCGTGCTTCCCCCGTTGAATTATCGGCAAAATCAACGAGTTGGGCTATCGATGCCGAATCAAGGTTGTTATAGTCCAGACCGTTCTGCCTGAGTGAAATAAGCATCCCGGTAATGTCGCGGTATTCGTTGAAATGCTCCAGGTCAACACCCGAAAGTGAATAGTCAGCAGCCATGCTGTCGAGCAAGCCGAGTGCAGTAGTGTAGTTTGCTTCGGCAAGGTAGGTGCCCACTACCTGCTTTCCTGATTCAATCCCACCTAGGTTGGTAAGCCAGGTACGAACCTGCCCGTAATCGGTAATGGTGTCGCGAAGCAAGCTGCGAACGATGGTATTAACAGCCTGCACCTTGCCGTTGTAATAACGCGCCATCTGGTTAAGCAGGGCAGTTTTACCTGTTTCGCCCCGGGCAAGTATTTCAAGCAATTCAATCATGTATTCGGGCAAAGGATCAGGTTTGTTGCGCAGGTAGTCTATCAGTTCCTGACGGCGTAATTCGTCGGGATTGGCAGCGAGGATTTCGAAAAGCACCGCCTCGGGGAGTACATCGGTTTTATCGGCTGCCACCATCAGAACCTCTTGCGAAAGATAAGGCGACTTACCCAACAAGTCATCGCGAAGGATCCACATGTCGTCGGGTTGGCTGGTTTCTATCACTGTTTTTGTAGTTTCGGTACTTCCCCCATCGGTAAGCTGCTGGTATAGGCTTGCTACCGTATTGTAATCGGAAACATATTGCGAATACTCATCCGCCTTCTGTTGCATGCCGGCAGCATCGAGCACTAATCCTTCCGTAGTATTGCCTCCAGTGCTTCCGCCATAATGTGACAGGCACTCATTCCGGGTTTGTGAAATAGTAAGCGGGTAAGGGTAAACATAGGTCGAATATTCTATCAACCTTTCATTTTCGTTGGGCTGGTAAAAATAATAGTTTACATCTTGAACCCCTTGGTTAAGGATGTGCGCTTCAGCAAAAGCAGGATCGGTAAGGGTATTGCCGGAGGCGACTTCAAGTCCACCAAGGTTGCCTCTAATGCTAGCCTGATTACCCGTTACATGTATGTCCAATCGATTGAACCTGTTCTGGTTGCATAGGTAGGAGATACCTGTTGCGCCATTGCTATAATCAGCTCTATTGAGATCCTGTGCCAGGTTCGCCCTTTCCAGCCCGATGTATGAGTTTTTATAAATATCATCAACTATTGAAAGGCACTGTGTTGCCCTGATGCCGGTATAATCGCCCGGGGCAGTGCCGTCTGCTCTTTGAAAGGTGTTTTCTTCAATTACAAAACCGGTACTGCCAGTCATATCGATTCCATAGGAGGGTGATAATCCGACCCCGCAATCATCACCAGCGTTGCTTCCCAAGTGGAAGTTACAGAAAAGAATTGCTTCATTTTTTACACCGTTAATGTAGATGCCGATGGCATTATTACTGAAATCAGAACGAATAACATCGAAAGTAGTATTATAGTCAGGTGTTTTAGTGGCATAAACGGCAGCATAAAACCCGGTGAAAGTGTTCCTGTCATATTCGTTACATGGTGACATGTCACCTGAGCAAGGAGCAGTTACCGAGAAAGCAGCGTCGTATGATCCAATGGCAATGTTCCATGGGCTTACACCATCTACCCCCTGGGCTAAAGAGAAATCGCAACCTGAGAAACTAAACCCATTTAGCTGTGCAAGGTCGGCATGTTTATAAAAAGTTTTTGAAGCGTTGTAGCCTTGGTTTATTACGAAGGTGCAATTCACGGCATAGCCTATATTTGTAGTGGGTTTACCATTTATCGGATGCTTGTTGGTATAATAACCTGCATGAATTGATTTGGTGTTGTTGATGAAATGAGAATTGGTTGCTTTTAGGATACCTCCTGTTTTCGAGAAATCGTTGGGTTTCCAGAGGTCAACAGCGCAGACTGCATTTTCGATCGTGGCATTATTGAGCATTAGATATCCTTGATTGTAATTCCCGTTTGCATCGGGGTATTGGTTTGCAGCACTGTTCCCCCACACTTCAATACCCTGCCAGGGATGACCTGGCCTGCATGAAGGAAGGTTGGTAAGTGTTCCCCTGTTCACGAATAACTTGCCGCCGGGTTTTACAATAATTTTACTTTTGGGATAGAAAGCTACCTCATCTGTAATGGTGAGTTGTCCGCCTGGTTCAATAATGACATCACCTGCTACCTCAATAGGAGTATTCCATGCTACAGTCCCTGAAATTATATGGTTTGGATCCGGTACAACGCATGCCTGCAAAACGGGTAATGTAACTATTGAATTGTACATTCGCTGTAACTGTTCATCGGTAAAGGTACTCATACATTTAGGATGAGTATAACCCATGAATAGTGTGGTGTCAGGCTTATAAAACCACCCAGGCGAAAATTCCACCGGATAAAGCCATGAACAATCATTTGTATCAATATCCTGGTTGCACCCGTTAACTGGTTCTGCCGGAGTACTACATAGTTCGTCACCACATTCTTCACAATAATTGCCATTAGGCCATTCATAGCACAAGTTATTCGGCCCTTCCCAAGGATGCCACAGATTTAAGCAGTGACCCATCTCATGCGAAATTACATGTGATCTTACTAATGGGTTTGAGTATGGTGATTTAACTTTACCAAATATGTAAAAGGCATTTCCACCAATTGAATCTGTTCTTCCCTCTCCTGGGTTATACGTATAGCTTTCGTCCCCAAATAGATATATATTTATTCCCGTTTTATTTCTTGGGGTTAAAAACACACGACCAGAATATGGGAAATTGTATAAAATTGTACTGTCAATATAATGTATTGAACAATCCCAGATAAAATAAATACTATATGGATTGAAGTCTTGGTCTAGAATTGATAATGCTTGTAGAACGTTTTCAACTGATTGGCCACCTGTACCATCGTCCCGCCTGACAACGTGTACATAGATTTTCAAGTAAAAAGGGCCTTCGGCCACTGTAGTTTTCAACACATCTTCCAACTCTGGATAGGCTCCTGTCGGCGGGGTAGCACAGAATGAATTCGATTGTGCCTGTAAAGTATCAGAAAAGGATATGCTAATCAGTATGAACCAAAAAGCAGCTTTCAGTAGTAGAGGATTGATTGGTTTAATTTTCATAATAGTTTGATTTTGGAATAATTATAATGTATGTTAAAGGTTGAGTTGCTGTTACAAACCAGTTGATTTGGAAGACAATTTTCTCCCTTGCGGGATTAGGTTGTGTAAAGCAAAGATAATAAACAGACGCAGGAAAAAGACGAAAAGTCGCCTTATCCTGTATAAAATTATTGAAAATAAGCGAAATCCGATACACAAATTACTAACCTGATAAATTACCTTTTGATAAACCTAAGGTATCATTCTCATAAACCTGGACAATAAACAAGATTTATCAGAAAAGAATGCCGGATTATTCTTCTTCTTTAAACAGTCCGTCCAGATATACAGATTCTATATTGTTTCAATGCTCAACAGCACTTTGTATTGGTAATGAGATTATTGCTGGTAATTTAAAATTTAATTCTCCAGTATTTTATGCCATTTATTATGTTATTATCTATTTGATTCGACATGTTTTGTACGAACAAGACTAAAAATTGCTATTGTCTCTACTGTTTACTCCGATTGTATCACTTTTCTTTGCCACCTCCATACCGGCATTGACATACCCACTTGCCAGCTCTTCATTTGCGGATCAGTCATCACCTGGTAAGTTCTCTGTTGTCGGTCGGTGAGCATTAGGCCACCCATCAGCCGGGTTCGCTCGGGCATCATGGATAGAGAGATCACTCCGGAGAGGATGAAGTCATACATCTGAGGCACCTGATACGTGCTGGTGATGATGGCCGTTGGCCGACGGTTGATAAACTCAAGCCGGAAAGCGGTGAGCCTGTTTTGGGTCACCGTATCGGAGAGAACAATCAAAGCACTGCTATCTTCTTTCAATATACGGAGGTAAGCATTACGGCTGAAGTAGTCGGTCAGGATGGCGTTAGTGTCCACCGGAAGGGAACGCCAGCGTGTGGATCCGGTGTCACGCCAGACGGGAACTGGCTCCGGGAAGAACACAATTTCTGGGGTAGTGTCGCCCACAATGGTGATGGTGGTAGTTGGTTCGAGCTGTTCCTGATGGTTCCCTGAGTTAAGCCACAGAAATACATTCCCCCCGATGCTAACCACCAACATCAGGACAAGAGTTAAAAATATCTTGTGGTTGTTCATACCTCAAGCACAAATTTACACCTGCGAAAATGGTTCATCCGGTCGTCGAAGCCAGTAAGTCCGCCGTTGATACGCCTGGTAATAGCACGCATGTCACCAATATCGGCATATCGGTTCAACCCTTTAAGGTTCCAAAACCATCCGGCTGTCATCGCAGCCCAGTATGGTCGTTCAAGTAGATCAGGCTCATCCACACAATTAATTTTTAGATCGCGCTTTAGAGCGGTGTAGTTATCACGGCCAGTAACCTGTATCAGCCCCCGCCCTTTGAAGCGATCCCCATCGCCTGGCTGGGTGTTGCCCAGATCTGTCCTCCCTTCGTAGGCTTTACCGCAGGCCAACTCACGTACATACTTCAGACTCCCGCTCTCGTGTGTGATCTGGGCAATGAAACAAGCTATACGAATAGGACTATCAATTTGGAATCGTTCCAAGCATTCAGTGAGCGGCTCGATGAATTTCTTAATCTGATCGTCCGTGGCTCCAGGGATCATCTGTCTGAGTTTTGTTTCGTCTATCTTCATGACTGGTTGTTATTTGGGTCATATTCATTGTTTGATACAGGTTTTCTGAACACATCTCTTAGGGTCTCCAGACCCAGCAGCGCTGCACCAAGGTAAAGAGATGTTTCCATAACCGGATGATATACCTGGCAGCTCATCAGCACATGTACCCAGATGATCATGATGGCTCCGAACACCCGTTTGGAGCTTTCAGGGGTGCCTGTACTGAGCACGTTCAGAATAAATCTGAACAGGTTAAGTGTGTCCGCTTTCGTTTTTAGTATCGCTTTCGTTTTCATTTCCGTGGGATGGATCGTTTCAGGTTTTCGATTTCAGATGTATGTACAGCAATTGTTCTTGAGTGATCATCGATGAGTTCATCCTGACGTTCCTGATCATTCTGAAGCTCTGACAGAGCAATGTTGACCCGTGCCGAGCGCTCATCGCAGCGGGTTTGTGATGTGCTTAACACAACATTATGAAGTTCAACGTTTTTTACAACGCTGTCGAACTTGTTAAGGAAGCGTTTTAAAAAGAAAGCGACAGAGGCTACCAGGATGGTATTGGTAGCTGTCAAAATAGTGATCATCACCGGCACACCAGTTGCCGCCTGAGTTATTTCTTCTGTCATAGTTGGCGAAGGGTTGGGTTAATGATAAATGTCAGGCTCCAGCCATATGTCCCTAAATAGTTAAATTCAGGTTCAGTACTGATGCCTGAGGGTTCTATATCATGCATCAGGTGGTCGGGTGTGTCATGGTTGAGCTTGTCTGAGAGTAAATGGGTTTTGATCCGCTCTGTAAGTACCTGGGTGACGGCCATCCTGTTAATTAACTCATCTGGTGGTATGTCTTTTTCAATCAGCTTTTCGGCAACAAACAAGAGGCACTCCGATGGATCATGAACATTGTCCTCATCCAATGCTTTCGTCTTTGCCCCGGGGATCACAATGATCAGGTAAATCCCCAGTGATAGCTCTTTGATCTTGTCAGTGAGGTGTGACTGGTTAAAAACCATAATCACTTCGTTGAACTCATCGAAATCAGTGAGTAAAGAGTTGAAATAGCTACGAATTTGGGTGATTAGTATCATCTTTATTCATCTTTGGTTCATTGATTTTAACCTGGTATAGCCGTGCAAGGGCAACATAGAGGTTTACCCGTTCAACATCCTTAAGGGTACCAAATACTCCGGTTTCAGCCAGGCTGAACAACACGCCAGCCATGCCGATGCCGGGCTTGTCTGATTGTGGTTCATTGCCTTCCCAAAGGATTGAGAAACTAATTTCCTTGCCTTCGATGGTGACAGTACCGGTTTTAAGAAAGTTTAAGGCAGCATTAAACATTAGGTAAACCCCGAATCGCTGCCAGATTGGGAACCGAAGAAAACGGTTGAAGGATGTCTCTGCGTAGGCAGAGCTATATAAAAAGCGTTTATCTCCATTCCATTCAGGATACTGTGACAGGGTGAGCCATCTGGGGTTCTTCGGCCGGTAAAGTGAAGCGCAAAGCCTGTTAAGATGCTCTTCGTCGTTTGTAAGGGTAAAGTTCATTGAGTGTCCGATAGCATCTCTGAACTCTGCCAGAGAAACGTTCTGCAAGGCATCAGCCGGACCCATATTATTACCCAGGGCGGGGATTAGATTCCGTGCAAACTCAATATTTGGCTCAATCTGAACAACTCCGTTTTCATCGCGCTCCACCAGGAGCCAGGTAAGGGTTTCTGTAATCTGCCTGAGATTGTCATGAATAGATTCCGAGACCCTTTCGGGCAGGCGTTTGTAACCATAGCCCAGATCTATATCGAGCAACTCGATTACCATGCGGACATAAAAATCCGCAATCGAGATTTTACCCTCTTTAAGCTCAATGAATAATCGGCAGTAGGTCTCGAACTGTGATGGTATAAGTTCATCCATGCAAGAGGCATATTCAAGATGTACCCCGGCTTGGGGTATGTCAAGGATGTTCATACTCTGAAGAAATTATTTTCCGGGTTATTATTTAGCAGATCGGTTTCCTGCTCAAGGGTATCAGGAGCAGACCGGCACAGAATCTCAGCCTGTAACGATCGCAAATCGGTGGCCGCCATCTCATCGAGCACCATGGCCAATTGGTTCCGCTGTGTGTAATCAGTAGCTGACCGGGTCGCGTTAGTGTTACTGGCAAACTGCTTAAGCATCCCATCGGGCAACAAAGTAGCCGAGAGGCTCCTTACTGCCCTGCTCATGGCCTTTAGTGCCACAGCAGGGATGATGTAGCCCATCAAGCTGGTATCGTTAACTGTCAATGTGCCTTTACGACGTTTTTCGAGCAGATCATCAAGTGTTTCCTTCCCGATGATTGGTACAATTGATTGTTCCTCTACCCGCTTGACAAAAGGGCGAAGGATAGCGAATAACCGGTATGATTTCTCAATAGGGAACGCCTCGTCGAACATCTCGGCGGTGTTCACCAGAAGCCTGTTATTCTGTTTCCAGGCGTCGGAGTTTTTATATTCCGGAATGAAAGCCGGATTATTCAGCGTTTCAGCCCAGGAGCCGGGATCGGAAGCAGGGATAATACCTGCATTCTCAATAAGGATTGACGAATAAATCTTTTCCCCGAATTTTACTTTACTCCACAATCCGTAATTATTTGATTCAATCCATTCTTCAGGCACACTACCAATATGGCAGATAATTAACCTCCGTTCATTGAGCAATCTCCATAACTCCTCCCAGTTCGGAAGACCACAATTAAAGGCTTCAACTGAGAAGAGTAGTTGGTCAAATGCCTGGTAATACACGTTTTTCTTAAAAGTGATATCTTCACCATAGGTGAATGTAGCAACTTCTGAAGTGTTTTCTTCCAACCATCGCAGCAATTCCTCCGTTGCCCTCTGTTCGCGATTTTTTAGGGCATTCTCATCACGCTCAATCTGCCATTCAAAGGCCGGCTTCTCGTCTTGCCCAACCATGATTTGACGTCCTTTACTGCTGTCGTGGGTGAGGTCGTTATTGGGTGCGAATGCAAGGTATGCATTCAGCGCGATTGGCAACTGAACGCGGATAACCAGTTCGCTCATGGCTCGTTGCCATTCGGTTGCCTCCGAAGGAGGATTTTGGTACGACTCCCTGTAGCCATCGTAAAACCGACAGGCCGCATCATAGATTTCAGCACCTATCTGGCGGCGCATGGCTGATGACGCTAGTTCCAGGTCAGCGCGCATATTGGCAAAAGATAGCCCGGCATCAATAAATCCAAGGTGATACTTTAGTTCCTGAGAGGTTTTAAACAGCATTTTTTAAACGATTTGAGGGAGATACCTGGTCTTCGGTCATTACAATGGCGTGGTAGAAACCCAACTGAAGGTTTTTCTCAGGGAAGTTGATGGACAATGCCTGGTTGACGGCATCGAAAACGATACTTTCCGGGATAGTTACCTCTGTGGCAAGGAATATTTTTAGTGCATACAGCTGCTCGCTTCCAGATGCAAGTTTGCCATCTACCATAATATTGGAGAGAGAAGGATGCAATCCTATCCCGGAGGTAGTGGCTGAGTCAGCTTTATTGGATACTGCAACCTGTGCATCCACATATTCCTTAACTTTTTGATCGATAGGGATGATCTCCCATTTCTCGAGTGATTCTTTCCCTACACCAAACTCACTGTAGAAGCTCTCGGAAGTAAAATACTTGCCGACGTTTTTCTCTCCGGCCAGGACAGCCCCCAGTTTTTTAAATACTTCATCCTTATAGTCTTCAAGCATTGTTTCAGTGAACTTAGTCCCTTTTTCGGCACACTGTTTTTCTATCCTTTCCCGGTGTTTCGTCCAGTAGGATGCCGGGGAAATGATGTGCCATTTGATTGACAGGGAATTGTTCGTGAGATTTTCCAGTATCCTTGGAATCGCTGATGCCCGCCTGATCCAGTTCAGGGCGCCAAAGTAGGCAGGTACCCCATAAAACTTCCGACTGAAACTGTACATATTGCTGAAATGGCCGGCCACGGCGTATTTAAGCGGGTTTAAACGATCTAGAATCGGGTAGTATTGTAAGTTATCAAACTTCTGGTTCTCCCAATCAGCTACAATGATGCCGTTACCATCAGCCGGCCACTGTAGGCGTGCATCATTACAATTTACGTGCTCCAGATGGGTGATTGAATTATTCAATCCTGGAACTCTTCCACCCCGGCTCCTGAATATTTTTGAAGTGACAACTTCGGTGTGGAAGTAGTCGACTAAGCACCGGCGAAGGTATTCTTCGGCGTTCCAGCTCTTGAGCCAGTCGTTTACTTTACTATCATAGATCCATTTACGAGTGGGCCGCCCTTCTTCATATACCTTTTGATAGAGTTCGGGGCCGTTCCCCCATACCAGGCCACGTTTGCGGCTTAGCAATCCTTCAGCCAGGTTGTTCTGATCCAGAATATCCCGGAGCATGGCTGGCAGGTTGTTGTCCGGGCCAAAAGGAACTATCCGGTATCCTCCACCTGTTTGCGGTTCAGTTTCCCAATTTCCCGAGAAGGCTGCCTGCATTCCCTGAAGGGAATCGGAGCTTTCGATGCTGAAGGTGTAGGCAACATCCGCCAACTCGATTACTCCGGTATTATATCCCGTGTTGTTGTGAATTTTGATCATAGCCGTTGATTTTTACCCTCATACCGTTCACATACGCCAGGAGTGGTTGCCAGCAGTTGCGGTTTGACCGGTCATCGAGATTAGTGTAGAAGATTTTGAAGTTGGCGTCTGTAACTTCTGCTGTAGACGCAGCCGGCCGCAAAATGGCCCGTTGCACAACCGACAGTCCATGTGCTGTTAGTCGGTGGCGGTCATAGGTGAAATGAGCAAGCACAAAAGGTTTTTCCTCGCTGCTTAAACGTCTCATCAGGGCAATGGCCTCATACAACCCTATCTCTGCAACTTGTTTCATTGAAGCAAAGATGCTGGCTATGTAGGGGTGGATAAAGGACAAAAAAACTCCCCTCCAAAGAGGGGAGTCAGTGCAATTTACCAATTCACAGCCGAAACCATGAATAGTACAGCAAATATACATCAATGCCAGGTGATAACCAAAATTGCAGGTCGTTTTTATTTTATAATCGACTGGTATGATGTTCAAAGCTTTTCCATTACCAAAATTCCGCAACCGAAAAAGGTTTTCGAGACCACACTTCTATAAATTTATCTTTTGTCTTGGAAAACTTGTCGGTTACGGTCAAGAAACTATGTAAACCAGCCCGTGATTGACTCCCTAAGCGTATAATTCATTGTCAATCACGGGCTGGTTTACTCCGCTTCCGCACGCCAAAAAACATACCAACTTTTATATAGTCAGCTATATAATGAAAAGAAAGGCCGCCTTTCTGACGGCCTTTCCTGTTGCCGTTCTAAAAATATGGCGTAACGTCGATACTATTCCTTAGTCAATAATTGTACTGTGTTTTAGATGATTCCTAAATGTAGTACAATGCTTTCGTTTCCGTGCTCACAATAGCCGTCAGGTTCCACCTTACAACCATAGGCGCACATGGCAGGAACACACGAGTCTAACGCTAAAGATTCAACATCTTCCCATTGAAGACCGTGAAGACGAAATACTTCTTTCATGCTTGCAGTGGTTCCCTCTTGGGTAACAGGTTTAGTTAATTGATTGCTCATCTTTTTCTATGGTTAATGAATTTTTAGAAACCTCAATACGTACATGGGTTCCCGGGTTGAATCCTGCTATTTTAAGCCATTTTCCAGATAATCTGATTTCTGGAAAACTTACGGTTGTTCCGTATGCTCCGGTTTTGTTTATCCTATATCGACTCAAGACTTTTAAAACTCGCTCTTTCATTTCGTATCCTCCGTAACTACTTGTAAGTTTGAAAAAACGTATGCCATTGGAAAGAAATCCTTTTCGTCCTCTTCCCCGTTTTCACGTTTAACCGTTCGGGGTATCGGCTGCCCCCATAAACAAAAGGCCTCAGAACCTTTTTTTACTCTGGCACCCCTTTTCTTCCATTCGTTGAATGAATAGAATTCGTTGTGTCCATCTGCTTTATAAATGCATTCTATTAATGCCTCGTTTATAGTGTTGAAAGTGCCTTCTTTTACAAGCTGGGCTACTTTATTACTTTGCGCCATTAGATCACTAAGCCGCTGGCGGTGGCGTTCCGGGTCGTATTTTTTCATCATGCAAATCAGATTTAAAGGGCGGCCGGATTGCTCCGGCTGCCCATGTTGATAATTACATCAGCAAGAGATTTGCAACTGACCCTAATTCTGTTGTGTAGCTGTCAATTTGGAAGGTTATAAACCTACGGACTGCTGCCGGGTCAGTACTGGTGAACCGGTTTCCATTCACCAATAAAACCACCTCGCAAGTGTCAGGGTTCAGTACTTCCAAAGCCTCGCTGAATCTGCTGTGTTTAGTCTCCAGTTCGTTAAATCGTTGAATGAGTTTCTGGCGTTCATCCATTTTTTGCTGCATCTGGGCAATGAGTTGGGCGGCTGTTCGTGGATCATTCTGCCATGGTTTCATTTGCTGGGTTTTAACCTCTTTGGCTTCGGTTTCTTCTAGCTGTGGAACATCGGTTGCGGTTGGTTCTAAAGGGGGTTGCTCAACTTTTGGGTTGGTGTTTTGTTTCGTTGCCTGTTCCCTGGCTTCCTGTTGCTGTTCAACCTGATTGATGTTTGTGGTGGTTTGGGTTTCATTTACCAGAACCGGGGCGCCATTAGGCGTCATTGCCATGTGATTTTTCTTCATGGTTTTTAATTTAAAATGTTAATAATAAGTGAATTGGTTTAATTGCATAATAAAGATACCACCACTTTTGCAACTGTGCAAATCAGACAGATTTTTTATGTGTGTAAATCATTGTATTATAGATTGTTATGTGATATTATAATTTAGAATCGGTTAAAATAAGAAAATTTTAATCTATTGAAATATTGATAGTTACAAATCAATAATTATTTAGAATTATTATAAATATGCTGTGTTTACATTTATAAACCTTCAAAAATGACCATGAAATTAAAAGCGTTTATTAATAATGGCCAGTAAAATAGATAGTTAACCTCTTGTAATGGCCTTCCGGCCAAAGAGGAGAGCTAAGAATGGGCGACCTGCTCTGTCCTGTTGTGGCAATTGCACCCCCCTGAAAAGCGGATATATGACAGAAGGTCTGATGTTTATCGTTTGTCAGCAGTGGTGTTTTGCACCTTTGAACTTGCACCCTTGCACTTCGTTTTAGCTCTGCCTGTTGTTACCCCCTGCAAGCGACCAACCACTATGCGCAGGATCCAACCACTGGTGCGGCAACCGGAACGCAGCGAGGATTGCGGCGCCAGTGGTGGAACTGCACCTATTAGAAAACCGGTACTGGTTGCTACCTGTACCGGTTCTTACAATGCTTAATTTTATAAAGAGGGTGCTTGTTAGCCTACGGTATGGCCGGGCAGAGGAACGAAGAACGGACATTCGGTAGGCTGTGGTGGTCGCAACATCATACCGCAAATACAATAGACGTATTACTATCCACGGACTTTCACGCTACCAACTGTTACTTGTCTGCGGCCTTTGACAATAGCCAACCATTTGGGGCGGCACATCAAATACTTAAAGGCGTCGCTCGGATTGGTGCTTTCCATAGGGAGTCTGAGAAGTGGCAGCTTCTCCGATTTCTTGACTTTCTTGATATTGCCTTTGGAGTCTTTCTCCATTGGAGCTAACTGCAGCGAGCTGCGGAGCCTTGGGCATTCGTACAAATCAATCAGCAGCTTGGGCAGATGCTGGTTACGTCCTGACATCATCTCGATCATCAGGTCATATTCTTCAGAGCTTGTAATGTTACGCTGTTTGCGGTTCATGAGCGTTGCACTCCAGCCCGTAGGATGGCCTGAAGCATCATACTCTATGCTTTGCTTCAACTTGCCGGCGAAGTCTTCTTTGGCCTTCTCGTAATTATTGGCAGCACGATCATGGTACAGGTAAAGTACTTTGTGAGTGTGTGGGGCGAAGAATCGCACGAACTCGTCGGCCAATTCGCGTATCCATTCCGGTGTCAGCACATACATATCTTTCACGATATAATAGGTGGAACCATGATCCTGCCCAATGATCAGGCAGTGCATGTTGCCAGCATCGTATCCAAGCTCAAGTGGGAGGGAGGGGTTCACATATTTCAGACCGGCAGAGGTCTGTGAGATGTTGTCTTTAAATCCAAACCGATCATAGTATTCGTAATTATACCCATCCTTGTAGAAGTGCTCTTCACCCAGATTCGGATAGAAGCGCTGCCCCTTGGTGACGGTGGCTTTCATACTTAGAACTGCAACCTTGAATTCATCCCAACCAAGTGTGGCTAAGAGATTCTGAAGATACTCGATGGTGAGCACATCAATGTTAGCCAGAGAACTTACAACAAAGAAAAGGGTAGAACCACGGCGGACCTTGAGCAGTCGCTCCGTCCAGCGTTCAAGATTAGCCGAAACTCTGCGGAGCTTCTCTCCATCGCCGGAGGCTTCTGCATTGAGATATTCCTTAATGATGTCGTTAACAACGAAAGCAGTTTGGAGGATAAGGATGATCTGTTTAGGGTTCATCTCTTTTTCAAGATCGAGGATCCAATCGAACTCTCCATTATGGGGATTGGGCATGTCGGTGGTTACGGTTTGCCCCATGAAGTAGTGGCTGTGACCAAACTGAATTTTGTCTCCTCTTAGTGTGGGAAACATCTTCTTTATCTTCCTGGGATCATCGAACTTGGCCTCATCAATGAAATGATGGACAACCGAGATACCTGCGCTGATGGAACCCCGGTCAAGGGAGAGCATGAATATTTTGTTCCCCAGATATGTCGTGATGGTGCGTTTGTATTCGCGTGTATCAGTATAAGGTCGCTGCCATTGAACCTGTGATGGTGGTGGCTCACCTATCACGTAATGACCAAGCATGTGGGTACTCTCGAACTCGAACCAGCCATAGCGTTCACGCCAGGCGGTGGTGATAGCAGGGATGATGTTGGTAAGAAGGTTCACATACGTATCAGCAACCAGAGAAAAGGAGGCCCTGGGCAGATCGTAGCATACATCCTGGATGCGTCTGGCTTGAATGTCGGTGGACTTAGCTGTACCACGACCACCGACGAAATACAGGTTCTTGGGACGAACCATATCCACGAGCTGAGCTACCCAGTTATTGTAGCGCAACTCATAATCAGATTCGTTAATTCTTAGGCGTTTCATCCTCGGTGGAGTATTTTGCCTCTTCGAGGTCTTCGGGTATGTTAAGAGTTATTACACCTGAGTGCCTCTTTAGCCGATTACGGTCGGTAGTGCTGATGTCTGGCATTTCGTCAATCATGCGTGCCAGCTCAACCCGGTTCGCTTTTTCAACACCGAACATCTCAGGATCGGAAGAGTAGATGATGACTTTCTTTTGGTAGAATTCGGCGGGGATCTCTTTGGGCTTGGGCTTATATATGTCACGGGCTTTGGCCGCTTCAGCCCAGCAAACCCGGGCCATGTCAATATCATCTTTACCGAAAAGTGCCAACTCGGCCAGTTTATCGAAACGCTGGGCATAAATTTCCTGCCAGACCTCTTGTTTTACCTCATTATTAGCATAAAAGAAGTTCATCATATCTGTCACCAGGCGGTTGGCCAGGTAGCGGCTGAGATTATAGGTCGGTGCCATCAGGGTTTTGACTATAAACTCCCTTTCGTGGTACTTGGAAAACATGGAGCGGCACAACTCCAGGATGTCCAGGTACTCAACAAGCTCGGCAGGTAATTGACCGGACTGGCCGGTGTTTATATACTGGCGAAGATCCTCCGGGTGATATTTACTGATGTCGGCCAAATAGTTGTTCTTTTAGGGTTGTGTACTCTTGCTCTTTTCGCCGTTTTGCGAAGATCTGCTGGGCTGAAATGTTGCCCCCCTGGGCACTCTGAACAGTGGACATATCAACCTTAGCCTGTGTGAGCAGACGGCCACGGTCGAAATGATACCGGAACCATGAGGCCTCATCTGAATAAAAGCTCAACAACAATTTATAGTCCACGTTAAAGTATAATGCTATTTGCCTGATGGTATAATTAATACCGGCAAGATTCTCAAGCTCTTCAAGTTGTTCAGGTGAAAACTCCATAAACGTTCTGTTTGCGAAATGCAAATGCATCCGGGTGGTTATAGAAAAGATACTGTTCGTGCTGGGCGTTCTCTGTAAAATTACCTGAGCCCTCTACTACATAATAGCCGGTGTCGGTGTGCATTAAAGTGCATTTGGAATGGTTCCAGCCATAGAGGACACTGATGTGCTCACCCCGGGTCTGAAGCAAGCTTTCAAGGTGATCAACCACGCGTGGGATACGGAATTTAACAGAATCAGAAATGCTAATGTGGATATGCTTCACCTGGCCACGATCAACCAGTGCGATGAGGGCATCCACCACCTTGGAGGAAATGCTGTAGGTGGAGATAACCAGTTCGAGGATGATACCCGCATTTTCTACAATGAAAGGAATGAATGTAAAGGCGTTGAACTGCTTGAGTGTCCATAGGAGCATGAGTTCATCTGATGCCGGTAGCCTACCACATAAGTCACGCAGCGAATTGATCTTCTGCATGTGCAGCGTGAGGAAATTGATACTCAACATAGCATCACGCTCCCCGGGGGCAGGTGTAATGCAAGGCTTGAGTTCATCTATAGAGAAGAGACCCATACTAAAGTTTTAGCAGTTTCTTAACCTCTTCGAGTTCCCATTTATAGTTTTCCAGCGCCAGTTGACGGTTGGTTGTTTCCTTATTCTGGGGATCCTCTTCAAGCTTTTTAGTTATGCGTGAGATATTAGTCGGTATGTTCTTGTTGAGTTTTACCAGATCAGTATTGCTCATCTGTTGAAGCTCTTTGAGTCGGGCGGCACGTTGCCATACGGGGTGTTCACCGAGAGGTTTACCTTCGGTTTTGTAGTGATTGAGCTCATCCCATATTTGACGGTTCTCGAGATAATTCTCAACGACCGATGCACTGAGTGTTGCGATCTCTTCAGGGGTGGTGGCAGAGAACAGTTTTTGGTGGTCGGAGACATACCGATCGTGTGTCGATAGCAGATCGGCAACCAGGATCTTTAGCTCATTGGGGCACTCTCTGGCGTTGAGGAAGGGGAACTCATCCCTGAGACGGAAAACCTTGCGAACATCTTCAGGAACTGCTGCCAGCAACTCAAAGCGTACCTGTGTATTGGTGTAATCAGTAGTATCAACCGGAACAACCGGGTTGCGAAGCAGTCGGCGCCAGGAAGCCTCATCAACGCCAGCCAGCTTAGATAGATGGTAATGGAGCATTTCGCAATTTTCTTTTGTGTCGCCTTGCATGGCGAATTTGCGAATGAGACCCTGGTGTTTGCTGTTAACACGAAAAATTTCTGCGCCGGCTTCAAAGGAACGGTCGTGGGTTACCCACGCAATGATCTGTTCTTTTATTGATGTCATGGAATAATGAATTTGATAAAGCAAAGGTGCAATTGCACCCATGCGGAAAAAAGGACAAAAGCCCGCACCCATTCGGGTTACGGGCTTTTAGAAAGCACACAAATCAAAATCAAACTAAAGAATATCGTAAGTTAAGAACGACTGATCTCAATAGCTTTATAAGATAAAACACCTGTTTGCATAACTCTGAAGGTGATCTGACTACCAGCATCAGCGATCCATGTTACTCCATTTTGAAGCAAAAATGAACCATCACCAGCCGGACTTTCAATCTTAGAAGGATATGTTCCACCACTGCCTAAAAGGGTAAAAATTAAACCGTCAGAAGCATTTTCCAAGTCGGCCAAGAGAGCTACAGAACCGACCCCCGATGTTAATTGATATTGCCCACTACCAGCTACCAGATTAATCGAGTCAGAATCAGCGGCTACAGTAAACAACACGCTTTCGAGCGTGAGTGTGCCTTCGTACTTGCCAGGAACGAAAGGTGCCTTCACAGTGTTTTTAAATACCAGTTTTTGCACGTTCGCATCCTTGTCATCCTGACCACTGCTTTTCAATTTAAGCGGTGAGCAAGGTGTGCCGTATTGCTTCATATAGTTCTCGGAGCATTTCTGAGTGATAGCTCCAACGTTTTTTCCTGTCCAGTTTTGAACGAACTCCATGATAGCGATTGCATCGCCCGGGTGCTCAAATTCAAAACCGTGCATGAAACCTTCGGCATCTTCGTCGCCTTCGGTTTCGTAGCTGCCTTTCATTTTACTGACGGTGCCATAAACCTTGACCATGTACTTGCCTGGTTTGAAAACCAGTTGGTCAGTAATGACACCATTGCCCGACCGGTGATAGCCTTCATCGGCCAAATCGTCGAAGTCAAAAAGAATAAGGGTGTCTTTCTTGTCGCCACCTGACCCTGGGGCAGTTTTCGCGGGGCGGAGAACATTTGCTTTTACATACATACGTAGGAGTGTCTAATTATTATTGTGATAATGTGTGAATTGTTTGGCTGATCAGGTTAATTGTACCAGGGATGTATGTTACCTCCCTGGTACAATTTAGTCTAAGCAGCATTCACCGTATCGATGATGGTCTGCAGAGCGGCCATATCGGGAATTTCTGTAGCAGCCGAGATTGCGGTTTTGTAATCGGCGAGCTTGGCTTCATTCAGATCGTCGGCACCGGTATCCTCGAGCATTTTAAAATGAAGCTTTGAAGCATCATTTTTCTTGGCATAGCCATCAAGTACCCAGAAAGGATCAATGTAGGCTACGATAGCTTCTTTCCATCCGAATCCGTAAGTCTCTGACCATTCACCATAGATGAACACTTTATAGTGCAGGGTGTCAATGCGGATAATGGAGCCTGGTTTGTTCTTATCACGAATCAGTAAGAGGTTGTCCAACGGGGTGACGAAGAATGACTTCAGACCGCTGAGCGAATCAACGGCGGACAGCTTGAGCTGTGAATGATCAAGACGGAAGTTGTTTTCATCCTCGTTCTTTGTATTGGGAAACAATGTCTGGTAAGAATCCTTGTACATCCCGCGAAGATCTTCGCTGATCAGCACATCCATTTTTTTGCGGATGAGCTCGCGTGGCAGTGATTTGCGAAATTTCTTCATTTTGTCCACCACGTTAGCCTCAGTGATTTCCCCAAGGATAACAAAATGAATTTTAGTGTCAGGATTCTCATACTCCTTGCGTAAGAGTGTAAGCAGACCGTCAACCGATTTTTCAGTAGCCTGCCCCGGGGTGCCATCTGCGGGTGTTGAGTCGTAGGCTACGTACTCTCCGATCATCACCTGGAGCATTTCACGATCATCCATTGCTTTATCAATGATGATGTCCATCATGAAGGTTACCAGCGGCATTTGAGCCGGAGTTTTACTTTCATCGTAAAGCTTAGCAAGCCAAGTATCGATTACTTCTGCAGGAACCAAAGGTACGTTGATCTTGTGATGGCGCATGGGAATAGACATCGGAGTGAAGGTGGCCTGACCTAAAGGAGTCCAGGCACCGATCATCTGTTGTACCACATGAGTCATTGAGGCTTGTGCAGCACGATAAACACTTTCGGAAGTCTGCACTGAAGTCATGTACTTCATAGTCTCTGTGCGATCAACCAGCTTTTTCTTGATGCGAGTGAGTTCACCAGCCGGAATCTTTGCGAATTCTGTCTTAATAGCATCAATTTGCATGGTGGCATCAGCCATCTCGAACGACATGCCCTTTTGTTGGGCTTCCCACATACGATTATGGACCAGGGTCATGTCGGGTTTGAAAGGAGCTGTATTCATTGCGTGGGGATTAGTGGCATTGGTGGCCGGCACGTCAGGCTCTGGTTGTGCAGCCAGAATTCCGATGGTTTCCTTTTGCGCTGCAATAGTGGCGGCAGCTTCATCGACTTTTGCCTGGAGGGTGGAAACCTGACTCTGGAGAGCCTGCATAGCCTCGTTCATTAGTTCAGTGGTCAGAGCCTGGAACTCGGCATCGTTGAGTTCGGCTTCTTCGGTAGTGGTTCCGGCCTCTGTTTCGGCCAGATGTTTTTCGAGCGATTGGGTAAAGGGCTTACCAAACGAGCTCTCGAGTTTGGTACGCTTCTCTTCAGGAAGATCAAGCTTGCCATCCTTCAGGGTGAAGGATGACATCCCGATCAGGCCGAGAGCGGCTTTCATTACACGGTTCCATTTTGGGTTCATAGCTATGGGATTTATGGATTGTTGATTAAACTGTTCACATCGTATTGCAGTGCCAACTCGCTGAGGCGGGCGATGGCAGCGCGGCGGTTGCCAATGGAATGGATGAGGCCAAGTTCCAGGGACCGGGTGGCGTCGAAGGTTGCACCGGTGAGTACACCAGGCTCTTCCTTGAGCCCGGGAAGATGGCTGCGCACTTCCTGTTGGAAGCGTCGGGCCATGGGAGAGAGCATTTCCTGGGTGATCTGTTCGTACTTGCCTTCGAGGGCAAGCTCGAACACCCTGTTCTTTTCTGCGCTTTCAGGTGGGCGGATAGTGTGGAAGACTACCTTCTGGGCTTCCCAATATGGTCGCATGTCGGCAAAGTTCATCTCTACACCCACCGATCCGATTCGGGCAGAGATATCATTGTTTGCCATGATCTCGTCGCAGAAAACGGATGTGAAAAGGCCTGCCGATGCGCAGCTGTCAACATGTGCCAAAACGGGTTTAGTGCGATGAGAAAGCACATCAACCAAAGGCGGGATACTGTTGACTGATCCTCCCGGGGTATCTACATCAAGCAGAACGCCGATGACTCGCTCATCTGACAGAGCCATACGCAGATATTCGGCAATCTCTGTGGTGCCATAACTGCACATGGTGCCATATTTCAGCATGCTTCCATGAAGGGGAACCATGGCAATAATGCCAGCAGGTTGATTCTCCGGCGGGGTAGAACTACCGTCAGGATCAGCACTGGGATCGTTCTCGGCAAACGAGGGTATAAAATAGCGAAGGGTGAAGCTCTCGCGGGGCGAAAATTTCCGCACATCGTGATCGATGAGCTGCTGCACCAGAATACCGCTGTCGAGGGCAAAGCCCAGATCGATCATGAAGGGTTCTCTCAGCAGCGATGAAAGTACTGTGATTTTCATATTCACATTTTGATGCAAAAATGATTACCTGAAAACCAAAGCAAAAGGACACAACAAAAAGGCCGCACCTCCCGGCGTGGCCTTTCGTCCATAATCAATCGGAATCTAACTCAACAAAATGTCGCTTACGACTATTGATTATGAATTAACCAAAATCAAAAATTATGAGAAAAATTTACATTAATACTACTTGTGTTATGTCGGTTGCTCCAGACTGATGGTTGCTCTGGAGGCAATAAAATCAAACGTCACATCGCTCTCAAGAGCTGTCACTGTAATTTTATTGGCATACTTCACGATGGTACAATCTACCTTTTGTCCCAGTGCATCGAGTGCCCGGTATGCAATTGCATATTCGGTATTGCTGAATGCCAGGGAGAATTCGATATCAGTTGGCACATCTGCAGTGAGTGTTCCTGTGGCCGCTTCAACATGGTTCACCATTTTGATCTCGTCGAACACTATCGATGCCAAAGTGTCAAACACATCTTTAATCTTCTGGGCGGTAATATCGCCAGGATTAGTAACTGTTAATTTATCAGCAACCAGGGCTACAAATTCTTGTTTATTCATAATGAAAAATCAGTTGAAAAATCGGTTGAGAAACTTTTCCCGGCATTGGTTACCGCCTCTCCATCCTGAAGGTAGGGAACCCGGTCGTCTGACTCGGCATAGAATGTAAAGGCGTATTCGTTCCTTCCAGAGGCGGGGTTGTTCATCGGGGCTGAAAGTCTGGCAGGGCTTTCAATTGAACCAATGATGCGGATATTGAGGTTACGATCAGTTACCTTTACAATAAAATCTTTGTGTTGGTTTGTCAACAACCAGGTATCTGCCTCTTTTCTGTTTTTTGCATGGCTAAAGGCTATGTTCTGCATGAAGTGATCACCCGAACTATCGCGTTGGTGTTCTTCGGTAAACTGCCCTGAACCCTTTACCATCGGTATGGCCTCAAATGAAGCACCGAATTGCAAAACCAATCGAACAGGTGCACCTGTGAGTACATCCCCAGGTGTGATATTCAATACCATACTAGCTTCAACAAGCTCTATCTTGTTGAGCCCCTCAATGTTAAATGGAGTATAGTGGTTCATATTGAGTTTGAATGAATATCAGGGGACGAAAAAGGGACAGATTAAGGCCGTTCTTTTCAGCTTTTTTTTTAGACTGAAGAATGTGCTCTTTATGTTTACGGTGCCGATACCATGCTTTCTTTAGTGTATCATACTGTACATTGTCAGGGCTGAGTCCAAAGTCGATACAGAACTGAAGGATGCAGTCCTTGATGGTTCCTTCCTGCATCATGTCGATATACCGGCTACGATCGTCCATGTATGTAAAGAAGGTTGACCTGAAAAGCTGGTAGATCACCCGCTCGAGTTCTTTCTGGTGGCGTGGGCTAATCCAGACATTACCACGCCTGGGGTTGTAGGCCGGGCCGCTCACCAGCGGGATCACCATGCAATCAGGACCTGTGGCTTCCCTTTGGCAGCTTCCCGAAGGGGTGTATGTGATAAATTGCTGCAACAGGATCCCCACCACATTCTTACGCGAGGAGAGCTCCGACCCAAAACGATGAGTGATGAATTCTTTCAAATAGGGTTTGAGTCGGATTACAACGCTGTGTTCCACGGGTCAGGGGTTTTAATTCGTGGAACAAATATAATGGAAAATGTAGAATATATTCTGATTACTGTGTAATAATTTATTAAAAAAATCTAAACTCTCTTAATATTGCAATCTAATTGTGAAACAACAAAAAATCCCGGTCCACAACAACCACCCCATTTCTTTTGGTTGTCAGGTTCCGGGATCCGTGCTTCAGCTTAATGGATCTTATTCCCTAGGCTGAACTTCTTTAAAGTCATCAGCCTTGTAAGGACTGATGCAAACAAAATCGTCGTCATCAACCAGGATCATCATGCCGTCGGTTTCTTTCCATAGGCTTCCCGGCTCGATGGTACGGTTCTGTGGCAGATCGATGTAATTGTTGTTGCGGAAGAAACGTGGTTTTTCATTTGTCTGGTTCATGATGCTTCCTCCTGTAATTGGGTTACCAGTTGTATCAACTGGTCGATGGTCATCAGCATTGTGTCTTTCTCGTCAGATGGGTCGTCCAGATGCTCGATGTAGCTTGCAGTGTCATAAGCCATCCAGAAATGATCGTCGATGGCTGAGCGGTCATTTTTAGTGACAATCGTTGGCCAGTCGCTTTCCATGAAAACATGCAGCAGCATTTTCAGGGTTTCGGTGATGGGGGTTTCTTTGAAATCGTAAGTATCGGAATCGAGCATCCGATGGTTTACGATCAGGTTTCTGAGGGCGTGCAGGCGCTCAATGTTGATTGTGGTCGGGAGGGTGACCTCGTTCGTTTTGGGACTCATTGTTTATTCTCCTATAGAAAAAACCCCTTGCGCCGCCTACCACTCCCGCCAAGGAGTTTCCCGGTTGCCCGGGAAGGAACGCAAGGGGTTTCCCCTTATAGTAAAAACTCAATGTACTTAGCTTGTGTTGGCGGATGGTAGACTAAGGACAGTACAAAGATAATACAGTTTTGGAGAGAGTCAACTACTTTTAGGAAATTTCAACAGTTGGGGGAGAGGGAAAAGAATACTTGAGTCGAATGTTAGATTTGGAAGATATAAAGATTCTGATATCAGTGATCATAGATGTCTCCGAAATGTGTTTCTATAAAGAAGACTTGGAAAACACGACCATTTTGCAGACCAAGAAACGGCCGATTGTCTCCGATCGCCCTAAAGGCATGAAGGTGAGTAACATCTGGTGTAACGCAAATTGGACAATTAGGTTTTATCTCACGAATCGGAATCTTTTCCATTCCAAATGAATGTTTGTCCGATTCTCTGATCTTTGCCCATCCCAAACTTGAGAGGCTTTGAAGTCGCTTTAAATACTTAATAAAGAACTGATGATCACGACATTTATTAAATGAGCGATCGCTTAAGTACTTGAAACAGAATAAAGGATAGTTGTCTTCATCATGAAGATCAGCTTTATTAATTTGGGTTGATTTTTCAGGCTCTTTTATTTCAAATCTGTTCTGGTGTGGTTCGGTTTTTTTCCTTTTCATACTTACTTGAAACGTGTTTTAAAGAAGGAGGTCATAACATCTTTAGTTATGATAGACCCTTGCCCGGTACTGACAGAACTCCAAGGCTCTTCTGAGTGAGTTAATTGCATTAACCCAATAGCCGAATAGGCTCCATAAACCCTAAATACCTCTTTAAATAATGCTTCTTCATCATTAGTTAACGAGATTACTTGGTCTAACAAAACATCTGGCTTTATTCCATTATTAGTGTATTTACTAAAATGCCTATACATAGATGGAACAACAGGACCATACATCCAGGCTTCGATTTCTTCATCAAAGAGGGGATTTCCGTCAAACAGCGCTAAATGAAATCCTTGCATGTAGTATAGCAGTTTTTGAAGTTTCATGTTTGTTATTAATTCATCTCCTTCAGATTTCAAAGGTTGAACTAAAATTTTGTTTGCGATATCTAAAACATTGTAAACCATATCTGTATGAATTAATCTAAATTTAATAACTATAAAGTAGATTTTTTGCTCTTTTCCATTTCCGTTTTTCATATGCAAGTATCATGCTACCTCGAATTCAGCAAAAACCTGATTAACTAACGAATGGTTAATTAAAAAACTGCAAATCAATGTGTTGAATTATAGCTTTGCGACAAAGATAATACAGTTTTGGAGAAAGTCAACAGTTTTTGGGAATTTTAACAGTTGGGGGAAGAGAAATCGAAAAGCACAGAGTGGGGGCTTTTAAAATGTAGTATCTCCACCAAGTGCTTCATAAGCATCCAGGACATTCCTTAATGCAGTTTTTTGTTGTTCAGTTATCGTCTTGTCCTTATGATAATCTTTTCCAGAAAACCTAATTTTAACCTCTTTTCCTTGCGAAACCGCTTTGATAATTTCATATTCAGAACTACCCACCTTTCTATCTAACCATTCCCAAATGCCCCCACTGCCGTTGTCAGTTTTGATTTCCCCATAGGAATCTTCAGAAATAGTAAAAGTTTTACCATCTACTTTTATAATATAACTTTCAATGAATAACCAATCATCTGAAGCGTATTGTATCGCAAGTCTCAACCAGGGTTTACTTCCGTTTGTTTGTCCAATATAAACATAAAAGCCATTGTAGTTCACAAAGGCCGGTGAAGATTTATCTCTGTACCAGGTTATTTCATTAACATCATCATATTTCTTATGCAATTTTTTTGTTGCATTAGCAATTCTTTCTTTTTCTACCCTTTCCTTTTCTGCAATCGCCTTTTCTTCAGCTAATATTTGATCTTTAATCCCATTCTCTACAATAATTAAAAGTTTTTTGGCATCGTTCGCTTGTTGAGATCCGAGGTGTTTGTCAAGTAACGTTTGAAGTTCTGCTTTAGCTTTCTCAAAATCCTTATTATCAATGTATACTTTAGCTTTATTCAGCAATCTTTCAGGACCGAATTGTAACTCTTCAATCTCCCTTTTTAGATTTTCATTTTCAGTTTTTAAGGCATCATATTCTTTTTGCTCAACTCCACCACAACTAGTTAATAAACTTATTAAAATGGTGGCTGCGAAAAAATGTACTCTTTTTCTCATTGTATTATGTATTTAATTTTAGTTTTTTACATTATAACGTTCGAGTGTAGCGGCCGCAATGAATTACGGAGTCATCACCGTCAAGCTATTCTAAAGTTTAAATGGGACAGAATGCTCTTTTAACACGAAACCTCTTATTACCCAACACCTTTGTTATTGGTAACTCCTTCTTTATTATTAATATTCGTTCAATTAATCACTACTAATAAATTTGCTGAAGAAACGGTGTACATTGTATTTTAACGCTTTACTTAGTTGGTACCTACTTTCAGTATTCTCATAGAATTTTAGCATCACCGGATGTTCGAGAAGTCCAATTACTTCGTTAAAATCGGCAATTAGTAATTGCTTTTCGGTATCATTTTTAGCTCTTTTAACGCCACGATAAGTGTCAAGACCGATTTCATAAACCCATGGAAATTCATCCTTAAAAAAACTAATCACCATTAGAAATCCAAGGCCAGAATTAGGCGACCTCATCGCAATATGCATACTTTCATCAATGATCTCAAGGTTCTTTTTCGTATTTATTCTTCTATTATTTTGGTCAATCCTGTTATCAATTCTTGATGGCAATCTTTCAAACATAATCTTGACTTCTTCAAATAATTTTGCCACCATAACATCGCTTGTCTCTTGTACTACTGGTGTTGAAGGCACAACATAATTTGAGATAATTTCCTCAGATTTTTCATGAAACCCTTTCACAAGTTGCTCAACAAAACTTCTTTCTGGATCTAGTCCAGGCACCTTGTTAACTAAGTCAATAACTAGCTTTGTTATTGATTCAACAGATCCGTCATTATTTTGGAACTGCGCAAAAGGGCCTGTAAATGCAATGCTATGCTGAATCCCCATTGCAATACCAATTACTTTTTTGTCTAATTTCCCTTTAGCTACACCTGCTTCATATAGTATCCATGGTCTCTCAACACTATGTTGAGTTAAAAGACAAATAACATCTGATGCTTCGTCAATTTTTCCCATAATAGCAGGATACCAATCCAAACCGTATTCAATTCCTTGTGCGCCTTTTTTGTCAGATGAACGAAATGATTTTAGACCACCGGCACTTGCACTTTTTAGAAGATTGCTAAATTCTTCTGCCAGTTCAGCATCTCTTGTGTCGTGGCTTATGAAAACCAAAGGATTGGCTGTTTTAGTAGCCGAAGATTCTGTCGATATTTTTTCACTGTTTGTTCCAGTTTTTTTTCCTTGTTGTCGATGTCATATTGTTTATATTTTGTTGATTTTTCTTGTGTTGCTAAAACATGTTTATTTATTCACCAAGGATATTGCTAAATCAGGGTTTCATATCTGAGCTGGTTTTATATCAGTACAAAATTCTAAACTCATCGATTAGCTCTCGTTATAGTGAAAAAATCAATGTTCTTAGCTTGGATTAACGGTTTATAGACTATAAATAGGTCAAGAGTAATACAGTTTTGGCGAAAATCAATTAATTTTTATAGCATACAAGATCGTTGAATATAATGTTTAATAGAATTTTAAGATCATTTCTGCTTAGCGTTATTTATGTCAATAATTCGTTGAATTATATTACAACTCAGTTCAGAGTGTAGTTCTAGTATTTCTTTTTTTGAATTACTTGAGAATGACACCACTTTTGAATTATAATTAATATTAAAATCGTCCATTAAAGTAATTGTCTGCTGTATTTCAGCATGTTTACTAACAATAAGTGAGCCTTGTATTTTGTAATTTAGTTTTAAAAATTTGTCTAAATTTTGAGCTCTTATTGACATTACCTTAAACCATTCCTTTATTTCAATAGCAGAATAATTATCGTTGTATAGTTGATTAATAAATGTTTTATACAAATCTCTAATCTCTTTTACTTCTGAAATAAAATATTCCTGTAAATATCTTTTTTTTGTCAAATTGCTTTGAACTGCTAATGCAATCCACACTCCTAACAAGGAAGTTACTATGATGTCAACAATGTCAATACAGTCTGAAAGACTAATATTAAGGATAATTAAATGCTGCATACCCATTCTTCCTTACTCAATAAATTATTATAATTTAATCGCCACCAAGCCTCGTGTTTTGCTGTTTTCGTTGGGGTATCATTTGCAATGCGTCTTTCTTCCCATTCGTTATATGTCTCATTTATAATCATCTCAATCCATTCAGGTTCTTCATTTGAAATGATTGTAACTCGATTTTTAACATCTTCTTTCCCAAAATCGAAAACAAGATTTCCAAATGCTTCATCAAGAAAAGATGATGCATAACCATCTGGTCCATCTAAATTAATTTCTATATCTAATTTATTGTCGCAGGCATATTTAAATTTCTCATTAAGGATTTTGTGATAAAAATCCTCACCAGAATCATCTCCTTGCGCACTGTATCTTGGCCCAGGGCTTTTTGAGTAATCCATTACGGCTATTGTGATTTTCTTATTTTCCATGTTTCTATGCATTTTTTATTTAATTCCCAATAGTAAAATGTTCCATCGAATTTCTTATTTAATAACTTCGAGTTATTGTTATTTGAAAAATCTAAAAGTACATTGTTAGTAATTACAACAAAATTGTTGATAAAATTATTGTCAGCAATTGATTTAATTTTGGGTAATCCTTTATTTCTGTTAATATCTTTTGTTTTAGAAGTGTACTGCTTATCAAATGCCCTGCCTAATATATCTTTATCATCTGAAAGCAAAACTTCTTTAATTATCTGTGAGGCTTTTCGCTTCAAAGTTCCCAAAATTCCACGTCCAATATCAGTCATAGTAAAGCATACTGTATCTGCATTTTTATACGTAACGGAAAACAGCCAGTTCTTCGAGTGGTGATGTTCATTTGCATGTTCTACCGAATTAGCACACATTTCTTGTGCAAGGCTATACAAAGGCCTATAACTCTCATCAACACCAGTTAGATGCTTTACCGCCTTCCTTATTGCAGAACCTACTAAAACATTACTTGTTCTATCGAATCCTCTACTGACCATAAGATTACTTTCGCCTCTTAAATAATTAAACCTACGTCCTTTCATGTCATTCATATGAGATAAAAAACCTGATTCACATATTATCTTCTTGCATGGGGCATTTTCAGGGAAGTTACCTTTAACCTTTATTCCAACCGTTGAAAGTTCATTTATTTTAGACAAAAGTAATCCGATTGACCCAATGTCAATACTTGTGACTTGAGATATGTCAAAGAAGATAGTCTTATATTTCTTTTTCTTAGTTACTTCGTCAACCATTTTTATGAATGAAAGAACATTCTCAGGAAAATCTAATAGAGTAAAATCTGATTTTGATGATACAGTAGCTTCTTTGGGTTGATTAAATAGACTTTCATTTTTATGTTTTGTTTCTCTAATAGAAGAAACTCTCTTGTTATTTGCTATATTCTGTAACCGCTTTTTACTTGCTGATTTTCTCTTGAGACGTTCTAACTTCTCTTGATAAAGTTTAATTCTGAGTTTAGAAATGTGATTTTTATTTTTCATATTTTGACTCTGTTAACTTATCAAGGTATGCAAGTTATTATTTATGAGTTATTGAGTTCATTACTACGTCTTTGTACAATTCAACTCTTATTTGCGGTTATAAGAGAAAATCGCACTTAAATAGATATTAATGCTAGCATTTTGTGTCAAAATGTTGTTATTCTAAAAATATTAATTAAACAATGCGTATACGAATAGAAGAACAACTCTTTGTCTTACAAAAGTATTTCGATATACATATCATGTATTAAACCGGACAAAGTTACAAACTTTTGCATACTTGTAACAATTTTTGAATTTTTATGGTATTATCAATTGTGCATCAAACTCAAAACATGAAAATCTTAATTGTTGCCAAGAAAGTCAAAAGGGATTGGTTATTTATTAATATAGCATTTCATCAGAAAAGAGTTATGAGAACTAAATAATTGTGATAGTGAGTTACTTAAATTATAGGCATTAGAAGGTAAGTCCCATTTCATCGGATTGGATGCATTTTGAGGTAGTTTGCAACGAAGACTTACTTGGAATTCAAATACAGTTTCTTGATATTTAAACAAAAAAATCATTTTTAATTCCTAATAAAAGTAAATGCCCCCATACTTACTTACTAAGTTGCTTAGTTTGATTTTCAGTAATTTAATATTTACTAGACATAAAAACGACTGTTTCGAGTAAGACCGAGTAAGAGATAAATAACTAAGTTACTTGTTTAAAACAAACGCTTTTTATGATAGTTTGTGAGAAACGAGTAACCGAGTAAGTTATTATGATGTTTTTATGCAGCTAAAAACTTGAAATACAAGATTGAGCTATGATATCGGTACCAACTTCGACCAAAACAAAATAATCTTACTCGGTTAAGGCCGATCATCAGAATTGTAAAAAGAAGTCGTGTCGGAGCGGATGCCTTAAAGGCTCCTCATTACTTCTGATAGGTGTAATGAGGTTTTAGCTCGATAGGTTCGAGCCGGTATTGAAGTATTGTATCTGGAATGGCCCCTTTAGGTGACGCTTGTTAGTTCCTGGCTGAATACAGTTGTATCTGGTAAGATCAGGGGTTAGCTTTTTCGATGAATATAATCGAGTTAGGACAGTTTAAAAGTATGATTACTTGCCTTCATCCTTAACCCATATTTTCTGCCACGCGTACCAGGGTTTGATGTTCTCAAATGAATCATCGGCATTAACCACCATAGCCACATAGTGTCCTGGCTGCAGAAATGATTCGACCAAATAACGAACTCCCTGTCTGGGAGTCCATGTGCTACCAGGGCGGTTAGTGTCGAAAAACAGATCGGATATTTTGGCCAACCGCATCACCGGAGGGAGGTAACTGTATATATAAACACCCATGAACATAGCAATTTTCCCTTCAGGAATTTGTGCAGGATAGGTAGATAGTTCCAGATACTGGCTTTCACTGTCTTTCTTTACCAAGGGTTTGCTATAAGCGCTCATGGGTGTTCGATTTTGTTATTAATTGTGTGCTTTAAAATGGTGGTTTGGTTTCACAGTCATCTTGTGAGTTGGTGCATATTGTCAATTTTGCGGTTTCGTTGGCTTGCTCCAGATCAGACTTTTCATAAACCCAGTAGCCTTTGACTGTATAGCCCAGCTCACCCTGCCATAAGTGTTCGCGGGCAAAACCAAGAATCGACAATGCTTTTCCAATGTTTACAGCGGTCAGCCTCATGTTAACTTTTGTTTGAATAAACTGAAGAATATCAGTAGCTGTTTTGAACTGTGCGCCAAGCACGCCTTGAGATGATGGTGAATAGCATTTTTGAATGAGTTCCATCTCGGGTGTCCGGGTTAGGAAGTTGGCATTTGCCTTTTCATTTTCTTCCAACTCTTCTGCCGTAAGCTGGTATTGAAATTTTGTGTTATTTTTCAGGTGATAAGCCTGGGCCCAAACCATGTCTATATCAATATCGGCCATATAGCTCCAGTTGATTGACTTTATCACGAAACAGATCCATCGCACATTACCGGTTTCGTCTGTCAGGAATTCACGCCTATTTGTTGATCCAACAAAGTTGCACCGGCGCTGAAGGATTGTCGGGCGGCGTTCGTATGGAATACGAACCTTTACCTTATCTTTTGACAGGACCGACTTCAAAGAGTTGATCTCGTATTTTGACATCGTCGACAGCTCATCCATGTTGATTATGAAATTCTCGGTAAGCGATATCATACCATCTTTATCGAGTGACAGCTCTTCAGAAAAGTAATCCTTCAGTTTTTTTGGGCAAAGCCACCTGAGGAATGTTGTCTTTCCCGAGCTCTGTGCCTCATGTATCAGGATAAAAGCATGCTTGTTAAATGCCTCTTCAAACGAACAAGCGATTGATCTGACAAACATTTTAGCGAACATCCTTTTGAAACGATCCCTTTCTGATTCATCCTCAAGATTGATGTATTTCGACAGTTCACCGATGTAATCGGTACGGCCATCCCAGGGCTCTAACTGTTCGAAGTATTCTTTGATGGGATTGTATCGTGGAACAAAGTCCGATTTGAGCAATTCAATTAAATTAGTCATAGGATAGTTAAAGTGATGTTGTTTCAGGTCACGAAGGATGTTGTTCTCATTCATTAGCTCATAGGGTGATTCATTATCATTTTTGCGGCTTTGAAACTGGTTTGAAATGACATTGTATCGTATCACATAACGCCTGTTGATAAAGCTTTCTACCCGGGTAATAAGGGGGACGGACAATCCCTCTTCTTCGTCAACATCAAGTCCCATATCAGCATCACGTTGCTGTCGCAATGTTTTGAGCATGTCTGCAAAAACTGTTTTAGGAACCTTGAATTTGCGTGACATGATATTTTTATAGAAGTCAATCCTGACGGTTGGAAGATCCAGCATTTGAATGCATAACTCCTCCAATGCACTGGCCTTTTTTTGCACTGATTGGCCGGCTTCTTCAAACAACCGTTCGGCTGTAAGCATCAATTCATCTTCGTTAACAATAGACGGATCGATAAGGTCCAGGGGATTTTCATCCATTCTTTAAAGCTCTTCTAATTGGTTGTTCTTGTTGATCTCTATCTTTTCCATCTTGCCAAGGCGCGTGATTGCGATGTGTCTCCGGAAACTTGCCATCACGTCCTCCGGTGTGGATTCCTGACCGGTAAGAAAGGAGGGATCCGATGGGATTTCATCCATACGGGATTGCACTCTGGCCATCATCTGAGCCAATTCTCCATTGCTGACATTTGTCCTTATCTCTTCATATAATGCCAGTCGTGATTCGATAGTGTGAAGTCGTTCGCTGAGCAGCTCGATGTTCTCTTCCAGCATGCTGTTGCGTTTGAAAATGAATTCAACATCGTTCATATAGAGTAATGAGTACCGTAAGGTCTCCATCATCTTTCGGTAAAATTGTACTTGAGGATTGGTGGCTCCATACTTGGCTTCGTATTTTGAAACCATAGGGAGAAACTCTATCATGAGTGCCAGGAGTCGACCTGGAGCATCATCAAATCGTAATTGTTTCATTGATAGCTTGAGTAAGTATGAAAAATGCCTTTTGTTGACTGTATATTGAAGCATGCGTTGATCGCAGCCTCCATGTGATTGCATTATAGCTGATGAAGATGGCAGGCTTTCCAAACAGGAAGCCGGTGCGGATCAGCACTGATCCATCAGGTATCGGGGTGGGGGGGTGGCGGATTTGGGGCATGGGTAATCTGGGTTTTAATATTTCACATTATTTGAGTCAATATTGTTTGCCTTAGCATACATCTGCGTTATCATGATTTTAGCTAGTACATCAATATAATGTCTGTGCCCGGGGTTAGAGAGATTTAGTCCGGTGTTATCGAAAGCTATCACGATTCGGCCTTTTACATCGGGATGTTCGCCGATGATATAAGGCAGCGTTATCTTTTCTTTGGCCATGTTCTAATTCAATATCAATTTCTATTGTTCCCATTTTCTTTTACCAGGAAAGAATTTTTTCTTCTTGTCATCTGGCAGATTCATACCCAGCCCGGCGACTTCCTGAATTAGTCGGTCGGATATCATTTCTTCCGGCATAAGATATTTGTAGCCCCATATAGGCTTTGTTGTGGCGTAGGATGCTCTTACCCATCCTTCTTCTTCGTTCGAGACCCACAATACTGCAATTTCTGCCAAAATACCGTTTAGGTGTTTTGTATGTACTTCAATAATATTATAATCCATATTAATAATTAAATGATATACACTATTTTAAATCAATTGATTCTTTTCAAACAGGGTGCTTTTAATCGGTGGTTTCCGGGATTTGTTTGTTTATGTCCTGAAGTTTTTCACGTATGATTTCTGCAATCACCTCATGATGGTTGTAACTGTTGACCGGTTGTGCGCCGATGTGTTCGGCCATACGGGAGGCATAGTCCTGGTCAACGGGAGTTAATCCATATACCGCACTTGGCAGATGGTATTTGGTGAAGGCAGGGCAATGGGTGGTGTGGGGGACATCGATCCGGAGGAATGACTGTCCGGCAATGGTTTGTTCAGTTACCTTACCAGCGAGCTGAGTATGCCCGAACAGTTCGACAATTGCCCATGACTGGAAGGTGGAAAATTCTTGATCCATAAGATTTATAAATTGATTGTTAGTGCTTTGTTTCTTTCCTCAGATTCGTCAATCGTTGCCATCTTAAAAACAGGGAATGGCTGGGCATCCTTGATGACAGTGCAGGTGTGGATCTTCAGTAAACCACCAAGAGACCAATTGCACCCAATGCCGTTGATATACCTGCCAATGCAATTGAAATACACTTTTTTTTCTGGTGTTTCAATATTGTGATCTAAGAAGTCCTGTATAGTTTGAATATTACCGCAAGCCGGACATTTGAATGCCCATAATTTAGGATCATCACCGAAACGGGCCTTCAAGGCGCTGATCCAATCGTCGTAGAAAATAATGTTTTCTCCTTCCAGCACTGGTTGATTGCATTCCTGGTAATAGTTCATGTACCAATAGGTTCTATCCTTTTCCCAAACATCAAGAATCTGATCAGTAGTTTTTCCGGTTTTGACGCTATAATGTTCTGCCCGGTCCAATATCCATTTGTACTTGTCGCAGTATTTGTGAGAGCACTTTGATACATGAACACATTTTGTTTCGAACCCCATCCGACGGATTTCGGGATTGTCCTCTGGGAGGTTTTTGTAAAACTCATGGTTACAACCATTCTCGTTAAAGCAGTCCTGCCCGTTCGAGCAGTCTCTTTTTACTGCTTCCTGCAGCGATTCTCTTCCGTTGTTCATGCTTGTGGTGACATAAGTGGTTTTACTTCGGCTGCGTTTTGCTCAAGTATCTCGATTTGCTTTTCGATCGAGGCTTTTCTTTTCAGGTACTTGTTCCTGTTCTCTTCCTGAGCCTTTTGCATCTGCTCAGGGTATTGTTCTATGGCTATCCCGATCAACGCTTCCGCCTTATTTATTTCGAATGAAGGGCTGCCTGTCTGACAATTATGAAAAATGAAACTTCGTAGTAGTCTGGCTGCTAAGCCAGATTTATTTAAAACTTGCCCTGCAACTGCATACCTGGCATTCCGGCTGAGATAACTATACTCGATGGCTTCTTTCTTGTTCTTCAGGAGACCAGCCAGGTCTTGAACCAGATTTGTGGGCAAGCTTTCCATCAGCAAGGCAAAGAGAGCCCGGTTTTCTGTCTCGGTAATGTCGCTTGTTATATCAAGGTATGACTTTTGATATGTTTCAAATAATTGTTTGGCAACATTATAATTCTTTTCAAACTCGAGCTCTTTGTTGCGGTTGTCCTTTTCGCGCATAGCTTTGATTTGCTCCTTTATCAATTGATCAGGGTCACCCTTTCTGGAAGTCTCATCAATACTTTTAACCCGGACGTGTTCGAAGGATCCTTTGTTATGCCCTGCAATGAGGAAAACTCTTTTAATCTCCGGCTCCTTTATCTCCTTTTCATACATTGCCAACTCTGATTCATATTCCCTGAGGTCATCAAAGAATTCTGTAGTTGCGTCTTCGTATTCTTCAGGTGTATCGTAATCAGATGCCTCAGGGGCTTCCGGTTTTTTCGGCTGGTCAATTGTCTCATAAGTATTGTAATTTAACTGTACGGCATCAATGCCACTCTTTACAAGCCGTTCAAGTTCTCTTTCTTGTTCTCCATTAATATTAATTGGGTAACCCAGAAGGATGCCTGGCTCTTCATCTTGTATCCTGGCTATTTCACGTTGGAAGTAGGTTTCGCTTTTTTGTTTGAAGCAGCCACGATCCATGCAGATACCGGTTCCTGTAACATCGGGAAACAAAAGTTGGTTAGAAGCTGTGTTTTGTGGACAAGATGTACAAGAGCCTGCAATCTTGTTTAGTGTATTATCATCAAGAGAAAAGGTGGCGTTCTCCAGTTTTAGCGTGAAATTTTGTTCGATGTTTCGTTTCAGCACCTTAACAGAAGGACACGACCAAAATAATCCCTGATAATTTGAAAACTGAGATTGGAACAGTTCCCTCTGATACTGCCCGTCCAGCTTGCAGAGCTCCATGGCGTGGCTTACACCGATATGATCCAACGAAAGCAGCTCCCGGAATTCCGGGATCAGATCATTTAGCTTAAGTCTCATCCTGATATAGAATTCAGACTTTCCAAACCTGGTAACAAGTGCCTGTACATCATACTGCCTATGGGTGATCAGGTTCTGGAAGGCTTCTGCTTCCTCCAGCGGACTTACGTCTTGGCGTTGAAGATTCTCTGTAATCATTAGCTCCAGTGCTTCAGTGTCCGATAGTTTTCTTACAATGGAAGGGATTTCCGTAAGTCCGGATAACTTTGTGGCCTTGAACCTGCGTGCCCCGCAGATGAGCTCAAACCCTTTTTTAACAGGCCTGACTATTACCGGAGAGAGAACACCAACCTGGAGGATGGATTCTGCAAGCTCACTGATGCTTGCTTCATTAAAGGTTCGACGCGGATTCATTTGACTTAACACGATCGCTTCAAGCGGGATCATTTGTATTCCTGACATGATAGTTTGATTTTGCCTTGCGGCTGTTATTGATAAATGTTGATAAAATGGGGGCAGCCTGTGTGAGTCACGATCTCACGCGACTTTAGTCACTGGAATACTGTTCCAACAAGCCGGTGAAGCTGTCAGACTCCATATTTCCGTCTGACGTCCGCCATTTGATGTGGCAGACACATTATTTTGGTTTTGGAATCCACCTGAATTGTAACCATCAGGCATTCTTTCTGTCGTTGAAGCTCAATCCTTGCTTGTAACTCTTCTTGTTTCGTTTGAGTCACATCGAATTTTTTAATGATCGGGTCTTCAAAGGGGGCATTCTTGTAGTTTTTTTCTACTGTTCTTCTTCTCGGCATTTCAGTGTGGTTTTTGCTACGGTTAGAACTTCGTTGCACCGGTGAACCCGTTCGGCTATTTTTTTGTCAAATGGATTAGTCAGCCATCGGTCGGTTAACCTGGATTTGTATAAATCATAGGCTTCCACAAAAATCCGGAGGTCAGGTGTTGAAAATTTATCGAGGATCATAGTGGTGATGTTAGAATTTGTTGAGTTTCCTTATCGAAAGGTTTGTGTACCTGGTTTAATCTGGCATGCATGATGTGACCACTGTCTGTCATTACAGAGCAGGTCCCTGCCCGGTGGTCGATGTCAGTGGCCCATCCTGTGATAAACCTTCTGTCTTGCCTTATAGTCAGCTCATCACCTGCCGAGAGTCCTTCGCGGAATGTCTTGCGCTGCTGAATGGTCTGGAGCCAAATCAGTAATACTGTAACGATAATGATTAACAATAAAGCCGCAGCGATAAATAAGATTATTGTAAGTGTCGGGGTTTGCATAAATTTTTAAGCTTTCTTGGTTTTAATGGAAAGGCGTTTAGTTCATCTATAGGGATGTCCTTTATCCCGCTGACATATGCGCAAGAGGCATACTTTGTTTCTCCGAAACACTTCATTATGGATTTTCCCAAATGGGTTACCATGTACATTTGATTAGCCATGGAGCAGGTTCATGATGAATTTATTATCAATATGGTTTGCAACAGCCAGAGAATTTTTATCAATTCCCTGAAGTGTTTCTGCTGCCACGGAAATGGAGGCCTCTATCAACTCCTTTGATGTTTTTCTTTGCGGGTGTACAAGCTCCAGGGCCAACTTAGCGAGGATGTTGATGGTGAATTCGCGGTCGTGCTGAAGACGTGAAAATTCACGTTCGATATCATTCTGTTCCATAGTTCGGTTGATTATAAAAATGTTAACAGAGACCTCTTTCCAGTGCCCAAACTGCAACTTCCACGCGCGTTCCATGGTGTGTTTTTCTCCTGATATTCTGCATATGTGTTGTCACCGTGTGGTACGAGATGTTTAACTGGCCGGCAATCTGCTTATCAGAGAGCCCTGCCACGATGAGCCTGATTATCGTGATTTCATGAAAACTCAGTGTTTCTTCTCCCAATGTGATTGTTTTGCAGATTTGACCTTCAAATGGGCAAGTGCCGTGTTGTCCGCAATCGAAGTATTCCTGATCAGCCGAAACGGAATTGATAACATCAGGAGTTTGGTTGAAGGCGCCTTTTGTGCAGATAATAAATTGTTTAAGGGCTTCATCATCATTCAATCCCCATTTTTTCAGGGCAGCTTTCGCGTGTGGGTCGTTGTCGAGTTCAATTTTTCTGGAGTCTTTTTCTATTCCTGGTATATCGCTCCAGTGCATCCGGGTGCCATTGATAATTGCAAACAGTTCATCGTTTACAACAAAATATTCAATGCCGGTTCCTGTAATGGCCTTGTTGAGTTTCATGATCAGGCTTTTTTGAGGATTTCTAACTTTTGTTGAAGCTCCTCTTCCTCTTTTTTCTTTAAAAGTCTATTCTCGATTGCCATATCAAGAGCCATCGATAGCATCTTATGGTTGTAACGGGTGCCCATGTAGCACACCTTTCTGACATAGTCTCCAGAGCAATTAAACTCTGATTTTAAGGATTTAATGTTTAATGGTGTCAGGAATTTTTTTATGATTTCCGTGTTCATAAAATGGTAGGTATTAGGTATTGTTTATTTTTTAAAGCTTTACTATATTTGTAGTAAAGACGTATCGCAAATATAAACTAAAGTTACGACAGAAAGCAAACTATTTTCAGTTTAATTTGTGATATTGATACATTATAATGTCTAATCTTATGAATTACAGTCGTATAGAATTTGTTATTACCGAGAAAAAAATTACTGATAAAGAAATGGCTGAAGCCTGCGAGATGACTCCAACGGGTTACCAGAAAATGATGAGGAGACACACGATGACTGTATCAACTCTGGAAACGATTTCCAAAAAACTTTCAATGCCAATATGTTATTGGTGGAAAGATGATGAAGAAATGAAGGTTCTGGAAGAGCAGGAAAGGTTTATTGATAAGATGGACTCACACTATATTCACCGGGAGGCTTTCGTGGAGTTGAAAAAACAGTGGAAGACGGAAAGAGAAATGCTGTTAGGTCAGATTAAACTGCTGCAAAACATTGTCAACCAATCTATTCCAAATCCGTCAGCAGGCAAAGCGGGGTGATGAAGGTAGTGTATATATCAACAAGCCAGAAAAAATAAGGCCAATGGATAGGATAAGAATAGTCAGGCGGGCGAATGAGTTGGGGCTAAGCCAGAGCGACTTGGCGTTAAAACTCGAATACACCCGTGATGGCCTTCACAAAGCCATTACCCGGGATACTATTCCTGTTGTCAAATACAAGCTTATGTGTGAGCTGTTGGATGTCCCGTTTGGTACATATCTTTTGGACGAGAAAAAGGTAGAAATGGTTGCAGGTTCCGGTCAGATTTTAAAGCTGATTGGTCAACTTGAGGACCTTATTCATAAATATAAATAGACTGAACGATTGTTTGTTATGTAATCCAATTTGAGTAAAAAAATGAGAAAAAACCCCGGAAAACACAGCGATATTTGTATTTTTTCAGGATTTTGAAGCATTGATTATCAGGCAATTGACCTCTGTCAATTAAGTCTCGTTCCCGCTACAAAAAACAGGCAGCGCCAAAAGTGCTGCCTGTTTTTTTGTATATTTCAGAAATGGTCGCTGATCATCCCGATTTATCCGCGGGGATTATTCCTGGCTGGTAGGTGCATGATTTTGATAGCTTCAAGGGCAACCTCAGTTTTAAAGGCTGAACTGAATTACCATCTGATCTTTTTCATAGGACAACGAATTGTATAAATTAACTTTCCGTCCAGTTTTTTAGGCCACATCTTCTATTTTTCTCTAAACTTTCCATTAATCAGATATAGCGCAAGAGATACAGAAAAGACAATTACAGAAAGTAAGCCTAATTTTACATATACATATGAATTTTCAAACAGTTTTTCACTTGATAAAAAAGAGAAAACATCGTTCAAAACAGAGAACGATGTGAGGCCGGCAAATATGGCAAAGATATTTTGAATAAATTTGTTATTTGCTTGGCTTTTTTTTATTTCAATACTTTCAATGGCGTATTTTATTCGATTTTCTGTGTCTTTATAGAGTTCATGGCAGTCTTTTAAATCCGCAAATTTTAATGCAAATTGAATATCATACACATCCTTTTGATAATCTGTATTTTTAATAGCTAATACAACTTCATTCATGTAATTAAAAATATGTCTGAATTGATAATCAAGGCCACTTTTCTTCGAATTAATATATTGGAGTATGATTTTTGCTATAATAAAGGCTGAGGCATATACATTACTTTCAGCAAGAAAAATAAAATTTACATTTAAATAGTCAAACCTCTCTTTATCAAAGACTCCAATCCAAAAAATATGAGCTTCACCATGTAATACGAGACACGTTAAGTCCTTATATTGAAATTGTTGTGGATTTAAATCTTTGCCTGATATAAGTGAGTTCAAAAATTTAGTATCAGGAATAAAATAATTACATTGATATATGTATGAAGCATCAATGGTAAGCTCTTTTTCCTTTACAAAATCAGGAACCGACCAATACAAATATTTTGTTTTGGTGAGATATTCATTTTCTATCATTAAATCAAAAAATAATTGCAATTCTCTGTTTAATTTATTTACAACTGAATGCAACTTGATTTCTTCTTCGTCTAAACTGTCAAAATCTTTGCAGTTGAAAATATCAAAATAGGAAAGTGTATTTAATAAGCCATAATCAAAAATTCTTATTTTTAGTAAAAAAAGTTTATTTTTACTGTCAGACATGAAAAGCTTATTAAATTCTTTTAGTCCATTGTTATTTAGTTCAATATCTATATATTCAAATGAATTATAAGAGTATAGGTATTTGATTTTGTCACTATAATTTAGGTTTTCTGTCTTTAATACTTCTAATTTTTTAGATGAATTATTTAAAAAAGACAAATCTTTCAAATTTTCAATTCTATTTTTATTTAACTGACAGCAGGTAAACCATGCTCTGTTTTCTATGTATTTAATTGGCTGGTGTTTGGATACTTTTGATCTATTAAGGTCAGGACTATTTTCTGTGCTATTATTAAATTCATTGTTTAGCTCCAACAAAGCCAACACACATTTTATGATATAGTTATCATCGTATTTCTCTCCTATTTTTTCACAGCGTTTGTTAAAATAGTATTTTTTTTTGATTTTGCCAATGGATTTTATAAGCGATACTCTAACAGAATCTTCTGTAATTTTAAGTATCTCATTTTTATAAAAGGTAAATAGTTTTTTAAAATTACGCTTAGCAATTAACTCTTTAATCTCCATAAATATTTAAATTAGTTTTCTTTCCAATGTATTTTTATTATTTTTTCACTAAAAGGTTCATTACTACAGATGCTTGCATACTTGTCATATAGAAATGACTCACTTGACCGAAATTATTTTTACAGGATTAATTGATTTTAAATTAATGACCTGTGTGTTAACTTCATACGTAATTATTGATTTTTTTTTAATTTCTTTAATGATATTTCATTATTCTTTTGTCATGTATGTAATGTATGGTTTCTCTTTTTTAAATATCTGTCTCATAAATTGCAATGAATTCAGTTAGTTAATCTGTAATGCCGGCTTCAATCCCAATCGCCTGATAGATGCAAATTTCACCAAGAGGTTGGAGTGTCGGTGTGTTTAAGCGCTATTAATTGGCTAATCTTCTTTATCTCATTTCCGAATTTATCAATGAGTGATTTAAACTGTTTATCTTCTAAATAGCCCTGCCAATCACAATCTTTAATTACAAAATCAATAGAAATAACTTTCGATTCGAGACTAATATTTAAGTGATGCATTGCTTCTGTTTTATTCCCTCTTATGGCATGCAGGCAGGCAAGATTATAGTGGTCTCCACCAAACTTGATGGCTTTTTGATATTTCTCAATTGCCTGACGATAAATATCATCTGCCTCTTTGCCTTCTTTTGTTTTGGCAAGGTTTCCTAAATAATTTCCCCAGTTTAAGAATGCTTCATGCATGTCTGGTTTCATCTCAATGGCTTTTTGGAATTTTTCAAGTGATTGCCTATAAAGCTCCTCTCCCTCATGGCCTTCTTTAGACTTTGCATGGTTCCCTATTAGTATTCCCCAGTAGTAAAATGCTTCGTGGTTGACTGGCTTTATCTCAATGGCTTTTTCGAATTTTTCAAATCCCTGCAGGTAAAGATCATCCGCCTCCTTGCCTTCTTTGCTCTTTACAAGGTTCACTATATAAATGCCCCAATTTATGAATGCATCGTGCTTGTCTGGTTTTAATTCAATGGCCTTTTTGAATTTCTCAAATGCCTGCCTGTAAAGGTCATCCGACTCTTTGCCTTCTTTTGTCTTTGCGAGGTCTCCTAAATAAGTTCCCCAGTTATGGAATGCTTCGTGCATATCTGGTTTGATCTCAATGGCCTTTTGAAATTTTTCAAATGCTTGCAGGTATAGGTTATCTGCTTCATTGCCTTCTTTAGATTTTGCAAGGTCTCCTAAACAAATTCCCCAGTTTATGAATGCTTCATTCAGGTCTGGTTTTATCTCGATGGCTTTTTGAAATTTCTCAAATGTCTGTCGGTAAAAGTCCTCTGCCACGTTGCCTTCTTTTGTCCTTGCAAGGTTTCCTAAATTGCTCCCCCAATTATTAAATACTTCGTACAAGTCTGGTTTTATCTCAATGGCTTTTTGGAATTTTTCAAATACCTGCCGGAAAAGGTCATCTACGTCTTTGCTTTCCTTTGTCTTTGCAAGGTCAGCTATATAATTTCCCCAACTCAAATACAACCATGATAATTGACTATTAACACTTGCATCATTGATGGTCATAGCCTTTTTCTCAATGGTAGTAATTTGTTGCTTGTCATAAGTCTCAGCTATTATTATTCCAATGATTTCTTTCTTCAATTTGTCAATTACTAATTCATTTTCGTCAACGATTACCAACTTATTTTCTTCAAATTGCCTGATAGATTTTTCTATATTTTTTTTCGATATTTCCAGCCGCTCTTTTACCCCTTTGAAATTCTCTTCATCGTTAATGTCATTAATCCCACATAACATGGCTTTTAAAGATGAAAAGGGCTTTTCCAATATTTCTGGTTGGGGCAAGCTTAATAATTCATTTAGTTTCAACATAAAAGCATCTGCATCATATCCCTTAATGTAATAGGCATTTGTGCATGGAGTTGTCAAAAATTTCTGGACGCTTGAGCTGAGTGAATTATTACCGTAGCCTACCCAAAACAACCCATTGTCAAACCGCCCCAACCTTTTTACGTGCTCGAATATTGGGTCTGAACCACTGTATCCGATAAATATCCAGGGTCTATTATTAGTTATTTTCTCAAATATCCTGGGGACAGTATCTTTTACTTTCTCCATCTCTTCCGGAGTGTTGAGTAACCATAATCCATGATGCTGACCATGCAAAAAGACTACTGATTTTTCCTTGAACGTGGTTGTTGTCAGGTCTTTCAATATTACCATATCATATGTCGCCGGAAATATATTGTACAGCGATAAGGCTCTGAGCATCAAATTGTCGAAATTGACAGTTAGCACATAGTCCACATATCCGTATTTATGCAGCTGAGCCAGGTATATATGGGTAACATTGATCTTAGCCTCATCAATGATCTTCATTAACTAAGCGTTTCTTTGAATTGGGGAAAGACAACCCATTAAAGTAGAATAAGACCTGTCTTTTTCCTCAATCTTATTTATAAATGGGTTATCAGAATAATCAAGTATTATTTGCTTTGCAATATCCTTTGCCAACGGAATATTACCTGAAACTGAAGCTCCAGCCCCCAGAAAAAAAATTGGTTTAGGTTGGTTGTTTTGTTTGGTCTGTTTGATCCAATATGCTAATTCTGCAATTGTTATTTCTTTCATAAAGCACTTCTCATTTTCATCATAAATGAAGCATGCAGGGTTAAAAGTAAACTAAAATTGTGTTGATGCTCCCTGATTCTGGAATATAAGCATGCCTTCTGCAAGTTCATGTCCGCTATCAAGGAAGAATAACTAAACTCTTCATTTCTGAAAAGCCCCAATCCGCTGCCTCTATTTTGTTATTTCTACATACGATCTTGGTTTTGAACTTCACAAATATACAAACTTCCACAACTCATCGAATATTTTGCGGTTGTTTTTGAAATTTTCTTTCTGTTTCTTCTTTGTAAATCAGTCCTTACCTTAAATTGTATCGACGTGATCAACCAAATGGGTACCATCGCCAAACAACTATTAACGTTCATTCAATGTGAAATGAAAGGGTGATGCTTACAAAGCTATTGATGGAAATCAGATTGTACTGAGGAATCACCGGTAATTGTTTACTTAAAGTCAAATAAAACTCAGACAGAGATACCATCTGCCTGTTACAAAGACCTTTCTCTACCGGTGGTTTATCGTGTCGATACGGTTGTGTATGAGAGTGACAATTTCTCCTGGTGGTAATATGGGAGTTGGTTTACCGGAGTTCTACCCGGCGGACTACCGCTGATCATTTATTCTCCTGATCAATCTTTATTAAGCCTTTGCTGATGGCATATTTTATAAGCCCGACTATTGATTTGGTCTTGGTTTTAATGAAAATATTACGTCGGTGAGCTTCGACTGTCCGTTCGCTGATAAACAGCGTTTCTGCTATCTGTTCGTTGTTGTATTCTTTGGCAATAAGCGACAGTACTTCAATTTCGCGGGATGACAGCGATGGTTTGCTTTCTTCTTTATCATCGGAAATGCTGGATGGTGTGCCAATGTTGTCCATGATGATCTGCTGGGTGTTGCTACTTAGGTAGCGCCCATTGTTATGAACAGTTCTCAAGGCATCAATGACTTCGTTCATGTTGGTCCGTTTGAGTATATAACCCGAGGCCCCGGCCTTAACCATTTTTGTAATAATCGAGATGTCATCGTGCATTGTCAGTGCAATCACTTTGACGGCAGGGTATAATATTTTGATTTTTTCTGTTGCTTCAATACCTGAACCATCGGGCATATTGATGTCCATTAGTATCACATCAATGGTATTGCTATTCAGAAAACTAAGTGCCTCAGCCATCGAGTTTGCACCGGCAACGAAGGCGATATCTTCTTCATCCTCCAGTAGCGATTTCAGCCCCTCAACCATAAGTTGATGGTCATCGACTATTAATACCCTGATTGGTTCCATGGTCATGTTTTGATTATCGAAATGGTATAAAAATGCTGATAATTGTTCCTCTGTTGATATTTGAGTCAATGTACATTGTGCCGTTAAGGTTTTCTATTCTTGATTTCATGTGTGACAGGCCAAATCCGGTTTGCTTGTTTGTGTCTTTAGAATTAAAACCTTTGCCGTTATCTTCGGCAATTAATGTAATTTCATTGTTGCCCTCGGTGATTTGTATAAAGAGTGATGTGGCATCGGCGTGCTTAATTGTATTATTCACAATTTCCTGAATCGTACGATATAGTGTGTTTTCTATCAGACTATCAAGTTTTTCAGTTAAGCCATAAGTGTCATAATTCATCGTAAGTCTGGCACTTTGGTTCACTCTGTCGGCAATGCTTTTGAGAGCCCCTTTGAGTCCGCGTTCTGATAGCAGGTAAGGCGCAAGATTGTGCGAGATATTTCTTACCTCTTCGAATGCATCATCAATGATTTTCATGAGTGAATCATGTAACTCTTTTCTTTTTTCTTCTGTAATATCCTGACGTTTGTACATGGCGCTGGCATGCAGGCCGGTTAGTGAGAGTAAATGTCCAAGACTATCATGCAATTCCTGTCCTATTCGTTTTCGCTCCTGAATTTCTGCTTCAAGCACTGCATGGGTCTTTTTTTCTGTTAATTCAATAATTGTTTTCTGAAGTTTTACTTTCTGCCTGTGATGATGGTTGAGATAAAGCAGATAAAGTCCACTTAATAATAATACAAATATCAGGGATATAAATAATAGTAAATTGTTCTTTTTGCTAATGGTTAATTCTTTTTTCTCCAACTCCAACTGTTGCATCTTATTTTGTTGGTTGAGATACTTTAACTCTACATCATAGATTTGGTGAATAACCGTCTGGTTTACCAATTCCTGTTGCGATTTAATGTGGTCCTGAAGATGTATGAGGCTGCTTTTGTAATCCTTCTTCTTCTCATAGATAGCTGAAAGAACCTGATGAAGCTCGGTTTCCAGTACTAGACTCTTCAGCTCTTTTACATAACCCATGATCTCAATGGTAACTTTGAATGCCTCATCTGTTTTGTTCTGTTTCAGCAACAATCTCGCGATCCCAAGTCTGGATATAGCCCGCTGATAGGTCAGGTTAGCTCCGCTGGCTATTTCAACACTGGTTGTGTATGCTTTGAGAGCTTTCTCTGTTTCATCTATCCCCGCATATAAGTTTCCCATTATTTGGTGTGAAATACACAATCCATATTGATTGTTTATATCTTCACTCATATCAATCGCGCGATCAAGATAATCGAGCGCAAGACCGGGCTTGTTCTCCGAGATGTAACACAGGGCGATGTTATTCATTACAGAGACTATCAGGATGGAGTCTTTGGGCTTCGCGAAGGAATTTAAAGCCTCGTCAAAGTAAGTGAGTGCTTTTTCATAGTTTTTTAAATTGATATAGACGAGCCCTATATTATTGAGGGTTCCAACTTTTTTGTCTTTAATATCAGCCAAATCGTAGTAATTCAATGCCTCGACAAAATGAATGTAGGCTGTCTTGTAATTACCTATTTCATTATAGATAACACCCAGGTTGTTGTTGATATTAGCCAGCTCCGAATACAACTCAATTTTTTCGGCAATTGAAAGAGCTTCGTTGTAATATTTAATGGCTTCAGAGTAGTTGGTCTCAAATACATAAGATGAGCCTATATGCTTAAGCAATACAACTTTATAAACCTGATCATCAGGATTAAGGGAGTTTAGCGTTTCGATTGCTTTAGCCCTGGCACCTAAAGAGTTTTCATATATTTGTTTATGGATATCTTCAAAGATATTTTCATATTTAGCGGACCTGGCCTGATCCGTTAAAATTTTATCAGCATCAGATTTCTTTTCAGGAATACTACATGAGCCAATTATAACCACCATCAGCAACAATAGTGATAAGATAATTAGTTGGCTGCAATTCAGGTAATCTGGAATGGTAACTGAGTGTCCCTTTTTTACCACGTTAAGTATAAATGTGTTTATCGACGCAAATTTATACTATTTTTGGTCGGTAGTCAGACTTTCTTGCTTATAATGAATAAAATAGGTGTTGCTACGCAAGTATTATTAAGTGCTGGCACTTAAAGATTTTAAGGATGAAAATAGCGTTTGGCACCAATTGTTTGGCGGTTTCAATTGAGTTTACTTTGCCATTATTTTCAATTTTATAATTATGAAAAATCTGTTCATACCTTTGTTAGCTGTTTTTCTTTTCTTTAACCTTTCACTTTCAGGTGCCACAGCTTTAAGTTCTGGTGATAATCCCAGATCGGTCGTTTCTGTAGATACGATCATGTATGAAGCGTTTAACTATCCGGCCGGTCAATTACCCCCGGGTTGGGTTCTTGATGGGGCTGACGCTCCTTGGTCTGTTTCCAATTCCAATATGTCAGGAGGTGAAGCACCTGAGTTGTATCTCGGTTACAGTTTTGCTTCAGGCACCAGCCGGCTGATTTCCCCTTCTATTAACGTTACTGGTTATGAGGACTTACGGCTTAAATATACACAGTACCTGATTAATTATGATATGGATTATGGTGAAGTTATAGGTCTGGATATTACATTTGACGGAGGCCAGAACTGGCAGTCTCTGTGGGATAAGCCCATTGGAACGCTTAATATACCAAAAGGAGAGATTAGTCATTATTTTTCTGTTCCATCAGGAGCAACAACGTTTCAGTATGCTTTCCGTTTTGAAGGCAATTCATATGCAATTAACATGTGGCTCATCGATGATATTACACTGGAGAGCGTTGCTGACAATGACTTGTTAGCCGTTTCAATTGCAGGAAACGGGACGCCAAAGGCCGATGAGATGAATATGTATTTTGTTGAGATCTTAAATGGTGGCAATTTGACTCAAACAAATTATACCGTTAAATTAATGATGGAAGGTGGTATTGAGTTAGCTTCTTTACCTGGTGAAACAATCGCTTTTAACGAGAAAAAGTTCTTCCTTTTCTCTTGGACTCCGGGACAGGAACTGATTGGCAGTACCAACGTCTATGCTGACATTGACTTCTCGCCCGATGAAAACCCTGAAAACAACCGGACAAGTAATTTCTCTGTAAATGTTCTGAACAGTAATACGGTCTCAGTAGGAATTGGTAACGGTTCACAGCCGGTGAGCATGATTCCCTATAACTTCTTCAATTTTTTCAGTCTTAGCCAATCGCTCTATTTCCCTGAAGAAATTAACCAGACTAATATTGAGATTACTGGCATTCAATATACAGGTTACTTCGATAACGATTTACCCGAAATCCCCATCCAAATTTTCATGGGCGAAACCACGCTTTCGGATCTTTCTACATCATGGGTCGATCCTGCTACTTTAACCTCTGTATTTGATGGGAATATCAATTTCTCAAGAGGTCTAAACCAGATTTATATTCCTCTTGACAATTCTTATATTTATAAAGGTGATAACCTGGTGATTTATTCGAATAAGAGACTTCCCGAGATGGTTCTTGGTACTGCTTTTATCAATACACTCGATACCGCATCAAACCGCTCGCGTGTTGCCGAAGGGGATGATGCTCCATTTGACCCTATGTCACCACCAGAATCTTGCTATTCCACTGACTATTGCCCGAACATTACCCTGTTTTATTCCTCTGGCTCAATTTCTGCAGGATCTAACCTGGATGTAGCTGATGTTATGCATGTGTATCCTAACCCGGCAGTCAAAACGGTGTATGTTAAAGCAGATGAAACTATTACTGAGCTTAAGATGATTAATTCTATCGGTCAGGTGGTTTATAAGCAATTTGTAGGAGCTAATCAGTATGCAATAAACATTGATAATCTTAACCCCGGATTCTATTTTGTGCAGATACTCACTTCAAAAGGATTGAATACGCGAAAAGTTCAGGTTGTAAAGTAGATTGAATACACCTTAATCGCGTGTCTTAAGTTTTACAGAAGGCTGCCTCCTGATTTTTGGAGTCAGCCTTTTTTTGATCTGCAAGTTTGTAAGTGAAGCCGGCAGGAAAAGTAGCAGAGCCTTCATTTTTCCGACAAGAATATTAGTTGTCGCTGGTAATCAATTTGAAACTTATAAGGGATGTCCTTTTCAATCCACCTCTGTTTGTGATCAGAATATGCGTAAAAATGTATACAAAAACGATTTAATTGAAGTACATCACACTAAAACTTTCGTTCCCTGACTTGATGCTCAATATCCCTAAAAAACCACCGATAGTGAAATGAAGGTAATTTAATTGCGGTATGTTTCGGCATTTGAAGGGATCCGCCTGCGATGTCCTGCGGCTTTAGAATTTGTTTAGATTTGCCGCTAAGTTTTTCTGAAAGGGTTGCCCTCTTAACCTGAGGCTCTTAAGAAACATTGTATGGTGCTAAAGTATTATTTGTAAGTGATTTAACCTATGGGCATTAAAAGACATCTCGCGTTTATCATTGCAATTCCCTTGTTCCTGTTGATTACCTATCTTTCTTTTCGTCCCGCGTTTTCGGGCAAGGTAATTCATCAATCCGACATTATTCAGCATAAAGGAATGTCGAAGGAATTGGCCGACTTCAGGGAAGCCGGGAATGGAGAAGCATTATGGACCAATTCAATGTTCGGCGGGATGCCGGCCTATCAGATTTCTACTATTTATACAGGGAATTGGATGTCGCACCTTGACAGGATCATGCATTTATATTTACCTCACCCGGCTGGTTATATCTTCATGTGTTTCATGGGTTTTTTTATTCTTCTATTATGTCTGGAGATAAGTCCATGGTTAGCGCTTGCAGGGGCGTTGGCCTACGGTTTTTCCTCCTACTTCTTCATTATTCTGGAAGTCGGGCATAATTCAAAGGCCAACGCGATCGGTTATCTGGCACCTGTTTTAGGCGGGATCATATTATTGATGCGTCGGAAGTATTGGTCAGGCTTCGCGGTCAGCGTACTGTTTTTGGCATTGGAGTTAAATGCCAACCATGTTCAGATTACCTATTATGGCTTCATGGTTTTTGCCCTTGTTTTCGCGGCCTATCTTATCAGGGCTTTAAAGGAAAAAGCTGTGAAATCGTTTTTTATAGGGGCGGGACTGTTTGTTTTAGCCGGTGGAATCGGGTTTCTGCCAAATGCCGGAAGCTTACTGGCAACCAGTGAATACAGCAAATTCTCAACCAGAGGGCAAACGGAACTGACGATTGATGAGAATATGCAAAGCAATTCGGAAGACAAGACTTCAGGCCTTGATAAAAGCTATGCGGTACAATACAGCCATGGTATATGGGAGACATTCACCTTTTTAATTCCAAACTTTAAGGGAGGGAAGAGCTCAGCGATTGGGAATACTGATGAAAATGTGTTGCAGGCTGTCGATCCCGATTACAGGAAGATGGTGGCGAATGGGGATTCTTATTTTGGTGATCAGGGCGGAACCAGTGGCCCCGTATATATTGGCGCCATCATAATTTTTCTTGCCATTTTGGGCTTATTTGTTTTGGATCATATCCTTAAATGGCCGCTATTGATAGCTACAGTCTTATGTATGATGCTTTCGTGGGGAAAATTCTTTATGGGCCTGAGTAATTTCTTCCTGGATTATATCCCGGGTTATGATAAGTTCAGAGCGGTATCTATGATATTGGTTATTGCAGAGTTGACTTTACCACTTTTAGCAATTTTAACTGTCGATAAGCTGATCAAAGTCGTAAACAGCAGGGAAGCTTTGAAAATACCTTTTTTAAAAAAGCAAATAAGCGTCAAAAGGGCATTCCTGATCTCATTTATTGCAGTGGGAGGTTTCTGTCTGATTGGTTACCTGATGCCACGAACTGTTAATTCATTTTCGCCTCCGGATGAAGAATCCAAACTGGCACAATTGTACAAAAAATCTGGCGCAAGCGAAGGACAGATTGCCCAATTCCTTCCCGTCTATCTTCTGAATCTCCAGAAAGCCAGAATCGGGATATTTAAAAAGGATGCAATTCGTTCGTTTATTTTTATTTCATTAGCCGCCTTAATATTATATCTGTTCATTACCCGGAAAATTACGAAAGAGATTCTTTTCGCGGGACTGGGCTTTTTGTTTGTCGTTGATCTTTGGCCTATAGCGTCGAGATATTTGAACGGTGATAATTTTGTTAATAAAGCGCAGTTTGAGTCAAGCTATGCATTAACCCGGGCGGATCAGGAAATATTGAAAGATAAGAGTTTGGATTATCGGGTTTTGAATTTATCTGTTTCGCCTTTCATGGACGGTACAACGTCTTATCACCATAAGTCCATCGGGGGGTACCATGGAGCGAAACTGAAGAAATATGATGAACTTATCAGCTTTCATCTGGTCAGGGAAATAGAAGTGTTTTCAAAGGGTATCGGTAAAGTCAGTGATGATTCGACATTAAGCGTGTTGACTTCGCAATTACCTGTTATTAATATGCTTAATACAAAATATATTATATACCCGGGCCGTGAAGATGCCATTGCAATACCAAACAGCCGGGCGGATGGAAACGCATGGTTTATTAAAACTCTCAAAACGGTGAAGGATGCCGATGCCGAAATTATTTCCCTATATAACCTGGATACCAGAAATGAAGCGGTTATTCAACAAAAATTCAGACAATCGTTTCCCGCCGTGACCGACTATTCTGACAATGGTAAGATTGTTTTAAAGTCATATAAGCCCAATGATCTGGTCTATGAGGCACAGGTGGACGACAAAGGTTTTGCCGTGTTTTCTGAAATCTATTATCCTGATGGATGGAATGCTTACATGGATGGTAACCTGATGGAATACTACTGTGTAAACTACCTGTTAAGAGGCATGGAAGTACCTGCTGGTAAGCACTTGATTGAATTTAAGTTTGAGCCTGTAATCTATCAGAAAGGAAATGCAATTGCCCTGATCGGGTCTATACTTGTGCTCATCTCGGTATTTGGAGCCTTGGCGTTTGCATTGAAGAAAAGAGAACTGACCGTCTGAGAAAATGTCGCAATTCACAGTAAATCTGCAATCGCCTCCCTGTCTGGATGATGGAGGTGTTGATACGTCGCCGGGCTTTGTGGTTTTAGAAAACTCGGCAACCTGTATTTGAAACCCGTTTTTATGGATTACCGCGCGATCTTGTTGGTATCTTTAGCCGATGGGGATTAATACTCCCCGGTACTGCTGCCTTTTCTGCCAACCCTTTTACACCCGATGAAATGCCGGAAGGCGGTGGTGCAGTGTTTAGACATCGTGTTATTAGTCAGATGTCAAAAACAACGTTTTCTGCCGGGCCGATTAGTTGTCCGGGAATTAGTATTCATGGATCAACCTCATGCCGGACATTAATCCCGGCACTCCCTGTGCCGGAAAATTTAGCCGTCGCCCCCAGGCAATTCCTGTGCCAAAGTCAAAAAACTGTTCGAACTGTTCAATGATTAATTTGATTCACATCAAAAAGTTAAAACATGTAAGGTGACTAATTTTTTGAATATCTGATTTAAATATCAAATTACCAATTGTTTATATCATTCGGTGAAAATGCAATGATTTTCACCACCGGTGATGGTTTTTGCACTTTCGTTCGAACTTCGTTCAATGAACAGTGAAAATTGCAATTTTTAAGAATGTTCGTTCAATGTTCGTTCAATGAAGGTCAAGTAACCAATATCACACTTTAAAACAGCTTGATAATCAAGCAAAAGAGAGACCAAAGTTAGGCCAAAGTTAGACCATAGAGGGAACGGAGTCTTTTTTACATATCTTTTTAGCGGGTTTACAGTATGTTAGAGGAATGTTTGTAGAGAAGCACGACCCGTGCGTCTCTTCCATGACCGTTGTCGTTATTTGAGACGCAGGGTCGTGCGTCTCTACATATCGTGGCCTGTCTTGTTGAGCGTTTCGTATTTGGTCATTATTTATGTTTTTGATAATCAGTAGGGGGTAGTGATCCGGAAATATAGAATCATGTAACCCCTATACAACTATACACGTACAATCGATGTCCTGATAACAGGAGATTTCCGGCCTGATTAACCATGCTTCTGAGCATTTAGTTTTAGTTTAACTTTATTTAATTTCCCGCGTGCTTCTGCTTCATGCTCATTAGTTTATGGTAATTTGTGCAGAAAGTCTTTTATTGTGGTTTTCTGCTTCCCGGCCACATGAAAAAAAAGAATGTACTACAAAGGAGCAATGATGATCAGCGGAAATATTGTTTGTGGCTGACCGCCAGAACTGGCTTAAATCTCTTCTTTGTGTGGACTTTATCCTTTATATGGAGAGGCTTTTAGAAACAGGTTACGTACGATATTTGGTGTCACTGAAATAATCAAATTTTCAAGATTATGCGAAGTAATTTAATGGGATCTGTATATCAGGTCTGTTCAGCAAAAACAACTTTATTCTTATTGAGTGTATTCCTGATTCTTAATTCAGGAGTAGCATTTGGCCAGTGTCCTCCGATTATTACAGCCCGTCTTTCTCCCACATCAAATGCAATTTATGATTCTGGAATAAATGAGATCAGAATGTGTGCCGGCGATACAGTTATTTTGGAATGTTCTCCGGCCATGTCAGCAGGATTGACTTTTGAGTGGTTTAAGGGTGGCGTTTCTCTGCCAGGTGAAACGAGTGACAGTCTGGTGGTAACACTTGCCGGTAATTACCAGGTCAGGGTCAGTGGTGGTGGTTGTTCCGACTTGTCAGCGATCACAGGAGTTGTCGTGAATACAGTTCCTACAGTTACAATTACACCCAATATTGTACCTCCTCATATTTGTTCGGGTGATCCTATTACCATGACAGTAACTACATCTCCTTCAACAGGGGTGAACTGGTTATGGATGCAACCCGCCGGCATCATGGGATCAGGTTTAAGTCCACTCTCGCTTACTTTGTTTGCCAATACTACGTTTCAGGTTGTGTGTGTCAACACCAATCAAACACCTCAATGCACGAATTCCAGTAGTTTGACAGTTTTGGTTGATAATCCCATTGATGGTGGGCAGATTGCTGCGGCACAGACAATCTGTGCAGGCCAGACGCCGGCTCCACTTACATCTGTCGCGCCGGCCAATGGGGGAGGAGGTACCTATACCTATGCCTGGTTTTATAGTCTTAATGGAATGCTGTTTACTCCCTTAGGGGCTTCAGGCCCGACGTATTCCCCTGGGCCATTGACAGAAAGTACCTACTTTATGCGATCTGCCACAAGCGAACCTTGTGAGGCAGGACTCAGCAATACCGTTCTGATCACGGTAAACCCGATACCCGATATCACTTCACCATTGTTTGATACAGTATGTAGTGGCGAAACATTCAGTTATACTCCACAGTCATCGGCTACGGGGGTTTCTTATACCTGGACTGCTTCAGTTACTTCCGGATCTGTTTCCGGATATACGGCATCGGGAACAGGACCCATCAGTAATATTTTAACCCTCGCTTCAGGTTCCTTAAGCCAGGGTGAAGTCACCTATGTGATTACACCTACCGGACCAGTGCCAACAAGTTGTGTAGGTACTGCCTCCAACTTGAGGGTTGCTGTTTATCCAAGAGGGGATGTGTCGAATACCTCGCTCTCGCAAACGATCTGTGCAGGTGGGGCCACGGCACCAGTGACCCTTACCTCTTTACTCCCCGGGACTTCCTTCTCGTGGGTAGCTGCTGTCCCTGCAGGCATCAGCATGTCACCGTCATCCGGGACAGGCAATATTCCTGCCATCACCATTTATAGTACAAATATTGCCCCCACGGTGGTTGACTTTACCATTACGCCTTTTGGGGCTGCACCCGTCGATTGTGAAGGAGTCAGTGTAATCTATTCTGTTACTGTTAATCCATCGCCTACAGTAACGAATTCCCCGCTCTCACAATCAGTTTGTTCAGGAGTGCCTACCACAGAGGTGGTACTCACTTCCAACGTAGCCGGAACCTCCTTTACATGGAATGCCATAGCCGATCCCCCTTCGCTTACCGGGTTTACGACGAGTGGAACATCAACCATTCCAGTACAGACCATTAGTAATCCCACCGTAGCCGATGGTACGGTAACCTATTCTATCCTGCCCGGCGGGACGGTTGGTTCGTGTCCTGCTTCCGCCAGAGATTATGTGATAACAGTTGGCGCTTTGCCATCTATTACAAGTGGCCTGACCGGAGAAGTCTGTAGTGGTGAAGAGTTTGCCTATTCAACGACAAGTAGTGTCATTAATACGCAATTCTCGTGGAATCGACCTGCTGTATCGGGAATAACACCCTCAACAAATTCTGGTACGAATCCGCAGATCACCGAGACCCTGACTAATTCAACAACGGCCAGCATCGATGTGGTTTACAACCTGATCCCTTCTAGTCCTGCGCCGCTCTCCTGCCCGGGTACAACCTCGCAGCTTGTGTTGACCGTCAGGCCTTTGCCTGTAGTTGATGCCGGTACAGATCAAAATATTCCCAATGGCACATCCACAACACTTGCAGCCACAGCCTCTGCCGAGACGTTGCCCTTATCGCCCATTCTGTGGACACCCGCGCTTTCGATTGCTTCAGGCGCAGGATCACTTACGCCCACAACAACAAATTTGTATAGCAACGTACAGTTTGAAGTATCCGTAACGGATGGAGCCGGTTGCCAGAATTCGGATATCGTATTGGTGAATCTGACAGGTACAGCCCTTACTGCAAATCCTTCGGCGGTTCCCAATCCGGTATGTGCAGGTGCTGCCACACAATTGGAGGCCAATGCTTCGGGAGGTTCAGGTAGTTATACTTATACATGGTCGCCCGCAAGTTCATTGTCGGCTACAGATATCGCCAATCCGACAGCTACACCTGCCGGAACAACGACCTATACGGTACTTGTATCTGATGGTTATAATTCCATCTCAGCAAATGTTATGGTTACCGTTACGCCACTTCCCGATCCTTATACTGTTTCAGGCGGGGGGCATTATTGCCAGGGTGAGACGGGTCTGTCCATTAACCTGAGCGACTCAGATGTTGGTGTTGAATATTTGCTGCTGTTGGATGGAGATACTGTTTCGGGTTCCAGTATTTTTGGAGATGGCTCTCCGCTGACCTGGCCTGACCTGACCGCTGCAGGAACCTATACCGTTGTTTCGTCTCGTAACGGGTGCCCGGCCCCGATGAGCGGAAGTGCCGTTATTGTGATTGATCCCCTTCCAACTGCCTTTACAATTGTTGGTGGCGGAACCTATCCGGAAGGTGGGACAGGTGTTGCCATAGGGCTCTCTTCTTCACAAACCAATGTAAATTATACGCTTGAATTGATTGGGGGGACACTCGTTCCTCCTCCTGCCCCGATTTCTGGCACCGGAAGTTCCATCAGTTTTGGACTTCAAACAACGGTTGGCGATTATCAGATTGTTGCACAGGATATGCTGCTGCCTACCCAGTGTGCCAATATCATGTCGGGTACAGCATCAATAGCCACTACTCCAATGCCTGTGTCATTCAATGTAACAGGCGGAGGAGTATTCTGTTTGGGTGAGTCGGGTGTTGCTGTTGGATTGTCGGGTTCAGAAGTCGGTATCACCTATCGTTTGATGCGTAATGGTTTTTTCGTAAATACATTTTCCGGAACCGGCAGTGCGTTGAGCTTTGGCCTTTTTACCATTACCGGGAATTATACTGTAACGGCCGAGAATACCACTACCGGAGGGATTACCGATATGAATGGGGTGGCAGTTGTAACGCAGAATCCGCGGCCTGCATTGTATAGTTTGATTCCTGCCGGAAATCAATGCCCCGGAACAGAGTTGTTTTTAAATGGAACAGAAGCAGGTGTCAATTACGAGCTGCAGTATAATGGAGTCACCATATCAACAATCGCCGGAACAGGTGTTCCGGGGTTGGTTAGTTTAGGCATTCAGACAGTACCGGGGTCCTATACAGTTATTGCCACAATTAGCGCGACGGGATGTACCCGGGTAATGAATGGTACTACAGTGATTGTTGTCCCGCCACAACAGTTTTCAGTCATCCCGGCCGGTATTGTATGCCAGGATGAAGGAATCTGGCTTGAAGAATCTGAGGTCGGTATCAGTTATCAACTCATCCGTGATGGTTTGTTCAATTCAGGAATTCCGATTATCGGAACCGGCGGGCCGCTTAATTTCGGTGCGCCAAACTTTCCGGGTGTTTATACCGTCAGGGGTGTTGATCCTGCTACCTCCTGTGCAGAGATTATGATTGGAAGCGCTACGCTTTACCCCCTTCCTGTTCAGTACTCAATCATTCCGCATGGAGATACCTGTGCGCCGATTGAGATTGGTCTTGGTGGTTCACAGGTAGGCTTCACCTATTGGTTGCAGCTCAACGGTAATTTTCCGCCTGAAGTCATCCTGCCGGGTACCGGCTCACCGCTAAACTTTGGGCTGCGGAATCTGGCAGGTAACTATACTGTAAGAGCTGTCAGTGATGTGAGCCAATGTGTGTCGTCAATGGCCAATGTATTGACATTGCTTCCCCGACCACAGATATTTAACCTCACACTGAGTGGGATCGCCTGTGCCGGTGATGCTATCGGGCTTGATGGATCAGAACCGGGTATGTCCTACCAGTTGCTATTGAATGACACAGTGTTGATAGGGACGCCTGTTTCCGGTACCGGATCAGGATTGAGTTTTGGAGTACAGCTATTGCCCGGAAATTATAGTGTGATGGCAAGCAATCCGTCCACCTTGTGTTCCGAGATCATGAATGGAGTGGCCACGCTGATTGCAAACCCTTCTGTTTTTTCCATTACTCCTCAGGGGAGTTTCTGTACAGGTATTGAAATCGGGTTGAATGGAAGCCAGACAGGTATTACCTACCAGCTTATCCGTGACAATCTGATATCCACGCCTGTGGCACAACTTATCGGGACAGGAAGTGTACTAAATTTTGGTGTGCAGAATACTGCCGGTAATTATGTTGTCATTGCTGTCAATAGCCTTACAGGTTGTGAATCATCGATGATTGGCAGTACAACCTTGTTGCCAAGGCCATTAATGTTTGATATTCTGCCCGCCGGAGTGAACTGTGAACCAATAGCTGTCTCCCTGAGCGGATCACAGGCGGGTGTCAGTTATGAGCTTCTCAGGAATGGCCTTCCATTGGTTCCGTCCGTTATAATGGCCGGGACCGGATCATCTCTGAATTTTGGTCTTCAATATCAGGGGATTTACACGGTACAAGGCGTCGGTGCTAATGGCTGTCCGATCGTGATGAATGGCTCTGTATCGATTACCGGATTACCGGTTGTAAGTGCAGGTGTCGATCTGACCGTGTGTCCGGGAGAGGATGTCGCCCTCGCAGGGAGTGCTTCCAATCAATCTTCAGTGCTTTGGATAACAACGGGTGATGGAACCTTTGACGACGCGACACAACTTTCAGCAATCTATTATCCTGCCCCGACTGATGTGACAGTCGTGCTGCAATTGCGGGCCTACGGTATCTCCGCGTGTGGATCAAATTATACCACTGACGACCTGACATTAACAATCAACAGGTTCTCTCCGGGTTCGATTTTGTCCAACCAAACAGTTTGTGAGGGCGAAATACCGGTTCCATTCACCAGTGTTCCAGCCTCCGGTTCCGGTGTTTTTTCATATTTATGGCTTGAAAGCTCAACTGGTATGGCTCCCTGGGCTACTGCCGGCGGAACCAACAATACCGAAACGTATTCTCCACCTTTGCTGGTAGCCGACAGGTGGTACAAGCGACAGGTTTCTTCAGTTCTGAATGGCATCACTTGCAGCAGTGCAACAGATTCATTGAGGATATCAGTCAATAACTTAACGAATGGAACAGTCGTTGGTGATCAAACCATCTGCGAAGAATCTGTTCCTGCGACGCTCACAGGACCAGTGCCCACAGCCGACGGAACAATTAACATCAACTGGATGCAGAGTGCTGATGGTACCACATGGGTCATGGCCTCTGGCAGTAATAGTAATGTAAACTATGATCCGCCTGCACTTAACGCTGATATGTGGTATAAGCGGGTGGTGAATTCGATGCTCAACGGCGAGGTTTGTACTGTTGAGTCGAATGTGGTAAAAATAACCGTCATTAACTTTACACAAGGTTCTGTTGCCGCCAGCCAGACGATTTGTGAGGGTGATGTGCCCACGCCCTTTACCAGCGTAGCCCCCGCAGGTGATGGTCTGTTTACATATCAATGGATGGAAAGTCCCAATGGTACAGGTGCCTGGGTCAATGTTGCCAGTAGTGGCAATGGTGAATTATATGCTCCTCCTGCCTTGTCGGCTGATACCTGGTACAAGCGGGTTGTTATGTCGACGGTTTCAGGTATAACCTGTTCGTTGGAGACTAATGTACTTGAGGTGACTGTTATCAATTTTGTATCAGGGTCTGTTTCGGCTGATCAGACAATCTGTGAGGGGACTGCTCCGGCTCCCTTCGCCAGCGTTCCGCCTGCCGGCGATGGTACCATCAGTATGCTGTGGATGGAGAGCACCGATGGTTCAACAGGTTGGGTGGCCGCCGCCGGTGTGAATACGCAAGAGGTTTATCAGCCCCCTGTGCTTTTTGCAGATATGTGGTACAAACGCGTTGCAATGGCTACTGTCAACGGGATTACCTGTACAAGTGAGACTAATATACTACACGTTTCAGTGAACTACTTTGATCCTGGTAGTATTGCAGGCGATCAAACCATCTGTGAGGGGACAGCTCCGGCTCCTTTCACCAGCGTTACTCCTGCTGGTTCCGGAACCTATACATACCTGTGGCAACAAAGCGCCGATGGGATTACAGGCTGGGCAGACGCCCCTGGTGTGAATAGCCTCGAAACATACAGTGCTCCTGTGTTGGTTGCAGATACATGGTATAAACGTATCGTGACCTCCCTCCTGAATGGAACGACATGTGTTGCGGAAACTAATTACATTGGTGTTACCGTGATAAACTCTAATCCCGGAAGTGTTGCAATCGATCAGACCATCTGTGAGGGCGAGATTCCATTGCCCTTCAGTAGTGTGCCACCTGCCGGCGATGGTGTGTTCACCTATTTATGGCAGGAAAGTGCTGACGGCATGACCGGATGGTCTGATGCTGCCGGGGCAAACACCCTTGAAACGTATGCTGCTCCTTCACTCATGGAGGATAACTGGTATAAGCGTATCGTAACTTCTACGCTCAACGGGACGGCCTGTGTGGAAGAAACCAACCTGATTGCCGTAACAGTGAATAATATTGATCCCGGAACCATTGCCGCTGACCAGACGATTTGTGAAGGCGATACACCAGCTTCGCTGATCGGGACACCAGCCACAGCCGATGGAATCATTGACATATTGTGGCAACAAAGTGCCGACGGTACAACCGGCTGGACTGATGCTGACGGGGTGAACAATACGGTATCTTATTCTCCCCCTGCCTTAATTGCTGATACCTGGTATAAACGTATCGTGACATCTGAATTAAACGGTATCATCTGTTCAGGCGAAACGTCTACTGTCCATATCGCCGTTAATAACCTCAATCCTGGTTCTATTGCAGTCGATCAGACGATTTGCGAGGGAAATGCACCGGCACCGTTTACGAGTGTTCCTGCTACAGGCAATGGAATCATCAGCTACCGGTGGATGCAGAGCCCTGACGGAATGTCGGGATGGGTTGCCGCTTCGGGGGTTAACAACGGAGAGACTTATACTGCTCCGGTGCTGACAACTGATCGCTGGTATAAACGAGTGGTGACCTCTTCGCTTCCGGGTAAGACTTGTATGGCGGAATCGAATATCATCCGGATGACTGTTAATAGCCTACCGACCGCTTTCTTAAGTGGTGACGCTGTAATTTGTGAGGGAGAATCAACACCTCTCTCTGTTGTCCTTACCGGAACACCACCCTGGTCGATCGACTACTTTGATGGTACTACAACTTATACGATAGGTAGTATTATGGCATCACCCTTTGTCTTCGATGTTATGCCTGTTGTTAATACTTCCTATAGTCTCAGCGCTGTTTCGGATGCCTATTGTGGTGGGATTTCATTTCCGGGCACCGCTGCAGTAACGGTTAATCCCATCCCGTTTGCTTACCAACTAACGGGTAGTGGAGATGGCTCATACTGTGCCGGTGGATCAGGCATTGAACTTATCCTTAACGGTTCTCAGACAGGGATCAGTTATACTTTAATGTTTGGTTTAGGGTCACTTGGTACGCCAGTCGCCGGAACCGGCAGCCCAATCTCATTCGGTTACGTTACCAATCCCGGAACTTATTATGTAGTTGCGACGGATGTTTTAACAGGCTGTTTCCTGCAAATGCCAGGAATAATCCATGTTACCGTTTATCCAATCCCTTTGGTCAATTTTCATGCTGATACAGCCTGCCTTGGAGCCGTAACACAGTTTACGCTGACAGGTAGTTCGCTGGGCGGTATTGTTGAAACAATCTGGAATTTTGGTGATGGATACACAGCCACCTTCTCAGGCAGTTCCGATCCAACGCATACTTATCTAATGGCTGGTGTCTTTACAGTAACAATGGTTGCTACCGACACAAATGGTTGCCAGCGCACTGTTGCCCATAATGTGAAGGTGCAGGATAGTCCTGTGGCACTCTTTACCTGGGATAACCCGAACTGTAGCAATTCGCCTGTTCACTTTACTAATCTTTCCTATACAACCCAGCCTGATTACATTGTAGAATGGGTCTATAACTTTGGAGATGGTTCCGACCCTGATACCATCCATTGGCCGGGTAATCCCAGCATTAGTCACTTGTACCCTGCCAGTGGTTCTTACAATGTGACCCTTACTGTATGGTCTAATAATGGATGTATTGACTCCCTGACACGTGAGATTAACATTACACCACAGCCGGTTGTCGACTTCTCCTATATGAATGGCTGTCAGGGCGGTTTAACGCTGTTCACCGATCTGACACAGCTTGGTGTTGGTGGTACGGTGCAGGAATGGTATTGGAATTTTGGAAATCCTGCATCAGGTTCAGCTAATTTATCCAATCTCCGAAATCCAGCGCATACATACAATACACCGGGAACCTATCTGGTATCACTTATTGTTATCACCAGTCAGGGATGTGCCGACACTGTGGTTAAGCCTGTTATTGTCAAGCCTAAACCCACGGCATTATTTGAAGCCGATACAGTTTGTCAGGGTCTTGAGACCCAGTTTACTGATCTTTCTGCTATTGCCAATAGCGTCATCAATAGTTGGGACTGGGATTTTGGCGATGGGCAGACGCACTCCAATCAGCAGAATCCATCTCATTTGTATGCAGAGTTTGGAACCTATCAGGTTACTCTTGCTGTGACTGATACCGCCGGATGTGTATCCGACACGACCATGGCTGTTCCTGTTTACCGGCTTCCATATGCAGCATTTACCAATTCTGGTTCCAATTGTGCAGGAAATGAGGTCAGCTTTACATCGCTGGCTGCCACACAGCAGGGATACCTGACGCAGTGGATTTGGATATATGGGGATGGCGAACAAGATACCATAAACTATCCTACCAGTCCAAATACCATCCATAGTTATGCACTGCCCAATACCTATACGGTTACATTGAAGGTCGTTAACAGTAATGGTTGTATGGCTGAGGTCAGCCATCAAGTTGCAATTACTGCAAATCCGCTGGCAAATTTTACATTCCCCGCTGCCAATTGTGAAGAATCAACTGTGCTCTTTACAGATGCCTCGCAGTCGATTGGCGGTATTCCCATCATTAACCGGGAATGGAATTTCGGGGATATAGCCTCAGGGAGCAGCAATACAAGCTATCAACAGAATCCAGTACATATATTTATGAACCCCGGCACCTATACCGTTACATTAATGGTTAGTACGGGCATGGGGTGCAGTGATACGGTAAGTTATCCTGTCATCATCAGCGATAAACCGCTGGCCCAGTTTACAGCCGATACGGCATGTCTGGGCGGGGTAACCACCTTTATTAATCAATCTATCGCGAATTCAGGTGTACTCACAACCTATGACTGGGACTTTGGTGACGGAACTCTTCATTCCAATAATGCCAATCCGACGCATACTTACACCTCTGCCGGATTGAAACAGGTTACGCTGATAGTAAACAACTCCAACGGATGTACCTCTTCGGTAACCCAACAAGTGATGGTTGCTCAACTGCCCATGGCGGCCTTTATTCCCAGTACCCAGAACTGTACAATGTCGCCTTTTCTGTTTGATGATCAGTCTACCTCATCGCAGGGTTATATCGTTCAGTGGCAATGGAATTTTGATGACGGAGATACCGTGCTGGTCAATTTCCCGGCACTGCCAGATGTTTCTCACCAATATGCAATGGCTGGGACATACAATGTGACCCTCACTGTTGTGAATACCCTCGGATGTGAATCATCAGTATCGATTCCTGTCGTCGTTCAGAACAATCCTGCAGCAAGTTTCAGTGCAAGTGGAAGTACCTGTCAGGGGATGGCTGTATTGTTTACAGACCTGTCACAAACCAATGGTGCCGGGCCGCTTGTCACCTGGAACTGGTTGTTTGATGATCCGGGTTCTGGTGTGCTAAACACCTCTTCGTTACAGAACCCGATGCACATATTCTCTTCTGCTGATACGTTTAATGTCAGGCTGATTGTTTCCAATATCAATGGTTGTATCGATACCATCGTGAATCAGGTGGTTATTGGACAGGCTCCTTCGGCCAGATTTGTTGCCGATAGTGTCTGCTTCACTAATCCGACTCAGTTTGCTGACAGTACAACGAGCCTGGTGCCTGTTGTTTCGTGGTTGTGGAATTTTGGTGACGGGGGCTCATCTACAATTCAGAACCCATTGCATACCTACCAGAATTGGGGTAATTACAATGTTAGCCTGATTGTAACAAATGCTTCCGGCTGCCAAAGCGATACTGTCATGAATGTGTTTGTTAAGCCTTTGCCAACAGCCATCTTCAACTATGCCGGAATATGTGCCCATGATGGTACCCAATTCACGGATATTTCAGTAACACCCGCAGGCACCATTGAAACATGGTTGTGGGACTTCGGAGATGGAGGTACCAGTACGGAGCAAAATCCTCTTCATACCTTTGCAACGGGCGGTAACTATTTCGTATCGCTTACCGTGACCAATTCATTCGGATGTGATCAGTTTCTCGGCCAATCGGTGAACATCAGTAACAAACCGGCAGCCGCATTTAACTATTACACTGTGTTCTGTCCGGGTGGTCAGGTTACCTTCCAGGATATGACACAGGGGAATGGTTCTCCAGTGACCACGAGAGTTTGGGATTTCGGTGACGGATTCTCTTCAACAGCAGCTAATCCTGTTTATACTTACCAATACCCTGATTCATGTTATACAGTTCGGCTGATTGTGAATAATGCCGCCGGTTGCCAGGATACTTCAATACAACAGGTATGCGTAAAGCCGGAATCCAGTTTTACGATTGCTGTAGATCCCGGGTGTGCAGGTCATCCTACATACTTCCAGCCGGTTAACCTTGCGCAGGGTGATACGCTGATGTTTGTCCAATGGAGTTTTGGCGATCCTGCTTCAGGCGGTGCCAATACATCAAATCAATACTACCCCGGCCATACCTATACCTCACCGGGAAACTACTTCGTGAAACTGAAGGCATGGAATTCTGATAACTGCCTCGACAGTACCTATGTAGAAGTCAATGTGCCCGACGCTCCACTGGCAGATTTCAATTGGGATGAAGGTGTCCCGCATTGTGATTCTACCCTTACACTCTACAACCTCACGGTTACCAGCGGGGCGATTAATGATTCGTTGGTGTGGAATTTTGGCGATGGTACCGATACTACCTTTAATGCACCCGTACCGCCTGCTGTGGTGCATCGTTTTCCGCGATATGGGTTCTACAACATTTCCCTGACTGCTTATGTTGCCAATGGATGTACACATTCCATCGTAAAGCGGGCAACTGTGAAATGCCTGACTTCTGAGTTCGTTGCAGCAGATTCTATTGCTTGCCAGGGAATGACGGTGACGCTGAATGATATGTCTGCACCGGCGGGTGCTATAACGTCGTGGCTATGGCTCTTTGGTGATGGAGAATATCAGCAGTATTTTACCTACACACCTACTGTTACTCATACTTTTGCCACGGCTGGAACCTATAGTATCAAACTCACTACAACAGGAGTAGTCAACGGACAGCTGGTACAGGATACCATAAGTCACACGGTGGAAGTTCTCCCGGCACCAGTAGCTGATTTCAGTGCAGTAAACCTTTGTGAGAATGCCGATGTGGTGTTTACAGATCAATCGGTTGCTTCTAACGATACCATTGCAGCCTGGAAGTGGTTGTTTGACGATGGAACCCTGTCAATTGATCAGAATCCAGTTCATCGCTTTGTAGGTGATACCGCACGTCAGGTGCAGCTTATCGTGTGGAGTGGCTTTGGTTGTGTTGATACATTAATCAGGGAAATTAATCTTGGCAGAAGTCCGGTGATCTACCTCTCACCTAAGACCGGACTTTTCTGCAACCAGGATGAGGAGATTACCTTCAGCGATACGTCACATTTTATTTATGATCAGTATCACTGGATCTGGGGCGATGGCGACAGCACGGTAACCGATACCTCCGTCGCTTCCCATTATTTCGAGCCTGGTGAGTATCACGTGGTACTTAGAATTACTTCTGCTGATAATTGTGGTATAAGCGATACAGCCTTTATCAGGGTTAAGCCTGCGCCATTTGCCGAAATGACCATTACACCCGAAAGTGCCAGCATTTTTAATCCTGAATTTTACTTTACCGATAACTCAAACGCGAACAATAGCCCGATCATCGGCTGGGAATGGCAGGTGAATGGCCTCACCTTCAGCAATGCGCAGAGTGTGTTGTACGACTTTGCCAATACAACCGGCAACCGGGTGATTGATCCTGATACCGGCAATTTCAACATAACACTATGGGTTACCAACTTCGAAGGGTGTCGTGATTCGGCCAATCAGGTCATCAGGATTTATCCGGAGTTGCTGTTCCAGGTTCCCAATGCTTTTACGCCCAATGGCGACGGACTGAACTCGCACTTCAGGCCTATGGTGAAGTACGAGATGGAAGGAACATACTTGCTGCAGGTATACAATCGCTGGGGAATGCTGGTGTTTGAGACAGAAGAACGCGATGCTGCCTGGGATGGAAATCTCAAAGGGAGTGAATGCCCTGTGGGCGTCTATACATGGATTGTTACCTTCAGACTGCCTGATGGACGTAATTATGTCAATCAGGGACACGTGATGTTGCTGAGATAATCTGGTGCACCAAATAAAACCGCCTCAACGGATTCCGTTGAGGCGGTTTTATTTAGTGCAAAATGTATATGGTGGTCAGATGAGTATTGAACTGCCGGCTGCGTTCACTATGACGAATACTGAACAGCCATTGGATGAGGTTAAATTAAGCGTTGGGGACAGAGAACCTTACAGTGGTTCCAACACCCGGAGTGCTGTTGATCGAGAGTTGGGTGCCAAACAAATCGTTGATCTTTCTGACAATAGTGAGGCCAAGGCCTATCCCTTCCTGTGCAGCAAATTCTTCATTAAAGCGGGTGAAAGCCCCTGAACTCTCAATCTGTGATTCCGTCATGCCCAGCCCCTCATCGCTGATGGTAAAGTATGTGCGCGTACCGTCAGAACCGACTACTACTTTTACCTTTGATCGTTTAGGTGAATAGATAAAGGCATTTTCGACGAGCTGTGTAAGTGCTTCATCAAGGAATTCTGACGGAATGGCAAGATTGGTATTTGCTTCAATATGCAGCATTAAGTCGTTTGAACGTCCGAAGTGTGTAGCGATCGATGCGCATATTTCAGTTGTTTTTGACTTACTGTTGGAGGATACCTTCTCCTGTAGTGTTTTTATCTCTTCGGCTTTGTATGATAATGCTTCGAGCTGATAGAACAACAGTGTTTTATGAATGACGCCGTTGAGTTTCATGCCTGCATTGTAGATGAGTGCCATGAATTCTGCGATTTCAGGCTTCTCCATATGCATGTATTCGGTCATCACCATCTTGGAAAATCCTATGATTGCTTTAATGGGTTCATTAATAACACGTGTGATCGGGACACCCATATTGCGGGTGAGTTCATTGAGCTTTTGTTCGCTTTTTATCTTAAAATCTTCGGCTCTTTTTAACCGCGTGGTAACACCATTAAGCAATTCATCAATTGTAAAGGGCTTCGCGATATAATCGTCAGCACCCAGAGCCATGCCCCGACGCAAGTCATCACGTGTGTTTTTAGCCGTAAGGAAAATAAATGGCGTGGTGGAGGTGATTACATTTTTACGCAATGACTCCAGTACATTGTACCCGTCCATAACGGGCATCATGATGTCGCACAATATCAGGTCAGGACTTACCTGAATGGCGGTCTCGATACCAATTTTTCCATTTTCTGCACCTAAAGCATCGTAGCCTTCTGATTCAAGTATTTCGATGATGTTGTTTCTTACATCTTCTGTATCCTCGATTACGAGAATTCGTATAGTCTTTTTCATAATTATTGGGTTTTAATGTTTTGAACTGAGCGCATCAATTAATTCTTCGTGTTTAAACGGTTTGCTGATGTATCCATCCATGCCCGACTGCAAACACTTTTCACGGTCTGTAGGCATTGCATTAGCCGTTAGTGCGATAATTTTGATGGCATTGCCATCGGCACCGACAATCTTCGAATTTCTGATGGCCTCGGTAGTCTCGATTCCGTTCATGATAGGCATTTCTATGTCCATTAGAATGAGATCGTAACGTCTTTCGTTAAGTTTTTTAAGAACAACTTTCCCGTTTTCGGCAACATCTACTGTGTGTCCTAACCTTGTCAGGGTGGCAACAGCCACTTTTTCGCTGATGAGGTTGTCTTCGGCTAAAAGAATAGTAAGGCCGTCGCCGGCACCAGAAGGAGAAATTGTACCGGTAGTCTTTTCAGGATGCGGTTGTATTTCGGCCATTGAGGACAATACGTAATACAAATCGGTTATTCTGACCGGCTTGTTAAGATAAGCAGCGATACCGTCATTTTTTAACTCAGATGGAGAGAGGATAAACCCAGTTGTTGATATCAGAATAACTTTTGTGCTTTCCCCATGTGGCGTTGCTTTGAAACGTCTGATCTTTTCCAGTATTTCGGAGTCTATGGTTCTTGAATTTATTATGGCGAAATGGTACGGCATCTGATTGCCGACAGTAACAAGTTGATTGAATCCTTCATCAATATTGAGTGATTCATCAAATTTGCACCCGAAATAATTTATATACTGCCTGAAGATGGAACGGCTGGTATGGTTTTCGTCGATGATGAGTACTTTTATATTGGGCAAACTCAACTTAGCTTCTTCAACCTGTTTGATTTCGGTAAGTTCAAATTTAACGGTAAACCAAAAATGGACACCCTCCTGCCCATGGCTTTCAATGCCGTAGGTTGCGTTAATAATTTTGAGAAAATGGAGGGCCGTCTTCATTCGTGCTATTTCATGTTGGTCAAGGAATCCCAATATACTTTCAGTGGGTGTTTCAAGCACTGAAAGGCTTTTGTTTAAATCAAACGGGTAAGGTTTCCCACTATCGAATATGGTAAATTTCAGTTCAGTACGGTTGTTGTTTTGTTGAAGTTGATCCACTTTCAGTCCGGCATCTTTATAATCGCTTCTTTCAATCGCATTTCTGATCAGCAGCGATAAAACGTGACGCAGAATAAAAGCATCGCCTTTAACCGTTTGGGGTATTCTTGTATCGGTATACAGGGAGAGATGAATTCTTTTTTCAGATGCCTTATCGGATGCCATATCAATTACCTGATTGATGATGTCGTGGAGATCGAAGGGCAGATCGTCGGCATTGGCCATGGTCTGCTCTGAACGGTTGAATTCTATCAGATCTGTTACGTTGGCCATCAGATTATTGGCGGAAGCAGTCAGTATGTTCAGGTATTCTTCCTGTTTTTCTGTGAGTCTTGTCGAAGACAGCAATTCCGACATCCCTGAAATCCCATTTAACGGGGTCCTGATCTCATGGCTGAGATTCGAGAAATACTGATGCAATATTTCAAGGTCTTCTTTCTTCCTTTTGTTTTTTTCAATTCTTATTGCAGATAGTTCATTTTTTAACCGTGACTGACTGAGTACTTTCCAGAGAAAGAATACCAGTACAAGAAACAGGGCTCCAACGATTGTAACAATATTTGTTACTTTGTTTTCTGCCATTTTTTCTTCTACCTGCCGGTAATCGTCTAAGGTCTTGATGTAAGCCCGGGTCAACGCCTCTACTTTTTCTTCTTTTACCGAATCTGATTCAATTTGTCGCCATGAATTAAAGTCAAAATCGTATACAGTGGTTTTCTGATTTTGAACTGTCTGCTCATTTTTTCGATAAGTGGATTGAGCCTGTGTGTTACCTGATACTGTTTGTAGTGGTAACAGATATATTAAGAGGCTTAGGGGCAGTGTGTAGTATATCGTTTTCATCATGCAGCTTAGTGCCTTGATCAGGATGTTAAATTGTTAACCTTTTCCAAACAACGACAGAGAGGAATTGTTCTTTGAAAACTTTGACGGAAAGCAAATATACACATGAATTGGCTTTTGCTGTTGAGTGCAGGCAAAAAAAAGGCTTTTCCGAAGAAAAGCCCTGCTAACCTTTTAGCTTTTGTGAAGAAAGATCAAATTGAAAGGTCAGTTGTTTTGGTGGATACTGCCTGCACCCGAGGTGTGGCTTCTTACCCGTGCATTGCCGTGGTATCTTATCGAACCGGCACCCGACGCTTCGGCTTCGAGGTTTTGTGTCACGTTAACTTCGGCATAGCCGGCGCCACTTACATCAACATCGGAATTGGCTGAAACAAATGATTCAGCATACAATTTACCAGCTCCGCTTACCTCAACGTTCATCTGCTTTGAATCTCCTTTTAGCGTCAGCTTCGCGGCTCCACTTACATCTATTTTGGTATTGGCCGCTTCCACATTTACCAGTACCTCTGAGGCACCTGATGCTTCTATTGAAAAGCTGCCTGCTTTAAGGGTTCCTATAGTGGCAAAGGCTGAAGCTCCCGACATATCGATTGATTCAAGCGCAGGGGCCACAATCGTAACCTTAATATCATGATCCATATTGCGCAGGTTGTTGCAACTTAATTTCAAAAGCCCACTGTGTACCGAGACTTCAATCTTTTCGTGGGCGAAATCTTCAGCCTCAATGATTATTGGAGCCAGCGGGCCAACTCTAAAGGAGATTTTAAAAACACCTCCGGCCTCTATCTTCGTAAACTCAGGGGTCTTATGTGTCCTTGTGGTAACCTCATTGCCACTGAAACCGGTGAAAGGGATGAGCAGACAAATCCCGAGCACTACTGGTATAAATAATCTAATTAATTTCATGGTATATAGTTTTATTTGTAATAGATATCTCCTGAGCCATGGCTGCTTCCCCTTTTCTTCATCGGGTTGCCATAGACATATACATCTCCCGAACCGGAGTTGGAAACATTGAGTTCGTTGGTAACAAAGATTGAGCAATCGCCCGAACCTCTTTGTTCGAGATCACCGTCCTGAGCTTTCAGCCTGGTCAGACTGATGTCGCCTGAAGAGAAATGCCCTATCGTGACTTTCTCAGCTACGCCTTCCAGTTCGGCATCTCCCGACCCACTCACCTGAAGTAATAGTTTAGCCAGCCTCAGACCTTTTGCTTCGATATCACCGGAACCTGAAAGTGTTAGATCCAGAACGCCTGTGACCCCGTAGATTTCTGCATCACCTGATCCTGAAATGGAGCCCTTAACATTGACAGTGTTAAGATTCAGCTTAATATCTCCTGATCCCCGGATGTTAAACAACAGATCGTTACAGGGGAAAGTGCCTTCTGTTTCCAGGTCTCCCGAACCTGTGAGCTTGATTTCCTTAATTGTCGGCACCGTGATGTAAACGCGTAAAACTTTTACATTCCAATATTGACCCGGATTGCTAACGGTTAAGGTATTATCGTTCACTTCGGTTCTAACTTTATGTGCAAGTCCCTTGTCGGTCACTACTTTTATCTCCTGCACGGTGCCGTGTTTAAGTATGATGTCGACAGAACCACTGCTGATGATGTTGGTAAAGGTTGCCAGTTGTCTGGTTTCAGTTTCGGTCCCTTTTTCATTGGATAGCCACACAGGTGCAGCCTGTGTCATTTGTCCAATAAACATCAGACTCAACGTTAATACACTAAAAAACATTTTTTTCATGTGAAATATTTTTGGGTTGATAAATGACTCCTGATTAGGACATACTAACCCCCAAAAAAGTTACACTCCGCGATGCAAAAACAAAATCCGGTACCTGTACAGGCACCGGATTCATGATGAATAATATTATAATGACTAACGGGAAGGTTCCAGGGCGATCTTGCAACTGTTGGCTGCTTCGGTGGTGTTGATATCCTCCACTAGACTCTTATTGTAGGAAATCAATGAACAAATGATGTTATATTTGCCGGGTTGAAGTGCCGTGATGGTAAAGTTGCCGTCCAGGTCGGAGTAAGTCTTTACTTCGGTGCCTTCGATGATGACTTCAGCTCCTGCCAACACTTCGCCTGTACTCAGATCGTATACTTTTCCTGTGATCGTTCTTGCTATAGTTGCAACTTCAGGTGAAGTAGCTTTTTCTGCAATTGTCTGACCTTCGTTGTCGGCCATGACCTGCATTCCTGAGAGGGTAAGGACAAAAAGAAAGGCAATAATTTTATTTTTCATGATGATTCGGATTATTTTGATGCAAAAGTATTCCAACCGATGGCCTCATGGGTTAATGATATATTATTGTTGTATTAAATGAATGTTAACACTTTTGTGTGCCGGTTTTTTAACACAGCACAACACCGGCTTTTAATGAACGATGTGGTTGTCTTGTGGCTTTTGCCGATAGCTATCGGGTTTGGATATAACCTGAATTCTTGAATTAATTGTATGTTTGTTGAAAGATTATCGAGATGAGATTCCGCATTCGATTAACGAAGCCTGCTACCGGACGTCGGTTAACGCTGACGGGATGGCTGCTGGTATTATTGCTCCTGCTGTGTGCCGTGGTTTCGTGGGCCTTTACCATTCAGAAATTTCTTTCTCCCCGACAACCTTTAAGTAAGGCCAGTATAATGATGGTTGAGGGATTTCTGCCTGATTATGCATTACAGGAAGCAGCGAATGAGTTCAAAAGTGGAGATTACGATTTGCTGATTACTACAGGTCAGCAAATCAGTGAAGGCTCTTTTCTCTCTGAATACCATTCATTGGCTGAGGTTGCATTTGAAATTCTTAAACATCAGGGGGTGGATTCGCTTCGACTTTATGCGGCACCTGCCCGATTGGTAATGCGCGATCGTTCAGTGGAAAATGCCAGGGCAGGTTTTGAAAAACTGAAGGAACTCGGCGTTGCCCCTTGTCGTGTAAATGTGGTTTCGCTTAGTGTTCATAGCCGTCGTAGTTGGAAAATCTACCGGCAGGTAGGTGAACAATATGGTTTTGAAACAGGAATTATTGCCATGCCCGATAGTACCTATAGTGAAACAGAATGGTGGAAGTCATCAAGGGGAATCAGGGCTGTTATCCCTGAATCGCTCGGTTACTACTATAATGTACTCTTTGGCCTGTCTGACTAATCCATGTGATTATTCGCCACCTGATAAAAGCTTTTTTAGCTCACGTTCAAGCTTATTTTTCCGGCTCAGTTCTGTTTCAATCTCTTTCATTTTTTTCGTGAGTTCTTCTTTCGACTTTTTTAACCCGGCAATGAGTTCCTGATTCTGTTGATTGGAGGCTGTGAATCCGGCAATCAATTCATTCTGTTGCTGAATTTCTTTAAGTGCCTTTTTGTTTGTCATTTCTTCTTCAGCAAGTCGTTGCATGGCAATAGTCAGTTCATTGTTGACCTTTTCCCAAACTTCCGGATTCTTCTCGTTTTTACTGATCTGATCCTTCATGAGGTTTACTTCTGCACTCAGACTGCTGTTTTCTTCTCTCACATTCTTCAATTGATTCATGAGTGAATCCTTCATCGATTCCAGATGACCTGTCAGTAACCTTGTGTCGGACAGGGTGTTGTTTAGTGATCTTGCTTTTTCGTGAGCTGCAGCCAATTCACCTGAAAGCCGCTGCTGTTCTGTTTCAAGTGTCAGAACCACCCGTTTCGTTTCTTCGAGTTCATGACAAAGGGAGTGGTATTCTTCTTTTTGAGCTTGATTTTCCGATGTATCACCTTCCTCATGCCGGAGGGCTTCAAGGGCCGATTGCACCTCGTCGAGTTTCTGTACCAGTTGTTTTTTTTCCTCGTTGCTGGCAGTTAACAAAGCATGCAAAGCTTCTATTTCGCTGATAAACGATTCGTTGTCGGGTTCATTCTGATTGTCCGCGGCCGCTTTTCCAACCGATGCCTTAAGTTCGGCATTTTCTTTCAACAGCGTTTCCAGATTTACCTTCAGATGGTTGTACTCGTTATTTAATTTTTCATAATGCTCGGCATAGGTTGTCCGTTGATGCCTTTCGCGCTGCAGCGTTTTGGTCAGATCATCTATCTCAGAGGCCGTTTTTTCCCGTTCGGTGGTGAGCTCTGACAGAACCTGACTAATCTCTGCCAGTTTTGATTCATATTCGAGGTTTTCATTTTTAAGCTCCTCTTCTCTGGCAGAGGGAGTTGTACTATTCTTATGCTTGTTTTTGCCCGAGAGTAAATAAAGATATCCACCCAAAGCTGCAAAGACAGCAGCCAGTCCAAGGATCACGAGGTTGATGACTGAGAAACCGGATTTTTCGGATTTGATGGTTTTTTTCTGAGCAGCCAATCCCAGGCTATCCAGCTTAATCTGCATCGATGCGGCCTGCACAATCCCGGTAGTATACAGATCAGCATATTCCATCAGTATTACACTGTCGGCCGACGAGACTCGTTGAAGATGATGCACAAGCCGCATCAGGTTGGACCATGAATTCGAGCTCATGGTATCGCGGATCATCCTGTAGGATCGTGCATTTTCATCACGTTGCGTAAGGGCTTGCCGCATTTGTTCTGACATCGGTTGTGCCAATGTTACCGTTGATATTGAAATTGCTATGATGGCACTAGCCAGTATACCCTTGTATTTCATGATTGTAAACTGAGGTTTTGTTTCTTCATTTTGTTCTTCAGAATTCACTTTCGTTTGATGAACGTAAAATTACCCATTTTTGTTTCTACGAAGAATCAAGAATAAGGTTTTGTTCGCATTCAGGCTGGTTTTGCTAAATTTGCATCCCTTGTCCGCCTGCATGGTAGTCATAGTTCACAGAATACCAGAAGGGCATTTGACGTTGTAGTTGTTGTGATTTCTTGTTTCTATTCCGGTTTTGCAGCTCAAATTTGATTGATATTAACGATTAATATTATACTTAGAAAAAATGATACGCAATTTAATACTGAGTTTTTTGATGCTGGTGGGTCTTCATTCAGCCGTTTATAGCTCGGGTAAGGATGGTCTGAAGCTTCAGTTGAAAATTGAGGGAATCTCCGATACGGTTCTTTACCTTGCTCATTACTATGGTGACAAACAATATGTCGACGATACCGCCAGACTAGGGAGGGGGGGATGGTACACATTTAGTGCTGATACGCTTCTGCCGGGTGGAATGTATATCATCGCCGGACAGAAAAAAGTAAGGTACCTTGAACTCCTGCTCGACAAACAGCAACAAGTGACCATTGAAACGAAATTTGAAAACATTGCCGGTAGTATTAAGGTGAAGGGATCGGAGGATGTCAGTCTGTTTTTCTCCTACATCAATTACTTGTCTGCCAGGCAAAAGGAGGTTACTGCCTGGCAAAAATGTATCGAGCGGAATGGCAAGGATAGTGATTCTGCCTTATGGTGCAAGAAGCAAATTGCCGGCACCGATTCTGTTGTCAGGGCATATATTTCGGGTTTCGTTGCCGGCAACAAGGGATTGCTTGTGGCTGCCTTCGTGGGTGCCCAATCAGAACCACGGATTCCTGAAGCGCCAAAACTTGCAAATGGAGCCGTCGATTCTTTGTTCGCTTTCCGATACTATAAGAATCACTTTTTTGACAGTTTTGATCTTGGCGATGACAGATTGATACGTACTCCTGTTTACCATCAAAAATTGAATCTGTATTTTACCAAACTGGTGTTGCAGTCGCCCGATAGCATTGAGTCAGAGGTTGAACGTTTGCTTCCCTTGGTGAAGAAGGGTCGCGATACCTATCGCTATTTCGTATGGTATCTGACTAATTATGTTGAAAGGAGTGAAATCATGGGAATGGATGCTGCCTTTGTTTACATGGTCGATCAATTCTATGCCAGTGGCGAGATGGATTTCTGGATAAATAAGCAAGTACGTGAGAATGTGATCAAAAAAGCCAACAAACTGCGTCCGATTCTGATAGGTAAAACTGCACCTGAACTGATTATGCAGGATACCTCATTGCGGTTACAATCAATGCATTCGATGAAAAACCGCTATACCCTGCTGTTTTTCTGGGATCCCGAATGTGGCCATTGTAAGAAAGAAGTGCCAAAAATCAGGGATATGGTGGCGCGAATGAAAGAAAAGTATGACATAGGAGTGTATGCCGTGTGTACCGACACCAATATGCGCGAGATGAAAAAGTATGTGAAGAAAAATGACATGAACTTTGTGAATGTGAATGGCCCTCGTGCCTTAACTCCCTTTTTCAAAGATCTTTACGATATCTACAGCACCCCTGTCATCTACCTGTTGGATGATAAAAAGACCATCCTTGCCAAACGTTTGCTCTCCGACCAGTTGGAAGGTTTCATCGAGCGTCATACCAAAAACGAAAAGCATGGCCTCCTGGAAATGGATAAAGAGAATTAATGCTCTTATGCTTATTTGAAAATCTGTTTAGGCCTGATACTTTCATCCAGCCAAAGCCAATGTCAAGGTCAAAGTCAAAGCCATAGCCAACGCCAAAGTTTCCTATAACTTACTGTAAACCCGCTAAAAAGATATGTAAAAAAAGGCTCCGTTCCCTCTTTGATATATCTTTGGCCTAACTTTGGTCTCTCTTTTTCTTGATTATCAAGCTGTTTTCAAGTGTGATATTGGTTACTTAATCTTCATTGAACGAACATTGAACGAACATTCTTAAAAATTGCAATTTTCACTGTTCATTGATCGAAGTTCGAACGAAAGTGCAAAAGCCATCACCGGTGGTGAAAATCATTGCATTTTCACCGAATGATATAAACAATTGGTAATTTGATATTTAAATCAGATATTCAAAAAATTAGTCACCTTACATGTTTTAACATTTTGATGTGAATCAATTTAATCATTGAACAGTTCGAACAGTTTTTTGACTTTGGTACAAGTATTGTTAAGTGCCGCATCCTGGATTTTAACCCCGGAAGTTTTTATCTGGTATCGGAAATGAGGTTCTGTTACCAAATGCGGAAATATCTCCCCATTGTGCCCTCGTTAGGTTATAAGATCTCAGAGAACCCAAGCCAGAGTTGTTGCAGTTCGCTTATTATCATTGCAGTGGCTCCCCATATAATGAGTCCGTCGGGGCAATAGGCCGGTGTTTCCATCTTGCCGACAGGCGTGTCGATTTGTAAAAGTTTTCTGGTTGCAGGAGCGAAAAGCTCTTTGAGGCTTATGATGTTGATCTTCGATACTTCATTCTCGTCGGGTAACAGATTGGGTAGTTGTCGCAGAACGCCAACTACGGGTGTTACATTGAAATTGCTGGGTGGTATGTATAACTCGGTCAGGCAGCCTATGGTCTCGATGTACTCTTGCGCGATGCCCACTTCCTCATGAGTTTCTCTTAAAGCGGTTTGAATAAGGCTATTGTCGGCAGGCTCATATTTGCCTCCGGGGAAAGCTATTTGTCCCGAATGGATTCCCGGGTATTCATTGCGGGTAATCAGGAGTGTATGTAATTCGTTTTTGCTTTCAAATAAGGCGATCAAAACGGCGGCCTTTCTTGGTGGATGGTGGTGCTTAGGGTTCTGCATAAGAATTTCTCTGGAAGGAGGCGACATCCTTAGTTGTGCTGACAGTCCGGGTAAGCCCCTGGCAAAAGAATCCCTGAGGCTGTCAACGAAGTGATCATTAATAAGGTGTTTATTGTCAGTGATGTATCCCTGTTTGCTCATATATGCATATTTGTGTAATGTTATTAACAGTCGGAATGAATTTCTGTTTTTTATCGAACGTACCGCTAGAATGATTATTTTTATGCCTTCAAATGGTATTATGTTCTATGGGAAAAACACTTGAGAAAATTGTCAGGAAGGAGGATTCGGAATTGTCGGATCAAAACCAATTGATACTCTACAATGACGATGTGAATACATTTGAGTATGTGATCGACTGCCTCATGGAGGTTGTTGGTCATGTGCAGGAGCAGGCCGAACAATGTGCGCTTACGGCACATGTTAAAGGTCGTTGTCCGGTTAAAAGCGGTTCCTTTACCGAATTGAAGGTATTGTTTGATGAGTTGTCGCACCGACAGTTGAGCCTGACGATTGAATAATAAGCTATTATGTCACTTACCATTATCATTCTACTGATTGTTACCGGATTGTTACTTCTGGTGCTTGAAATTCTTGTTATTCCGGGTACATCGGTTGCCGGGGTTCTCGGTTTTATTGCCATTGGTATTGGCATCTGGCAGGCATGGGCCGGGTATGGTACAACGGTCGGTGTGATTGTTACCTTTTCAACCCTTGTCGGTGCCATAGCATCTCTCTATTTCTCTTTGAAATCGCGGACATGGAAGCGTCTGATGCTCAATGATACGATCGACTCCAAAGTGAATCTGGTGGATGCTGCAAAGGTTAAACCAGGTGAGACAGGTGAAACCATCTCCAGGCTGGCACCTGCCGGTAAGGCCCGAATCAATGGTGAACTTTATGAGGTTCACAGCCTGTCTGGTTTTATTGACCAGCGTATTGAAATAGAAATTGTAAAAATCGATCATCAAAAGATTTTCGTTAAACTTAAAACCCAATAAATTATCATGGAAGGAACTGTATTTGCTTTTTTGGCTATTGGTATAGCCTCCCTGTTCGGTCTGTGGGTGATATTTTACTTTATCCCTGTCGGATTATGGTTCTCAGCACTCGTTTCGGGTGTTAATATCTCGCTGCTTCAGCTTATCCTGATGCGTTGGCGTAAAGTACCACCTTCAGTTATTGTCAACAGCCTTATTGCAGGAACCAAGGCCGGACTTAAACTTACCCGCAATGACATGGAAGCGCATTATCTGGCTGGAGGACATGTCCAGTCGGTTGTCAATGCATTGATCTCGGCTGAAAAAGCCAATATGACCCTCGATTTCAAAACGGCAAGTGCTATCGACCTTGCCGGACGCGATGTGTTGCTGGCAGTTCAAATGTCGGTTAACCCTAAAGTAATTGATACACCTCCTGTTACTGCTGTTGCCAAAGATGGTATTCAGCTTATTGCAAAAGCCCGTGTTACAGTGAGAGCCAATATTCGTCAACTCGTCGGAGGTGCCGGTGAAGAGACCGTACTGGCCCGCGTAGGTGAGGGTATTGTTTCTTCAATCGGTTCTTCACCAAGCCACAAGACTGTTCTTGAGAATCCTGATAGCATCTCCAAACTGGTACTCGACAAAGGTCTTGACAGTGGTACTGCTTTCGAAATCCTCTCTATCGACATCGCCGACATTGATGTAGGAAAGAACATCGGTGCCGTATTGCAGATGGATCAGGCCAATGCAGATAAAAACATCGCTCAGGCCAAGGCTGAAGAACGTCGTGCGATGGCTGTAGCACATGAACAGGAAATGAAAGCGAAGGCACAGGAAGCCCGTGCCATGGTGATCCAGGCTGAAGCACAGATTCCGCTGGCCATTGCCGAGGCTTTCAGGAGTGGTAACCTTGGAATCATGGACTATTACAAGTTCCAGAATATTCAGGCGGATACCCGCATGCGTGAAAACATTGCCAATCCTTTGTCAAGGCAGGGGGGCGAGAAAACCGGCGATCTCACCAAAGGATAATTCTTAAAGGTTGAATTTCAAACGCCGGAGTGATTGTATTTATTCCGGCGTTTTTTTTTAATACTAAATGACGGTTATAACAACTACCGATAAACTTGTCCTCCAGAAATACCGCAAACTTCTTGCTGCGGTAAAACCACTTTTACATAAAGGAGAGACCAATCTGTTGCGTCATACGGTGCAACTTTGCATTGCCAAATTCCCTGATGAAAGTGCCGAGAGCAGCCGCCAGCTCATCCGGCTTTTTGATATCAGCCTGATTATTGCCGGAGAAGTAGGGCTTGGGACGTCTTCAATCATTGCCTTTGCACTGGCGTACACTTTTACCGATAAGGAAATCAGCGAAACGGGTGATTGGCTGGATGGACGCAGCGACATTTTAAAGCTGATTGCCGGACTGCGTATCCTCGAATCGCTTAATTTCGACAAGATCAGCATCGAGTCGGAGAATTTTCGTCAGATGTTGCTGTCGATGACCACCGATTTGCGCGTCATACTGATCCGCTTGTCTGTAAACCTTTTCTCGATGCGGCATTACGATAAAGTGAGTGCGTCTGAAGGAAAACACATTCTCCGAAAAGCCCTCTACGTGTATATCCCTTTCTGCCACCGTCTGGGACTCTATCAGATTAAAGCTGATCTGGAAGAACGGGCTATGCGTATTACCGAACCGCAAGCCTACATGGCCATTGTACGGCAGATTGATGAATCAAAACCGAAGCAGGAAGCCTACTTTTCAGCTTTCCTGAAACCTGTAATCAAGGAGTTGAACCGTAATGGTTTCGATTGTGAGATAAAGTGGCGCTACAAGTCGATTCCTTCTATTTACACGAAGATGCAGAAGCAGGGTGTCGGTTTCAACGGGATCTATGACCTGTTTGCTATCAGAATAATCTCCCGCAAAATTATTGAGAATGAAAAGGCCGATTGCTGGAAGATCTATTCCATCGTTAGCAATATTTATAAACCCGATCCTTCACGTTTGCGCGACTGGATTACGAAGCCTAAAGACAGTGGTTACGAAAGTCTGCACACTACAGTTCAGACCCCTGATACCCGTTGGGTAGAGATACAGATCAGAACGACGCGCATGGACGAAATTGCCGAACGCGGCGATGCCGCCCATTGGAAGTATAAAGAAAGGCGTGAATCGGGGGCTTCAGATCAATGGATTAAGCAGATCAGAACACTACTTGAACAAAAGTCGGAAACCGATGAAAGCTCTTACAGCGGATTACCGGCACATCCTGAAAGTGAATCTATTTATGTACTTACCCCCGCGGGCGACGTCAAGCAACTCCCTGTTGGAGCGACGGTGCTCGATTTTGCCTTCGAGATTCACTCAAATGTAGGAGCCTGCTGCTCGGGTGCACGGGTGAACAACAAAAATGTCCCCATTCGTCACTTGCTTCAGAATGGTGATGTGGCTGAAATTCTTACTACGAAGAGTCAAAAGCCAAAGCTCGACTGGCTTAATATCGTGGTAACCAACAGAGCCAAAAACAGGATCAGAAGAGCACTGAATGATGAGAAATTGCGCGATGCAGGGAACGGACGTGAAATCCTCGGTCGTAAACTGAAGAACTGGAAACTTGTACTCACCGACGAATTCAATGAGAAATTGCTGAAGCATTTCAGGATGAAGACCATGATTGATTTCTATGCCGCCATTGGCGTTGAGAAGATTGATCCGATCGACGTCAGGGATTTGATTCTGCAAAAGGATGAGGAACCGGCAGCACCCGTTATCACGAAGTTTGACCGTAAGGTGGGGCTGAATACCCTTACGGCCTTATCAGGAGCCAACGAGCAATTGGTTTTTGAAGGAGCTGGTAAGCACATGAGCTACGCGCTTGCTAAATGTTGTACTCCTATTCATGGTGACGACGTGTTCGGATTTGTGACCATTACCAAGGGAATAACCGTTCACCGGAGTAATTGTCCCAATGCCCGCGATATGAAAGAACGTTTCCCGCATCGGGTGATTAAAGTGCGTTGGAGCGGTACCGAGGATGCGCAGCCTTACCAGACCGTGGTCCGGATTACTGGTGAAGACCGTATGGGTTTGCTCAATGAAATAACTCAGCTTATCACCAATGACCTTAAAATAAACATGCTGGGCGTAAGCATCGAGTCGAAAGGGGGGCAATTTGATGGCAGAATCCGTGTGCATGTTTTTAACTCGCTTCAACTGTATGAATTGTTGCACAAATTGGAACGTATCAGGGGTGTTACCCGTGCCCGCCGGCTTGTTGAGGGATAATTCAGAAAATGCGCCGGGAATTGAACGTTAAGTTTTAATTTTACTGTTTCTAAAAGATCATTTCTGTGAATTTCAAAAACGGTATCTTCATTTTAAGTGTAACTGTGATGATAGTCATCGGTCTGGCTTCATGTAACATGAAGCCGACACCCGGAAAGACTGAATCCGATGTTGCAGCAGTCAAACCCGATTGTGCGAAGAATGAATTCAGGCCAGGCATCGTGAAGGATGCCAATGGAAATATGACCGAGCGGCGCGACGTTACTTTAGGCCCTGATAGCAAGGTTAGAACCCGTAATGAGTATCATTATACTTATGATAGTTTGAATAACAGAACCTCTGAGCAAATTTGGCGCAAATCACCTGATGGTACACCGGTTTCCCGCACATACAATACTTTTATTTATAGTGACGGCCTGTTGCGTCAATCGACACTCATCGGCTATGATGCCAATGATAAAGAAAATAGCTGGCTGCAGAACCGTTATGAATACAATAGCAAACGCCAGCAAACGGAAGTGACCCTGTATAATAAGAAAGGTAACCGTAGATCGACTACCCTGCGGATTTACAATGATAAAGGCAATCTCTGGAAGGAAGTCATGATTGAATATGATGTTAACGGGCGTGAAAAGAACCGTTCCGGACTTGAATTCAGCGATCGTGGTGCCATTGTAGGAGAATTCTAGGTTCCCCGACTGCAACTTTACCGCAGTTGGTTTGTTCTTTGGAGAAAACGGACAGTTTATTTTTTATGGTACACTTTTTAAGAGGCGAACAACAGCATCGGGTGATTTCGGTACGGTATCATACGGCAACAACTTTTGTTCTGCGTTTTCAGCGTGATGAGCTCACTTTTAAAGCAGGTCAGCATGTTACGATCGGGATTCCGGATATCGGCGAAATGCGTGAATACTCCCTTTATAATGCCCCAACCGACGACTTTCTGGAGGTGCTCGTGAAGATTGTGGATGATGGCCGCTTAACTCCCCGGCTGGCTTTGCTCAAACCGGGTGAACAAATTACAGTTGATGGCCCTAATGGCTATTTTACCCTGCGCCCCGGATCGCTTGACCGCCATCACTTGCTGATAGCTACCGGCACAGGTATCTCACCGTTCCATAGTTTTGTGAAATCACACCCAGATCTGCGGTTCACACTGATACATGGAATCAGGGAGGCATCTGAAGCCTGCGATCGTGCTGATTTTAATTCGGGAGCCTACATCGCCTGTACATCGCGCGCCGATGACGGTGACTTCATGGGTCGTGTAACCGATTTCCTCAAAGACTTTCAAATCCCGGCTGATTCGGAGATCATGCTATGCGGTAATTCACAAATGATTCTTGATGTGTGGGAATTGCTACTCGAACGGAATATACCACTCGAGCGGATGCGACAGGAAATTTATTTCTGATATATTAGCGCACGATCTTCTCTATATTTGTTTATTACGCCAGCTTAAATGGTAAAATGTTCAGGGGCTTATCCCCCTGAAATAAGATAATTGGCAGAATAATATGTTAAATACCCTTTGGTGCGGCATGTTTTAAATGCTTTATTAAGAATAATCAGATCACCCGCCTTTGAAAAGTATGTCTGGCAGAGCGTTGTTTATTTATCTGTTTTTAGGGATTAATGCCTGAATCCGACAAGAAGCGCTGAGGATTAACCTCCTATTGTTGTGATGCAGGTGATCAGCTTTTAGTAGCTTTCGTGCTGGTAAGCGCCAGAGCATGGATCGGCAGACCAGCATCTTGAAATTGGACCAAATTTTAAGCTTATCTCAAAGCCCCGGCTATGCCAACCGTATGGTTGTTGATCGCGGAGGGAGATGTCATAGCTTATTTCCATATCTAAGCCATATGTTGCACGGTTACCCCAATAAAACCTCATACCAAGGGCAGGGGTCAGGTGCCCTGTAGTCTGGTAGAACAAGGCTCCTCTGATTCGGTCCAGATAGCTGAAGTGTTTGCGATAGATCATAGAAACACCGGCCTGCAGATGTTTTTCATCGGCATACTGAAATAGCAGCGACGGAATGGCGCCCCACGTCCTGTTTATCTCCCACAGGTAGGAGGCGTGTGCTCGTATTTCACGCCCGGGAACGCGTGGCAGACTATCGCGCATCCAAGGTTCTGTCAGGTGACCGGCTGCCAGTCCGATCTGAAATTTATATAACTGGTCATCGTTCCAGCATTCCATTCGTCCCTGACCATAGAGAATTCCTGCATTCACATCAAACTTCGCGGCTTTGGGTGTGCCGGGCATGTAAATGGTGTCGTTGTACAACTCAGCCGAAGTATTTGTTACCGGGTAGTAGGAGGGTTGCATGAAGAAACCCGGCTGTGCACCGATTGAAAGAATGCCGTTGCGGCCGGTTTTCATTTGCAGGGCTATACTACCGTAGGCCGATGTGAACTGTTCCCGGTAATTGGTTGCTCTGCGCATCTCAGCCAGCACACCGATGGCAATGCTGTATTTGTCCTCGTATGCTATCCTGAGTCCATAACCCTTATCTGATACTCCTCTAAAATCAAATCTGTAGGAACCTTGCAGAAGGTAGGTGTTCTGGGTAGTATCGGACCCGAAGGAACGGTTTTGCCAGAGTGCCTCCGCCTGCCAGGCTCCTGGCGTCATGCCCGTCAATGCAGGATTCAATGCCATATCGACCCGCCGATACTGGCTGTAGAGCACGCTTTGTGCAGTCAGTAACTGATTCATCAGCAGGAAAGAAACTACCAAACAGGATGAAAGCAATTTCATGGGCGTATGATTAGAACAAACTCAGTTGAATGTCGGCCTGTTTCCGTGAGGTTTCTTGTTTTACGAACTCGGTAAGCTCATTACTGATCGAATCCAGAAACCGGCTACGGGGTAAACGTACCTGTTGCCCAAAGATTGTTCGCTCAAGGGCATGTGTCAGTAACAGAAGGTTACGGGCTCTGGTCATCCCTACATACAACAACCGGCGTTCTTCCTCCGGGTCGGGGCTTTTGCGGTTTCCAAAGGTGTAAGGGATGATCCCTTCTTCACACCCTGCAATTATGACTACATCAAATTCCAATCCCTTGGCTGCATGTAGTGTCATCAGGTTCACAGCCGTCACATCCGGACTGAGTGCATCGGCCATGATACCGGTGTTGATGTATTGCCAGAAGGTTTGCTTGTTATGTCTGAACGACTCACTCGTTCTGATCATTTCCCGGTAGCCTTCATGCAATGATGGAAATACCTGTCCTCCAATCCATGAGAGCTGTTCAGAAATGGTGAGGTTGAGAGGAAAATTGTTCATGAAGGTCCCGTATGCTTTTTGACTGCTGAAGAAGCGTGTAGCCTGACGCTGGTAAAAATTGTTTTGCGGGTTGTCAAGGGCCTTTAGTATGGTGATAAGATCGGAAGCGGGTTTTTGGGCGAAAGGCGCCATGTGGTGATATGAGCGCCAGGGAATTCCATGGTCATTTAATGCCTTGCAAATAGATGTCTGCTGCCGGTGTGTTCTTGTCAGAATGGCAATCTGTGATGGATCGATGTCTGCAGGTATATCGCCCGGGTCGGCAATACCACTGTCGATGGCAAAGAAACGGGTACCTCCGGTCATTCTGTCGATTGTACGGGCGATGAATTCGGATTCAGAGGCTTCGGTTGGATTCTCAGTGATTTTAACCATGGTTCCATGTGAAATTCCCTGAATCTGAATCGTCTGGTTTTCGTTGTCAATCACCTGCCGGGCCGCAGTCAACAGGTTATGGGGGCAGCGATAGCTTTCGTTGAGGCTATAGGTAACAGCGCCGCTAAAATCGTTTACGAACCTGTTGATGTAAGCCACATCGGAACCACGAAAAGCATAGATGCTCTGGTTAGGGTCACCGATGGCAAAAAGCTTTGAGGGATCATCGGCGGTCAGCAACTTTACAAGCTCATACTGCACGGCGTTAATGTCCTGGTACTCGTCAATCAGGAGGGCGCGGGTTGCATGCTGTGCTTCGATCAGCAGTTCTGCATCTTTTTGTAATATCGTTACAGGCAGGCAGACCAGATCATCTATGTCGATGAGTCGGGCTGCACGCAGGGCGGCATCAAAACGGTTTCTGATAGACTGCATGACTTCATCCACATCAGGTTGGTCTGCTTTCTGCTTCATGGCACTGATCAGAGCCATTTTGGCTGCAATCTCACCCGGCGGAATCTGTAATTCCTCCGTTAATATGATTCGTTTCTCGGGATCACCTGCCACGTTAAAATCGTCGGGCAACCCGGCAACACCTGCATGTTGTCTCAGCCAGTTTATTCCCCAGCCATGAAAGGTGTTGATGAACGGAGCGTCGGTTAATGATCCGGTAATCAGTTTTATTGTTCTCTCCTGCATCTCACGGGCAGCCTTTTGCGTGAAAGTCACCGCAATAATTTTTTCAGGCGCTATGCCCGAGTTATTGATAAGCCATGCTATTCTTTCGGTCAACACGCGTGTTTTCCCTGTTCCCGGACCTGCAAGTACCAGCAGAGGGGAGCCCGTGTGTCTGACGGCTTGTTGTTGTTTGCTGTTTAGCAGGCTTGGCGCTGCCTGATAATGACTGGTCTTTTCGGCAGCCAGCGAAGAATTGGGGAGTACCGGTGCCGATTTTAGCTCCATGAGCTTTGCCGGATCGAAGCGCAGCAGTGGTGATTGGGAATCTCTCGTCGTGCTGTCAGATCTATCAAAGAAGCCTGTACTGCTTCCTGATTCCATGAGCTCTCCGGGTCTGATAACCTGTATGGTGCCATATTCTCCGTCATATCCTTCGTGAATGATCACCTCGCCGGAGCGCATTCGTCTGATGGCTTCTGCAACAAGCGGGGAGGTCTTATGCTGAAGTTCACCGATTGGAATATCAAGCAGTATTGTCAGTTCAGGTCCCAATCGTTGCAAAAGCTGGTGATAAAGCATGGTCACTGTTTTGCTGCTTTCTCCACAACCGTGAACCTGGGCCAGCATCTCCTTCAGCGGGATGACATACTGAAAACTGGCACGGTTTGGACGTTCAAGGGGATTGGCCCTATCAGCAAGTTGAGCAATACGATCCATCACCCCCTCGGTAAGCTTTTTGTGGCAAACCGGGCAAATCCCTTTCATTCTGATGTTTTCTGCAGGGTCGATGGCAACATTGCATTTTCGGTGACCGGCATAATGGTATTTCCCTTCCTGGGGGAACATGTCAATTGTTCCACCGAAGCCAGCATCCGGGCCGCCTTTCAATGCATCCATCAATCCCTGGTAGCTTTTTTCACACGTTAACCTGTTGGCATTACGCCCGAGCTTCTCAGGCGAATGGGCATCGGAGTTGGCGATGAGGGTGAATTCGTCGAGTGAACTGATAAGCCAGTTCATGGGGGCATCACTGCTCAGTCCTGTTTCCACAGCATGGATGTGTTTTGTCAATTCTCCGTAACATTCGGCAATGGAATTGAACCCTGACTTAGCGCCAAGGGCCGAAAACCAGGGTGTCCATATATGGGCGGGAATCAGCATTGCCTGGGGGGAGGCCTCCAGCAGCATCGTTAACAGATCGCGGGAGTCGAGACCGAGGATAGGGCGTCCATCCGAGCTGATGTTGAACTGAAGGCGCTGAAGCCTTTGCTGCAGCGAACGGGCAGCTTCGAAGTCAGGGAAGATAAGGATGTTGTGCACCTTGCGTACCTGTCCTCCACGTTTGTATATGTTGCTGATCTCAGTTGTCAGTACAAATCTTACATCGCCGGCAGGGGCAGATTTAAGTTCCGGGTGCCCGAATTCGTGTTTTAGCTTCAGGAGGCCTGTATCGTCAGGTTCCAGCATCAGTTCAAGTTCAGTTAACCATTTCGGATGGATACAGTCGCCTGTACCCACAAGGCCAATTCCTTTTCTGCGAGCCCACAGGTGGAGTGTTGGAGGAGTGAGCTCTTTACTGGTAGCCAGCGAGAACCGCGAGTGAATGTGTAAGTCGGCGATGAAAGACATGGCATTAGGTTTTCGCAAAGTTAGTAAACGCCGTCGTTTTGTTTTAAAAACAGAAAGCATAATTTTACTGTTAAGCTCAGATCTGACTCGAAAGGCTCAAGCACCATAAAAAATTAACCTCCATCATAGTAGTCATTCTGGGTTTTGTTCAACGCCACCTTAAATCGTTACAGCCTACCAATAGCCTCCAGTGAAAAGTCTGCCTTCTATTTGGCGTTTTGCGTTACAGCGCATATAGATAGTATTTATTAGCTGCTCGCGCTATATGTATTAGATATCTAAGCATATCACGAAAATTTGCAACTTTCTTTGATTTCTTTTCGATCATTAGAAAATAGAATATTAGCTATGTAGTTTAGACCGTACTTGAAACTGCTTTGTAATTATCGACTGTGCTATTTGGTTTTGATGTGTACCGGTGAATGTATAAAGATGCCAGCCATGTAGGCCCAAACGAAGTATATATACTGTACCATTCCGTGTTTGTTGAAGGATGCTGATAATATCACTCCAAATGTACCACCAGTATCACTCACAATTGTGCCGGTCGTATCATGCTCAAATGATCCATTATATAACACTTTCACGAAGCTGTAATTCTATTAACCAAACCTGATGCCTTTATATCAAAGGATATAATGGTGCCATGGCAAACATTAAGATTACGATGATAGAATTAAGAAAGAGCTTAAATATTCTGAGATGAATTTATCTCAGAAGAGCATAAGTTGTGAAATGTATCTAATCAGGACGCCGGTATTTATTTTTAAGCAACAAACTACTTTGCCGGGAAAACAGTACAAAGAATTCTATTCGGGCAAGATTCATGCTGTACCAGAAAATTTGAGTTAAGATATCGAATAATATGCTTCTTTTCCATCCATATCTGGTGTTCATATGTTTTTGTGTCAGATGTGCTAATATTACATTTAAGATAATGAATGCCAGATTTATATATTGTATAAAATAGTAAAAGGTATCATCAGGTTATTAACATAATTTGCTTATTTTTATGTTGTTGGCATTTTATGCCAATTACTAAGAAATGAGTCATGAAACCAAACTACGTTATTTTGATATTTCTTTCTCACAATAAGAAGATAAACCAATTCTGATGATTTTTTCTGCTGCAACCAGAGCTGCTATTTGCGGCAAATATACAATCAGCAAAGCTGCAATCGCTTCAACTAAAGTAGTCCTGTTTTTTGATTTATTATCAGAGATGTAACCGACAATAGTTTCGTTATGACAAATTTCCGCTCTGAATTTTTTATTATTCTTTTGTAAATAGTGCGAAATGCCTTTAATGGCTTCCTTAATGGTACTACCATCAAATCCCATCGAATCAGAAATAATTGCATTGTAAAACAATAAATCTAATTCATCATCATCCAAATTACTTATCTCTGTTATAAGCTTATTTGGGTTTTTGCTATAACCATCTTCTTTCATATTTATTTAATTTAGGTCTCATAGAATTTAATCTCTCAGTACTCGCATAATAAAAACTAAGAGCATTTTCTCCCCAAACAGAACCCTCAAAATCATCTCCATGAAACCTGAATACTTTGGATGAATGGATGATCCCATATTTTTCATGAAGGTAATCTGCTAATCGAAGAATTTCGTGTACCCCATGTATCCCTTTTTCAGCTTCCTCTTTTGATATATCTAAATGATTTGCCAGAATATCAACAATTTGATATAGCCGTAATGATGGATCAGGCGAATTAGGATCGAAATAATTATTTACAATCTGATTTCGTTTTGACAGAAGGAAGACAAAGGAAACGGCACAACTACTTAAAAATACTATATCCTTTTTGCTTTTTATAAATGGATAGTCGTAAACCCATTCATACGATTTTTGGGTATTTCGTGCTATTAGTTCAATAAATGCCCAGTAATCAGCATCTAATTCCAACGCTTGTCTTTGAAGTTGTTCTCCGGTAAAAGCCAAAATATCATCTGTTGGTTTAAACTCTTTTTGCAAATTAGGGATCCCGGTTTGTTTTTTTAGTATATCTTTTAGAGATAGCACTTCAGTAATTTCATCTGTAAGTAACTCTTTTTTTAGATAATCCCAATGTCCCCGAAGAATATGAGCCCGTTCATGCAGACAAATAAAAGCCAATGCATAATCTAATAAAAGCCACACAAATGCAAAATCTGTTTCTGAATCAGGAACTGGAGTACAGAAAGACTCATTAAGAAGATAGTCGTTAGAAAAATCTAACAGATATGAATAATCTAAAAGAAAAGTATTGTTTTCCAACTGCTCTTTCATGAAACGCAAATCTTGCTTTTGAGTAATGCTGCTGTTAAGCATGGGCTCAAATAGTGCTACGTTATATGATAGGTTAATAATTTCAAGTAATGAAAGAATTTGACCATAAGAAAAGTGCAATGAATAAGAATTATCTTTAAATAATAATCTGGAAGAGGGGCAAGGATTTTTGTCAATGAAAATCTCTGACAATTCAGCCAATTCCAATAATGCCTTGTCATTTGTCCATTTTAAAGGATCGGGAGAGATCGTGGGCTTAATAATAGTATTTAAACATTGTGCTATTAACCCGTTAATTGAATCTGGATAATCTTTTCTCATAATACAGAATATTGTTAAATTATGGCATCATATCCCTGTATCCGCTGTTGTGTATAGTTCCGGTATTTATAAACTTCCGTCTCACTTCCAAATTGGTGTAATCCGCTATTGTGAACCAGTGTGTTGTTCGCTGTACTAAACCACCTCTTGCAAAGATAATTACTTTCAGGTTAAATGTCAAGGCTTTTGAGAACATTTGTTTTAATCCACCAATTGTATGAATTTAACGGATACCTGCTTCGGGGAATTCGTTGACAGCTTATTTTATCCACGAATTACACGAATTTTTTCTTTGCGCTTCTTCGCGGAAAACAGTGAAAGTTTATTTTATCCACGAATTACACGAATTACACGAATTTTTTCTTCGCACCTCTTCGCGGAAAATCTTGACAGCTCATTTTATCCACGAATTACACGAATTACACGAATTTTTTCTTCGTGCCTCTTCGTGGGAAACCCTGACGGCTTATTTTATCCACGAATTACACGAATTACACGAATTTTTTCTTCGCGCCTCTTCGCGGAAAACCTTGACAGTTCATTTTATCCACGAATTTCACGAATTACACGAATTTATTCTTCGTGCCTCTTCGCAGAAAACCTTGACAGCTCATTTTATCCACGAATTAAACGAATTAAACGAATTAAACGAATTAAACGAATTAAACGAATATCTGCTTCGTGTAATTCGTTGACAACTTACGAAGTGTCTCTGCATTTCAAATTAAGGGTTTTCACATCCCGAATCACGAGAAGTGAAAGAGATGACGAGTTGTATTTGAATAGTAAACGCTAAGAAATTGAAGTAAGAGGCTTGTTTTCTCATGTTAAAATGCGTTGAATATGATGTGCCCCCACCTCATGATGTTTGAATGCCGGTTGCTGGTTGATCGTCATCGTTTTCTGTCAGATTCAGGTTATGGGTTGTACGCGTATTGGTACTGGCAGATTTGAAAATTTGTTTGATTTCCGATTATATGAGCAGAATATCTCTCACTGTCTTTACATCTGATAGCCGCGATAGCTATCGGGGAGGGGCAAGGCCAAAGCCATTTTCATCGTTCATCCGTGCATCGACCGTAGATCGACCGTACATCAACCGTACCTCAACCGTACGCTTAGGGTTTATCTATGGTTTATTATTGGTTAACCTTCTATGATAATCCTGACAAATATTAAGCCAAACCCATACCTGTGATGAGAAATTTTTTTACATCATCTGATAACGTATCAGTTGGGGGGCGTTTTTAGACAAAATGGCCTGGACAGGCTTCGGAAAGGAGCGGGCAGCCGGTTGACTTCGGGGAGTGTATATGGTTTAGTCGACTGCACCTTGCTATTGCCGTTGCTCCTTTCTTTTGGTTCCTGTCCGGGGTATACAGGGCGTCAACTCCTTTTAACCGGCTCTGTAAATTACCGATCCGGGGTTCGGACAATGATACGCTTTGGATTTTCCTGTTTTGGGAAATGGGTAACGACGAGGCATAAAAAAATCGCCGGATGTTCGTCCGACGGTTTTGGAGTTGTTGTTTATGTGAAGCTACTTCGACATTCTTTTACGTTCGTTTTCATCCAGGTAAATCTTCCGCATCCGGAAATCGGCGGGGGTCACTTCCAGAAATTCATCGTCGGCAATGTACTCCATGGCTTCTTCGAGAGAGAAGTTGACTGATGGGGTAATCGCGGCTTTGTCGTCGGTGCCTGAAGCCCTGATGTTGGTAAGTTTCTTTGTCTTGCACACGTTGATGTTGAGGTCGCCCGGGCGGATGTGTTCGCCTATCACCTCACCTGCATAGACATCTTCGCCCGGATCGATGAAGAAACGGCCTCTGTCCTGCAGTTTGTCGATGGCATAAGCGATGGCAGGGCCGGTTTCCATAGCGATGAGTGAGCCATTACGCCTGCCGGGGATTTCACCTTTCCATGGTTCGAATCCTTTCAGGCGGTGGGCCATCACCGATTCCCCTTCGGTGGCGTTGAGCAGCGCGTTGCGCAATCCGATTAGTCCGCGTGAGGGGATGGTGAACTCCATGTAGGTACGGTCGGTGCGGTGTTCGATGTTGAGGATTTCGCCCCTGCGTTGGGTCACCTGTTCAATCACCCTGCCGGCAAAAGGCTCGGGTACATGAACCGTAAGAAATTCAACAGGTTCGTGCTTTTGACCGTTGACGTCATGCGTGATTACTTTGGGCTGCCCAAGCATAAATTCGTAGCCTTCGCGTCGCATGGTTTCCACCAGGATGCTGAGGTGCAATACACCCCGGCCATAAACTAAGAATGAGTCAGCAGATGCAGTATCTTCAACTTTGAGGGCAAGGTTCTTCTCGGTTTCGAGGTAGAGTCTTTCGCGCAGGTGGCGGGAAGTTACATATTTACCTTCTTTGCCGAAGAAAGGCGACGTATTGATGGTGAAGGTCATGCTCATAGTGGGTTCATCCACCTTGATGGGGGTAAGCCCTTCGGGTTCAAGAGCATCGGCAACGGTATCACCGATATCGAAACTTTCAAGCCCCATGATGGCAACAATTTCGCCTGCCCTGACATCGGTCTTGATCTTCTCTTTGCCGAGACCCTCGAAGGTGTACAATTCCTTGATCTTGGAGGGAACGATCGAGCCATCACGCTTTACCAGCGAGATAGGCATGCCCCAGCGGAGAAACCCACGCGATAACCTGCCAACGGCTATCCGGCCAACATAGGATGAATAATCGATGGAGGTGATCATCATTTGAGCTGAGCCCTCAGCAAAGGTGGCTTCAGGAATGGTTTCAATGATCGTGTCGAGCAGGTAGCTGATGTCTTCAGCGGGTTCACTCCAGTCGGCGCCCATCCAGCCCATTTTGCTGGAACCATACACTACGGGGAAGTTTAACTGATCTTCATTTGCGTCGAGGCTAAACATCAGATCGAAGACGGCTTCGGCCGTTCCTTCGGGATCGCAGTTAGCCTTATCTACCTTATTTACAACTACAATGGGTTTCAACTGCAATTCGAGTGCTTTTTGCAGAACAAAGCGGGTCTGAGGCATCGGGCCTTCAAAGGCATCGACAAGTAACAGTACACCGTCGGCCATGTTCAGTACACGCTCTACTTCACCACCGAAATCACTGTGACCAGGGGTGTCGATGATGTTTATTTTGGTCCCTTTATAACGAACCGATACATTTTTGGCGAGGATGGTAATTCCACGTTCTCTTTCCAGATCGTTGCTGTCGAGGATTAATTCTCCGGCATCTTCGTTTTCACGAAAAAGCTGGCATTGATGAAGAATGCGGTCAACCAGCGTTGTTTTACCGTGGTCGACGTGTGCTATAATAGCTATATTTCTGATTTCGTGCATATTAATGCTAATTCGATATTTTTGGGTGCAAAGGTAAGGAATTTTCGCCAAGGCGACTGTTAAGCCCTTCGGATACTTTACATTGAATTTGTGTTAATTTTGCCCCTTATTAAAAATGATTCCATACAAATGCTCTGTATATATAACTCAAATACGCGTCCGCAGTTCAATCTTGCGGCAGAAGAATATTTTTTAAAAAATTTTACGGAAGAGGTTTTCATGCTCTGGCGGAATGAACCAGCCATCATTGTCGGAAAGCATCAGAATACACTGGCAGAAATCAATATCGACTACGTGAAAGCCAACAACATTCAGGTTGTCAGACGCCTTACGGGTGGTGGTGCTGTTTTTCATGATTTGGGCAACATCAACTTCACTTTTATCATGAATGTAAATGGCGATCATAACAACCTGATTGATTTTAAAAAATATACCCTCCCGATTCTCGAAGTCTTGCAAAAGTCGGGCATTGATGCACGTTTTGAAGGACGTAACGACCTGACCATTGATGGGAAGAAGTTCTCGGGCAATGCCGAACATGTTTACAAGAACAGGGTGTTGCATCATGGCACCCTTCTTTTTTCTTCAAAATTGCCCGATTTGTCGGCAGCCCTGAATGTTGATCCTGCCAAGTTCAACGACAAGGCGGTTAAATCTGTCCGCAGCCGTGTAACCAACATCTCGGATCACCTTCATGAACCACTCACCGTGCTTGAATTCAAAGACCGGGTGATGTTGCACATCATGGAGATGTACACCGATAGCCGGGCCTATGAGCTTACGGCTGCTGATATTGATAACATCGACAAACTTGCCGGGCAACGTTATGCGACGTGGAACTGGAATTTTGGCCAATCTCCGGAGTATAACCTGCGTAAAGTGATCAGGACGGCTGGTGGTCAGGTAGAGTTTGATTTGCTCGTTGGCAAGGGTAAGATCGAAAAGGTTAAGATTTTCGGTGATTTTTTCGGTAAATCGGATGTGGAAGATATTGAAGAAGCCCTGGCAGGTGTGATGCACGAAGAGACGGCTGTTCGCACATGTCTGCAGAAATTCAATGTCAACGATTATTTCAATAATATTTCGGTTGATGAACTGATTGAAGCCATTTTTTGAGCGTACTTAAGTGAATAAAATCAAAGCCTTACCCCGGTGTTTTGTATACGCGGGGTTGTCGGTGATGTTCTGGTCGACGATTGGTACAGCCATGAAGATGAGTCTGCGCTATATTGATTTCATGAACCTTTTGTTCTGGTCGGTGGTGACGGCAGTGATTTTACATGGAATAGCGGTTTGGAGCAGGGGGCTTCTGAAAAAAGTTGTACCCCCGACAGCGAAGGAATGGCGATTGACCCTGTTTACAGGGTTCCTCAATCCTTTTCTTTATTATATCGTGTTGTTGAGAGCCTATGATTTGCTACCTGCGCAGGAGGCCGGTACACTGAACTACTTCTGGCCTGTGATGCTTGTGCTGTTATCGATTCCCGTATTAGGTCAGAAGCCCGGATTGGGCGGAATAGCCGGCATCCTTCTCGGGTTTGCCGGGCTGGTGGTCATTTCTACACATGGTGATCCTTTTTCGATGCAGTTTTCAAACGGTTTTGGAGTTTTGCTTGCGGTAGGCAGTGCGTTGATATGGGCTGTGTACTGGCTTGCAGGAATGAAGGATACGCGGCGTGATGAGGTTAAACTGTTTTCAGGTTTTGTGACCGCGTTGATCCTGTTGACCGTCACCATGCTCATCACAGGCACCTTTCGGGTTCCCTCTCTGTATGGTTTGTTGGGAGGCGTTTATTTGGGTATCTTTGAAATGGGAATCACTTTTCTGTTGTGGATGAAAGCCCTGCACCTGGCTCCTGATACCGCCAGGGTATCTAATCTGGTGTTTCTATCGCCGTTCATATCGCTGATCTTTATACATTTTATCGTTGGCGAACCGATTCTTACCTCTACTTTCGTTGGGTTAACCCTGGTGGTGAGTGGCATATTTGTACAGCAGCTCGGACGTCGAAAAGCAGCTTCTTTCAGGGCTTAAAACAAGAGGCCATGCACATTTGTCAGTCTTATTTCAGTCTTCGCTATGGTACGCTGTCGCCGGGGAAACTGGTTGAACAAGCTGTTGCGCTTGGCCTGAAGCAACTGGTGTTGGCCGATATAAACAATGTAACAGGTATTCCTGATTTTGTAAAGGCTTGTCATGCCGCTGCCATAGCGCCGGTTGCTGGCGTTACCGTTGCCAACGGGAACAGGATACTCTATACGCTGATTGCCCGGAACAATGAAGGGTTCAGGCAGATCAACGAGTTCCTGACTATCCATAACCTATCGGTAAAGAGAGGCAGGGATGAGGTTGCCGCTCCGAAAGCGCAATACCCCGTCAAGCCACCCCGGCTCGGGGATGCAATCGTCATCCTCCCGTTTCCTGCCGGGCCGCCGGACGCATTGCCCGAGGGGCAATATATTGGTGTTGATGGCTCCAACGCAACCCGGTTTTTTGGAAGCAGGTGGCAAGGGGTGGCCGATCGGCTCGTCGCGGTTCAGCCTGTTGTATTTGAGTCTGTCAAGGGGTATGAACTGCATCGACATCTGCGTGCCATCGACAACAACTTGCTGCTTACAATGCTTGATCCCGCGATGACAGCTTCATCGCTGGCATCCTTCCAGTCTGCCGCAAATCTTCAGCAAACATTCCACCGGACACCCGCCCTGATCACACGGACATCCGGATTGCTTGCGCCTTGTACTTTCGATCTCGATTTCAAAACAATCAAGAATAAAAAGGTATACAGTCATAGCCCTTCCGACGACTGGCAATTGCTTCACAGGTTGGCTCATGAAGGGGGAGTCAGACGTTACGGGACGGAAAGCAGGGAGGCTGTCAGAAGAATCGACAAGGAATTGGAGATGATCAGTCAACTTGGCTTTGCCTCGTATTTTCTGATTGCCTGGGATATGGTTACCTGGTCGGCAGCGCAAGGTTTTTTTCATGTCGGAAGGGGAAGCGGAGCCAATAGCGTCGTAGCATATTGTTTGGGAATTACCGACGTCGATCCGATAAGCCTTGATTTGTATTTTGAGCGTTTCATCAATCCCCTGCGCTCCAGTCCGCCTGACTTTGATATAGACTATTCCTGGAAAGACCGGGATGCGGTTCAGCAATATCTGTTTGACCGTTATGGGCCGCGGCATACTGCCTTGTTGGGGGCCATGTCGACCTTCCGTGACAGTTCAATGTACCGGGAATTGGGAAAGGTATACGGGTTGCCGGTTGAAGAGATTGACCGACTGGCCGATCATCCCGACAGGGAAGCCAGGGAGAGTTCTATAGCAGCAGCGATTGTTGATGTGGCCTCGCGGATGATTGATTTTCCAAATATCCGGAGTATTCATGCCGGAGGCATCCTCATCACCGAAGACCCCATCACCTGTTACACAGCCCTCGATATGCCACCCAAGGGATTTGCCACCACGCAGTGGGATATGTACACCGCCGAAGCGATAGGTTTTGAAAAACTCGATGTGTTGAGTCAGCGCGGAATTGGACATATCAACGATTGTGTCAGGCTGGTCAGAGAGAATTCAGGAATCGAGGTCAACATACGGGATGTGGAATCATTTAAGGCAGATGAGACGGTAAATGATCTGTTGCACAGGGGTGAAACCATGGGTTGTTTTTACATCGAGAGCCCGGCCATGAGGGGTTTGATCAGGAAGTTGAGGTGCAAAGACTACCTTACACTAGTGGCTGCCTCCAGCATTATCAGACCCGGGGTGGCAAAGAGCGGCATGATGCGGGAGTACATCTGGCGTTTTCATAACCCCGGCGGATTCACCTATATTCACCCGGTGATGAAGGAGCAATTGGCCGAAACCTATGGCGTAATGGTTTACCAGGAAGATGTGTTGAAGGTCTGCCATCATTTCGCGGGGCTTGATCTGGCCGATGCCGATATACTCCGCCGGGCCATGAGTGGGAAGTTCAGGGGTAACAAAGAGATGGAAAGAATACGCCAGCGGTTTTTTGAAGGGTGTGCAGGGTTGGCTCGTCCTGTTGAGGTAAGTGAAGAGGTGTGGCGACAGATTGCCTCGTTTGCAGGCTATAGTTTTTCGAAAGCCCATTCGGCATCCTATGCTGTTGAGAGTTACCAAAGCCTTTACCTGAAGTCGCGATATCCAATAGAATTTATGGTTGCCGTCATCAACAATTTTGGCGGGTTTTATCATACATGGGTTTACTTTAACGAAGCCCGGCGCTGTGGAGGCCAGATAGAACTTCCCTGCGTAAACAAGGGGCAGCACTTCACATCGGTGATGGGTGTCTCGGTTTATATTGGCTTTATTCATGTGAAAGGTCTGGAAACCGAACTGGCGCACCGGCTGACCCGAGAAAGGGAACAAGGCGGGGAATTCCGGAACCTTTATGATTTCATGCAACGGGTGAGTATCGGTTCTGAGCAAATAACACTGCTGATCAGGGTAGGTGCCTTCAGGTTTACCGGCCTCACCAAGGCCGAATTGCTATGGGAGGCTCACCTGTATCTGGGGCGGGGGCAACAACAACCGTTGCAGGCTGCGCTCTTTGAGGTGCCCCGGCAGGAATTCAGCCTGCCACGTTTTGAATCTGAACCCATCGAGGATGCGTATGATGAGCTTAACCTGATTGGTTTTCCGGTGAGTGTAAGCCATTTTGATATGCTTCGGACTGATTTCAGGGGTGGAGCCAGGGCTTCTGATCTGGTGCCAGCAGTAGGATTCACGGTCAGGATGTTGGGAAATCTGGTGACCATCAAGTATGTGAGGACCTCCAGAGGCGAACTGATGCATTTTGGTTGTTTCCTCGATGTCAACGGGGAGGTGTTCGACACGGTTCATTTTCCTGACAGTTTAAAGCAGAATCCCTTCCGGGGTTATGGCGTTTACCTGTTGCAGGGTGTCGTAACCGAAGAATTTGGGCAGCCCTCAGTTACCATTCAGCGGATGGCAAAATTGCCTCTGAAACCTGATCCGCGTGAAGTATAGCCCTTGGAGCTAAGTGTAGCATAGATTTACAGTTTTACCAGTCATCTTATTGCATATTAGATGTCTTACTGTATTTTACTGTCTTAAAAGCCGATTAAAACATACCCTGCGCTATTTTTTTACTGCCTAAAAGGGCTATCTTTGCAGGCTGTAATCTATGGATAACCGACACTATTATAATATTTTAAACTAATTACGTAACGATGGCTTTACGATTGGAAGATCTTGCGCTCAGCAAGAAGGCACCGCAAAAAGGGGAATTGCATAAAGTGGGTATTGTGGGTTGCGGTGAGATGGGGCAACAGATCGCCCTTCACTGCAGTCAGTACGGACTCGATGTTGTTTTTGTTGATCTCACTTCGCAGATTGTTGAAGAAGCTTTAATCCACATGGGAGAGCATCTCGATCAGATTATCAGCAAGTGGGGGATGACAACCAATGAAAAGAAACTGATTCTGTCGAGGATTCAGGGTAATATTGACTATCAGGCACTGGCCACCTGTGATCTTGTGATCGAAACCATCAATTCACGTAAACCGGGTACCAGCCTTGAGTTGCGCAAAGCTGTATTTACACGCATCGAATCGGTAGTAGCACCCGATTGTGTGATCGCTTCCAACACAGCCACCCTTATGATCAGTGATCTGGCTTCGGTACTGCAGCATCGGGGTCGTGCAATTGGAATACATTTTATTTCACCTGTACGCGAAGTAGCTATAGTAGAGGTAGTCAGAAGTGCAAAAACCACTGACGATGCACATGCCACAGCCCTGAAGTTTGCCAAAATGATCGGCAAACAGGCAATACAGGTTGCAGAGTCCCCCGGTAACATCTCCACCCGTATGATCATTCCATTTATCAACGAGGCTTGTGAGATTCTGATGGAAGGTGTGGCCAGTGTTCACGACATCGATGAGACGATGATGAAGGCTTCAGGTCACCTCATGGGGCCTTTCGAAACGGCTGACCGTATTGGCCTTGACAAGTTGCTCAGGTGGATGGAAAACCTTTATCATGAATTCGGTCAGTTAAAATACAAACCGTCGCCAATCATAAAGCGACTGGTTAGAGCCAACATGAACGGCATCACTTCGGGTGAAGGATTCTACCACTGGGTAGATGGCCGTAAACAGCCCAAAGGTGGCCCTATTACACATCTTGGCCGCGACTAATGAAGGTATAACAACAAAATTTTGAGAATTTTATGAAGATTATCGTTTTGAACTGCGGAAGTTCATCTATTAAATATCAGTTGTTCGACATGCCTTCTGCTGAAGTTTTGGCAAAGGGGCTGGTCGATAAAATCGGATTACGGGGTGCCTCTATCAAACACAAACGAGATGATGGCGTGGAGGTAAAAGTTGAAGGTGAGATTCTGGATCACCAGAGTGGCATCGAATACCTGCTTGGTTTGCTCATTCATCCCGAATACGGGAGCATGAAGAGCCTTAACGAAATTGATGCCGTTGGTCATCGGATTGTACATGCCGGCGAGCTTTATGGTGGCAGTGTGAAAATAAATCAGCAGGTAGTGGCTGCCCTCGAAGAGTGTATTGATCTGGCTCCCCTTCATAACCCGCCAAACCTCGAGGGTATTTATTCTATTACCAGCCTTTTACCCGACGTTCCTCAGGCAGGTGTATTTGATACTGCTTTCCATCACACAATGCCCGATTATGTGTACCTGTATGGAATTCCATACAGTCTGTACGAAAAGTATAAAATCCGCCGCTATGGATTTCATGGCAGCAGTCACAAGTTTGTATCGCACCGTGCAGCCGGGATACTCGGGAAGCAGATCGAAGACCTTAAGATCATCACCTGCCATCTTGGAAATGGTGCCAGTATTACCGCTATTAAAAACGGTAAGTCGATGGATACCAGTATGGGTATGACACCAATCGAGGGTCTTATCATGGGAACCCGCACGGGTGATATTGATGCCGGTGCGCTGCTGCGTATAGCCGATAAAGAGGGTATTGACCTGGGCACGGTTAATACGCTGATCAATAAATTCAGCGGGATGCTTGGCATCAGTGGATTGTCGAGCGATATGCGTGATCTGGAGGTGGCTGCTGAAGAGGGAAATGAACGCGCCAGTGTTGCCCTGAAGATGTATCAGTACCGGGTGAAAAAGTACATTGGTTCGTATGCTGCCGCCATGGGTGGTGTCGATCTGATTCTGTTTACCGGTGGTATTGGTGAAAATGACTTCCGTACACGCAGGGAGGTGATGACCGATATGGAATGGCTTGGCGTTGATTTTGATTTTGAACTCAATGAAGGCCTCCGTGGGAAAGAGATTACCTTAACCCGTCCTGGTTCAAAAGTCAGGGTAATGGTAATCCCTACCAACGAAGAACTCGTGATAGCCAATGATACCTACGAGATAGTAACCCGTGGTGTGGATGCGCTGTAATCGTTTGATTTCAGATTAATCCATCATGCAGAGAGTCGTAATCAGAATTCTTCTTACAGATTTGACAGCATGTTCAATATGAAAGGCCCCGCCCGGCTTATGGCTTTTGGCGGGGCCTTTTTTTTAAAATCCCTGAACAGGGCCTATTCGTAATTCAACCTGATTCCAAAGTAAATTGTTTCGGGCTCACGCGGACCATAGATGTATTTAGAGTCACGGTTTTCTCCAATATCAAAATCTGACTGGAAGTTGTTAAGCATATTCCGGACTCCGGAGTAGAACTGGATGCTCATGGTCCCGTCCAAAGGACTGGTATAGGCTATTTTTAATCCCATGTCAAAGAATTTGCCGGTGTGAACAAGCTCATCTTTCGTGATGTAGCCGGCATAATGTGGGACATCCATGCTGCCTGTGTATATTCCTGAAAAAGATATAGCCCATCTTTTTGAAGCATTTAGTTGAGCTGTCATGTAGCCATACGTTTCGGGCGAGCGGAGCATCTTTTCGGCAGGCTCGGTATCCGGGTCTTCCGACCATTTGACAGCTTCTTCGTAGGTGCTTTTCTGGAAGGTAAACCCGACCTGTATTTGCAGCCACCGGGCAGGAAGCAGCTTACCTTCAAGGTTAAGTCCTGCAACTGTGGCACCAGGGCCGTTTCGTCGCTCGAGCTTCATATTTCCCTGTTCATCCTGACCAGCCTGTTCCAGGATAAAGACATCGGTGAGGTGGGTTCTGAATCCCTCAATCAGGAAGTTCCCGCTTATGTGTTCACCGGTAAACCAAAAGTCGGTGGAAGCACTAATGGTGTATGACTTTTCAGGACCAAGATTATCAGATAGCGTGATGATTTGAGCTTCACCACCAACTGCTGCAATATGGAGGTCTTCGTCGTAAGCCTGGGGTGCCCTGAAACCTGTTCCAAAATTCAGGCGGACCTGCATCCATTTGCCTGCATCATATTTCAATATAGCCCGGGGACTGACGACTACAGCATCGAGCTTATTGTGTTTATCGGCCCTGGCACCTGCGGTGAAGCTCCATGATTCATAGTGCCATTCATTCTGTACAAAGAATCCGGCGACGCTGATTTTTTGGTCTATCAGCCTGTTGTAGCCCGGCATGGCATCCTCGAGCCGGTTGACCTGATATTCGGTGCCTGAAGTGAAGAAGGAGGGAAGACCCAGGTGAAGGTTGGATGTCCATTGAACTCCGCCAACCAGGCTGAGGTCGGTAGTGTGGCCGTAGGCGTCAGGGTCTTTACCAGCTCCGTAATATGAGTTGCGATCGGTGTACTGTGCCGATGCATAAACATTGAAAAAGCTCTGGTTGTCTTCCGCGAAATGTTTCCACTGTATACCTCCCCCTGTAATGTTATGTCGTGCCATTTCGGTGATGTCTGATTCGTGAGGTTGCAGGTTAAAGGCATTCCCACCCCTTCGGTCTTCAAGAATGTAATGCATCTCGAGTACAAGTTTATCATGATCCGATGGATTGTAAAAGCCTCTGAAACCTAATGTGCCGGCACGATTCCTGCCGATCTCTGAAAAGCTATCCCCGTTGGCATCCCATGGATCCTGCTGACGGTACATGCCATAAGTCATCAGCCCGGACTTTCCATCGGTATTTATCGTAGAATTGTTCAGGTTGAAGTTGTGCCCGATTGAACCGGCGTTGTACAACTGTGCCGAATAATCGAAATTGAAGCTGTTGTCATGGGGTTCGCGGGTGATGATATTGATGGTTCCGGCAACGGCATTTGAGCCGAATAAGGCCGATCCTCCTCCACGGACTACTTCTACCCTTTCAATCATAGATACGGGGATGTGCTCAAGTCCATAGACGCCGTTGAGTGCGCTGAACAGTGGCCTGCTGTCAATCAACAACTGTGAATAGGGGCCTTCGAGCCCATTGATTCTGACTTGAGGAAACCCGCAATTCTGACAGTTCGATTCGACCCTCAGGCCGGTCTGGTAGTTGAGCCCTCCGGCGAGGCAGGTGCTTTGGGTGTTCTGAAAGGTTTTCGGTGTAATCACATTAACAATAACGGGTGCTTCCCTCCGGCTTGTTTCGTTGCGGCTGGCACTGACTACCACCTGGTCGAGGTCAATCAGATCGGTTTGAAGTTCAAAATGGACTTCAATAGTTGTTCCGGCCTTCAGTTCAACTGGTTTTTCCTGAGCTGTGTAACCGATACCCTGTGCTCTCAGAATATAGGAACCAACGGGCAGGTTATTTAAATTGTAATGACCCGTCTGGTCGGTGGAGGTGCCTCTTCCAGTCCCTTTCAGGTGTATGGTGATGCCCGGAATATGGTTGCCTTCACAGAGTACATGTCCCACGATGTCGGCATCAGTTTGTTGTGCCGACAGAAAGAATGGGGTAAGAAGATATAGCGCTGCTAATAGCGCGGAAAATTTGAAATAGTATTTCATTTTTATAGCGTTAAAATATCAACAATAGCTTAGCTGATGGTCTGAATGATCAGATCGTCAGTATTTTGAAATAAGAAATAAATTGAAAGGAAATGACCCGGTTTACAGGTCTGTAAAATCAAGCGACCAGTGGAGGTGCACGCAATTGAATGGTTATAAAGGGATGGATCGAATGCCCCTGCACCCGTTGACTTCTGTACCGGTTGAGCCTTGCTGAATGAAGTTTTGAAAGGGTGGTCGCGATGTTTGTAAAAGGCAGCGATTGGGCCATCTGATCGAGCGCAAACTGATTTCCCGGTGAGTGATGATGGGTTTTCCCACCATGAGTGCTTTGGCCATCACCAAATGGATGGGCGTGCCATACAATCATACCATTGTCAAGAAGGTGGGCATGACGATAACGTACAAGGCCATCCTGCATCGCGAGCAGAACGATTGTCATCAGGATGACCGTTGTTTTTTGAACTATAATGTTGATTGTACACATTGTGGTAAATCAGGCACCAGAATACTTTAATGATGCAAATGTAGAATAATTCTAAATAACAGCAAATTTATTTTTAGTAATTAAGTTAAGGTGTTGTTATGTCGTCAATTAATAGTTTGAGTTGATTCATTTCCAAGGCTTTTTCTGTTGTAGAATGTTTACCGGCAAATGGCCGGGCTAAGGTCATGTAGTAATCAGGTGTGTTATAAGATTCTTCCGATATAATTGAAATTTGAACAGGAAGTTTACTTTTGTAGTGTCAGAAGTGGCCCTGTTGTAGTTTTTTCGCTTTACGGTGGGGGAGGGGTTTTGGTATCCGGCGATCAACGGGCTGAGAATTTGTAAAATCAGGAATTAAATTATACACGATGAAAAAGTACTTCAGATTAAAAATACTATTTTATGTCTCAGGTGCATTTCTGTTTATGTACCTTATCCTTCGGGCATGGCTTGTTCCAGTGTTGGAGGATGAAGTCGTCACATCTGATCTTTACATTTACTCGGGGAATTTTCTTCCATGGTATGCCTATTCCGATGCTAACAATCATATTCTGAATTCTTTGCTGGCATGGATTAGTGTAAGCCTCTTCGGGAAATCTCTATTTTGTCTCAGGCTTCCCGGTGTGTTGTCGTTTGTTTTATATGTTGTATCGGTAATTGGAATCTCCCGTTCATTTAAGAACAAGTATCTGAGTCTTCTTTTTGTCTCTGCTTTATTTCTGACACAGGGATTTATTGAGTTTTTCGGATATTGCCGCGGTTATGGTATGTCAATGGCTTTGGTGATGGCCTCAGTTTGGATGATTTTTTCATTTGAGCGCTTACCCACAGTCAGAATGTTATCTTGGGCTTTATTATTTAATATATTGTCGGTTACTGCAAATCTAAATTTACTGCCTACCTCAATTGTTCTTTTTTCATTTATCATCCTTTTGTGGCTGCGGGAGGTCAGGGGGCGATCGCTGGCAACAACCGACCGGTATTTCCTTATCACATTGATTCTGTCAATCGGGGTTTTTGTGATAGCGGTGAAATATAGCTTTATGCTCCAGGGAATAGGCAAGTTGTACTACGGCGCCGAAGTTCAGCCTGGATTCTTTGAGTCAGTTGTGAAGACAAATGTTTTTATGCTCTTTTTCACCAGGAGCGGTGTTGTTGCTTCGGCGATTGTAATCATAGCAGCAATCGCCTTCCTCGTGTTTGCAACAAATATGATTACCCAACGGTTCTCCAATTGGCTTTCTCCTTCGGCTACACTGTTTCCTGCTCTCTTCATCAGTACCGTTGGTGCCATCTTAATTCTTCATCATTTTCTTGATGTTAATTATCCTGAGGACCGAACCTCTGTTTACTTATTTCCATGGTTTGTCGGGTTTATCTTTTTTGTTGCTTCCACATCCACATTGCGATGGATTAAACTGATAGTTGTCCCCTTCCTGTTCATCCCTGTGAACTTTATTACGCAGGCCAACCTTACGTATTCTCTTCACTGGTGGTATGAGCATTACGATGAGTCGTTCGTCAAGCTGGTAAAGGATACTTCGGGAAGTCTTTCTCCAGGGAATGTAACAATCTGTAGCTACAAAGTCAGCCGGAATGGCTGGAGTTATTTCGTGAGAAACAGTGTGCCTGATGTTAATTTGATCAATCCTGTCAATAACCCTAATAATTATGATGATTACCAATTGTTGAAGCGGGCTGATATTGACAAAGATGCCGGCTTTTATCGCGACTATAAAGTGCTTGCATTTGACGAAGTTTCCAGTCTGACACTCCTTATGCGACAGCCACGATTAAAGCGGAATGCGATTCTTGAGAGGAATGTGGTCTTTAAACCGGTTGAAACGTCTGCCGAATTCTTCAGCTTCTTAAGGGATACTATCTTCGATATCGGGAACCGGTCGTTTGTTTGTGACTTTAACTTTGAACCCGAACCTCATGATGACATGAGTGGCTGTTTTTTAATTGTAACTGTGTGGGATTCGCTTCATAATCCGCTTCAATATCATTCGCTTAATCTGAATTTAGTTTCACTTCAAACGAAGCCTGAATATAACTACTCACTGAGTGTTGTAAATATTCCCGGCAATGCCCGTTCCATCGTTGCCTACTTATACAATCCCAATAAGGAAACCTTAACGCTTAAAAGGGCTACATTCAGGTTGTCTGAGTTCGTAAGGTAACATGATTGTCTTCGGATTACCCCGTTATTTGCATAAGTTGTCAGACGGGCATGGCTTTAAATTCAATGGCAGCTTTTATTCAAACGTCGGATATGACGGACGCCGCAAGGTATCTGTTTACTTCCGGGATGTTGTTGAATGCTCTGGAAATGGCGTAAATCACAGTGTTTTTTTACCGAAATAAATACAAAAGCACCGGATATTAACCGGTGCTTTTTTTATTGGTAAGATTCGAAAGGTGTTAAAGGAATTATTTCTTTCCTTTTTTCTTGTCTTTCTTCTCTTTTATATCGGATTTTTTATCGTCTTTGTGCGATTTCTTATCCTTTTTCTTGTCCTTGTCTTTTTTTGCTTTCTTGTCTTTCTTCTTATCGGCTTCCATCAGTCCCGACTGTTTGATGACTGCCTGAGCAGCTGCCAGACGTGCAATGGGAACGCGGAAAGGAGAACAACTTACATAATTAAATCCAAGGGTATTGCAGAACTCAACAGACGAAGGTTCGCCACCATGCTCACCGCAAATACCAATTTTGAGTTTTTTGCGGGTAGAGCGTCCTTTTGCGACTGCCATCTGCATCAGTTGGCCAACGCCTTCCTGATCAAGTACCTGGAAAGGATCGTATTTGAGGATGCCTTTCTTCACGTAAATGGGAAGGAACTTTCCGGCATCATCGCGTGAATAGCCGAATGTCATCTGGGTAAGGTCGTTGGTTCCGAAAGAGAAGAATTCAGCAGATTCAGCAATTTTGTCGGCAACAACGGCAGCGCGTGGTACTTCGATCATGGTACCTACCATATAATCGATCCTGTCGTTACGTTCGGCAAATACTTTTTCTGCTGTTTCGCGGACGAGATCTTCCTGCATCTTCATTTCGGCCAGCGTACCTGTGAGAGGAATCATGATTTCAGGCAATGCTCTGATTCCTTTTTTCTTCAGGTTAAGGGCAGCCTCAATGATCGCGCGGGCCTGCATTTCTGAAATTTCAGGATAGGTATTGCCAAGACGGCAGCCACGGTGACCAAGCATAGGGTTGAACTCATGCAGAGAATCGACTTTTGCTTTTACCTCTTCGGGGCTGATTCCCATCTCTACTGCCATTTCTTTCTGGTTGGCTTCTTCATGAGGAACAAACTCATGCAGGGGAGGGTCGAGCAGGCGGACAGTTACCGGAAGATCGTGCATAGCTTCGAAGATGCCTTCAAAGTCTTCACGCTGGATGGGTAATAGTTTTTCGAGGGCTTTACGGCGTCCGGCTTCATCATCGGCCAGAATCATTTCGCGCATGGCTTTGATCTTGACCCCACCAAAGAACATGTGCTCGGTGCGGCACAATCCAATACCCTGAGCACCAAACTGCCGTGCTACCTGAGCATCGTGAGGCGTATCGGCATTGGTACGAACCAACATTCTGGAGAACTTGTCGGCCAGTTTCATCACTTCTCCGAAGTCACCGCTGAGTTCTGGGTCACGGGTTTCTATCTTTCCGTCGTATACTTCACCTGTGCTTCCGTTCAGCGAGATGTAATCGCCTTCTTTGTATTTCTTGCCACCAGCTTCAAGGGTCTTTTTCTTGTAATCGATTTTAACGCTTCCTGCACCCGATACACAACATTTTCCCATACCACGTGCGACAACGGCAGCGTGTGAGGTCATTCCGCCACGTGCAGTGAGGATGCCTTCAGCGACGTTCATTCCGCGAAGGTCTTCAGGAGAGGTTTCGATACGGATCAGGATCACTTTTTTACCTTTAGCTACCCAGGCTTCAGCATCTTCAGCCTGAAAAACTATTTGTCCGGTGGCTGCACCTGGTGAGGCTGGAAGTCCTTTCGAGACAACCGTTGCATTTTTTATCCCTTCATTACTGAATACCGGGTGTAGTAATTCGTCGAGTTTATTGGGCTCAACACGCAAAAGGGCTGTAGGAGCATCGATCATCTTCTGACGCAGCATGTCCATGGCAATCCTTACCTGTGCGGCGCTGGTGCGCTTTCCGCTACGGGTCTGCAACATCCAAAGTTTGCCGTCCTGAATGGTGAACTCTACATCCTGCATATCGCGGTAATGCATTTCGAGTTTGGTTTCAATCTCAATGAGTTCCTTGTAAATAGCAGGCATCACCTCTTCGAGTGAAGGGTATTTGCCGGCGCGTTCTTCTTCGGTTACGTTAGCCAGAACAGCCCAACGGCGTGAGCCTTCGAGGGTGATCTGTTGCGGTGTGCGGATTCCGGCTACCACATCTTCACCCTGTGCATTGATCAGATATTCTCCGTTGAAGAGGTCTTCACCGGTAGCTGCATCACGGGTAAAGGCAACGCCTGTACCGGAGTTTTCGCCCATGTTTCCGTATACCATGGCTTGTACATTAACAGCAGTACCCCACTCGGCGGGAATGTTATTGAGTTCGCGATAGAAAATGGCACGGTCGTTCATCCATGAATTGAAAACGGCCATAACGGCACCCCACAACTGTTCCCATGGGCTTTCTGGGAAGTCCTTGCCTGTGCGTTCTTTAACTGCTTTTTTGAACCTAGTCACCAGTTCTTTCAGGTCGTCGGTCGAAAGATCGGTATCGAGGTGAACTTTTTTCTCTTCCTTCATCACTTCGATGATTTCTTCGAAAGGATCGGTGTCTTCTTTCGACACGGGTTTCATTCCCAGAACAACATCACCATACATCTGCACAAAGCGGCGGTATGAATCCCATACAAAACGGGAGTTGCCGGTACGACGTACAAGCCCTTCAACTGACTGATCGTTCAGCCCCAGATTAAGCACGGTGTCCATCATGCCTGGCATTGAAGCACGGGCACCTGAACGAACCGAAACCAGACACGGGTTTTCTTTATCACCAAAGCCTGAACCCATTATTTTTTCAATGAAGCGTATTCCTTCAACGACGTCATCGTGAATGAGTTTAACAACTTCTTTTTCTCCCAATTTATAGTACAGGTCGCAAACTTCGGTGGTGATGGTGAATCCCGGAGGTACCGGAACGCCAATCAGGTTCATTTCAGCCAGGTTGGCTCCCTTGCCTCCCAGCAGATTCTTCATGCTGCCATTTCCTTCGGCTGTACGATTGCCAAACAGGTAGACATGCTTCGTGGTTTGTTTTTCTTTTTTTCCCATGTGAATAAATATGTCCTCCTTAAGGGACTTAATGTTTAAGTGGTTAATTGTCAGTTAATCAATGTGCTTTCTAAATTCGGAAGGCAAATTTACGAATAATCCGGGATATGGATGTTAAATCGAACTGATTTCTTTGTTTAGAAATAACAACACCTGCAAATCTATTTTGATTTGCAGGTGTTATGCTTTGTTTTAATGATATTTAGCCAAGCAGCTCTTTCATCTTAGTGCCGATGTCAGCAGGTGAATCGACAACGCTGATGCCACATTCCCTCAGAATGGCCTTTTTTGCTTCGGCTGTGTCGGCATGTCCGCCCACTATGGCTCCGGCATGTCCCATTGTACGGCCTTTTGGTGCAGTGGCCCCTGCTATGAAGGCAACTACCGGCTTTGTCCCAAACTCCCTGATCCAGTATGCAGCATCGGCTTCCATGCTTCCCCCGATTTCGCCTATCATCACAATGCCATTGGTATCAGGGTCATTCATCAGTAATTCTATGGCTTCACGGGTTGTTGTTCCAGGAACAGGGTCCCCTCCAATCCCAATTGCAGTTGATTGGCCCAACCCCTCTTTGGTTAGCTGGTCAACAGTTTCGTAGGTGAGGGTGCCCGATCGGCTTACAATTCCCACACTTCCGGGTTGGTGAATAAAAGCCGGCATAATACCTACCTTGGCTTCACCCGGCGTGATTACACCCGGGCAATTGGGGCCTATCAGCCGGCAATCGAATCCTTTCAGGTATTCCCTGGTTATTACCATATCGGCTATGGGTATTCCTTCGGTGATACAGATAATCACCCTGATTCCTGCCTCTGCTGCTTCCATGATGGCGTCGGCTGCCATTGGTGGTGGTACGAAAATTATAGAGACATCGGCCCCTGTCTTTTTTACAGCATCCGAAACAGTATTGAATACGGGCAACCCAAGGTGTTTCATTCCCCCTTTACCAGGGGTAACACCACCAACTACCGGGCTGCCATAATCAATCATCTGTTGGGCATGGAATGTCCCTTCATTACCGGTGAAACCCTGCACCAGTATCCGTGAATTTTTGTTAACGAGTACACTCATAACGCTCTGATTTGATGTTAGGAGGGTTGTTTATGCCCTCTCGGCTTTTATACATGAGTCAGAGTAACAACCTTCACAATGGTTTGTTTACCGGCAGGGGGGCATTCTACATGATTTTTCTTTTGTGGCTAAAAGAAATCTTCCTAATCAATGGTACCTGAGTTGGAAAAGGAATATGGTTGGCTTTCTTTTTCAGTTCCCCTGCGCAGATTTGGCTGCCCTGACATCTTAAATTCAATGACTCCTCCGTTTTGAAGCGTTTGGTGACTGAACCAGTTCTTCGTGTACTCCTTCCCATTCACCAGTATCTGATCAATATATAGATTTTCGGCACTATTCGATCCGGCCTTTAACTGGAGTGTTTTCCCGTTTTCAAATTTCAGTGTCACCTTCTTAAACAAAGGTGAACCAATGACATACTGATCGGTACCCGGGCAAACCGGGTAAAATCCTAATGCCGAGAATACATACCATGCTGAAGTTTGTCCATTGTCCTCATCACCGCATAATCCATCAGGGGCAGGGGTGTACAACCGATTCATCACATCACGTACGTGAAACTGTGTCTTCCATGGTTGTCCTGCATAATTATAAAGGTAAGGCATGTGCTGGATGGGTTGATTTCCATGCGCATATTGTCCCATATTCATGATCAGCATTTCAGTGATTTCGTGTATTTGTGTACGATAGTAGGAGTAATCGAATGTGGGTGGAGCCAGATATACGGAGTCGAGTTTTTCAGCAAACTTTTGTTCACCTCCCATCAGGTTGGCCAATCCGCTGATGTCGTGAAAAACACACCAGGTCCAGTGCCATGAACAACCTTCTGTGAAGGCATCGCCCCATTTATCAGGCCTGAAAGGTGATTGAAAACTGCCATCGGCATTGCGGCCACGCATAAAATTAATCCGGTTGTCGAATACTTTTTTGTAATACCCGGCTCTTTTGGCGAATGTGTCTATTTCAGCCTGAGACCGCTTCAATGCAATGGCTAAACGCATAATGGTAAAATCATCGTAACTGTATTCTAGGGTGCGGGCCGTGTTTTCATCGATGCCGACATCATAGGGAATATAGCCTGACTTGTTGTAGTAGGATACCCCCAGTCTGCCAACCGAACTCAGCGGCCCCTCATTCATTGAGTTCTTCAGAATAGCTTCGTAGCATGTTTCGATATCGGGGTTGGGAATTCCCTTCAGGTAGGAATCGGCGATAATAGATGCCGAATTGGACCCTATCATACAATCCCGGTGTCCCGGACTGGCCCATTCGGGCAACCAGCCGCTCTCACGGTAGGTGTTTGCCAGACCCTGCATCATCTGGCTGTTCATATCAGGGAACATCAGCGTGAAGAAGGGAAACACGGCCCGAAAGGTGTCCCAGAATCCATTGTCGGTAAAAAGATAACCATCACATACTTTTCCGTTGAAGGGGCTGTAATGAACCATTTTTCCACTGGCATCGGTTTCATGGAATTTCCGCGGAAAGAGCATGGTGCGATATAAGGCTGTGTAAAAAACCGTCAATTGGGCATCAGTCCCTCCTTCTATCTCTATGCGGCTCATCAACCTGTTCCATTCATCCCGTCCCTTGCCGGCTGTGACATCGAAACTGTCGTCACCTATTTCTTTTTGCAGGTTTAATTCTGCCTGTTCCTGACTTATAAATGAGGAGGCAACCTTCAGATGCACGGGCTTCCCCTTTGCTGTTTTCATCCTGATAACGGTGCCCGCATGCCAGCACTCTGATTCAGTGGCCCGGGCGTAGATGACACCATCCTTTACCATGAAAATTTCTTCAAAAGGCTGATCAACGGTGATGATAAAATAGTTGTGGAAATTTTCGGGAACTCCCCCCGCTGCATTCCGTGCATAACCAATGATCTTCCGTTCGGCAGGAATCACCCTGACCATCGAATTCTTAAAGAAGGCATCAACTATCAGATAGGCTTTATCGGTTGTTGGGTAATTGATCCTGAACTGAGCGGCCCTGTCGGTTGGGGCAATCTCAACAGTAGTGTTATAATCGGCCAAAAATACCTTATAGTACCACGGTTTTACAACTTCTGCCTTGTGCGAGAACCATGATTCGCGTTTATTCTCATCAAAAACCATCTTTTCGGTGGTGGCGAAGATGGAAAAGGCGCCATAATCGTTAATCCACGGGGAGGGTTGGTGGGTTTGCTTAAACCCTCTGATTTTATTAGCTCCGTATGTATAGCACCAGCCATTACCCATGTTGGCAGTTTGCGGAGTCCAGAAATTCATTCCCCATGGCATAGCAATGGCAGGGTAGGTGTTTCCGTTTGAAAGTTCATATTTTGAATCGGTACCAATTAACGGATTTACACGATCGGCAGGTGTGATTTGTGCCCAAGAATACAGGGAGGTAAATACAAGAATAAATGAAAGGAGTGATTTCATCGCTGATTGGGTGTGAAATAGTTTGTTATTTGTAAATTGTCTGGAGTCTGAAGACCATGTCGTTAATGCATTTTTCACTAAGCATTCTGAATAATTCATCACGGCCGGGGATCACTGGCGTCATGTTGTTTATGATCGAAAGATCATCGGCCGATAGTGCCCGCTGATCGCCTGTATAGCGCCCACTAATGGAGCGCCATGTGTAATCGGCAGGGAATCTCTCCCAGAGCAATGTCCTGCCATCAGTCAGCGAACGGAGTTCGGCCATCAGTACTGCTGAGGCGGTAAGGATTCTGCGTGTAACATAAACGGTGGCCTGCACCATAATGACGCGTTGGTTTCCTTCGTTGTCGGTTACGGTTACTTCTCTGGTTCTCTCGTATGAATAGTCGCTCATGATTGGCATGTCGAACCGCATATCGGTGAAATCGAGCTGTAGTTTTTGGTCAGGACGAAGGGACTGGTTTGTTAAATCATCGCTTAACGTGAATTTGAGAAGTGTATGGTTGGTTCGCAGTGTTTCCAGATTCCAGATGAGCCCCTGCTTTAACCAGGCTGCGTTGATATCGTAGAGCGGAAACCGTTCCTGACTGACACTTACCTCAACCAATGTCAGGGCTGCTTCGTAAGCTCTTTCTGTCATCTGGGCGACATCTCTGTAATTTGGATCATATTCTTCTGCTTTCTTAAAGTTTTCCCAGGCTTCATAAGCATCGGCTTTGTTCTTCTGATCAAGAAGCTTAATTCCCAGGTTGTATCTTTCCTCTGCAGCCCTGCTGGCTACCATTGACATTTCCCGGCTGTAATCAACTGTTTTTATTTTCTGAGTAGCATTTGCAGGCAGTTTTCTGATTGTTGCCGTGAGCTCCTGCATGGCTCTGTATGAGGCGTATTGTGTTTCAAAGCGGTCGTTTGATTTTGATTGATCTGCGTCGTTAATCAGGCTGTCATACTGGTGGATGGTCAGGTTGTAGGACTCCACAAGAATTTGCTGCAAAGCCTCATCTGATGGATTGCTTTTGAGGTGCCCTGCGGCTGAATAGGCTGCCTTTTCATACCGCCCTTCCTGAAGAAGTTTCGACGCCGACTGGCAACTTGTGAAAAGGATGATCACGGAACATAGCATGGTCAGGTTTTTCATGGCTTATACATTTGGTTGAGGACAAAGGTAAAAAACTGAAGGCAGGTTTATCGTATAACCTGCCTTCATGATTGGATTAATTCAATTTAAACTAAATTTTCTTCAGTTTCCATTTTCCACGGCTGAAAACCCACATACCAAGCAATGTAAGTGTGCTTTCTGCAATTACGATAGCAAGATAGACTCCTTCAACGTTGAATCCGCCTTTTAATGCAAGAAACCAGGCCAATGGAATTTCAATTGCCCAGAAACAGATCAGGTTGAGCAGTGTAGGGGTTATTGTATCGCCGGCACCATTGAGTGCCTGATGCATTACCATCCCCATCGCATAAAAAAGCATTCCTGCTCCCACTATCTTCAGGCAGAGTGCCCCCTGCACGATGACTGCATAGTCGTCGATAAACAACCTGATAAACTGCTCAGGGATTATGATGAAAAAAACAGAGATGAATCCCAGCAAGGCCATGTTGACAAATCCGGTAATCCATACTGACCTTTGCGCCCTGTCGGGTTTCCCGGCACCAAGATTCTGCCCAACGAGGGTTGCGGCTGCGTTGCCAAGTCCTGAACTCGGCATCAGTGAAAACATGATAACCCTGATGCCAATCGTGTATCCGGCCATGGCCACACTTCCAAAGTGAGAAACCAAACGTACCATGAAGATCCAACTGGCTGTTGCAATCAGGTTTTGCCCGATGGCACCCAGTGAGAGCTTAATCAATTGAATGAGAATGGCAGGTTTGGGCCTGAGAAGGCGCCATTGTATGTGGATTCGTGAACTTTGTCCGGCCAGTATCTTCAATTGATAAAGCACAGCAATTCCACGCCCGATATTGGTTGCAAAGGCTGCTCCCTCAATGCCGATCGCGGGAATCGGACCCCATCCAAAGATCAGAATCGGGTCTAATACAATGTTGATCAGGTTAGCGACCATAAGCACACGCATTGAAATCGCAGCATCTCCTGCACTCCTGAAAATTGCATTGATGATAAAGAGTAACATCACAACAGTGTTCCCGGCGAACATGATATGTGTATAACCTGCATTCCGGGCAACGAGTTCCGGCGAGGCACCCATTAAAGAAAGTAAATCACCGGCAAACAGGGCACCGGGAATGGCTATGATGATAGAAACCATTAAACCGATCAGAATTGCCTGACCTGCTGCTACAGCAGCTCCTTTACTGTTCTTTTCACCAATACGCCGGGCGACAAGGGCTGTCGTGGCCATGCTGAATCCAAATCCTATGGAATAGACGATTACCATCAACGACTCAGTTAGTCCTACTGTTGCGATGGCATCAGCACCCAGTTGTGAGACGAAAAAGATGTCGATTACTGCAAATATTGATTCCATGAGCATTTCAAGCACCATGGGAAGAGAAAGCAGGAAGATGGCCTTGCCTACCCGCATACTGGTGAAGTCCTGATCTGATCCTCCGATGGCTGTTCCGATCAACCGGAACACTCTTCGTCGGTGACTATTCATTTTGATGTATGATCTTTTTAACATGCTATGTTGATTTAAGTAATTCTATGGGTCAGGTTTATTGTGGCGGGGATAAATAAAAAACCCGGTCAGTTTGCTGACCGGGTTTGGTTTTTTATATGATGTTGAACTTGTTTACGGAAACAAACGAACACAACATATCCCGGCCGTTGTGGCATTGACAGCCACGAGCTGAATAAATGACGGGGTGAAGGTGAATGTGCTCATGAGTTTTTTTTAAATCCTGTATCGATTCGTTTGAAGTGGCAAAATTAGCGTTTTTTCAAAAATGCTGGTAATTATTTTTTGCTTTTTTTTTATTTTTTTTGACGATAACCTTAATTAGTCTTTGAATATCATTTTGTTTTACCATTCTTGCTTTTGCTAAGATCGGATTATCTGGTTTTCTTTTTATCGGGTAATGCCAGGCCAGTACATAGAACTTCTGCTAATTCAATGATTTCAGCTTGGCCAGGGGGTGTTGCCAATAAACAGTTTTCTTCTCTCAAACAAAAAAAAGAACCTGCCTTGGTACTGTTTTTGTTGCATAACAGTATGCTTTTAAAAGAATATACATCGGAAATCATGCGAAAATCAATCGTGAACTGACCCTGGCCATACGCTTGATCTACGGTTGATCTACGGTTGATCTACGGTTGATCTACGGTTGATCTACGGTTAATCGACGGTCCATCTGAATATATGACACATTTTTCTCAGCCTTATAAAAGCTGAAATGTACTGTATCCGGTTGATGCGATACTCTCTGATACTGATTGGGTTTTAATAGTCGGGGACGATACAATTAAAGTAACTTACTATAACACCGTATGTGAGCTGAATCTTCAACTAAACTTTTGAATCCGGCCACATATTCTAACAATAAAGGCACAAACCTCCAATCAACCTGGTTGTATTTTTTACCCCGGCTTTAGTTTCAGGTAAAACTACTAAAATGATTTCCTGCTAAATCGTTGATAACTATAGGAAAAAGACAAAGCCTCCCGATAGCAGTCAGGAGGCTTTGGTATGAAATTGGAAATCTATAGTTTTTCGGGCTCAACGAAACCGCCATCAGCATATTCCCCTGAATCGAGTTTTGACTTTAGTTGCCGGAACGATTCGATGGTGTATTTCACATCCTCAAGCGTGTGAATGGCTGTCGGAATCAGCCGGAGCAGGATATACCCTTTCGGGATTACGGGATAGGTGACGATCGAGCAGAAGATGTTAAACCTTTCACGCATATCGTGGGTAATGGCGGTAGCTTCAGAAATCCCCCCGTTCAGGAATACAGGAGTAACAGGCGATTCGGTGTTGCCAATGTTGAATCCGGCTTCCTTCAGGCTGCTCTGCAATGCTTTCACAATGGTCCACAGGTTATCGCGTAACTCCGGATGTTTTCTGATCAGGTCAAGACGTTTGAGTGAGCCAACTACCATGGGCATGGGTAACGATTTAGCAAAGGTCTGTGAACGCATATTGAACCTGAGGTAATCAATTACCTGCTTTTTGCCGGCTACAAATGCACCGATTCCAGCCATGGCTTTGGCAAAGGTTCCGAAATACAGATCAATCTCATCCTGTACGCCCAAATGTTCTCCTGTTCCTGCACCTGTTGGTCCCATTGTCCCGAATCCATGGGCATCGTCAACCAACAAACGGAAATTGTATTTCTTTTTTAATGCAGCTATTTCACGCAGTTTTCCCAAGTCACCCGACATTCCATAAACGCCTTCGGTGATCAGCAGAATGCCTCCACCAGATTCTTCAGTGAGCCTGGTTGCACGTTGAAGCTGCTTTTCACAGTTCTCCATGTTGTTGTGAGGGTACACAAACCGCTTGCCGATGTGCAGACGGAGCCCGTCGATAATGCATGCATGCGCTTCTGAATCGTACACCACCACATCCTTGCGATCGAGCATTGAGTCGATGATGCTGATCATCCCCTGATATCCGAAATTGAGCAGGAAGGCGTCTTCCTTGTGTTCGAAGGCTGCAAGTTCGCGTTCAAGCTGTTCGTGCAGATCGGTCTGTCCCGACATCATGCGGGCACCCATCGGATAGGCCAGGCCCCAGTCGGCGGCTCCCTGCTCGTCTGCTTTTCGCACATCGGGGTGATTGGCAAGCCCCAGATAATTGTTCAGACTCCAGACAAGGCGCTCTTTTCCTCTGAAAACCATATGGTTTGATATTTCTCCTTCGAGCTTCGGAAACATATAATATCCGAAGGCTTTATCACCGTACATCCCTATAGGGCCAGGGTTAGCTATCACTTTATCAAAAATATCCATGATGAAACGATGTGTAAGTTTTGTGGTGCAAAGCTATGGGTTTCGGTTAAGGTGTGCAAGGAAGCCGGAAGGCAGATTTTATCCGGGATTAATTGCGGGCACGTTATTGTTTGTCTTTCAGGTTGATAGTTTTTGCAATTGTCTTTTTTGAAGACTTTTTCTATCTTAGGATTTATTATGTAATTGGATGAGTAAAAATAGCTAATGATTGGATGTTTTTGGTCATACGATTCTTTTATTACTTTGCATAAAATATCACCAGTTTATGGAAATAAAATATTCTTTGTGTTCAGGCCGTACAAGCAGTTCCGAAATCCGTGAATTGCTCAGGTACACCCGTATGAAAGGTGTCATTTCATTTGCCGGCGGTTTGCCGGATTCCTCACTCTTTCCGACTGAACAAATTGCCAGGATTACGAAGGAGGTCATGGATGAAAAGGGGTTGCTCGCTCTTCAATACGGACCTACGCCAGGAGAACCTGAGTTCATCGACTCGCTGATTCTTCACATGAAAAATTTTGACGAAGAGGCTACATCAGAACAAATTCTGGTCACCTCTTCATCGCAGCAGGGACTGGATTTGTTGTCGTTAGCCCTGCTTGATCCGGGTGATGAGATCGTGATGGAATTACCTTCATATCTTGGTGCCATTCAGGCGTTTGGCCGTTCAGGCGCCCGTATGACCGGTATCCCATTGGGCACAGCCGGAATGCCTTCAGGTGAGTTGGAAGAAGTGCTTCGCCGCAAGCATGAAGCGAATACACCTGTTAAGTTTATTTATGTTATTCCTGATTTCCAGAATCCATCCGGTGTGGTAATGTCGCTTGAAAATCGTATGCGACTCCTCGATATTGCTACAAGATACAATACGCTGGTAGTCGAAGACTCCCCTTACCGTGAAATCCGTTTTACAGGAACCACTATGCCAAGTCTCTGGACATTGGCAAATGGGCAAGGGGTCATTCAACTCAAAACTTTCTCGAAGATGTTGTTCCCGGGGATGCGGCTTGGATGGCTTGTTGCCGCGAAGGAAATCACAGCCAAACTGGCTTTGATGAAACAATCGGTCGATTTATGTACCCCAACTTTTAATCAGTTGATTATTGCCCGATACATAAATGAGGGTTTAATGAAAGCTACTATTGCCCGGGCTGTTGATCTTTATCGGCAGAAAAGTGCGTGTATGATTGCTGCCCTTGAAAAAAATATGCCTTCTTATGTTAAATTTACACGCCCAGAGGGCGGCATGTTCCTTTGGGTTACACTGCCTGAAGGGGCAGATACCAAAGAAATGGTTGAAGAAGCTGCAGCTAACGGTGTGGTCTATGTTACCGGCCGTCCGTTCCACTGCAATGGGGAGGGGAGCAATAACATGCGTTTGAATTATTCTTATCCTTCCACTGAACAAATTGAAACCGGAATAGCCCGGCTGGCTAACACCATTCGCAAATACTGCGAAGCCAAAGGGCTCAATCACCAAAATGAAATAGCCGGTTTAGCGGTTCATAATTAGTTTATCAGTTAATCAAAAAAAACCGGCCGTCAGACCGGTTTTTTTATGCCGTTATTTATTGAGTTCTGAGTAGGTATTCATTGCTTTAATATGGGGCCCATCGTGAAATAAATCTGCAGACCTCTTCTTCGCTATCACTATATATTTGATGTAGGATTGTGCCGTTCTCAAGACGGCTGTTGACAACGGTCACCACCTCTTCACAAAGTACCTCCTTCATATACTTTACCGTTACAGCCTTCAACCTGTGGCTGAATAAAAATTCTTTACCCAACGCATCGATCCCCCCGCCCAGATACCTTACTGAATTCAGGTGAAGGTTAAAATCAATGTCGTTTACACCGATTCTGATAGTAGCGGTGTTAATAACTGTTCCTGACTCCGGCAGTATAGAAAAACGGAATCCGGGAATGGCAGCCCTGTTTTCGATCGTAAAACGGTTTAAGAGGTCTGGTTTAATGACAGGTTGCCTTGTTTGTTGATCAATCACCAGCCAGACGCTGGTACCACGGGCGAAGGCCTCACCATATCCGTTGATCGCTATAAAATCGGCGAAAATACGTACCTGCTGGTTCTTCCTTACCCATACCTCAACAGAATATGGCTCACGCCAATAAGGCAGCTTGCCCTCAAACTCAAGGTGCATGTCCGACAGTACCCACGATAGTCCAAGTTTTTCGAGGTGAATGGCCGACGTCTCGAGTTCGTAATTCAGCCTTGCAAAAGCATCATGGAAGACTGCGGCGGTAAGCAATGGTTTCAGGTGAAAGGTGTGGTCCATCTCGGTACCATGGAGGGAATAGTGTGTGATAGCCATGTTGAATTCTGCAAGGAAAATGAATGGCAAATTTATTCCGAATTATTGTATTTTCCCGGAAAACGCCGAATTACATTAATAAGAAGAAGCTGGCAAAAGCACTGATTGAAGAATAATTCAGTCTGCTTAATGATTAATTAATGTGTAAGTAATTGTTTGTGCTGGTATTGGGGTTATTGTTGGATTCAACGTTACCAAAATGTTAGCAGTTTGGGTAACTTTTTGAGCCATCCTTAACATAAGATTAAGGCTTGCTTTAATATCACTTTTTATAACAGGAGTTCCTTTGCACCATGAAAAATCTAAAAACTGAAAACCATTTTTAAACTTAATTTTATGAAAAAGAACATTCTGAAACTTCTTCCTGTGTTTTTAATGCTTCAGGTGGTGCTATTTAGTGCCTGCAGTAAGGACGATGAATCCACAGTTGTTACACCGGTTGTTACCACCGAGACTATCTCGGCTAACATTTCCACCAATACTACATGGACAACCGGAAAGACTTACGTTCTGGCAAGCCGTATCGCGGTATTGTCGGGTGTTACCCTGACCATTCAGCCCGGCGTTATCGTCAAAGGACAGGCTGGTACCGGTGCCAACGCCACAGCGCTTCTGGTCGCCCGTGGGGGTAAATTGATGGCCGAAGGTACTGCAACCAGTCCTATCATCTTTACCTCAGTAGCCGATGAGATTACCCCCGGCCAGATTGCCAGTCCAAACCTGGATTTCGATCTCAATGGCCTTTGGGGCGGTGTGATCATCCTTGGCAATGCACCAATCTCTGCTGATGCCGCTTCGGTTCAGATTGAGGGTATTCCCCCGTCGGATCAGAATGGCCTCTATGGTGGTACGGATGCTGCCGATAATTCCGGTGTCATCCGTTACATCTCTATTCGTCACGGTGGCGCCAACATAGGTGAAGGCAATGAAATAAACGGCCTTACACTTGGTGGTGTTGGTTCAGCTACTGTAATCGAGAATGTTGAAATTATTGCCAACCAGGATGATGGTGTTGAGTTCTTTGGTGGTACAGTCAATGTGAAGAACTTACTGGTGTGGAACTCTGCTGATGATGGAGTTGATACTGATCAGGCTTGGGCCGGAACACTCAATAATTTCATTGTAATCGGTGGACCGGAAACCGACCATGCCCTTGAAATTGATGGACCTGAAGGTGCATTACTTGGATCAAACCATATAATAAACGGTTCGATTAAAGGAGACACTCAAACCGAACTGGGTGATTTCAGGGATGGTGCCAGAGGTACTTTCAAAAATATTTATTTCTTTGGATTCCCTGATCCCGCAACCGATGGACGTGGTGATCTTTCGCTCTCGGGCGATGCCACTCTGGCCAATTTTGCCAGTGGAATTTTAAGTTTCGAAAATCTTCAAACAGTTTTGCCAACAGGTGTTCTGTTACCTGATGTCTTCAAACATGGTACTGATGCCTTTGCTTCATCGGTTGCTGAAGGTCAGCACACTGTAGGTGCCGATGTTTCTCAATTTAGTGCGTGGACCTGGGCTTCGGTCGCAGGTGAACTTGCTGGTTTTTAGTTGTATTTTCCCGGATTGGATCAAACTCGCCGGTATTTATTTAGCCGGCGGGTTTTTATTTATAAGGTTTAGATGAATATTATTTAACCATGAACTATAGAAGAATTATAGCATTCTCCATTTTCCTTCTGTTTTCAATCGCTATGTATAGCCAGAACGGTTTTATCAGAGGGGCAGTTTTTGATGAGGCAACCGGCGAATACCTCCCTGGTGTTACGATTGTGTTGGAAGGTACTACCCAGGGGACAATTACCGACCTTGACGGAAAGTTTAACCTTAGCGTCGCAGCGGGGACATATAACGTCAAGGTTTCGTTTATTTCTTATGAGGCACAATTGATTAGCGGTATTGTTGTGAGGCCGGGGAAAGCATCGGTCTATGATAACATTCGGCTGAAGGAAGCTGCCATTAACCTTGAAGCTGTCACCATAGTAGCGAGCCAATTGCGTAACTCCGAAAATGCCTTGCTCTCCATCAAAATGAAATCGGCCAATCTGCTCGACGGAATTTCTGCTTCCAATCTGCGGAAAATTGGTGATTCCGATGCTGCATCTGCCATGAAACGTGTCCCGGGTGTTTCGGTGGAAGGAGGCAAGTATGTTTTTATACGCGGATTAGGGGATCGCTATACGAAGACGACGCTCAACGGGGTTGATATTCCGGGGCTTGATCCTGATAGAAATACACTGCAGATGGATATCTTCCCCGGGAATATCATCGATAACATGATTGTTCACAAATCTTTCAGCGCGGAACTTCCCGCTGACTTCACCGGAGGTGTTGTCAACATCGTCACGAAAGATTTTCCTGATGATAAAACGGGCAATATATCAGTGGGTGTCGGCTACAGCCCACAATCCCATTTCAACAAGGACTTCCTCACCTATGAAGGAAGCCCTACCGATTTCCTCGGGTTCGATAATGGCACCCGTGATATTCCCGCCACTACCGACATCCCGTTCTTTTCTGATGTGGTCGGAAATCCCAATGGTTCTAGAGCCATCAGGTATAAAGAGATTCTCAGAAGTTTTAATCCTGTCATGGCTGCAGAAAAAAAGACGAGCCTGATGGATTATAACTTTGGCTTCAACCTGGGCAATCAGTTTCAGTTTAGGAAGCATACAATGGGCTATAATCTGGCTTTTTCCTATAAAAGCACCACCGAGTTTTATAAAGATGCAGAGTATGGTCGCTATGGCCTATCTGGCAATGCTGATCATCTGGAAATGGAAGTCAGGGAGTTTCAGAAGGGAGACTATGGTGTAAGTACGGTGTTGTTGAGTGGTCTTGCAGGTTTTGCTGTTAAATCAGCCAATTCCAGGTACAGGATTAATTTACTTCATATACAGAATGGCGAGTCAAAAGCCGGTATTTTTGACTATGTTGGTTCCGATCAGGGATCCAATTTTGAGGGCTTTCAACATAACCTCGATTACAGTCAGCGGTCTCTTACCAATTTGCTGATTGATGGACGACACACCATCCCAGGTTCTAAATGGGAGATTGAATGGAAGCTTTCACCTACTATCTCCCGGAATGAAGAACCTGATAACCGTTTCACAAGGTACATCGTACGTGGAGGATCTTACGTGATAAGCACTGAGTCGGGTTTTCCCGAGCGTATCTGGCGCGATCTGAAAGAAATTAACCTTACCGGACAGTTACATGTCACCAAATCATATCAATTCCTTGGCGAAAATGCCAAGTTGTTGTTTGGCGGTGCAGAGATTTATAAGAAGCGTGAATTTATCATCCGGAACTTTGCCCTCAACATCCGCGGGCTTGAACTGACTGGTGACCCGAATGAGCTTTTTGCCGAAGAAAACCTATGGCCCATGAATGGTTCTGCCAACCATGGTACAACTTATGAAGCTCCCTTTCTGCCTGTGAATCCCAACCAGTTTGATGCCAATATCATGAATACTGCCGGTTATGTTGCCACAGAAATTAATCCTTTCAGGCGGTTGAAGGCAATTCTTGGCTTGCGTGCTGAAAACCATGTTCAGCGTTATACCGGACGTGACCAGTTGGGCTTGAATGTTTTAGATAATGATAAGGTGCTCGACGACCTGAGCTTCTTTCCTTCTGTTAATCTCGTTTATAGTATCAGTGAGAAACAGAACTTGCGGGCTTCCTATTCAATGACAGTGGCCCGGCCTTCTTTTAAAGAACTTTCGTATGCCGAGATCTTCGACCCTATTAGCGGACGCACCTTTATTGGAGGACTTTTCAGAGATGCAAACGATGTAGCAGGAATTGTGTATTGGGATGGTAATCTCGTGAGCACTTCAATTCAGAACTTCGATCTGCGCTATGAACTATTTCTGAATGACGGACAACTTGTTTCGTTGAGCGGATTTTACAAATCCTTTAACAAACCTATTGAAATAGTGCAGTATGCTACCCAAACCGGATCATTTCAACCACGTAATGTCGGAGATGGAGAACTGGTTGGCGCAGAACTTGAATTAAGGAAGAATCTTGGATTTATTCATGAAATATTCAATGAATTGAGCCTGACGGCCAACATTACTTTCACTGACTCAAAAATTGAACTGAGCCAAACCGAGTTTGATTCACGTGAGCTGAATAAACGTACAGGTCAGACGATCGAGAAATACCGTGATATGGCTGGTCAGTCGCCTTACCTGATAAATGCCGGTTTGCTGTTTACTGGTAGCAAGCAAGGTTTCCAAAAAGGGTTGGAGTGTGGCATTTTTTACAATGTACAGGGAGAAACACTTCAATATGTCGGGATCGCCGATAGACCCGATATCTATCTGAAACCTTTTCATAGCCTCAACTTCAATGCCAACAAACGGTTTGGTAAAGACAACAGGTATCAGATCGGGTTAAAAGTTGATAATATACTGAATTCCAAAACCGAATCAATCTTTAAATCTTTTGGAGCTGCCGATCAATATTTTTCCCGGCTTTCGCCAGGAATTGGTTTTCAATTGAGGTTTAGCTACAATCTTTTTAATTAAATTATCAGGAGCACCCCTGATTGTTTATCTTTGAATAATTATAGACTTATGAAAAAACTGATTATTACATGGCTGTTCTGTGTCTCCCTTCTGCCTTTTGTGAGGTCTCAGGAAGTGGAATACCACGACGGTAGCTATTATAAAAACGGAATGCTTTATACCGGTCTCTTCATTGAGAAATACAATGATGAGAAGGTGAAGTCGGAGCGTGAAATTAAAAATGGTAAGGAGGATGGAATTGTTAAGTTCTATTATCCTTCGGGCGTGATGCAGGAGCAACGTGCTTATTTGGATGGTCGTAAACATGGAATCTGGATTAACTGGAATGAGTCGGGGGTCAAGACTGCCGAAGCGTCCTATGTTGACGATCTGAAGGATGGCAATTGGTACATCTGGGATGATGAGGGGCGACTGCGTTATGAGATGTTCTATAAGTCGGGACGGAAAACCGGTATCTGGCGAATCTTTGATGATAAAGGTGTCGTGACCAGCGAGCGTCGTTACGACTGAGGTTGATGTCGGCTATGGGCTGGCGATATGAATTGGCACTAGGGGAAAACCAACTTAATTGTTTGGTTTTCCCCTTGCTTGTTATTCCTGAATTTATAAAATATTCTTATTTTAGCCAGAGATACTTTTTAAGGGCTGTATCCGGGCTTTGTAGCAGACCGGTTTTAAGACAATGGTTTCTTTTTTTTGTACAAAGTCAGACAACTTTCATATTTTTGTCAGTTGTGTACAGTTAAAAGTGATATAGACAAATAACATTACTAATAAAAACAGAATCATGAAACCATTTACAATGAAAGTATTTTATTTATTTCTATCAGCGTTTTCTCTTTTTGCAATCAGGGCTCAGGCCGATGATAAATTGCAGGCCGGCATTGAACAGCTTCAGGCAGGTGTGAAAACAGTTTCTACAGAAAAGGTGACATACAACCAGGAGTTTACAGCCAATGGAGATCAGATGTACATCGTTCAGCTAAAGCAGGAAGAGGTTGGAGCTAAAGGGAAAAGCACGCAGACTATATTCGATTTCAATCTTGCCGATATCGATGTAAATCTCATTAGCAGGCTGGTTTCTGGTAATGTGATGTATGTGAACCTAAAAGCTAAAAATCAACAAAAGTTGTTCAGGGAGACAGTGAATGGCGTCCATAATGGTTATAGCAATGAGATAAAAATATTTGTCAATAATGTAGATGAAGCCCGTCAAATCATCGACAACCTGAAGATGGTTGTTCCGATTGCCAATGACCTGATGAAGAAGCGGCTTAACCTGACTGATTACAATGAAATGCTTAATTGGCTTAAGGCCAACATTACCAACGTAAACAAGGGAACATCTTCAGTCGAGCAACGGTTTGATTTCTTCCCTGAGATCGCCGGAAAAGTTGCCATCTACGGTGTTGAGACTAATGGAAGCAAATCCAAAACCATTACCAGTACTTTTAATCTGGCTGACATCACCTCAAATCTGGTCTTCTTTGAAGTTAAAGGAAAGGATGTACTGGTCAGTCTGCCAACTGTGCGCAACAACAAGTTGATCAAGGTCTCTGAAAACGGTCAGCCGACTTCATATGACAAGGAGATGACAATCTATGCAGCGGGCATTGATCAGGCCCGCGATCTGGCTACCGTGCTGAAAGCTATTATTGAAAAAGCAAACGAAGTTGTTACGGCTGCTTTACCTAAAACATCTTCCTCGGTGCCAGCCATTATTGACGATATGAATACCAGTGTTGCAAAAATTGATTTGGGTACAACCCAAATATCCCAAACATTCACACCTGATTGTGTAAGTGAACTGGTTATCATTACCTCTACGGCAAAATCGAGTAAAGAAGAGCACTATGCCTTCAGTTTCCGTGACCTGAATCCCGCGCTGCTCGACTATAAAGTGAGAAGTAATGTCATGGAGATTAATTTTCAGACTCTGGCAGGTCAGAAATTGGTGAAAGTGATTAAGGACGGTCAATTGCAAAGTTATACAGATGAGTTCTCCCTTTCGGTCAACGATCCCGAAGATGCCCGCAGTACCGTTTACAGACTGAAAAAGATCATTCAACTGTGCAACGATCAGTATAAATCGTCCGTTCCTTCCGGCGATATGAAGACCATCACCGGTTGGCTGACAGCCAATATCGTTGATGTCAATTCAGACGAGACAACCCTGAATCAACGCTTCACTAATCCTGACGGCGACGACATCAGGTTTGAAGTTACGACTTCCGGCACGAAAACCAGCGATGTAGAGGTTTTTGAATTCAACCTGTGCGATATCGACGCCAACCTTGTTAATTTTTCTATAAGCGGGAAAAATCTTTTTGTGAAAATTGAAACCCGTTACAAACAGAAAATTATTAAAGCTTATAAGAATGGGAAGAACCAATCCTTCACCAGCGATCTGAAGATACGTGTCAACGATGTGGAAGCTGCCCGAAACATTATCGAAGCAATAAAAGCCGCTGTGCAAAAGTGTAAGTAACACTATCCGGCTAAAATACCAACCGCTGCTTGAAATGGGATCACCTGTTTTCTGGCAGCGGTTGGTGTTTTTCTGAGATTCCGATCAGGTTTTATGTCATTTCTTTGCTTTTGTAAAGATTTGACCTGAAATTAGCCCTGCAGGTATTTTATATTTTCTTTTCTGGTTTCATTTTCCACCGGCGGTGAGACCAAAGCCATTGCTCCGGGTACTTCTCAATATAGCGCGCGAGTGCTTCGCTGTAACGGCGGGTTAGTTCATGTTGGGGAAGGTTGGCCGGATTATCGGCCAACTTATGTGTTTCTATCTCGTAGAAGCCACGGCTGACTCTGACCACCATCAGTAGAAAAACCGGGTAGTTGTAATGCCGGCTATGACGTTCAGGGCCATGAAGCCATGGGGTCGGTTGGTGTAGAAAATCGAGCCAGATTGCAGTTTTACGGTCGCTGGGACTTTGGTCAGCGATGAGGAAAAAGGCAGAGGGTTGTTTGCGGTTAAGGTTGAAGGTTTTTGTTGTGTGAAACATACTGGTTACGCGCAAGCCGTAACGTCCCCTGCTTTTAAGCTCCTGCTGATCGACCAATGGATTATTTAAGGGTTTGTAAAATCCGATTGCCTTTAACGGGGCTACAATGGATGGGGCTGCCAGTGCACCCCATTCCCAGTTTCCGAAATGAGCTGAGGCCACAATGATACTTTGTCCCTGGTTGATGGCATCAGTTAAATCGGTATTTGGAATGAATCGAAACCTTTTCGCTAGGTCATCCTGATTCATGGAGGGCATTTTCATTGTTTCGAGCAATATGTCAGTAAGATTCAGGTAAGTCTCTTTCTCAATTGTCTGTAATTCCTTTTCCGTTTTTTCCGGAAAGCTAAGCCTGAGATTTTGTTGTATGACCCCCTTGCGGTAATGAATGATATTACGCAGCAAATATGAACACCCGTGGCTGAAATGGTATAGCATGCGAAACGGTACCATCCCAAATGCTTTAATAGAGACGAAATAGAACCAATAGGAGAAATAGTATTTCAATTTAATTTTCCGCACTTTATATTGACTTTTATGGATAAATACCGATGGGTAGTCTGAAATTGCAATTAGTGCAAAGTTATAAATTACCTGTTTAGCCGGGGGATGTTCTTATTGCCGGCAAAGCAGGGTTGTGGTCTTGAATGATTAAAATGGATAATAGTTATTGCTTTTTTTAAGGTTCTGTCTGGATTTGTGTGAAATAATCCAAAGATCATAATATGAATGATCATGATTCTTTTAGCACATTCTGAAACCCGAAAGGATGTGATTAAACATGAACAGAAGGTAATTTGTTGTTTATAAGATAAATAAAAGCACATCCCTGCATCCAATTTCCTGTAGAAACTATACATAAGAGTCAGTTGTATATCTAGCCAATGTCATCAATGGAATACTTACAGGCGTTGGATTTTGAATAGTTGAGCTTAATTGGTGGGTCAGTTAACATTATTATTGTCTTCTCTATAGGAATTCTGAAGCAATTTTTCACCGGACTTGTCTTCCGAAAAAATATGCAATATTCCAATTTTTGGACTGGTTTTTGAGATTAGTTTGGTCCTTTATTTAAGAAATTTTAAGTTTTTTAATTTTTTTTCGTGTGAACAAACTCACATAAGTGAATTTTTTAAACGGTTGATTATGTGTTTTTTACCATTTGGTTTTACGCCTAAGTCATACGAAACATATATCAAAGTTAGGCCAAAGATATCTTTTTCTTATGTATAGCCTATGGTTGTAGTAACGTTTGAGTATCTTATATATGAAGAAGACATAATTATATAAATTTTTTGGCACAATTTTAGTGGATATAATTTATCATTTGTTTTTTTCTGAAAAATAGTCAGGTCAGAACCCTTGCGGGCTACCCCTGAATCCTTCCAACTAATTAAAATCTGATGTGGAATTCTTTGCAAGTCCAATTCCTGAATTCACCCCATGTAATCATTAGGACTGCCACAAGGGAGTAGTGTGAATAATAGTGATTTAAACATTTATTTACCTTATAAATGCCAGGGTTTAAGAGCAAATTCTGAAATAGCTTCAGATTAATGATGAGAAACAGTTTACAGAAATTCAAAGAATTATTCGGAAAACATCATTGGAAAAGCTTGTCAAAGCCAAGTCTGCTATACAGATTCGGGTAGATCCATTTTTAAAATACCTTTATAATCGTTTATTATTAACGGAAAACCCTATATTTGCCATTGTGGAACGGTTGGTCGGCTACTTAATAAGGGTACTTGCCGGCAGGTCGAAAATTCTGTCTCGTATGAGACATAACAAACTGGCTGATAAATAATGTACGTCTATCTGCGAAGGTGCTTTCCTATAATGCTACTTCTGGCAGTGGTGCTGGTGTGGGGTTCAGTGGGGATTTGTAGTGAATTACCTTCCGATGTTGCTTTAGCTGATCAGAACGAAGAGGAAGTATGTAGTATTGAGCGGCAACTTAAACTGGCTATGGAGATGTCGGATACTACGCAGGCGTATCAGACAATCAGTAAAGGATTAGCCCGATCGGCACAAATAGGCAGGGAAGATATGGTATATAAGGCTCACATGGCCATGGGACGTGCTGCTTTTAACTATGGTCACTTTGTCAAAGCCCTCACTTCAGTTGCTGTTGCGCAAGAGATGGCTATCTCTTCGAAAAACTGGGGAGGCGTATCGGAAGCATTTTATTTGAAAGCGTTAATATATGCTAAATTAAAAAATGAAACTGAGCTGCTCTCATCGGTTAAAGGTGCTGCTGAGTACATTGATGATATACATGACGACAGTCTGAGTGTGGTGGTAGCCTCGTTTGTTGCCCGTGTCTTTTTTGATCATCAGCAATTTAAAAGCACCTATGAAATCTCGCTGAAGGGTCTTTCATTTTGTAAAGCTCAAGGGCAAACTGCACAGAAAGCCCTTTTTCTAAATTTTCTTGGTGCTGTGTGTGACGAGTGGGGTTTGCTGCTTCCGGCGTTGGAGTTTTATCAGAAATCTGAATTTGAATCCCGAAAGTCGGGTGATTCGTCGTTGTTGTCGATGTCATACAACAATTCAGGCTTGCTTTACAAAAAACTCCACCGGTTTGATGAGGCTCTAAGTTTCCTTATGAAATCGATGTCTATAGACAAGCAGCGGAATGATACAGCTGGTTTGGCCAGTGTTTACAATAACCTTGGAATCTTGTGGCTTGAAAGGGGTGTTTATAGTAAAGCCTTGTTATATATGCAATTGTCATATAATATAGTCAGAGATTCAGGTGATTCTACCATGATTTCCACAGCGTATAACAACTTCGGAGACATCTATTTCGCGATGGGAAAAATGAAGCAGGCTTATACTTATTCAAATTTGTCGGTTGAAATAGATCAACGCGGACACTTTGAGCCAGATCTTTCGCGATCGCTGCAAACCAGAGGGAGGGTATTAGCCTCTATGGGACGCTATGAAGATGCACTTGGTGATTTTCAGAGATCGGAGAGATTATGCCTCAATAACAGACTTACTGAGGACCTGGCAGATCTTTATAAAGCGATGTCTGACCTTTTCCATTTGATGGGTAACCATGCTTTGGCGTTCGACTATTTGCAGAAGAACAATGCTATTCTTGATACAATATTCAATGAAAGGCTGATGAATCAGTCGATCTGGATTAGTGTCGAAAAGAATATGGTTGAGAAGCAGAAGGAAATAGAACGGCTGCGTGTTGAGAGCAGGCAAAATGCACAGGAACTGGCTGAAAAGCAAAAGTTGATTTACAGGCAAGAGATATTTCAATATAGCTTGATATTTGCTGTTCTCGTTGCTGTAGTGTTTATGGTTCTGTTGATCCGGTCGTTGGTGCGGATAAAGCTTGTTACGATGAAACTTAAGCTTCAGAACGTGGATGTTGCTCATCAGAAAATGCAATTGGAGGAGGCAATTGAGAAAGGGAAGGAAGCCGACCGCTTAAAAGATAATTTTCTGGCGGCTATGAATCATGAGTTGCGAACCCCCTTGAATGGAATTATAGGTTTTGCTGAGATTCTGGAAAACGAGCTGGTCGATGTTGTTCATGCGGAAATGGCTCAATCCATCAACCAAAGCGGAAACCGCCTGATGACGACATTGAATGGGTTGTTGAATATTTCTCAGATTGAACGGAACATGGTGGAGGTGAATTATACCATATTTTCATTGACCGATATGGTTGCTTCTGTTGTTGACCGACATCGTAGTCACGCAACTGATAAGGGAATTTCGTTTGAGTTTCATCATTCCGGGAATCCGATACGTGTGTCTAGTGATGAAACCCTGATTGAACGGGTGATCGATAGTCTGGTTGACAATGCAATTAAATATACCATGGAGGGCAGTATTTTGGTTTCGATTTCCGGAGTCAAAAGTTCCATTGGGTATCAGGCAATTATTAAGGTTAAGGATACTGGAATTGGAATCGATACCGAGAATCTTGAGTTGATTTTTCAGCAGTTTAGGCAGGTTAGTGAAGGGCTTGTCAGGGAATATGAAGGAACGGGGCTGGGTCTCAGTTTGTGTCGAAGCTATCTGACGCTACTTGGCGGCGATCTGAAGGTTAGCAGTAGAAGAGGGGTCGGTTCAGAGTTTACAGCCGTCCTATCGGCTCTCTGGGAAGATATTGATAAGCCAGAGGGTCGTTTTACACGGCGCCCGGTTACTACGGAAGCAATGGTTGCACAGGAGGAATTGAGATTAGTGTTGCTGGTTGAAGACGACGACATCAACCGTGAATTTGCTCTTTACACACTGACAGGATATTACAATGTGATAGTGGCTACTACAGCGCTGATGGCCATCAGCCTGGCAGAGAAGTATCATTTTGCAGCCCTTCTACTCGATATTAATCTGGGTCGTGATATGAGTGGTATAGAGGTATTGCATGCTATCAGAAAGATGGATGGATACCAAAAGGTACCGGCCACTGCCGTTACTGCAAATGCCCTTAAGGGCGAACGTGAAAGGTTGCTTAGCAGCGGCTTTAATTACTATTTGTCAAAGCCATACTCACGAAAGGATCTTCTGGCGCTAATGAGCCAGATGCTGCCAGAATAGGGGTGAGCCATTTTATCATATCCTTATTGATTATAATAGTTGCAGGCTGTTAGCCATAAGGTACACCCCGGTTATGATAAAAATGCTTCCTGAAATTTGGTTAATGGTTTTCAGAACCAGCGGTGTGATTGCCTGCCTGAAATCGGCAGATATTTTACATTTAGTATAGGAACTGATGATTTCAGTAGTCAGTACCCCAGCAAGGAAGGCGAGTATTTGCCATGAGGTGTGATACCGGGTAGAGGCTGCCCCGGTTATTCCAATCCAGAAAATTAAATTAAAAGGATTACTGAGGTTTATGACAAAACCCCTTATAAAGAAACCATGGTAATTCTTTGGTTGGGGAAGTTTATTCGGGTCAAATTTTTTTCCTTCCGGCCTGATCAGGTTAATAATTCCCATTGCAGCCAGAATAATGCCGCCGAAGATGCCGATCGCTTGATTGCCTGATCCTTGCGACAGGAAGTGCCCGATACTTGTATAAGCCAGCAATACCAGCAGAAAGTCCCCAACAACGATACCAACTGCAATTCCCATCGCCTGATGTATCCCATTACGGAGTGCTGTCTGCATCATGTATATGAATGCAGGCCCGAAAGAGAGGGCAATGGCCAGCCCGACAGTTAGTCCTGAAATGAAAGGCATAATTACATTTAAAAAGCGCCGCAAGTTAGGCCTTTCCACTGAGATGGCAATGGAAGATGATTGCTGACTGAGGACAAATGGCGCCAGATTATTAATGCTAAATGCTTAAAGTTTAATGATTAACGTTTAAGGTTATATTCTGATAAAAGAACCCTGAGAAATAACTATTGCTAATATTCAAAGCCAAAGAGTTGTTATCGGTATCAAGAATCTACTTAACTGTGACTGTTCCCCGCAAGCGTATATCGACTGAGGAGGCACCGATGAGAATACGGAAATCGCCGGGTTCGACTACCCACTGCATCTTCTCATTTAGCATTTTGAGCATGTCGGGTGTCAGGATGAATCTTATTGTTTTTGATTCGCCCGGGTTCAACGGTACTCGTTGAAATCCTTTTAGTTCCAGGAGAGGCCTTGCTGTTGATGCCAGCAAATCCTTTATATAAAGTTGCACTACCTCTTCTCCTGCTATGTTTCCCGTATTTTTTAATATAAAGGAAAGGCTGACGTTTTCATTGTCGCCAATAAACGGTTTATCGATGATCATGTCGCTATAGGAGAATTGGGTATAACTGAGCCCGAATCCAAAGGGAAATAGCGGTTTGCCGGTTAGATTTCCATAATCGTCGTTACGGCCAGTGGGCTTGTGATTGTACACCAGTGGCAGTTGCCCCTCATCCATTGGGAAGGTGATAGGAAGTCTTCCTGCCGGATTGTAATCACCAAATAGAACAGAAGCAACTGCTGAACCACCAGCTTCTCCCGGATACCATACATCCAGAATGGCTTCAGCCGCGTCGTGCCAGTTATCCATCGTAACAGCACTTCCGCCCACTATTATTACCACAGTGGGTTTTAATGTAGCAGCAACTGCCCTTATAAGCTGTTCCTGATGACCGGGAAGCGATAATACAGCACGGTCAAGTCCTTCCCCTTCTTCAATCCCCACAACCAGGATATTCAGGTCGCTTTGTCCGGCAGCTGCTACAGCATTTTCGATCTGCTGTTTCCACAAATAGTTGCCTTCTCTCTTCCAGATCATCTTTATCCAGGCGCTCCCTGATGTCTCCCGGTATTCAAACTTAAGGTCATATACCTGCCCCTTTTTAACTGCAATTGTGTTTGTATGGATGCCATAACTGCTTTTTTGCCAGTTATCGATAAAGAGTTTTCCGTCGATCCAAAGTCGGTAACCGTCATTGCCCTCAATACCTAGTTCGTAGGTGCCATTTTCAGCAGGTGTTAGTTTTCCAGTGCATCTTACGGAAAACCAGTCAAATTCAACTTCAGGACAAGGAGGGAGAAGGGTCCATCGAAAATCAATGGCTCTTTCAGTACGGACGGCAACAGGAGCTCCCTGTAGATCAGGATTATTAAAAAACTCAGAGGTAAGTCCGTTTATTCGTTGCCCGGCAGGCGATACGGTACTAAGGTACTGATCAGGTACTGTTTCAAATTCACCGGCTTTTCTTCCACAACCCGGCTGGTAATTGACCTTTACATTGTTTCCTGCACGTTGTTTAATCCCTTCAATTATCGAAATTTTGTTGTTCCCTTTGCCGCTGTATCCCCCCAGACGGGCTTCAACGGCATCTGTCCCGATTACTGTGATGGATTTAACTGAAGGCTTGATTGGAAGCAGGTTGCCTTCGTTTTTTAACAAAACGATTGATTTTTGAGCGGCTACTTCTGCCAGCATACGATGATCGGGATTTCCATTCGCAATTGTTGCTTTTTGAGGATTTACATACGGGTTTTCAAACAAACCAAGCTTGAATTTGGCGCGTAGCACACGTCTTACGGCATTGTCAACCGCAAGCTGATCGACCGTCCCTTTTTCGAAGGCTTCCCAAAATAAGGGATAATGGTTGTATTCGGTCTGGAAGATGACGTCAAGGCCATTGTTGATGGCTTTAGCACCTGCATCTGCATAACCGGAAGCAGTGTAATGCAATACGTTGGCCCCTCCAACGGCATTGGCATCGCTTATGACAAAACCGTCAAATTTCCATTCTTTTTTGAGCTTTTGGTTAAGGAGCCAGTCGCTGGCTGTGCAGGGACTTCCGTCAATTGAGTTGTAGGCAGTCATGACAGAGGTGGCGTTCCCTTTATTAATGCATGATTTAAAGGCAGGAAAGTATATTTCCTCAAGGATTCTGTCGTTCAGGTGTATTGGGTAACTATCTCGTCCCCCATCGCCTGTGTTCACAGCAAAGTGTTTTGGCGAAGTGATCAGACCTGCTTTTTCCAGTTCATATACATAGGCTGTCCCCATGAGGGAGGTAAGGCAGGGGTCTTCACCATAGGTTTCTTCTGTACGTCCCCAGCGCACATCGCGGGCAATATTTATCACTGGTGATAGGATCATCCTGAGTCCACGGCTCACTGATTCGTCTGCTATGGCTTTTGCTACTGAATGCATCATGGATGTGTCGAAAGTAGCTGCAAGTGCAATGGCCTGAGGATAGGCTGTAGCGCCATCACGCACCAGTCCGTGAAGGGCTTCATCGAAAGGAATAATCGGGATTCCCAAACGAGTCTCTTCAATGAAATATTTCTGAATGGCATTGATCTTCTCGGCTACTGCCCTGGGGCTGCCACCTCCGGCATATGAAAGTACCTGCTCTGTCTGGTCACTGCTCTTGCTTTGGGTCGAAATTTGAAGACCGAATATTCCGTTTTTAAATCGTTCTTTTCCTTCATCAAGATCGCCAGGTATCATGAATAGCTGCCAGAATTTCTCTTCAGGGGTCATGCGCAAGAGGAGGTCATCAACTCGCTCTTCAATACTTAGTTTTGGGTTTTTATAAGGTAAGAGCTGGGCCGAAAGATGACCTGCTGTCAGGGTAATTAGGATGATACAGAAGACACTGCACCTGACGGAGGTATTTTTTAACGGGTTAAGAATAGTCATTATTCGAAATGGTTAAAGTAAATTGCAAACCTATTGAATTTGCATGGCATACCCAAATAGGGCGCTCCGGTTGATCAGCATATCAGTCCTGATTTCTTTTCTCCAGAGAGGAAAAGAAATTCTGCATCTTTTCTTTATTTTGGGTTCCGATCAGGATTTTCTTCTGATTCTTCAGGATGAGTTGTAGCCCAATGTTACCGCTGACGTTATAGGCTTTTCCTTTTCTGCCTGATTGTAATCCCCATCCACCGTAATCTCCAATTGGATTGTATTTTACTATTTCGTAACTTTCGATTTCCTCCCATCTGACGAGAATTGGCTTTCTATGGAATGGACGGAACCGAATGGTTATACCTTCGCGGTCAATTCGCGTGAAGAGGCAAGTGAAATTAAAGAGCCAGAATATTGCGACATAGATCAGAAGGATAATAGAAATCGCAAGAATTAGTCCTTTGTTGCTCATGGGATTGTTGCCGAATGGTTTGTTTAAGACCATTTGTGAATAGAGGCCGGCACACAGAACGACAAGAATTACAAGGCCGGAGAAGGCGATTGGTAGGAGAATGAGCTTTTGCCTAAAGCGTTGTTCTTCATTAAAAAACATGATGATTAATGTTTAGGATGATTTCTGTGTGTATTAATTGGTTATCGGCTGTGATAGGGTGTCCTGTTCAGAATTGAGCGACCGAGGGTTATTTCGTCGGTGTATTCCAACTCATCACCAACGGCAATGCCGCGAGCGATGGTGCTGAATGTGGCCGATGAGACAGCTGACAACTTTCGGTAAATATAGTAACTGGTTGTATCACCTTCGAGGGTGGCGGGCAAAGCAAGAATGAATTCGTTGATTGTACTTTTAGCTGCTCTCTCTTCGAGCTGAGGCAGCGAGAGATCAGTTGGGCCTATTCCTTCCATAGGTGAGATGATCCCTCCCAATACATGATAAACACCACGGAATTGCGTTGTGTTTTCGATGGCCAATACATCGCGTATTGATTCAACAATACACACAACCGAAGTGTCTCGGCGACGGTCATTACAGATGGAACAACGAGAACTGTCGCTGAGGTTGTGACATACTTCGCATTGTCTGATGCCGGTGCGTAGCCGGATAATCGTTTGTCCAAGTTCTTCCGATTCAGCCGGTGGCAGCTTAAGCAGATGAAGGCAAAACCTGAGAGCAGTCTTACGGCCAACTCCGGGTAGTCTGGAAAATTCGTTTACTGCTTTTTCTAGCAGGGCAGAGGGGTAATCAGTCATCGATTCAATTATCTTTGCATTGGCAAAGTTAACAGTTTTCAACCTTTCAAATTAAACGCCTCCTGATATGCGCATCTTCATTTTTTATCTGCTGCTGTTTTCATCACTGACGGTCTTTTCGCAGTCGTCTGATACCCTGAACAAGACTGATAGTCATGGACGAAAGCAAGGGGTCTGGAAGAAAAACTATCCCAATGGGGTAGTAAGATATCGTGGACGGTTTGTTGACGATAAGCCTGTAGGTGAATTTCGTTATTTCAATGAAGAGGGGAAGTTGAAGACAGTGATAATCCATGCCTTGGATGGTGAACATTCATTTACCCGGATGTATGATGATCTGGGAGGATTACAGGCTACAGGGTATTTTTTGGGGCAAAAAAAGGACAGCCTTTGGACTATGTTTGATGCTTCTGGTCACAAGATCGCAGAAGAGCAATACAAGAACGGGATTCCTGAAGGGCGGTGGGCTGCCTATTTTGCTGCTGATTCTGTGACAGCACAAATACAGATGTGGAAAGCTGGTTCACGAAATGGATTGTATCGTGAGTTTTTTCAGACAGGGAGTGTGAAATTTGAGATGAATTATGCAGATGATAAGGCGCAGGGTGTTGTTCAGGGATGGCTCCCGGAGGGAATTTTACAGTTTAAAGGGAATTACAATAACGGTAAAAAAGATGGTGAGTGGCTGTTCTATACAATCGATGGCAAACTGAAGAAAAAAGAAGTTTACCAGAATGGTGCCATTCTGACTGCAGAGACTTACATCAAGGATGAAACCGAAGAAGCTGTGCCTATAGATCCGGTTAATGATCCGGCCAATCAGCCTAATCCTGAAGGCTACTGAGCCATATTCCAATCTCATTCAGGTCATGGAAGACAGGGACACCTGCCACAAGTAATCGGTTGTACGACTGGTGACCTGAAGCTGTAAGTGCACAATTCCAGCCTGCCTGTAAAGCCACTTCGGCGTCGTGCAGGGTATCGCCAATCATGAGGCATTCATCTGGTGCAATGGAATGAATATCTTTAATTTTCTGAACGAGATGACTTTTGCCGCCACCGTAATCATTGTCGATCCCGATGATTGAATCAAACCAGTGATCAATCTGGAAATGCCTGACATTTTTAATCAGGGATTGGTGTTCCATGGCAGATAGAATAACCTGACGATGGCCATCTGCTTTAATTTTCGCGAGGATGTTCTTAGCTCCTTCCTGTAAGGGAACCCCCGGCAGGCTTTCCCTGAAGTAACGGATAAATTCCAACCCTATCTCCTCAAATGGATCCTTATTGTCATCGAAGCCGAGCTGGTCATAATAATCCTTCACCGGGAAGGTGAAGATTTGACGGTAGCGATGTTCATTGAGCAATGGCAGCCCCCTTTGCGACAACATTTTGTTCATCGATCCAATACAGACTGAAACATCATTCAACAGGGTGCCGTTCCAGTCCCATATAATTGTCTTATAAACCACAAGAAAAGAATAATTATATAAAGGCTATACCTTCATTGTTGATAAAGAAATCGTTTGATGCTCCGTTTAGGTGTTTTTTCAAATTCGTTTTTAAAAACCTCGCAAGTCATGATCCTCATAAAGGAAGGAAGCTCTTTGTTGAGTTGTAATCTTGCCTGTTCAATTATATGATTTAGATGATCCTCGCTGACCTTATGAGCATCAACCCAGTCGAGATCAGGGTAGATGAGGGCTACCAGATTTTCTCGTCTTTCAACTACAAGTGATTCCGCGACAAACGGTAAGTTATTAATCTTTGATTCAATTTCTTCAGGATAAATATTCTGTCCGTTGGCGCCAAGGATCATGCTTTTGCTGCGGCCTTTAATGTATAAGAATCCTTTTTCATCTATGACGCCAAGATCACCTGTTCTCAGCCATCCGTCGGTTGTTAGGGCTATGGCAGTAGTTTCAGGATTACGGTAATAGCCTTCCATGACGTTGGTGCCGCGGACCATGATTTCGCCAACGGTGTTTTTCTGATCGCGTGAATCAATTTTCATCTCAAGTTGATCAACTACGCGTCCGCATGCATTGATTGGATTTAGATTCCAAGGGGCATAACTCATCAGGGGGCCGCATTCAGTCATTCCATAGCCAACCGTAAATCTGAATTTTATCTTTTTAAGAAACCGCTGTACATCTTCATTCATAGGAGCACCGCCAATCACCAGTTCAACGAAATTTCCTCCAAATACATCGGAGAGCTTCTTGTTTACCTTTTTGAAAATGATTTTGTTGATGCCGGGAATGTTCATTAAAACCTTCATGATGGGTTTGTCAATAATCGGCTTCAACTGCTTTTTATAAATTTTTTCAATAATGAGAGGAACGGAGAGAATTAAACGAGGTTTGATTTCACCGAAAGCCCGCACCAAAACCTGAGGTGTTGGCATTTTACCAAGGAAGGTAATGTGACAACCCAGGGTAAAGGGGTATAAAAATTCAATAGCACATCCGTAGGCATGTGCCAGTGGTAAAAAACTCAGTATTTTGTCGCCGGGAACAAGGGGCATGTGGGTTCGCGAGTATTCAATATTCCCTGAGATACTTCTGTGGCTTAGCATTACGCCGCGGGAAAAGCCCATTGTTCCACTTGTGTACAACAGAACCATTTTAGCCTCCATGGGCAGATTGGCAATATAAGGTGTCTGTGAATCGGTGGTTTCAAGTGTATTAGTCGGATCAATAGTAACACGTGATTCAATAATCGAAAAATCATCAAGTGAAATTGCTGCTTTTAGTGCGGGCATCGAATCCCAACGCAGTGGCTCCATGTTTTGGATTCCGGTAAACAACCATACAGATTCACTGTGGTTGATAATGTGTTGAACGTCGGATGGAATGAAATTCGGGAGGATAGGAACAATGACACATCCATAAGTGATAGAAGCCATATAGGCTGTAGCCCAGTTAGAAGAGTTTTTGCCTATCAGGGCGACGTGATCCTGAGGTTTAATACCAGCTTGCCTGAATAAGTCGTGCAGTTGGTTGATAAGACGTGCAACCTGCCCGTAGGTAAGTGATCCCCCCTCGTAGTTTGAAAAAGCGGTTCTTTCTGCATTTTCAAGAAAGCTTTGCCGCACTAGTTCAGAATAACGTTCGTTAACCATATACTAAGTTTGGTTGAGAAGGCGTAAAAGTATAAAAAAAACAGATTGATAAATTTTTTGCGGTTTTAACCCAAAATGATTTTTATCAATTCCAGTGATCTGTTGATAATCAGTGTGCAAGATGTTGCGAATAATGTTAATACAGTTAATATCTTATTGCGGTCAGTCCAGATGTCAGTGCTTCGATGGCGTAGTTTGTAAGAGAAAGTTGCTGGTCGGGATAAAAGATGCAAATATGGTGTTTATTCCATCATAATACTCACGGCTACGATACCCGGGCCGACATTGACAGAGAGTACCGGACTGCCCTCTTTGACAAACAGCGGATCAAGACCGGTAAGTTCTTTGATTTGCTCAACATACCACATGGCGGTTTCTTCATTTTGAAAGTGTGTCACGACGTAATTCCACACTTTTCCCTGTTTTACCAGGTCGCGAATTTTTTTCATGACAATATTCACAGCTCCCTTTTCTGTAAAAGGTTTGCCCATGGCTTCAGTTACGCCGAGGTTATTCACCACAATTACTGGCTTAATCTTCAAAAGATTGCCGATGAAGCCTTTTATCGGGCTTACCCGACCGCTGCGAACGATGTATTTCATGGTTTTGGCAGTAACAAACATGTGGGTCTTTTTTATCCACTCTTGACCAAGGGCAACAATTTCTTCATGCGAAGTACCCGATTCAATGAGTTGAGCCGCGCGAACCATCATCATCCCTAAACCGCCTGACAGTCGTTTGCTATCGATGACATCAATCTTTTTTTTCATTTGGAGGCCGATTGATTTGGCTGCTTTGGAACTATTACTCCATGTACCGCTCATACCACTTGTGATGTGAAACGAAATGATGGAGTCATAGTGACCAGTGAGAAAAGAGTATTTGTTGGTGAAATCTTTAAAAGCAGGCTGAGCTGTGGTTGGGTAGGCTGTTGATTTAAAATACATTTTCGAGAAATCGCTGCCTGATAAGGTGATCCCGTCCAGAAAAAATTGTTCTCCGAAATGAACCGAAAGAGGAACAACGTGAATCTGATAGCGGTCGATGAACTCTTGCGGCAGGTCTGCGGTTGAATCGGTTAAAAGTGCGACAGATGTTTTTCGGTTTGTGTTAATCTCTTGCTGGAAAACCATGTCATCAACCTTTTGAAAACCAATGAGGCCATGGTTGTTAAGCGTAGCGAAAACCGTACTTGGGAAGTCGGTGTGAATATGAACCCTGACTTTTTGTTCCGACCCGGCTACTACAAGAGAATCTCCCATATGGTTCAGTTTGCGTTTGATTGTATTCTTGTCAATATTCAAACCTGTGAGGAGTGCCTCAGTACAGTACCTGAAGGTGATATCTTCGTGCGATATGCTCGTTATATCTTTTACTTTTATAATGTTACGAGCAGTTAAAAGGTTTTTGAGCTCACCGGTTTTAAAAAATTCGATGATCCCTTCCAGAAATAAAACGAAGGCTTTTCCTCCGGCATCTACCACGTTAGCTTTGGCTAAAACTTCCAGCTTTTTAGGTGTCTGCTCGAGTGATTTTATTGCGACCTGCATTGAATTTTCCATCATTTTGTTGAAGTCGTTAATTTTATCCTTCATCGAATATATACTTTCCGACCATTCTCTAATGACGGTAATCATGGTCCCTTCCACAGGATTGGAAATTGCATCGTAAGCATACTTCACACCGTTTTTTACAGCTAAGGCAAAGCCATGAACCCCCATGTTCCCGTCTGTCTCAATTTCGTTGCTAAAGCCGTAGAGAAATTGAGCGAAGATGATTCCGGAATTTCCTCTGGCACCGATCAGGGCCGCATCGGCGAGCGCCACTGCCGTCGCTTTAAGATTGTCAGTAGGGATAATCGTGTCCACAATGCTACGCATGGTAGATGCAAAGTTAGTCCCTGTATCGGCATCAGCCACAGGGAAAACATTGATTTTATTCAGGAGATGTTGGTTGTCGAATATTCGTTGCGCACCGGCCAGAAAACTGTAGTAGAGTCCTTTGCCATCAAGTTGGGTAGCGGTAGTAGTCACTTACTTTATAATTAATTAACACTCATAAAAAAACTCAAAGCGACAGACTTGGTTTTGTCGGTCAGTAAGCCCGATCAAAAACAATAATGCCGACGAAAAGTTCTCGCCGGCAAAATTACAGCTTTTCTAATTACTGAGAAAAATTCTACAAGTTTGAATTGTAGTCGTTTAACATTTGTTAAGAAGATTTATTTCAATCGCTCGCACATTTTATCAAGTTGCCTGGTTTCGATCAATTCGTTGGCATATTTAATATTTAATTCATCGTTAGCTTTCCGATTACAACGCCACATTTCTTTAATAGGTTGTTTTTCAATGATCATCTTCAGTAATTGATCCGGCTCTGGTGCCTGCTTTAACTGGCTGTATTCTGAATACGTTAGTCTGATAAATGCAACGTCAGGGCCAATTCCTCTCTTATCGAGGAGGTATCCATTTTTGAGTTCTATCGGAAGACGTAATCCATCGCTATTTTTAAGGTCTGAAGGGGAGGGGTAACCTTGAACAACCGTGCCATCCTGACTCAGTGAGATAGGCGTGTTCTGGTTAAAATTTTCAGTAGTCTTATAAATGATCAGCGGTTGAGACATTGCCACAGTCGGATTATTGCGGGCAGGCTCTGCGGGACTTTTGCAATGTATGCACAGGCCTCCGATCATGGAAATAAATAGAAATGATTTGAAGTTCATCGTGATATGAATTTAAAATTAAGCGCGCGTGGGTGACAGATTGTGCTTTCTTCAGCAAAGATACCAAATCTTAAAAGGTTCTACCTGTAATTGTGTGAAACAATCCGAAGACCAAAATATGAATGATCCTGATTCTTTCAGCACATTCTGCATCCCTGAAGGTTGTAATTTAAACTCATTA